>JAFEDD010000003.1:40072-98323 GCA_018241765.1 Pseudomonadota bacterium | reverse complement strand
CTAAATCACCGCTACCGCAACGTACCGTCATCGAGAACGCCGGGAAACTCATGAGCAATTTGATGAAACAGGGTGGGCACCACCGTGCTGGCGTTCTCGATCGCAGCGGTTTCGGCGCTGACGGCATTTGCCGATGACCGCGCCGAATCGCTAGTGCGCGACGAAGCCGCAAAGCCGGGCGCGACGGTAATGCAATTCACGCCAATCCGTTGCACGGCGAGGTGCGCATCGATTCATCAGCGCGGTTACCGGTTCGAACGGGTCGCTGTCGGTCAGACCGAATCACCGCTGAATCCGGGTTCCGTATTCATGCCGCGCGCGCCGGGCTTGGTGCAACGATTCGCGAGGCACTCATCACCCGCACGCCAACGTTCGTCGGCGGGTGGCGAACGGGAATTGCAGATCGATGCAACACCGCCCGAGATGCCATTTCGATCGCACAGCATAAAGGCGGATCGGTTGGCAGGTAGATCGCCTGATCGGGCCGCAACCCGCATCTGGATGCGGTTCTTGGCGGAGGCGGTGAGATTCGAACTCACGGATAGCTTGCGCTATCGCCGGTTTTCAAGACCGGTGCCTTAAACCGCTCGGCCACGCCTCCAGAACGCTTGATTCTAGTCGGGCATCGCCGCGCCATGCCGGCGTTTGCCCCGCGCATGCGAGCGCTGGCGCGACGCCTGAGTCATAGCTGAGTCGCCACCCAGCTCGAAATCGCCGAGCGGATCGAGTCGATTTCGCCCAGCGGCGGAGAGACGCTGAACGCGACGCCCGGATGCGCGGCGCGCGCGGCCTCGACCAGCGCCGCGACGTCGCGCCGGATATGCCCACCTTCGGCGAGAAACAGCGAGACGACACGGATGCGCGTCGCGCCCTGCGCCACAAGTTCGCGCGCTGCGGTCGCGACGTCCGGTGTCATGAATTCGAGGAACGCCAGCGCGGCAAGCTTGGCGGCGTGCATGCCACGGAAATCGTCGACGATGGCGTCGAGCGGACGCCGCCAATTGGCGTCGCGCGACCCGTGCGCGATGAAGAGAATGGCCGTGTTGCTCACTCGCGAAAACCCTGCGCTCACCCGCGGTGCGGAAGGCGCGAGCGTAGCGCGTTTCGGCGTTTCACGCTGCTCCGCGCGACCGAAGTGGTCACCCCGTCGCCTCGGCGGCGGCCGCCGCTGCCAGCACAGGGTTCGCATACGCCTTCATGGCGCCGCCGATCAGCAACACGGCCGGACTGAGCAGGCGCCGCGCGGCGAAGTCATCGGCCATGGCGGCCAGATGGGTGGCGACGATTCGCTGATCGGGGCGCGACGCGTTCTCCACCGCCAGTACCGGAGTGTGGCCGGGCAAACCGCCCGCCAACAGGGATTCGCGCAACGCGGTGACGCGCGCCACCGCCATGTAGACCACGAGCGTCAGCGCATCGCGCGCGACGGCGGCAAGCGCAGGCCACGCCACGTCGACCCCGTCGCTGCCCTGCGCCGTGATGAAGGCGACCCCATGCGCGTGTTGGCGATGGGTGAGCGAGCATTGTGCGGCGGCGGCCGCTGCCAAGCCGGCCGTGACACCGGGGACGACTTCGAAGTCGATCGCTGCGGCCTGAAGCGCGGCGATCTCCTCTGCCGCGCGACCGAACAGCGAGACATCACCCCCTTTCAGTCGCACGACACGGCGCCCCGCCCGTGCCTCGCGCACCAGAAGGCGATCGATGAAGTGTTGGGACGTGCTGCGCGCACCGCCGCGCTTTCCCACCGCGATCACGCGGGCGGCGGGGCATAGCGCCAGCACATCGGCGCCTACCAAGTCATCGACGAGCACGACCTCCGCCTGCTCGATCAAGCGCGCGGCTTTCAGTGTCAACAGATCCACGTCACCGGGGCCGGCGCCGATCAGGTAGACCTTGCCGGGAGGAAACGCGCGCGCGTGTGGGTGGGATTGCGGGATAGCCGAGACGGGACGATGCATGAACGTGGTGAGCAACGGTGTAGCGGGGTAGTCTCCCGCGGCCCGACCTCTATCGAGTAGCGTCAAACGTCATAAGCAACGAGTCGTAGACGAATAAGCGATCCACCCCGGTCAGCGCATGCCAGGAATCCGCCCCTTCATGCCAGGCAAACCGCCCAGTCCGCGCATGAGCTTGCCCATGCCGCCCTGAGAAAACTTCTTCATCATCGTCTGCGTCTGCTCGAATTGATTGAGCAGCCGGTTGACCTCTTGCACATGCACGCCGGCGCCTGCGGCGATGCGGCGCTTGCGCGAGGCCTTGATGAGATCCGGCTTTCGCCGCTCCAGCGGCGTCATCGAATTGATGATGCCCTCCATGCGCGCGACCTGCTTTTCGTCGACACCACCGGACCTGGCGGCCGCCTGCTGCAATTCGAGCGGCATTTTGTCGAGCAGGCCCGAGAGGCCGCCCATCTTCTTCATCTGTCCGATCTGCGCCTTGAAGTCTTCAAGGTCGAAGCCCTTGCCGCTCTTGACCTTGGCGGCGAGTTTCTGCGCCGCTTCCATGTCGACCGCTTTGGCTGTCGCCTCCACGAGCGAGACGACGTCGCCCATGCCGAGGATGCGGCCGGCCATCTGTTCGGCGCGGAAGGTTTCCAGGCCGTCGAGCTTCTCGCTGACGCCCGCGAATTTGATCGGCACGCCCGTGATTTCGCGCACCGAGAGCGCCGCGCCGCCGCGCGAGTCGCCGTCGAGTTTGGTGAGGATGACGCCGGTCAGCGTCAAGCGTTCATTGAAGGCCTTGGCCGTGTTGACCGCGTCCTGGCCGAGCATGGCGTCGACGACGAACAGCGTTTCGGCCGGCTTGACCGCCGCGCTGATGGCGGCGGCCTCGGCCATCATCGCCTCATCGATGGCAAGACGACCCGCGGTATCGACGATCACCACGTCGTAGTAGCGCGGCCGCGCCCAGTCGATCGCCTGCGCCGCAATCGCCACCGGGTTGGTGCTGGCGGCAGCCTCCGGCGCGTAGCAGTCCACCTCGACCTGCCCCGCCAGCGTCTTCAATTGCTCGGTGGCGGCCGGGCGGTACACGTCGCACGGCACCAGCAGCACTTTCTTTTTTTGCTCGGTTCGCAGCTTCAGCGCCAGCTTGCCAGCCGTCGTCGTTTTCCCGGCGCCCTGCAGGCCGGCCAGCAGGATCACCGCCGGCGGTGTGACGGCAAGGTTGAGGCCGCCCGCTTTCGCGGGGTCCTGGCCCGGGGGCGGGCTCATGAGAGCGACCAGCTCGCGGTGCACGATGCCGACAAACGCCTGGCCGGGTGTCAGCGACGTGGCGACCTCCGCGCCGAGCGCCGCCAGCTTCACGCGCTCGACGAAGGCCTTGACCACCGGCAGTGCCACGTCGGCTTCGATCAGCGCCAGGCGCACCTCGCGCAGGGCGTCCTGAATATTGGTCTCGGTCAGACGCGCCTCGCCGCGAACGGTCTTGACCAAGCGATGAAAGCGTTCGGTGAGCTGATTCGACATGACATGGGGCGGGCCGCTGGCCCGACGGTGATTGACCTGCAATTTTAGGCAACCCTCGGAACCGAGGCGTTTTGCGACAGTCGCCCCACAATAGGGCAAAATCCTCTTTACAACCAAGTGCTTGCGCGGCACACTGACGAACTTACCTGAATTTGCGTTGACCCGTGGCTACTTCGTCCGCCTCCATATTGCTGTCCGGGCTTGGGCGCGCGCTCGTCCAACACGACCTGCTGCGCCAGCAAGACGCCGAGCAGGTGCAAACGCACGCCAACGCAACCTCGGTCAGTTTTGTCGAGGAATTGATCAGTTCAAAGCGGATTACCGCCACCAAGCTCGCGGAGTTCGCGGCGCACACCTTCGGGGTGCCGCTCTTCGATCTCTCGGCGTTCGACACGACGACCATTCATCAGGATTGGATCGACGTCAAGCTCATCGCCGCGCGTCGGGCGCTGCCGCTGCACAAGCGTGGCAACCGACTGTTCGTCGCGGTATCCGACCCGACCAACCTGCAGGCGCTGGAAGAGTTCCGCTTCAAGACCAGCCTGATCGCCGAGCCGATCGTCGTCGAGGACGACAAGCTCGCACGAGCCATCGCAACCGTTGCGGAACGCAACGACAAGACCCTCGCCTCGCTCGATGTCGGCGACGATATCGACCTCGACATCAAGGCTGACGACGGGCAGCCACAGGAAGAAGAAAGCGGAGACGTCGACGACGCGCCGGTTGTCCGCTATATCCAGAAAATCCTGATCGACGCCATCAACTCGAGCGTCTCCGACATCCACTTCGAGCCCTACGAGAAGTTCTATCGCATCCGCTACCGTCTCGATGGGGTTTTGGTGGAAGTGGCCAAACCGCCCCTGGTGATCAAGGACAAGATCGCCTCGCGCATCAAGGTGATCTCGAAACTCGACATTTCGGAGAAACGCATCCCGCAGGACGGTCGCATGAAGCTGCAATTGACCAAGAACCGGTCGATTGACTTCCGTGTCAGCACCCTGCCGACGCTCTATGGCGAGAAGATCGTGATGCGTATTCTCGACTCGTCGAACGCCATGCTCGGCATCGACGCTCTCGGCTACGATCCCGACCAGAAAGAGGCGTTGCTCGCCGCGATCGGCCGCCCCTACGGCATGATTCTCGTCACCGGCCCGACGGGGTCCGGCAAGACGATTTCGCTCTACACCTGCCTGGGGTTGCTCAACAAGCCGGGCATCAACATCTCGACCGCGGAAGATCCTGCCGAGATCAACCTGCCCGGCGTCAACCAGGTCAACGTCAACGACAAGGCCGGCCTCACCTTCGCTGCGGCGCTGAAGTCCTTCCTGCGGCAGGACCCTGACATCATCATGGTGGGTGAGATTCGTGATCTCGAGACGGCGGAGATCGCGATCAAAGCGGCGCAGACGGGGCACCTCGTGCTGTCGACGCTGCACACCAATGACGCACCCGCGACTCTGGTACGACTCTCGAACATGGGGGTCGCCGCGTTCAACATCGCCTCGAGCGTGCTGCTGATCACGGCGCAGCGCCTTGCGCGAAGGCTTTGTGTCGCATGCAAGCAACCCGCCGACATTCCCGTCGAAGTGCTGCTCACGGCTGGCTTCAAAGAGTCTGACATCGACGGCACCTGGGCACCCTACCGACCGGTCGGGTGCGATATCTGCAAAGGCTCGGGATACAAGGGACGGGTCGGCATCTATGAAGTCATGCCGATCAGTGAAGAGACGCAACGGATCATCATGAGCAATGGCAACACGCTTGACATTGCCGCGCAGGCCAAACGCGAAGGGGTACGCAACCTGCGAGAATCCGGACTGCTCAAAGTGAAACAGGGCATCACATCGCTGGAGGAGATCGAGGCAGTCACCAATGCCTGATCGAGCGAACCGTGCCCGAGCAACGATGAAGAGGAACTGATTTATGGCAGCCGCCGCGCAAACCCCGGCCCGGAATGTCCGCCCGACGCGCTCGGAAGTTAAGGCCAACCTGTATACGTGGGAAGGCACCGATCGCGCCGGCAAGAAGGTGCGCGGCGAGATGCGCGCCGCATCGGAGGCCGTCGTCTCCAACGCGCTGCGCCGTCAAGGCTTCAAGGTCGACAAGATCAAGAAGCAATCGTTCAAAGGCGGAGGCAGCGTCAAGGAGAAGGAGATCGCGCTCTTCACGCGGCAACTGGCGACCATGACGCGGGCCGGCGTGCCGCTGCTGCAGGCGTTCGACATTGCAGCACGCAGCACCGGCAACAACCGCCTTTCACGCCTGCTGCTCGAAGTGAAGGCTGACATCGAGTCCGGCAACTCGTTGTCGACATCGTTCCGGCGGCATCCGGTGCAGTTCGACGAGCTCTACTGCAACCTGGTTGGCGCCGGCGAGCAAGCCGGTATTCTCGACTCCATCCTCGATCGACTCGCAACCTACAAGGAAAAGATTCTCGCCCTGAAGGGCAAGATCAAAAGCGCGCTCTTCTATCCCGCGATCGTCATCGTCATCGCGGTGGTGGTCGTCTCCATCATCATGTGGTTCGTGATTCCTTCGTTCAAGCAGGTGTTCTCCAGTTTCGGCGCCGATTTGCCTTGGCTGACCAACGTCGTGGTCGCGATGTCCGACTGGTTCGTGCAGTTCTGGTACATCGTCGTGCTGGTTCCCGTTGCCGCGTTCATGCTGCTGGCGTACCTCTGGAAACGCTTCCCGGGCATCAAGCGGTGGGTGGATCGCATTTCCCTCAAACTTCCGGTGCTCGGCGAAATTCTGGAAAAGGCGGCCGTGGCGCGCTGGACACGGACGTTGGCGACCATGTTCGCCGCGGGTGTCCCGCTGGTGGATGCGTTGACGGCCGTTGGTGGCGCGTCAGGCAATCAGGTCTTCGCCGACGCCACGAAGCGCATCCAGAACAATGTATCCACCGGCACCGCGCTCACCGTGGCGATGGAGGACACCGCAGTATTTCCGACGATGGCGCTGCAGATGACGCGCATCGGCGAGGAAACCGGTGCGCTCGACAGCATGCTGTCGAAAGTCGCCGACTTCTACGAGCGGGAAGTCGACGACGCGGTCAGCGCTCTCTCCTCGCTGATCGAGCCGATCATGATCGTCTTTCTGGGTGTCGTCATCGGAACGATCGTCGTCGCCATGTATCTGCCCATCTTCAAGCTGGGCCAGGTCGTATAGCTTCGGGGCGAACGCTTGCAGGAACTGTTCACGCAGCAACCGATCTTGTTCCTGTGCGCCGCGGGCGTGCTGGGCGCGCTGGTCGGCAGCTTTCTCAACGTCGTCATTCATCGCCTGCCCATCATGATGGAGCATGCATGGCAGGACGAACTTGCCGACGCGCAGGACAAGGAGCCAGCGCAGCGGGAGCGCTTCAATCTGCTGGTGCCGCGCTCGCGCTGCCCTCATTGCGGCCACGCGATCGGCGCCTTCGAGAACATTCCGATCATCTCGTGGCTTGCGTTGCGCGGGCGTTGCAGCGCCTGTCGCGGCACCATCGCGATTCGTTACCCGCTCATCGAGGCCCTGACTGCGGCGCTTTTCGTCGGCTGCGCCTGGCAATTCGGGCCCGGTGCGGCGGCCATCGCCGCCATGGCGTTCTGCGCCACTCTGGTGGCGCTGACAGGCATCGATCTCGACACGCAACTGCTGCCCGATCAGTTGACGTTGCCGTTGCTCTGGCTCGGCCTGCTCGTGAACCTTGGTGCCATGTTCGCCCGCTTGCCGGACGCCGTGATCGGCGCAGCGGCCGGCTACCTCGTGCTCTGGAGCGTGTACTGGCTGTTCAAACTCGTCACCGGCCGCGAGGGCATGGGATACGGCGACTTCAAGCTCCTCGCTGCGCTCGGAGCGTGGTTCGGATGGCAAGCGCTGCCGCTGTTGCTGCTCGTGTCCTCCGTGGTCGGCGCGATCCTCGGCATCGCGATCCTCGTCGTGCAGCGCAAGGGGCGGCACACCGCGATCGCCTTCGGCCCGTATCTGGCCATCGCCGGCGTCATCACGCTGTTCTTCGGTCCCCAGTTGCGCCAATGGATCTGACGCGCTCCGCAAGGGACGAGGCTCGCCCGTTCGTCGTCGGTCTCACGGGTGGCATCGGCTCCGGAAAGTCGAGTGCCGCCACACACTTTGCCGCTCTCGGCGCGTTCGTCATCGACGCCGATGCACTGGCGCACGAAGTCACCGCACCACACGGCGTTGCCATCGCGGCAATCGACCGGGCGTTCCCCGGCACCGTTCAGGCAGGTGCTCTCGATCGCGCGAAGCTGCGCGAGCAGGTGTTCGCCGACCCCGTTCAGCGTCGCCGGCTCGAAGCGATCGTGCATCCGCTGGTGCGCAGCGCCAGCGAACGCGCGCTGGAAAGCGCTGCCGCGCGGGCGGCACCCTACGTCGTGCACATGGTGCCGCTGCTGTTCGAGGCGGCAGGCCACGTCGCACGCATCGACTGCGCCGTCGTCGTGGACGTGGACGAGGCCACACAGGTCGCGCGCGTCAGCAGCACGCGTGGCATCGCGCCCGAAGCCGTGCGCCAAATCATCGCGGCACAGATGCCGCGCGGCGATCGCCTGCGCCGCACCCAATTCATCATCGACAACAACGGCGACCCAGACAACCTTGGTCGGCAAATCACGCCGCTGCACGCGACCTTTTGCGCCAATGCACAGCGACGCTTTCGTACGTTCGACGAGGGGCACACGTGAGCGATCCGACCGTCTCTACGCTCACCTTCGAATGCCCACTCAGCGAGCGGGTGCGGACGTGGCTGCGACTCGAGGAACTCTTCTCGCGTGCACGCGCACTCATCACGCGCCACGATGCGATCGACCATCGAACCGCTCTGTTGACGCTCTTCGACATCGTCGACACGACCAGTCGCAACGACCTGAAAAGCGACTTGCTGCAGGAACTCGATCGCCAGCGCACGATCTGGAATGCGCAACTCGACCACCCCGACGTGGCGCGCGAAGCGCTGACCGAATTCCTTGCCGACATGGACGCAGTCATCCATGACTTGCATGCTCAGATCGGGAAGATCGGGGCGCATCTTCGCGAGAGCGAGTGGTTGCAGACGGTGCGCCAACGAGCGACGAGCCCCGGTGGCGCCTGTGCCTTCGAACTGCCGATGCTGCAAAGCTGGCTCGAACAAGCGGAGCACGAGCGCCGCGATGGCTTGCAGCGCTGGCTCGACCCGCTGACGCCACTGGAGGAAGCGGTGCTGTTGGTGCTGCGCCTGTTGCGCGAAACGGGACAGACAACGACAGAGATCGCACCACACGGCAACTTTCATCGCGCCCTGACCAGTGCTCGCCCCCCCTTGCTGGCGCGCGTTACGGTTGGCGCTCACCTTGGTGTCGTGCCTGAGGTGAGTGCGAACAAGTACACGGTCAATGTCCGCTTCCTCGATCACGGAGGGCATTCGCAACCCAGTGGCCGCGCCAGCGCCACGGGGCGCAGCATTCCGTTCCGGCTGGCACTGTGTACGCTATGAACACACGTCGGAGCCGCCACGTCGCAACGCGTTGGTATCAATGAAGACGGTAGCCTGTCCTCGCTGCCAAACGGCCGTGCCTTGGGGGGCCGACAGCCCGTTCCGGCCGTTTTGTTCGCAACGCTGCAAGACGCTCGACCTCGGCGCCTGGGCCAACGATGAATACCGCGTTGCACACGCGGGGCCACCGGACTACGACGCGACACCACCGACCGAAGCGAACTGAAGCCGCGCTGGCTGCCGCTCAAAGCCCGAGTGTCAAGCGTGCCGCCTCCGACATCCGCGAGCGATCCCACGGCGGGTCGAACACCACATCGACGCGCACGTCGGCGACACCGTCGAGCGCACGCAATTTGTCCGCCACTTCGTTGGCGATGACGTCGCCCATGCCGCATCCCGGTGCCGTCAGTGTCATCTGCACATCGATGTCGTGACGGCCGTCCGCCAAGGTCTCGATATGGAGTGCGTAGATCAGGCCCAGCTCGACGATGTCGACCGGAATTTCCGGGTCGTAGCAAGTCGCAAGCGTGCGCCACACCCGCGTTTTCAGATCCGCGTCGTCATCGGACGCCGCTGCCTCGACCGGCGGCGGCTCCTTGCCAATGGCGTCGGCATCGCTCCCCTTCAGGCGCACCATCTGACCATCGATGACGAGCGTATAGTTGCCGCCCAACGCCTGCGTGATCTGACCGATCATTCCGAGTTCGAGTTCGACCGGAGTGCCGGACGGTACCAACTCGACCTGCACCGGCCGCCGGATGATCACGTTTTCGCGCGTGCCTCTCATGCTTCCGGCTCCTCGATGGTGGGTGCCGCGGTACCGCCGATCGGTTGCTGCATGGCGTGCGCCAGGGCATGCCAGCCGAGCAACGCGCACTTGATGCGATTGGGGTAGCGCCGGACGCCGGCCAGACTGACCAGCTTGCCAAGCGCGGCGTCATCCGGGTCGCCATCACCGGTCAGCACCGCACGAAAGCGATTTCGCAAGGCATCCGCAGCCGCCAACGGCTTGCCATAGAGCGCCTCCGCCATCATCGAGGTGGAGGCGATGCAGATGGCGCAGCCCTGCCCGACGAATCCGATCTCCGCAAGCTCTCCCTCCGCGATACGGAGTTGCACCGAGATGTCATCGCCACAACTCGGGTTGCGGCCACGAGCTTCGTGCGTCGGCGCCGCCAGCTTGCCGAAATGGCGCGGCGCGCGCTTGTGCTCCAGCACCAAATCCTGATAGAGATCCTCGATCGGTTCGTTCATCGCAGTGCCCGCAACGCTTCGGCCACGGCTGCGGCGAGACGATCGACCTCGGCGCGCGTGTTGTAGATGGCAAACGAGGCACGCGTCGTCGGCCCGATGCCAAGGCAGTCGAGCAGCGGCTGCGCGCAGTGATTGCCCGTGCGCACCGCGATGCCGCGGTGGTCGAGCAGTGTGCCCAGATCGTGCGGATGCGCGTCCTCGGTGAGGAACGACGCAATGGCAGTGCGCGGCGAGTCAGCCGACAGCACGCGCACCCCGGGCAGTTCCGACAGCCGATCGACGGCGTATCGACGCAGCGCGCACACGTGACCGTCGATGGTGTCACGCCCGACGCGTTCGATGAACTTCGCCGCGGCCGCCATACCGACGGCACCGCCCACGTTGGGGGTGCCGCCCTCGAGTCGCGCAGGCAATTCCGCGAACGTGGTGTGCTGCTCGGTGACCCACTCGACCATGTCGCCGCCGAGGCGCAGCGGGGCGAGTCGCTCGAGCCTCTCGCGACGCCCGACGAGAGCGCCGATGCCCATCGGTCCATACATCTTGTGACCGGAGAACGCCATGAAATCACAAGCCAGCGACGAGAGATCAGGCACCTCATGGCCAACCGCCTGCGCGGCATCGAGCACGGTCATCGCGCCCGCGTCCGCCGCCATCTTCAGCAACGCCTCGAACGGCGGGCGCTCACCACTGGCATTGGCCCCCGCCGTGACCGCGAAGACACGGGTGCGCGGCCCGAGCAGTCGCGCCAAAGCTTCGGTGTGGAGCCGTCCTTCGGGATCGGGGCGCAACACGCGCAACACCGCGCCGCTGCGGCGCGCGGCCGCTTGCCACGGCACGAAATTGGCATGATGCTCGAGCGCGGTCACGATGATCTCGTCGCCCGCGGCCAGTACGGGGCGCCCAAGCCCCGCGTCGGACAAGCCGTGTGCAACCAGGTTAAGCGCCTCCGTCGTGCCCGACGTGAACACGAGTTCGTGCGCGGGACCGGCGCCGACGAAACGCTTGAGCTGCTCACGCGCGCCATCGAACGCGTCGGTCGCGCGCTGGCTCAGCGTGTGGACGCCGCGGTGGATGTTGGCACGGCTGGTCGTCTCGAAGTCGCGCACCGCGTCGAGCACCTCGTTCGGCATGTGCGTGGTGGCCGCGTTATCGAGATACGCGAGTCGCACGCCATGCACGTCCTGCGCGAGCCCGGGAAAGTCGCGCGCGAAATCGATCGCCGAGTCAGCCATGTGCGTCCTCGCCAATCGCGAGGTGGCTGCCGACGGCATCCGCGAGCGCCGCATCGAGCCGCAGCATGTCCGGCAGCGCCTCGTCGTCCACGCCGCGGCTCAGGGCCGCCCGCGCCATACCCGTGAGGATCAGCGCCTTGGCCGCCGATGCATCGAGTCCCCGCTGCCGGGCAAAGAAAATTGCCTCTTCCGGCAACGAACCCACCGTCGCGCCGTGTGCCGCCTGCACCTGATCGTGATGGATTTCCAGATGCGGGCGCAGCACGAGACGAGGGTGCCCCGACACCGGAATGCCGACCAATTTCTGGCGTGCATCAGCCTCATCACAGCGCTCGGCGATCTGCGTCCAGGCGTTGCCCACGACACGCGAGGCGTCCGCAGCGAGCGCGAGCACTTCGGCACCGCTTCTGGTATGCGCGGCGCGGTGATGGGAGAGCACTTGTTGCTCGATCGCATCCTGTCCGCTCGCGAGCAACACTCCATCGATGCGAGCTGCCGCACGCGCACCTTCGAGGCGAACGACATGTCGCTGCAAGTGATAGCGGCCGCCGACTGCCAGCAGGGCTTGCGCATAGTGCGCATCCTCGGCAAGCGTGACGTGCACGTGGTGCGCGATCTGCCCGTCGGCAGCCGCAGGGACGTGCCGCAGATGCTGCAGGCGAGCACCACGGGCAAGACGGATGTGGACGTGCAGATTTTGCACCGTTGCAGCCGCGTGCGCGAGCGCATGCGCCTCGTGGAGAACGCAGTGCGCGCCCTCCGCCACGTCGAGCACCAGCAACGGAGCTTCGACCCGGCAAAGCGCCACTCGATCGAGCCTGACGAAGCTCTCGCCGGCACCAATCGCGAGTCTCAAGCCACGACGGAGCAGCGCACGGTGAGCCCAAACGAACGCCGCCGCCTCATCGCCTTCGACCACGTCGCAGCCCGCAAGGAGCGTCGCGCGCTCGGCGGGGTCGGTCGCATCGAGCCGCTGCGCGATGACGGCGTCGGGTGGCGTACCCGATACCGTGGCCAACTGCCAGCCATCCTCATGCGCAAGCGTCGCATGCTCGGACTCTCCACCCAACCAGACGTCAACCGCTGGCGGTGGCAGGTGGCGAAAGGACTCGCTCTTGCGGGCGATCCAGCCACCGGTGGCGAGAGTGTGGCGCGCCGCGAGCGCGTCGCCCGTGGCCGTGTCAACCGCCATGGTCAGACCCCCACCACCTGCGCCGCGCGTGCGTAGCCGGTGCGCGCGATCTCGTGCGCGAGCGCAATGCCGCCCTGTTCCGCGATGCGCCCATCGGCCAGGCGCAACACGACATCCGGAGAAAGCGACTCGATCATCTGCAGATAGTGCGACACGATGAGAAACGCAGTGCCCTCGGCGCGCAGGCGGGTGATCAGCTCGACCACGGCGCGCACGCCATCGACGTCCATGCCGGAGTCGATCTCATCGAGAACGGCCACTTTCGGTTTGAGCAGCGCGAGCTGCAGCAACTCGTTGCGCTTGCGCTCGCCCCCCGAGAAGCCATCGTTGACGGGCCGCCCCAGCATGCTGTCCGGAAGTCCGATGGATTTGCCGGCGGCGCGCGCCTGCCCGAGAAAGTCATAGGCATCCAGCGGCGCCTCACCGCGCGATTCGCGAACCGCGTTGAGCGCGGTGCGGATGAAGAGGTTGTTCTTGACGCCGGGGATATCCGGTGGCGCCTGGAACGACAGAAAGAGTCCGGCCCGCGCACGCGCTTCGACACTCATCGCGAGCAGGTCGGCGCCACCCAGGCGGGCCGCGCCACCCACGACACGGTAGCGGGGGTGGCCGGCGAGCGCCAGGCCAAGCGTGCTCTTGCCGCTGCCGTTGGCGCCCATCAGCACGGCGAGCGAACCGGGCCTCAGCGCCAGCGTGGCGCCGCGCAGGATTTCGCGTTCACCGATGGCGACGTGCAGCGCGTCGACGTCGAGAATGGGTTGCGTATCGTTCATGGTCTCGTTCCGTTCGTTGAGCGCCTGGTGTCAGCCGACCGCGCCTTCGAGTGACACCGCAAGCAGCGAGCGCGCTTCGAGCGCAAATTCCATCGGCAGTTCTTCGAGAACGGCCTGGCAGAAGCCGCCGACGATGAGCGCCGTCGCCTCCTGGGCATCGAGCCCCCGCTGCTGGCAATAGAAGAGTCGCTCTTCCGATATGCGCGTGGTCGTCGCTTCATGTTCGACCACGGCGTCGCCGCGCGTCGATTCGATGTACGGAAAGGTGTGCGCCCCACAGTGGTGGCCGATCAACAGCGAATCGCACTGTGTGTGGTTGCGCGCGCCCTCGGCACCGGGGTTGATGCGCACGAGCCCGCGGTAGCTGTTTTGCGCGTGACCGGCGCTGATGCCCTTGGAGACGATCCGGCTCGTCGTATTCTTGCCAAGGTGAATCATCTTGGTGCCGGTATCGGCCTGCTGGTAGTGGTTCGACACGGCAATCGAATGGAACTCGCCGTTGGATTCATCACCGCGCAGCACGACGCTCGGATACTTCCAGGTGATGGCGGAGCCGGTTTCCACCTGCGTCCAGGCGATGCGTGAACGTCGTCCGGCGGCGAGACCGCGCTTGGTCACGAAGTTGTAGATGCCGCCGCGACCGTTCTCGTCGCCGGGATACCAGTTCTGCACGGTCGAATATTTGATGAAGGCATCGTCGTGCGCAACCAGTTCGACGACCGCCGCGTGCAGCTGGTTTTCGTCGCGTTGCGGCGCGGTGCAGCCCTCGAGGTAGCTGACGTGACTGCCTGGCTCGGCAATGATCAGCGTGCGCTCGAACTGCCCCGTGTTGGCCGCATTGATGCGGAAGTACGACGACAACTCCATCGGGCAGCGCACCCCGGCCGGCACGTAGACGAAGGAGCCATCGGAGAACACGGCCGAATTGAGTGCCGCGTAGAAGTTGTCTCCCTGCGGCACGACCGTGCCGAGGTAGCGCTCGATGAGCTCCGGGTGATTCTGCACGGCGTGCGAGAACGAGCAGAAAATGACGCCCACCTCGGCGAGCTTTTCGCGGAAGGTGGTTCCGACCGAGACCGAATCGAACACCGCGTCGACCGCCACACCGGCGAGCCGCGCGCGCTCGTGCAGGGGAACACCGAGCTTTTCGTAGGTTTCGAGCAGCTTCGGATCGACCTCGTCGATGCTCTTCGGGCCATTCTTGTGCGATTTCGGCGCCGAGTAATAGGACAGCGCCTGAAAGTCCACGGGATCGATGCGCAAATACGCCCAATCGGGCGCCTCCATCTTCTGCCACCGCTCAAAGGCGGCCAGGCGCCAACGCAACAGAAACTCGGGTTCGCGTTTGCGGCGCGAAATTTCGCGGATCACCCCCTCATCGAGCCCCGGTGGCAGCGAATCGGATTCGATCTCGGTGACGAAGCCGTGGCGATAGGGCTGCGCCAAGGCCTGTGTCAAGGCATCGGCCTGCTCCGGGGCGGCGCGGGCGTCGGTCGCGGCATTGGCGTTGTCGGCGGTGGCGTCCATAACATGCATTATACGTGCATCTTATGCCTGCTCCGAACGCGCGTCGGGTGCGGCGGCGAAGCGCCCCATGGCCTCGCCCATGCGAATCGAGCCGCCGGGCTGCCACGCGCCGTTCCACTCGATGACGCCGCGCGGCCACAGCAGCACTACCGTCGAACCGAGCAGAAAGCGGCCCATTTCGGCCCCACGCGCGAGCGTCACGGCTTGCGCGCCGTCGGCCGGGTAGTCGAGCCGCAACGGCGCGCTGCGTCGCGGCGGCGTGACGACCCCATGCCACACCGTCGCGATGCTGCCGACGATGGTGGCGCCGACCAGCACCAGCACGAACGGCCCGTGTTCACCATCAAAGTGGCAGACCACGCGCTCGTTGCGTGCAAACAGGCGCGGCACGGCACGCGCGGTGGCGGGATTGACCGAGAACAGGTCACCCGGCACGTGCACCATGCGGCGCAGCGTGCCGGCGCAGGGCATGTGGATGCGGTGATAGTCCTTGGGGCTCAGATAGAGCGTTGCAAACGAGCCGTCGCGAAACGAGTCGGCAGCCGCCGCATCCGCGCCGAGCAGCTCGGCCACCGTATAGCGCCGGCCCTTCGCCTGCACGATCTCGCCGGCCTCGATGGCGCCGAGCTGACTGATCGCGCCGTCGACCGGACACAGAAACTCCGTGGCGGCGAGCGGCCGCGCATCGGCGCGCAAAGCCCGCGTGAAAAAGTCGTTGAAGGTCGGGTAGGCGGTCGGATCCGGTTGCAACGCCTCGTCCATCGCGACGCCGTAGCGGCGGATGAAACGGCGAATGGCGAACGTCGTCAATGCGCCGCAGCGAGCGCGGGCAAACGCGCCCGCCGCCTCGGTCATCAGCCGTTTCGGCAGTGCATATTGCAGGTGAACCAGCGACACGATGGGGTCATTTCAATGAAAGGCGGATCGAGTCCGTATTCTCTGCCATTGCCGCAGCGCGCCGACGCGCCATCGGGTAGCCTACGGGCTTGCCGCACACGGGACGGAGAAGCAGCATGGGCGCAGGACACACCTACCCCGACGACATCTTCAGCGAAGGCGAGGACATCGACGTCGACACACTGGCCAACCTCGGCCCGCTGCGCCCGATGGCCGGCATCTGGCAGGGGTTGCGCGGACACGATGTGAAGCCCGAGGCCGACGGGCCCGCCGAGCAGCGCTATGTCGAGCGCATCGAGCTGCAACCGATCGATCCGCAGTCGAACGGGCCGCAGCTCTTCTACGGCCTGCTCTACCACGTGCACATCACCAAGCCCGACGACGTCGAGACCTATCACAGCCAGGTCGGTTACTGGCTGTGGGAACCAGCCACCGGCACGCTCATCCACACGCTGACGATCCCGCGTGGGCAGACCGCGCTCGCGACGGGCCACGCGACGGCCGACGCGCGCCGTTTCGAACTCGAAGCGCGGCGCGGCTCGACGGTCAATGGCATCTGCTCCAATCCGTTTCTGGAGCGAGCCTTCCGCACCGATGCCTTCCGCATCGAGGTGACCATCCACGACGACGGCCGCTGGAGCTACGCGCAGGACACCGTGCTCAGCATCGAGGGGCAGAGCGAGCCCTTCCACCATACCGATCGCAACACGTTGACGAAGATCGGCGAGGCGACGCCGAATCCACTCGCGCGGGCGCGCTGATGTCCGTCGCCCACGCTCGCGCGAAGTCGGAGCTCTTCGATCTGTGCCGACTGGAGGAGGTGTCGCAAAACGCGTCGCGCCCCGAGCGCGGCGTGATGATCGACGGGTGGAGCGTGGGTCTGTCGGCCGGGGTCGCCAAGCGCTCACGTGCGATCAACGCGTTCTACCCTTCGCGGCGCCCGTTCGCCGTGAACCTCGCGGACGCGCGCGAGGCGTATCGCGGCGCCGGACTGCCGTGCGTGTTCCGCCTGACGCCCTTCGTCAGCGACCCGGAGCTCGATGCGCGCCTCGACGCACTGGGCTACGTCCGCTTCGATGCCGCGCTGGTCATGGCCCGCGCGCTCGCGCCGAACGACGCGCCGTCGCCACCTGCGGCACGCGGCGACGTGCGCTTGGCGCAGGAGGCTGACCTCGCGCGCGCGGCCGCCCGTGTCGCGAGCCTTCGCGGCGATGGTGAGGCCGAAATGCGCGGCCTGGCAGCGCGGTGGCTGATGTCGGCCACACACATCGATGCGCGCTTTGCCTTCGCCAGCCTGAGCGCGGCGGGCGAGGATGCCGCGCACCGCGTGTGCATCGCAAGCGCCGTAGGCATTCGCGACGGCGAATACGTCGGACTCTTCGAGGTGGCGACCGCTGCCGCATGGCGCGGCCGCGGTATCGCCGAGGCGCTGCTGCGTACGCATCTCGATTGCGCGCAAGCCCAGGGCGCACGCGTCGCCTATCTGCAGGTCGCCACCGACAATCCGGCACGCCGACTCTATGAGCGGCTCGGCTTTCAAGCGGTCTACGAATACTGGTATCGCGCACTGCCCGACGACGTCGCGCCGCGCGCAGCGGCCCGCAGCCATGCCTGACTGACGCCATGGGCTCGGCGGCCGCTTCCATCGTTCGCAGCGCAAATCGGCACATGACCTTCGCACCGGTGCATCTGGGGCGTATCATCGCCCCATGTCCGTGCTGTCTTCCTGCTCCATCGCCGTTCCGTCCCGCGTCCTCCGCTCCGACCTCGAACGATTCCCCACTCGCCACCGTGCGTCGCGCGCTCGCGCTGCGCTGAGCGCGGCATGCTGACGTTGCTCAACATCCTCGCCGGCATCGCGCTGCTGGTGTGGGGGACTTACCTCGTGCGCACCAGCATGCTGCGCGCGTTCGGCGCGCAGCTGCGGCGCTTCCTGTCGGTCAACGTCAGCAACCGCTTCATGGCGGTGTTGGCCGGCCTCGGTGTGACCACGCTGCTGCAAAGCTCGACGGCCACGGCGCTGCTGACCACCTCCTTTGCCGGCAGCGGACTCATCGCCACGGCGCCGGCGCTGGCGATCATGCTCGGCGCGGACATCGGCACCGCGCTCGCGGCGGTGTTTCTGTCGCGCGACCTGAGCTGGCTGTGGCCGTTGCTGATTTTCTTCGGTGTGGTGCTCTTCTTGTCGAAGCAACGCAGCACGGCCGAGCATATCGGCGGCGTCGCCATCGGGCTCGGGCTCATGATGCTCGCGCTGCACCTGATCGTGTCGGCGGCGCGGCCGCTCACGCAGACGGTGGGCGTCAAGGCGATCTTCACGACGCTCTCGGGCGACCCACTGCTCGATCTGGTGCTGGCGGCCGCCATCACGCTGCTCGCCTATTCGAGCCTGGCGGTCGTGCTGCTGGTCGCCACGCTCACCGGCTCCCACGTGATCGGGCTCGACTCCGCGCTGCCGCTGGTGCTGGGCGCCAACATCGGCAGCGGCGCGCTCGCCGTGCTGATGACGCTGAAATCCCCCGCCGAAGTGCGCCGCGTGCCACTGGGCAACCTCTTCTTCAAGGTCGGCGGCTCGTTACTGGCCTTGCCCTTCGTGCAGGGGCTCGCCAACATCGCGGGCGAATCCGGATTCGAACCGGCGCAGGTCGTCATCGGTTTCCACCTCGTGTTCAACATCGTGCTCGGTGCGATCTGTGTGGCGCTGATCGAACGCGTGGCCGCACTCACGGTAAAGCTGATTCCGGCGGCACCCGCCACGCAGGACGAGGCGCGCGCGCGCCACCTCGACCCGCACGCGCTGGCGACACCGTCGCTCGCGTTCTCCTGCGCGTCGCGCGAGGCGCTGCGCATTGGCGATTACGTCGAGCAGATGCTCTTGGCACTGGGGCGTCTGATGCAGGACGGTCATCGCGCATCGGCCGAGGAAATCCGTCGCCTCGATGACGTCGTCGATTCCCTGTACAAGCAGGTCAAGTTCTATCTGACGCAGGTCAGCCGCACGCCCATGGTCGAGCGCGACAGCCGCAAGTGGACGGACATCATCTCGGTCACCATCAACCTCGAGCAGGTCGGCGACATCATCGAAAAGGCCGCCAACGACGTGGTGACGAAGAACATCGAGCGCAGCCGGAGTTTCTCGGACGCCGGCCGCGCCGAGCTCGCCGATCTGCACGCGCGGCTGCTCGCCAATCTGCGCCTGGCGATGAACGTGTTCATGAACAACGACGTGGGCGACGCCGAGAAGCTGCTTGCCGAAAAGGTCAAATTCCGCGAGCTCGAGATGGAAAACTACGACAAGCACCTCGCGCGGCTCGCCGACAACACGGTGCAGAGTATCGAGACGAGTTCGCTGCACCTCGACCTGATCCGTGACCTGAAGCGCATCAACTCGCACTTCTGCTCGGTGGCCTACCCGATTCTGGAGGCCGCCGGTGCGCTCTCCGAGAGCCGCCTGCGCGCCGTGGAGCACGAGCGCAGCGACGTCACCATCACCGGTGGCGGACGGCAGCGCGTGTAGCGCAGCGACGGGCGCGCCATTCGCCCGGACATCTCGATACAACTTTTCTCTGAAAGCCGCATCCATAACGGGCTTGGCGGCCAATATCATGAAAAGTCGACTTTCGGGTATTTGTTGCTGCAAGCCCGCTATGGATGCGGCTTCCGGCCGAAAGTTGTATTGAAAATTTCGTGCCTACGGCAGCGACGCGCGTCGTGAACGGCGGTATTCCTGCGCCAGCTTGATCGCGATCGGAAGCACCGAGACGATCAGGATGGCGACGATGATCAGCGTGAGGTTTTGCTTCACCCACGGCACGTTGCCAAACGCATGGCCCGCGTAGACGAGCGAGCCGATCCAGAGCACGGCGCCGATGACGTTGTTGAGGAGGAACGTCGCATAGCGCATCGGCGCGACGCCGGCCAGAAACGGCACGAAGGTACGCACGATCGGCACGAAACGGCCAAGGATGATCGACATCGGCCCGTAGCGCTCATAGAACTCGCGCGTGCGTTGCAGGTAGATCGGGCGGAAGATGCGCGAGTCCGGGTTGGCGAAGGCGCGCTCGCCAACGTAGCGACCGGCGGCGTAGTTGACGAGGTTGCCGAGAATGGCCGCGGCGATCAGCAGCGCGACCAGCGCGTGCACATGGAGCCCGGCCAGCGCCACGATGGCGCCGGCCACGAACAGCATCGAGTCGCCGGGCAGGAACGGCCACAGCACGACGCCCGCCTCGACGAAGATGATGGCGGCGAGCACGCCGAAGAAGAGCCCGGGCGAGCTCTGCGCCAGCGTGGTGAGATGGGCGTCGAGCGAGGTGAAGAACCCGATGATCTCGGCGATCACGGCAGGATCTTCTCGGCTTCCAGCGCGTCCTTCGGCTTCTCGGTGGCGTGCACGAGGTTCTCGCGCGAGGTGCCGAGCCAGCGCACGAGCGGCGCCATGACCAGCACGGAGGAGTAGATGCCGAACAGGATGCCGATGGTCAGCGCGAGCGCGAAGTAGTGCAGCGTCTCGCCACCGAAGAAGAGCATCGAGAGCACCATGATCTGCGTGGAGCCGTGGGTGATGATGGTGCGGCTGATGGTGCTGGTGATCGCGTTGTCGATGACGTGATCGACGCTCGCCTTGCGCATCTTGTGGAAGTTCTCGCGCACCCGGTCGGCGATGACGACCGACTCGTTGACCGAATAGCCCAGAATGGCGAGCACGCCAGCGAGCACCGGCAGATTGAACTCCCACCCGAAGATGGCGAACAGCCCGAGAATGATGATGATGTCGTGCAGGTTGGCGATGATCGCCGACACCGCGAAGCGCCATTCGAAGCGCACGGCGAGGTAGATCATGATGCCCGCCACCACCAAGAGCAGCGCGAGCGCGCCGTTTTCAAACAGCTCGCGACCGACCTGCGGGCCGACGAATTCCACGCGCTTGAGTTCGATGCGCTCGGCGCCCTCGCCGCAGGCGTTCTTGCTGTCGGCGAGGGTGCGCGTGCCGCACACCGCCTTGAACAGGTTGTCGCTCATCTGCGCGTTGGTGACGCCGGGCACCAGCGGCAGCCGCACCAATACATCCTGCGGCGTGCCGAAGTGCTGCACCACCGCTTCGCCGGTTTTCAGCGATTCGATGGCGGCGCGCGCCTGCGTCATGTCGGCGGGCTGGGCGTAGCGCAGCTCGGCCACGGTGCCGCCGGTGAAGTCAATGCCGTAGTGCAGCCCTTTGGTGGCGAGCGCGCCGACGGCGATGAGGAAAGTGAGCAGCGAAATCACGTTGAAGTACACGGCGTACTTCATGAACGGGATGTCGCGCGAGAAGCGGAAAAATTCCATGGTGTTCTCCTGCCGGGGCCCGACGGTTATTTCGCGTCCACGCTCGCCGTGACGGCGGCGTTGGTGCTGACCGATGGCGGTCGCCAGACGGTGCCGATCGACACCTTCTCGAGTTTCTTGCGGCTGCCGTAGACCAGGTTGACCACACCGCGCGAGAAGAACACGGCGGAGAACATCGAAGTGAGGATGCCCAGGCAGTGCACGACGGCAAAGCCCTTGACCGGCCCGGTGCCGAACACGAAGAGCGCGAGGCCGGCGATCAGCGTGGTGATGTTGGAGTCGAGAATCGTGCGCCAGGCGTGCTCGAAGCCCGCCGAGATCGCCTCTTGCGCCTTGGCGCCGGCGCGCAGTTCTTCGCGGATGCGTTCGTTGATCAGCACGTTGGCGTCGATCGCCATGCCGAGCGTCAGCGCGATGGCGGCAATGCCCGGCAACGTCAGCGTGGCCTGCAGCATCGAGAGCACGGCGATCAGCAGGAGCAGGTTCACGCTCAGCGCGAGCGTCGAGATGAGCCCCATCACCATGTAGTAGATGCAGATGAAGGTCGCCAGCACGAGGTAGCCCCAGAGCACGGAGTGGAAGCCGCGATCGATGTTCTCGGCACCCAGGCTCGGGCCGACGGTGCGCTCTTCGATGATCTCCATTGGCGCGGCGATCGAGCCGGAGCGGATCAGGAGCGCGATGTCGCTCGTCTCGCGCGTCGTCATGCGGCCGCTGATCTGGAAGTTGCTGCCGAGTTCACCCTGGATGACCGGCGCCGTGATGACTTCCGGTTTGCCCTTTTCGATCAGCACGATCGCCATGCGGTTGCCGATGTTCTGCGAGGTGACGTCGCGCAGCACGCGTGCACCCTGCCCGTCGGTGGTCACGCGCACGATCGGCTGGTTGCTCTGGCCATCGAACGCGGGCTCGGCGCCGTTGATGCGCTCGCCGGTGATCACGTACTGCTTCTTGACGAGAATTTGGCCGCCGTCGCGATCGTTCATCAGTTCGGTGCCGAAGGGCACGTTGCCGGCCTGTGCGGCCTGCAGCGCGGCCGTGTTCTTCTGGCCGTCGGCATCGACCATGCGCAGCTCCAGCGTGCCGGTGCGGCCGATCACGTCCTTCAGGCGCGCCGGGTCGGAGGCGCCCGGCACCTGGATCACGATGCGATCGGCGCCCTGACGCTGGATGATCGGCTCGGTGAGTCCGAGCGCGTTGATGCGGTTGCCCAGCACCTTCTGGTTCTGTTCGATCGCGGAGTCGGCGAGCTTTTTCTTCGCCTCATCCTTCAGCGTGACGAGCAGGCGCAGATCCTGCCCCGCGCCGTCCTCCTTCAGCAGCAGATCCTTGTTGGAGTCGCTGATGGCGAGCTCGGCCTTCTGCCGCTCGGCGGCATCGCTGAATTTGACGTTGATGATGGCGCCCGCCTTGTCCACGCCGCCATAGGCAATTTTCTTCTCGCGCAGCAGCGTGCGGATGTCGGCCGCGTTGCGGTCGGCGGCGCGATCGAGCGCGCCCTTCATGTCGACTTGCATCAGGAAGTGCACGCCGCCGCGGAGGTCGAGCCCCAGCGCCATCGGTTTGGCGTTCAGCTCCTGCATCCAGCGCGGCGTGGTCGATTCGCTGGTCAGCGCGACGATGTAGTTGCCGGTGCCGTCGGCGACGCCTCCGTTGAGCTCCTTGATCAGCACCTCCTTGGCCTTCGCCTGGTTCTCGGTGTCGCCCTTCACGAAGCGGATGTGCACGCCGTTGTCAGGATCGAGCCCGGCCGTGGTCGTCGGGATGCCAGCGCTCTTCAGCGTCTTCTCGACCCGATCGAGCAGTGCGGCGTCGAGGCGAACCGCCGTCTTGTTGGTCGACACCTGCACCGCGGGGACCTGCGGGAAGATGTTGGGCAGCGTATAGAAAAGACCGATCACGACCGCGACGATCATGATCAGGTATTTCCACAGGGGATAGCGGTTCATGGGCTGAGCCTGCCGGGGAGATTGAACGGAGGTTGGGCTGTGCCGTCGCAACGCAAGTCGCGACGGTCGGCGTGGCTCAGAGTTGTTTGAGCGAGCCCTTGGGCAGCAACGCCGTGACCGCGTTGCGCTGGAAGCCGATTTCGGTGCCGCCGCCGACGGCGAGCGTCACGTAGTTGTCGTCGAGCTTGGTAACCCGACCAACGACGCCTCCGGCGGTGACCACCTCATCCCCCTTCTGCAGCGCCTCGAGCATCGCCTTTTGCTCCTTGGCGCGCTTTTGTTGCGGCCGGATCAGAAGGAAATAGAAGATGACGAAAATGCCGATCATCGGCAGGAACGACAGCAGTTCACTGCCGCCCGCCGCGCCGCCGGCCGCCTGCGCGTATGCCGTGCCAATCATGGAAGAAACCCTCGGAAAATCATGGAGTCAACCTTTCATTTTAGTCGGCGCCGCGTGTCGGCCGCCTTGCCGACGACCGCACCTGCCGCAGCGATGTCAATGGCTTTTCGTGCAAATGGCGCTCACAACGGGCTTGCGACTTGGTTTTGCCCAATATCGACTTTTGCACATTTGGCGCCGCAAGCCCGTTGTGGATGCGCCTTAGCGAAAAAAGTTGTATCGGGCATTGTGTCATCTTCCCCGTTGCAACGGGGTGCGACGGGCAGTTGCTAGCATTGCCCCGTGAATGCCGTGACCGAGCCCCTGCTCAATGCGCCAAGGATTTCCTTCGTGCTGCACGGCGTCGCGGCCGCGCCCGGCATCGCCATTGCGCGGGCACAACTGGTGTCGCACGCCACGCTCGAGGTCGCGCACTACGACATCGCCCCCGAGCAGGTCACGGCCGAGCAGGCGCGTTTCGATGCCGCCATCGCCACCGTGCGTGCGGAGTTCGAGGCGCTGCATGAGCGCATGAAGGGTGCCGATGCGCCGGCCGAATTCGGCGCCTTCCTCGACGTGCACTGGATGATCCTCACCGATCCTCAGCTCTCGAAGGACCCGAAGCGAACCATCGCCGAGCAGCTCTGCAACGCCGAGTGGGCGATCACGCAGAAGATGAACGAACTGGTCGAGCAGTTCAGTCACTTCGACGACCCCTACCTGCGTGAACGCGCCGACGACGTCGTGCAGGTCGTCGAGCGCATCGTGAAGGCGCTGATGGGCAAGCCGAGCGATCTGCCTCGGCAAAGCGGCGAGCATGCCACCGCGCTCGTGGCGCACGATCTCTCGCCCGCCGATGCCATCCACTTCAAGGACGCCGCGTTCGCGGCCTTCGTCACCGATGTCGGCGGCGCCACGGCCCACACCGCCATCGTCGCCCGCTCGCTGGGCATCCCCGCCGTGGTCGCATTGCACCATGCGCGCTCGCTGATCCGCGAAGCGGAAGCGCTGATCGTCGACGGTGACAATGGCCTCGTCATCGTCAACCCCGATCGCCACGTGCTCGCCGAATACGAGTTGAAGCGCAGCACGCAGCACCTCGAACGCCAAAAGCTGAGGCGGTTGCTCGCCACCCGCGCCGTCACGCTCGATGGCAGCGAGGTCGAACTCAACGCCAACATCGAACTGCCGGGCGATGTGGCGAGCTGCATCGAGCACGGCGCCGACGGTGTCGGGCTCTTTCGCAGCGAGTTCCTGTTTCTGCATCGCAACGATCTGCCCGGCGAAGACGAGCAGTTCGAGGCCTACCGTGCGGTCGCCGACGCCCTGCCCGGCCGCCCGGTCACCATCCGCACCTTCGACCTCGGCGCCGACAAGCGCATGGTCGGTCTGGGCGACCGGCCGAGCGACAACCCGGCGCTCGGCCTGCGGGCGATCCGCCTGTGCCTCGCCGAACCGAAGCTCTTCCTGACGCAGTTGCGCGCCATCCTGCGGGCCAGCGCCTTCGGGCGGTTGCGCATCCTGATTCCGATGCTCGCCACGGCGTTCGAAGTCCGGCAGGCGCTCGCCTTCATCGAGCGCGCCAAGGCCGAACTGCGCGAGCAGCACATCGCGCACGACAACGACATTCCGGTCGGCGGCATGATCGAAGTGCCCGCCGCCGCCCTCGCGCTCAACTTCTTTCTCGATCAGCTCGACTTTCTGTCGATCGGCACCAACGATCTGATCCAGTACACGCTCGCCATCGATCGCACCGATGCCGCCGTCGCTCACATGTACGACCCGCTGCATCCGGCCGTGCTGCGTCTCATCGCACAGGTCATCCGCAGCGCGAACAAGGCTTCGATGCCGGTGGCCGTGTGTGGCGAGATGGCGGGCGAGCTGCGCCTCACGAGACTGCTGCTCGGCTTCGGGCTGCGCAATTTCTCGATGCATCCGGCGCAGTTGCTCGGCATCAAGCAGCGCATCCTCACCTCGAGCGTCACGGACTGCGAAGCCGCCGCAGCGCGGATCCTGCGCAGCGACGACCCCGAGCGCATCCGCGTAGCGCTGGCGCGACTCAACACCCAGTAGGCCACAGCGCGCCGGCGCGACGCCGAGCTCCCGCAGTCGCTACGACGAAGCCGCGCCGCGCTCCGTGCGCCTCGGCCGGAACACGCTCGCATCGTCGTAACAGCGTGGATCCTCGTTTTCGGCAAACCAGCCCGGCACACCAAGGAGCGGCAACGGCAGGCGCGGCTCATCGGCAGCGAGCAGCGTGCCCGCCGTGATCTGCGCGGCGAGCGCCGCGTCGAGCGCGGGCAACCCGATCGTGCCCGGATACGCCACCCACAGCGCCTTCACGGTCAACCCGCGATGCGCGTTGCCCGCGAGCTGCTCGAGCGCGCCGTGACCGAAGAGAATCACCCGCACATCGCGTGCGAACGCCGCGCGCCGATCCACGAACAGCGCTCGCCACGCGTGCGCCGCATGCAGCGCGGGCAAATCGGTGCGCTCACTCAGCAACAGCGCGCCCGCCTCATCGAAGAGCGTCAGCACATCGCGTCGGCGCGGACGCGCGTTGGCCGTGGCGGCCGCACCGAGCGCGACGTGCAGTTCGCTGATCGCGCGCTTCATGCGTGGAAAGCGGCGCCAAACGAGCGCGTTCAAGGTGTCATGCAGATCGTTGGGACGCACGATGAGCTCGTTCGCGTCAACCAGGCGTCGCTCGAATTCCAGTGCGCCGAGGGCGCGCGTGGGTGGCGCCACGAGACGCGGCATCAACGAAGCCATGCCGGCGTCGGCGGCGGCCCCATCCGCCGACAGGGGAGCGTACGGCGCGAACGCCGGATGCTCGGCCAGGGCCGGTGGAATCGCGGCCAGCGCAACGCCCGCGACGGCGGGCAGCCGTGGCTCAGCGGTGACGGCCACCACCACCGGCGAACACGACGAACAGCACGATCAGCACGACGATCACGGCGAGCGTGATCTTCACCCAGCTCTTCGGATATTCGCCATCGAGCTTGCCGGTCACGGCGTTCATGACGACCTGATAGTCCTTGTTGGCGTAGACGTAGGTCAAAAGCCACACCGGCGCGAGGATGTGCTTGAACGTTTGCCGCGAGAAATTGGCGTCGACCTGCAAGTTGCGCTGCGTGTCGCCCGGCACCTGTTGCGAACACAAGCCACGCGTTTCGCCGAGCATGCGCTCGCGGCTCAGCTTGGCCGCTGCGATCAGGTCGATCTGATAGCGCTCCACCGTCCAGCCACTGACGTACGCCGGGTCATAGGGTTTCAGCGCCCCCGTGCCCTTCTCGGTGGTAGGGAAAGGCTCGATGTTGCGCAGCAGCGCCTCGCGCACACCGCGCGACCCACACACCAGCGTGTCATCGAAGAAGTGGTTGAGACTGCCCGAGGCGTATTCCCAGCGCACGCGCTGCACCTGGCGGCTGCGCTGCTCTCCGTTCTCGAAATACGTCTCGGTTTCGTAGTAGTAGTAGCCCGCCTCGGCCTGCCAGCGCGCGTCGACCATCGCGTCGAACGTCCAATACGGCAGATAGAGCCCGCTCACGCGGTCGGCCATCGCCTTTTTCTTCAGCGCGTTGGGCGCCCACCAGAGCTTGCCATACCACGCACGCAAACGATCGCGCGCCTGCGATTCGCTGACCTGAATCGGCAGGATCGCCTCGGGTCGGATGACGTCGCCCGTCTCGTCGTAATCGACGATGGCGGATGCGCCGCAGAACTCGCAGGCCTTCGCCTGCTTGGTCGCATCGAACACGCTGATCGCCTGGCACTGCCGGCACTTGATCATGCGCGTCGTGCGCGCCCACCCGCGCGCTTCGCCACTCAAGTCACGCAGCGCGGCGACGAGATCGTGCTCGACGATGTCGGTCGATTGCAGCCCCGGCATCGCCTCGCTGGCGGGCGGCAACGGCATCTCGGTGCCGCAGAACGCGCAGACGAGCTTTTGCTTGGCCGGGTTCCACACCGCCTCGCCACCGCAGGCAACGCAACTGTATTTGCTGCGCGCCTGCTTCTCGGGCGCCGTGGCGTCGCTATGGGTGGCGGTCGGAGGGTTCATCGCGCAATCGGTGCGTCGGTGTCAACCAGCATGAACGCGGGCGGCCGGACGTAGCCTGCCGCCACATGCCGAGCGATCAGCCCTTCAGGAAGGCATC
This sequence comes from Pseudomonadota bacterium, assembly GCA_018241765.1. Classification (GTDB taxonomy): domain Bacteria; phylum Pseudomonadota; class Gammaproteobacteria; order Burkholderiales; family Casimicrobiaceae; genus Casimicrobium. The sequence continues at coordinate 70,692 of JAFEDD010000003.1, read as the reverse complement.
CACCGCTTCCTTCGTCACCCGCCACTGCGAGCCGATCTTGCGGCCCTTCAGGTTGCCCGCGTCGAGCTCCGCGAGCACGTCCGCCTCGCTGACGCCCAGCAGTTGCCCAACCTGTGCCGGATTCATCAGCTCCATCGCCGGGGCAGCGGCGGCTGCAGCCGCCGCAACGGTGGCCGGCGCCGCGCCGGTCGCGGCCGCCGCGGGCGCCGCCATGGTGGGTGGCAACATGCCGCGCGGCGCGTTCGGATTCGCCCCAACCGTGCCGCCGGGCTGGTTGATCATCTGCTGGCCGACGCCCATCGCCACGGCGAACTCCGCGCCAAAGCCCATGGTGCCGGCCTTGCCCTCGGCCACGGCGTTGGCCATGTTGTAGCGGATGTACTCGCCCATGTCGCCGATGGTGGTCATCGCGCCGCGCTTGTCGATCGCCTGCTCGACTTCCGGCGGCAGCGACACGTTCTCGATGTTGAACGTCGTCACTTCGATGCCGTACTTCGCCGTCGTGACCGGATTGATGGCGGGCAGCAACGCCGCGCCGATCTCGCTGTAGCGTGCCGCAACATCGAGCGCGGGCACCTTGGCATTGGCGATCGCCTCGGTGAAGACGGTGACGATCTTCGAGCGCATGACGTCGGCGAATTCGTCGAGCCGGAAATGATTGTCGGTGCCGGCGACCTCTTTCAGGAACAGCGGCGGGTTGACGATCTTGAAGTCGTATTGCCCGAAGGCGCGCAGACGCACGACGCCGAAGTCCTGGTCGCGCAGCATGATCGGGTTGGCCGTGCCCCATTTGTTGCCGGGGAACACGCGCGTCGTGACGAAGTAGACGTCGGCCTTGAACGGCGTCTCGAAGCCATATTTCCAGCCGAGCAACGTCGACAGCACCGGAATGTTCTGCGTCGACAGCGTGTGCTTGCCGGGGCCGAGCGTGTCGGCGTACTGGCCGAGGTAGACGAACTGCGCAACCTGGCTTTCGCGCACGATGAGCTGCGCGTTGTTCTTGATCTGGTGATCGTTGTCCGGCCAGCGATAGGAGAGCGTGTCGCGCGAGTCATCCTGCCAATCGATGATCTCGATTAATTCGCCCTTGATGAAATCCATCAGACCCATTGCATGTTCTCCCTATGGTCGAGTGACGAGTGACGGGGACGGTGCGCGGCTATTTCGCCGCAACTTTTGCCTGCGCGGCGTTCAGGCGCGCTTCCAGTTGCTCGCGCGGGATGGCGCCAGCAACCATGCGGCCGTCAGACAGAAAGAATGTGGGGGTCGCGCGAACACCGAGCTTCTGGCCCAGAGCGACGGTGGCGTCGACCGGGTTCGGGCAATCGCCCTTCGCGCTGGCGTCGAATTTCTTGCGCAGCACGCCATCCTGCCACGCCGCGAGGCGGTCCTTCGAGCACCAGATCCCCTTTTGCTTCTGGCGCGCGGCCGGGTGCAGGGAATCGATCGGATACATGAAGTTGTAGACCGTCACGTTGTCCATGTCCTGCAACGACTGCTCGAGGCGTGTGCAGAACGGGCAATCGACGTCAGTGAACACATACATCACGCGCTCGCCCTTGCCACGGACGAACTTGATGGCGTCCGCGAGCGGCAGCGTCTTGACATCGATCGCGTTGAGCTCGGCGCTGCGCTCCTCGGTCTTGTTGGTCATGGTCGCCGTCTCGATGAGGTTGCCGACCAGAAAGTGCGTGAGCTTGTCATCGAAATAGATGAGATCGTCACCGACCATCGCCTCGTACAGCCCCGGCAGCACCGAGGCACGAAGGCCCTTGATCGGGGCGCCCTTGAAGCGTGTTTCGAGCGTCGCCTTGACGGCCGCCAGTTGGTCGGAGGTGGCAGCGCTCGCAGCGGGCGCGGCTACGCTCGGTTTGGCCGCGGCCGCAGCAGGCGGCTGCTGCGCGTTGCAGGCCGTGAGCAGGAGGCCGGTGGCGAACACGGCGGCGACGAGATGTTTCATTCGGTCAGATCCTTCAGAGGCACGAATTGGAGCGTTCATTGCATGGCGGCGGAAAGCAGCATGCGACGAAACGCGGGCAGCTGGCCGAAAAGACGCATTCCCGCGTCGCCAGCCGCCATCAGGAGGGGATGTTCCGTGGCATTGTAGAGCCGGAAAAGACCGTCGGTCGCCAGTTGCATCGCGACCGTCGGCGCATAGCGTTGCCGACGATAGCGACCGAGCAGCAGCGGGTGGCCGGCATCGCCGCCCACGCGCGGCGCGTCGTCACGCCACAGATCGCGCAACGTCCGAGCGTCGGCGAGCCCGACATTGACGCCCTGCCCGGCCAGAGGGTGCATCGCATGGGCGGCGTCTCCCACCGCCAGCACCCGCGCCCCGACCGGATCGGGCAGACGCAGCAACTGAAGAGGAAAGCTGCGCGCGCCGCCCACCACCGCGCACAGCGACAGCGCGTCCGCGCTTGCGGCCCGGACGGCGGCGACGAGCGCCGCATCCGACATCGCGCAAAGCGCTTGCGCCTGCGTCGGCGGACACGACCAGACCATCGACACCGCCGGCTCGCCGCGCACCTCGGGCAGCGGCAGCAAGGCGAGGATCGAACCGTCCGCCAGAAACCACTGGTGTGCCGTGCCGCGATGCGCCTCGCGCAGCGCGAAGTTGGCGACGACACCGCATTGCGGGTAGGCGTGATGACGGGCATCGAGGCCTGCGGCCGCGCGCAGCGTCGAGCCCGCGCCGTCGGCAATGAGCACGACGCGCGCATCGAGCAGCGTTCGATCGTCGAGTTCGACGAGCTTCCTCGCCGCGCCTTCGCCATCGTGCAGTTCGGTCGCGACCCCGATTCGCAGCGTCACGCCCTGCGCCATGGCGGCGCGCGCGATGGCGTGCGTGAGCGCATCGTGTTCGATGACCCGAGCGAGGATGTCGTCGCCGCCGTCATCGGCACTCACATCGAGCGCAAGCGCGCCGTCGCGACCGAAGACACGCATCGCGGTCACATCGGCCGCGCGCTCGCCGCGGATGCGGACGCCCGCCTCCGCGAGTGCCCGCAGATTGCCGACCGCCACGGTGTAGACGCGAGCAGCCGGCGGTGCGTCGGTGGGCGCTTCGGGCGGCAACGCGCTGCGTTCGAGCACGCCGACGCGCGCCGTCGCGCCCAGCCCCTGCCGCGCAGCGAGCGCACACGCCCAACCGACCGGCCCACCGCCGACCACGAGCACGTCGAAGTGCACGCGACTCATGGCGCTACCACGACAACTCTTCGATGACGTGATGCTGGTTGGTGTAGATGCAGATCTCGCCAGCGATCTTCAACGACTGGGCGACGATGTCGTGCGCCGACAGCGCGCTGTGCTCGCTGAGCGCACGCGCCGCCGCCTGCGCGAAGCCGCCGCCGGAACCGATGGCGACGATGCCGTGTTCGGGTTCGAGCACATCGCCGTTGCCGGTGATGATCAGCGAAGCGCTGGCGTCGGCCACGGCGAGCATGGCTTCGAGACGCCGCAGCACGCGGTCCTGACGCCAATCCTTCGCCAGTTCGACGGCCGCACGGGTCAGATGCCCCTGATGCTTTTCGAGCTTGCCCTCGAAGCGTTCGAAGAGTGTGAACGCGTCGGCGGTGGCACCGGCGAAGCCCGCGAGGATGCGATCGTGATAGAGCCGCCGCACCTTGCGCGCCGTCGCCTTGATGACCATGTTGCCGAGCGTGACCTGGCCATCGCCGCCCAGGGCAACCGTGTTGCCGCGCCGCACCGAGAGAATGGTGGTGCCGTGAAAATCGAGAGTGGAATCCATGCCAAAGCGCCGTCGAAGCGGCTGAAAAAAGCGCGCCGTGCGCGGCGGATCAAACGGTCTTGACGAACAGCGTGGCCGGGGTGCCGGTGAGTTGCAGCAGCACCTGAATGATCGGCGACGCTCCGAGCACCCGCACGTCGATGGCCTGCGCCATCAGCCGCGTGAACGCGTTGGCGATCGAGCCGCCGCAGACGAAATCGATGCGCAACACCTGGCGCATGTCAACGACGACCGGGTTGCTCGTCACGCGATCGGGCGCGAGCGTTGCGATGCAGGCATCGTTCGCGCCTTTCAATTCGCCGAGCCAGATGATGCGATCATCGACCAGCGCGGTGTCCTCCTCGGCGGCATCCGAAGCCTGCGTGGTGAGCACGCTGCGCTGCAACGGCGTCAGCGCTTCCGGCGATGGCGGCGAAATTTCGAACGTCACCGCGAAGTCGACCGCGCGATCCTCGAAGGCTTCCGTCTGCCCGGCCCACTGCAACAATTCGAGCACCAGATACCACTGGCCCTTGCGCGTCCGCTCACCGGCCTTCAGCGGGGCGGCGAGGCGCCGGATCGTGCCCTCGAGTGCGCGGAATGCGATGACGGCGCCCTTGCGGCGAAGCCCGGCCAGTGCCGCTGCGAGCAGCATGCCGCAGACATCGTTGACCCCATGCAATTCGGCGATGTCGAGATCGAAGCGCTGCGGCGTCGCGTTCGTCTCCTTGCGCTTGGCGGCTTCGCTGAGCGCCGCGATGACCGGCGCATGCGGGTCGGTGAGGTCGCCGCGCAGCAGCGATTTCGGCTTGGCGCGCACCGAGGCGGTGGCCGCTGGTTTGTTGGCCGCGTTGCTGCCCACGGCCATCTCGTCCCACGAGGGCGCCGAGCGCTCGAACTGCACGACGAAGCGAAGCGCGAGCTCCTCGAACGAAGCGCGCTCATCGGCGCGTGCGTAGAGGTCGAACAGACACATCCAGACCAGGGGCTGGGCGCGCTCCGCGGTATCGAGCGCATGCACCAGTGCCGCAGTCGCGGCGGAAGCATTGCCGTGGGCAAACATCAGGCCCGCGTTTTCGAGCGAAGGCCCGAGCGCGCCCGCTTCCTCGACCTCGATCCGGGCGGCCTTGGGTGACCAGTTGTTGAAACCCGTCTCGCCCGGCTGAAAACCGGGGGTGGTGGTGTGCGGACCACTCGTCGGTCGCGCCGCTCCGCCCTTGCCGCCGGCGTGCTCGATGGGTTCAAGCTCGAGCTTCTGGGTGTCGGGGCGTGGCGATTTCGGAAAGATCTTGAAAGCCATGACGGTGCTCCCTCTCGTCGTCACCCGCGCGGCGGTTGCTCCGCCGCGCGCCGTGTGTGCGCTCATTCAGCGCCGGTTCGAGGTCCTCTTTCTCCCGTGGGAGGGGGATATTAGCAGTTCCGACGGCGACACACCATGCCCGCGTCATACAGGCACGGATTCCGCGCTCAGGCGGCGAGGTTCGCGTTGGCGAAATCCCAGTTCAGGAGTTTGTCGATCAGCGCTTCGACGTACTTGGCGCGAAGGTTCTGGTAGTCGAGGTAATAGGCATGCTCCCATACGTCGATGGTGAGCAGCGGCTTTTGGCCACGGGTCAGCGGCGTCTCGGCATTGCCGGTCTTGACGATCTTCAGCACGCCAGCGTCGGCCACCAGCCAGGCCCAGCCGGAACCGAACTGCGTGACGGCCGCATTGGCGAAGTCGGCCTTGAACTTGTCGTAGCCACCAAGGTCGCGCTCGATCGCGGCGGCAATCGCCCCGGTCGGCTTGCCACCGCCGTTGGGTTTCAGGCTGTTCCAGTAGAACGTGTGGTTCCAGACTTGCGCCGCGTTGTTGAACACGCCCGCGAGTTCGGCGTTGCCGGCCGACTGCTTGATGATCGCTTCGAGCGAGAGTTTGGCGAGATCCTTGCCTTCGACCAGCTTGTTCAGGTTGTCGACGTACGCCTTGTGATGCTTGCCGTAGTGAAACGACAGCGTATGCGCGGAGATCAGCGGTTCGAGCGCGCGGTCGGCGTACGGAAGCGGCGGCAGGGAGAACGGGGCACTCATGGCATTTCCTTTCAATGAAAACAGCGTGCTGACTCGTCAGGTGTGCCGCGCGCGGCGTCACCACCGCAATGCGCAAAGGCATCGCCCGTCATCGAAGCGACGGCAGCGAGTCAATCAACGAAGTGTCAATTATCGCGCCTCCCCGGCGCAGCGGGGCGGTTGCGGCGCAGCGCATCAATCGCCGTAGAGCTTTTGCATGCGCTCGCGGCGCTCCTGCGCCTCGATCGACAGCGTGGCGGTCGGCCGCGCGATGAGGCGCGCGACGCCGATCGGCTCGCCGGTCTCCTCGCACCACCCGAAACTGCCGTCGTCGACCATGCGCAGCGACTTGTCGACTTTTTTCAGCAGCTTGCGCTCGCGGTCGCGAGTGCGCAGCTCGAGCGTGTATTCCTCTTCCTGCGTCGCGCGGTCGGATGGGTCGGTGGCCACTTCGGTGTCGCGGAGGTGCTCGCCGGTGTCGGTCGCGTTGGTCAGAATGTTGGCGCGCAGCTCGACCAGCTTCTCGCGAAAGAACGCGAGTTGCGCCTTGCTCATGTATTCGGATTCCGGCTGCGCGAGGATTTGCGCTTCGGTCAGACCGGCCCAAGCCTTGGCGCCGGAGCTGGCCACGGCGCTCGCCGGTGCCGTCGCCACCTTGCCGGCTTTGCTGGCTTTGCCCGCGGCCGGAGCCGGGGCCGCCTTCTTTGCGGTCGGGGCAGTCTTCGCCTTGGTCGTGGTCGCCATGTCTGTGTCTGTTGCCTCGTGTCGGACGTCGATCGGTGCGTCTGTCGCTTCTATCAGCGTTGCCGCGCCAAACCCGGTATTGTAACCGCGCGGCGCCGGATTATAGCGACGCCCCGACCGGCCCGACGGCACACCGTCGCCTGCGGCGATAATGCCGGGTCTCCGCCTTCGCGCGCCCGCCTGTCCAACGTGTCCAACGAATCCGGCGCCTCTGCCTCGCCCCCCTTCGCCGCGGTGACCGAACTTCGGCTGGGTCGACCCGATGATTTTCATCTGCACCTGCGCGACGGCGCTGCGCTGGAGAGCGTGTTGCCGTTCACGGCACGGCAGTTCGGCCGCGCTCTGGTCATGCCGAACCTGAAGCCGCCGGTGACCACGGTGGCGATGGCGGCGGCGTACCGCGAGCGCATCCTGCGGGCGTGCCCGGCGGACGCCACGTTCGAACCGTTGATGACGCTCTATCTGACCGATCACACGACGGCGGACGAGGTAGCGCGGGTCGCCGAATCGGGTTTCATCAAGGCGTTCAAGTATTACCCGGCGGGGGCCACGACCCATTCCGACTCCGGCGTCACGGCACTGAAGAACGTCTACCCGGTGCTCGCCGCGATGCAGCAACATGGTGTGGTGCTGTGCATTCACGGCGAAACCACCGATCCGGCCACCGACGTGTTCGACCGCGAGGCGATCTTCGTCGAGCACTCGCTGACGCAGATCGTGCGCGATTTTCCGGCGCTGAAGGTCGTCGTCGAGCACATCACCACGCGCGAGGCGGCGGACTTCGTCGACGCGGCAGCCGCCAACGTCGGTGCCACCATCACGCCGCAGCATCTGCTCTTCAACCGCACGTCGATCTTCAGCGGCGGCATTCGACCGCATCTCTATTGCCTGCCGATCCTGAAGCGCGAGAGCCACCGCCAGCGCCTGCTCGCCGCTGCCACGTCGGGCTCACCCAAGTTCTTCCTCGGCACCGACAGCGCGCCGCATTCGCGCAACAGCAAGGAGACCTGCTGCGGCGCGGCGGGATGCTTCACGTCGCACGCCGCGATGGAACTGTACGCCGAGGCGTTCGACGCCGTCGGCGCTCTCGACAAGCTCGACGCCTTCGCCAGCCGCTTCGGTGCACGCTTCTACGGTCTGCCGCGCAACGCCGGCACGATCACGCTGCGGCGCGAAACATGGTCGCCGCCGGACGCCTTTGCGTTCGGCCAGGAAACCATCGTGCCGCTGACGCAAGGGCGAGCGCTCGGCTGGCGGCTGGGCGCGTGACCCCTCGACGTCGCTCGCGCGCCGTCGATCAAGCCAAGCCGTCATCGCGCGCCGACGATCGTGGCCGCGTGCGGGTCTGAGCGGGATTGGCCAGCGCTCGCACGCCGACCAGCACGCCGAGCACCAAGAGCGCAATGCCGGCGATTTCGAAGCCACTCGGCGAACGCTGGTACACCAGATACGCATACGCCAGCGCAGCGAGCGTTTCGAACACGATCAGTTGCCCGGTCAGCGCCGTCGGGGTGTTCTTGCTGGCGATGTTCCACAGCAGCGTGCCGAGCCACGATGCGCCAAAACCAACCACCGTCATCAGCAGCCAGAATGTCATCGGCTCCGGCCCCGACAGCGACTGCGCGAAGCGGGCGTCGCCGGTGCCGCGCAGCCACGCCAGTGAAAGCGCGAGCCCCAGCGCCGCCATCGGCAGCGTGGTGATGCCCTGCGCCGTCGCCCATGTGGTCGAGGTGTGCTCACGATGGGCATGCAGCCAGCGGGCGTTGTGGATTGGATACCACGTCCACGCGGCGTTGGCGACGATGGCCAGCGCGGCGCCACCGAGGTAGGCGGGCAGCGCGCCGCTCGCATGCAGCCGCGCCACCTGATCGGCGTTGACGAACAGCAGCCCAGCCGAGATCAACACCAGCGAGGGCGCGAGCCGCGCCCACGAAATGCGGTGCGCGGCGTGACTGCCCTGATTCGCCACCACGGCGATCACCACCGGCAGCGTGCCGATGATCAACGTGGGCAGCGGTGCGCCGGCCAGTTGGATGGCCGCCGAGAGCGCGAGGTAGTAGATGAAATTGCCGACGATGGAGAGCCGCGCCGCCAGCCACCAGTCGGCCCGCGTCAGTCGCCGCAGCGCGCGGCGCTGCCACCACGCGATCGGCAGCGTCACCAGCCCGAACGCGAAATAGCGACCGAACGACAACAGCGTGGCCGGATACTCGGGCAGCAGCAAGGGCACCACGAATACGAGCCCCCAAAGCAGGCCCGCCGCCAGCGCCGCGCCGACACCGACCGTGAGATGCTCTGGATGCGGTGTCGCGACGGCCGTCGAATCGGGGGAGGCGGACGAGGCGGGCATCGGCCTCATTTTGCCCGACACGCCTTCGTAAAATCGCAGCCAACCCCTTCTCGACCGACACGGAGCATTCACATGACGATCAAAACGGTAGGCATCATCGGTGCCGGCACCATGGGCAACGGCATCGCGCAGGCCTGCGCCGTGGCAGGCATCGACGCACTGATGGTCGACATCAACGCCGCCGCGCTCGAACGTGGCGTCACCACCATCAGCGGCAGCCTCGACCGTCTGCTGAAGAAAGAAAAAATCACCGCCGAACAAAAGGCCGCCGCGATGGCGCGCATCAAGACCTCCGGCACGATGGCCGCGCTCGCCAGCTGCAACTATGTCATCGAAGCGGCCACCGAGAACGAGCCGCTGAAGGTCAAGATCCTGAAAGATCTCGACGCGCTCTTGCCGGCCGACACCATCATCGCGACCAACACCTCGTCGATCTCGATCACCCAGCTCGCGGCCGCCACCACGCGAGCCGACCGCGTGATCGGCATGCATTTCTTCAACCCGGTGCCGATGATGGCGCTGGTCGAATTGATCCGCGGCCTCGCCACCAGCGACGCCACGCTCGCCACCGCACAGGCGCTCGCCACGGCGCTGGGCAAGACGCCGATCACCGTCAGGAACTCGCCGGGCTTCGTGGTCAACCGCATTCTCTGCCCGATGATCAACGAGGCCATCTTTTGCCTGCAGGAAGGGCTCGCCACCGCCGAGGACATCGACCAAGGCATGAAACTCGGCACCAACCAACCCATCGGCCCGCTCGCGCTGGCCGACATGATCGGGCTCGACGTCATGATCGCCGTCATGAACGTGTTCTACGAAGGCTTCAACGACCCGAAATACCGCCCGGCGCCGCTGCTGAAGGAAATGGTCGCGGCCGGCTATCTGGGCCGCAAGACCGGGCGCGGCTTCTACCGCTACGGCTGAGGCGCCGGCCGCACCGCCGACGCGGGTGGCCGCGACGAAGCGTCGCGGTCGATACGGCTTTTTTGCGAAAGCCGCATCCACAACGGGCTTGGCGCCGGAAAAGCCGGAAAGTCGGCTTTACGTCGAATCGAGCCGCAAGCCCGTTGTGGATGCGGATTTCAGCAAAAAGTTGTTGGCTCGCGATGAACGATTTCCGCGACGGCGTACGCGCGCGGGCGGCTCAGCGCACCCACTGCATGGCTTCCTGCTTCTCCAGCCATTCCGCCTCCAGCGCGTCGACACGGGCGGCGAGCTCGCCGCGTTCGCGAGCCTTGTCGCCGAGGCTCGGGGCGTGCTCGGGGGCGTAGGCGGCTTCGCTGGCGAGCCAGGCGTCGAGCGCGTCGCGGTCGCCCGTGAGTTTGGCCAGTTCCTTTTCGATGGCATCGATGCGCTTCTGGATCGGTTTGCGCAGGTTCGCCAGGCGTTGCCGTTCTTCGGCCTCGGCGCGTTTGTCGTCCTTGCGCGATGGCGCGGCATCGAGCTGGGCCGGGCGGGCGCGCTGCTCGCGCAGCCAGTCGCGATAGTCGTCGAGGTCGCCGTCGAACGGCGCGACGCGGTGATTGGCCACCAGCCACAGCTCGTCGCAGCAGGCGCGCAGGATGTGGCGGTCGTGCGCAACGACGACCAGCGCGCCCTCGTAGTCCTGCAGCGCGAGCGTGAGCGCCTGCCGCATTTCGATGTCCAGGTGGTTGGTCGGCTCGTCGAGCAAGAGCAGATTGGGCCGCTCATAGACCAGCATGGCGAGCACCAGCCGCGCTTTCTCGCCGCCCGAGAACACACCGACCTTCTCGCCGACCCGATCGCCACGAAAATCGAAGCCACCGAGAAAGTTGCGCAGATCCTGCTCGCGCGCACGCGGGTAGCCACGCTCCTCGACGAGCTTCTTGTCCTGCTGGTCGAGGTGCCAAAGCGGCGTCTCGTCGCTGCGCAGTTGCTCGAGTTGATGCTGGGCGAAGTAGGCGATCTTCAGGTGCTGGCCTTCGATGCGCTCACCGGAGAGCGGCGCCAGCGCCCCCGCCAGCGCCTTGACCAACGTGGACTTGCCCGCGCCATTGCGCCCGAGCAGGCCGATCCGCGAGTTCGGCAGGATCGAGACATTCACCCGCTCGAGCACCACCTTCTGCCCTTCGCCCACGCCGTAGCCGAGTGCCATGTCGGCAAACTTGAGCAGCTGGCGCGGCTCGCCCTCGGGTTTCCTGAACTCGAAGGAGAACGGCGAATCGACGTGCGCGGGCGCGATGCGTTCGAGTTTTTCGAGCGCCTTGATGCGGCTCTGCGCCTGCGCCGCCTTGGTTGCCTTCGCCTTGAAGCGCGTGATGAAGGATTCGAGATGCTTGATGGTGCGCTGCTGCTTCTCGAACGCTGCCTGCTGCACCGAGAGTTCGGTCGCGCGCTGCTCCTCGAACGAGGCGTAGTTGCCGGTGTAGAGCTTGAGCTTCGATCCGGCAGCGCCCGCCGACGTGTCGAAATGGAGGATCTGGTCGGCCACCCGATCGATGAAGTCGCGGTCATGGGTGATGACGAGCAGCGTGCCGGCATAGCGCGCCAGCCAGTCCTCGAGCCACAGCACGGCGTCGAGGTCGAGGTGGTTGGTCGGCTCGTCGAGCAACAGCAGATCGCTGCGACACATCAGCGCCTGCGCCAGGTTCAAGCGCATGCGCCAGCCACCGGAGAACGTGGCGACGGCGCGCGAGTGCATGTCATGCTCAAAGCCGAGGCCCGCCAAGAGCTCGGCCGCCCGCGCCGGGGCGGCGTAGCCGCCGATCGTCTCCATGCGCGCGTACAGGTGCGCGAGCGCTTCGCCGTGCTTTGCCGCATCGGCGTTGGGCACTTCGGTTTCCCGCGCGATGGCGTCTTCGATCTCGCGCAGCTCGACGTCGCCATCGAGCGCGTAGTCGAGCGCCGAGCGCGCCGACGGCGGCGTCTCCTGCGCCACGTGGGCGATCACCCAGCCATTGGGCATGGCGATGTCGCCGCGCTCGGCGTGCAATTGCCCGCGCAAGGCAGCGAACAACGTGGACTTGCCGGCCCCGTTGGCGCCAATGATGCCGACCTTGCGGCCGGGGTTGATGGTGATGTTGGCGCGGTCGATGAGCGTCACGCCGCCGCGCGCGAGCGTGAGGTCGATGAAACGAAGCATGCCCCCTATTTTGCCGGGGTGCCCGCCACGGCTGAGCCGCGCCGTCGGCCGCCGCCGCGCCGATGCGCCGCAAACCGCGCGTAGAACAAGCGCTTGCCCGCCTCCACCACCAGCAGATAGGCAGGAAGCAGCACCGCGAGCAGCAGGAAATACTCGCCCGGCAGCGGCACGAAGCCCAGCGCCGGGGCGAGCGGCGTGAACGGCAGCGCCATCGCCACCGCCACGACGGCGAGCGCCAGCGCGAGCAGCGCCGGGTGCGGACGGCTCGCCCACGGCGAGCGCCGGGTGCGAATGACGAAGATCACCAGCACCTGGGTGGCGATCGACTCGACGAACCAGCCAGTGCGGAACAGCACCTCGCCGGCGCTGAGCACGTGCAGCAGCAGATAGAAGGTCAGGAAATCGAACAGCGAGCTGAGCGGCCCGACGCTGAGCATGAAGTTGCGAATGAACGCCATGTCCCAATGGCGCGGCCGCGCGAGATCCTCGTCATCGACGCGGTCGAGCGGCAGCGCGAGCTCCGAGACGTCGTAGAGCAGGTTGTTCAGCAGGATCTGCAGCGGCAGCAGGGGCAGAAATGGCAGCACCAGCGTCGCGGCCGCCATGCTGAACATGTTGCCGAAGTTCGAACTGGTCGCCATCATGATGTACTTCATCACGTTGCCGAACGTGCGGCGCCCTTCGCGAATGCCGGCGTGCAGCACGCCGAGGTCGCGCTCCATGAGGATCAACGCCGCCGCCTGCTTGGCGACGTCCACAGCGCCATCGACCGAGATGCCGACGTCGGCCGAATGCAGCGCCGGTGCATCGTTGATGCCGTCGCCGAGAAAGCCGACCACGTGCCCGCGCGCCTTGAGCGCCAGCAGCACCCGGTTCTTCTGCGCCGGATTGGCCCGACAGACGAGATTGACCTTCGTCATGCGCGCGCGCAGCGCTTCGTCGTTCAGCGCATCGAGCTGCGCGCCGGTGAGCACGCCTTGCACCGCGAAGCCGATCTGCGTGCAGACATGACGGGCGACGCGCTCGTTGTCGCCGGTGATGACTTTGACGCGCACGCCGTCGCGCGCAAGTGCCGCGAGCGCCCCCGCCGCGCTCGCCTTCGGTGGGTCGAGAAACGCCGCGTAGCCGGCGAACACGAGTTCGCTCTCATCACCGACCACGGCGTGCGCATGCTCGCGCGGCACCTCGCGCCACGCGACACCGAGCAGGCGCAGCCCGGCGTCGCTCAGACGCTCGTAGGTCGCCTGCAACCGCGCATGCGCAGCGGCGTCGAGCGGCTGCACGACGCCGCCTTCCTCGACATGTGTGCACAGGCGCAAAACGTCCTCCGGCGCTCCCTTCACCACCAGCTGCCGAACGCCGTCGCGCTCGATCAGCACCGAGACGCGCCGGCGTTCGAAATCGAAGGGCACCTCGTCGAGCTTCACCCAGCCGCTCACATCGACGCCGCCGTGCTGCTCGATCGCATCGTCGAGTGCGCTGCACACGCCCGTCTCGAAATGGCTGTTCAGATAAACCAGCTCGAGCACGCGCCGACTCGTCCGACCACTGCCGTCGGTGTGTTGTTCCAGTCGGATGCTGGCCTCGGTCAGCGTGCCGGTCTTGTCGGTACACAGCACGTCCATCGCGCCGAGATCCTGGATCGCCGACAACCGCTTGACGACGACTTTTGCCGCCGCGAGGCGTTGCGCGCCGCGCGTCAGAGTCACCGACACCACCATCGGCAGAAGCTCCGGGGTCAGCCCGACGGCCAGCGCGACGGCGAATAGAAACGAGTCGATCAGCGGCCGCTGGAAGGCCGCGTTGATCAGCAGCACGAACAGCACCAGCGCGAACGTCAGGCGCATGATGAGGAACCCGAACTGACGCGTGCCGCGCTCGAATGCGGTCGCCGGCGGGTCGCGCCCGAGCGCGCCCGCGATCTGCCCGATCGCGGTGGCCGCGCCGGTGCGACGCACCAGCGCGCGAGCCCTGCCGCTGACGACCGAGCCTCCCATGAACACGGCGTCGGTGCGGTCGGTGTCGATCGGTGCATCCTCGGCGAGCGGCGGCACCGCAGCCTGTCGCTCGACCGGAAACGCCTCACCGGTCAATTGCGACTGGTTGACGAAAAAGTCATGCGCCTCGATCAACACGGCGTCGGCCGCGATCAAGTCCCCCGCCGCGAGCAGCAGCACGTCACCCGGCACCACCGCCGTCGCCGGCACGCGACAGGGCGCACCATCGCGCAGCACCGTGGCGCGCACGGCGACGCGGGCCGCCAGCCGTTCGGCTGCCTGCCCCGCTCGGAACTCTTGCACGAAATCGAGCACCACGCTGATGGTCACGATCAGGGCGATGATCAGCGCGCTCGCCGCCTCGCCGGTGGCCGCCGACACGATGGCAGCGGCCAGCAACACCAGCACCAGCGGATTGCGAAAGCGCGCGAGGAGTTGCACCAGTACATGCTTGCTCGTGGCAGTCTGGATCCGGTTTTCGCCGACCGCGCGCAAACGCGCTTCGGCCTCGATCACGCTGAGGCCGACGACTTCGGCGGTGGAGGATGGGCAGGCGTCGTTCATGAAGCGTGCCATGTTGCTACCGCATGGCACGCCAGAACTTGACGCGCGTCAGCACCCGCTCGCATGGTGTGCGGTTAGCCTTGCAGGCGTTGCATTCACGCCACCGCGTCACGAGTCGCGCCATGAACGAGTCCGCCACGCCCGCAACCACTTCGCAGCATCAGGCCAATGGTCACCATCTTGCGCTGCGCCGGGTGGCGATCGACACCTGGCGCGAAAACGTCGTCTACCTGAACCGCGATTGCGATCTCTACCGTGCGGAGGGCTTTCAGGCGCTCGCGAAGGTCGAGGTGCGCGCCAACGGCCAACGGCTGCTCGCCACGCTGAACGTGGTCGGCGACTCGACCATCGTTGCCTGCAACGAGCTGGGCGTCTCGGAAGACGCCTTCGCCCAGTTCGGTCTCGAAGAAGGGCAGTCGGTGACGATCTCTCAGGCTGAGCCGCCTGCCTCGATCGGCGCTCTCTTCCGCAAGATCGAAGGCGAACGGCTGCGGCGCGAGGAGTATCGCGCCATCGTGCGCGACATCGCCGAGCGCCGGTATTCCAAGATCGAACTGACGGCGTTCGTCGTCGCCTGCAACCGCAATGAGCTCGACCGCGAGGAGGTCTATTTCCTGACCGAAGCGATGGTCGCGAGCGGGCGCCGCCTCGACTGGCACGAGCCGCTGGTGGTCGACAAGCACTGCATCGGCGGCATTCCGGGCAACCGCACGTCGATGCTGGTGGTGCCGATCGTCGCCGCGCACGGCTTGCTGTGCCCGAAGACCTCGTCACGCGCCATCACCTCGCCCGCCGGCACGGCCGACACGATGGAAGTGCTGGCCGACGTCGAACTTCCCTTCGCTCGCCTGTCGGAGATCGTGCGCGAGCACCGCGGCTGCCTCGCGTGGGGCGGCACCGCCGATCTGTCGCCCGCCGATGACGTGCTGATCTCGGTCGAGCGCCCGCTGGCCATCGATTCGCCGGGGCAGATGGTGGCCTCGATCCTGTCGAAGAAGATCGCCGCCGGGTCGACCTATCTGGTGCTCGACCTGCCGCTCGGGCCGAGCGCCAAGGTGCGCACGATGCCCGACGCGCAGCGCCTGCGCCGATTGTTCGAATACGTCGCGCAGCGCATGCACCTGACGCTCGACGTCGTGATCACCGATGGCCGTCAGCCAATCGGCGACGGCATCGGGCCCTTGCTCGAGGCGCGCGATGTGATGCGCGTGCTCGAAAACGACCCGCTGGCGCCAAACGATCTGCGCCAGAAGGCGTTGCGGCTCGCCGGTCGCATGATCGAGGCCGACCCCGATGTGCGCGGCGGCGACGGCTTCGCGATCGCCCGCGACATTCTCGACTCCGGGCGCGCACTGGCGCGCATGCGGGCGATCATCGCCGCCCAGGGCGGACGCGACTTCGACCATCGCCGGGTCGAGCTCGGCGCCCTCGCGTTCGAGGTCTGCGCCCCGCGCAGTGGTGTCGTCACCGGCATCGACAACCTGCAGATCGCGCGCATCGCGCGCCTGGCCGGCGCCCCCAAGGTCGTGCGCGCCGGTGTCGAGCTGCGCCGCAAGCTGGGCGACGCCGTCGCGGCGGGCGAGCCGCTGTATCGGGTGTACGCCGCGTATGCGGCCGACCGTGACTTCGCCCGCGCGGCGAGCGAACGCGCGAGCGGTTTCACGATCGGCACCGCCGATGAAATACCGGAAGTCTTCGTGGAGTTTTGATGGACGCGGTGCTGCTTCACTTCGACGACGAAACGCAGAGCGGACAGCGACTCGCGCGAGCCTGCGGCATCGACGCACGCGCGATCGGTCGCCATCGCTTTCCCGACGGCGAACTCAAGCTCACGCTGCCGGCTTCGCTCGGTGCGAACGTGATCCTGCTGCGCTCGCTCGATCAGCCCAACGAGAAGCTCATCGAGGTGCTGCTCGCGGCGCAGGGTGCACGCGCGGCGGGCGTGCGCCAGTTGACGCTGGTCGCGCCCTATCTCGCCTACATGCGGCAGGACATCGCCTTCCATCCGGGCGAAGTGGTGAGCCAGCTCGTCATCGGCCGCTTTCTGGCCGGCCTCGTCGACGCGCTGGTGACGGTGGATCCGCATTTGCACCGCGTCGCAACGCTGCGCGAGGCGGTGCCGCTCGAACACGCCAACGTCGTCAGTGCCGCGCCGGTGCTCGCCGACCTGATCGAGCGCGAATGGCCGGGCGCGCTGCTGCTCGGACCGGACGCCGAATCGGCGCAGTGGGTCCGGCAAGCCGCGGCGCGACACGGCTTCGACTACGGCGTCTGCACCAAGGCGCGTCGAGGCGACCGCGAGGTCAGCGTGACGCTGCCCGATCTCGCCTTTCATGGACGCGACGTGGTGCTGCTCGACGACATGGCGAGCACCGGTCGCACGTTGGCCCGAGCCGCGGAGGCGTTGCGCGCACGTGGTGCCGGACGCATCGCCGCTGCCGTGACGCACGCACTGTTCGCCGATGACGCCGTGGCGGTCATGCGCTCGGCCGGCATCGGCCCGATCTGGAGCACGGACTGCATCCGGCACCCGAGCAATGCCGTGGCCATGGCGGACGCCCTCGCGGCCGCCGTCGCGGCGCTCTATCATTGCTCACCATGAATGCCGACCCTTCTCGGCGCGCGGCCCCTCGCGGCGGCGCGTTGCCGATCGTTCGCCTGAAGAGCGAACGCACCTACGTCCACCCGTTGATCTTTCAGAAGATGGTCGAGCGCCCGTCGGCTCGGCTGGCGCCCGGCAGCCTGGTCGAAGTGCGCGGCGTCGACGGCGGCTTCATCGGTCGCGGCTTCTTCAACGCTCAGGCGCCGATGGCGGTGCGCCTGTTGAGCGAACGCGAAGACGAGCCGATCGACGCCGCGTTCATCGCGCGGCGCATCGCCGAAGCCGTGCATCTTCGCCATGCGATCTATCGCCTCGACACCCATGGCGACACCTACCGCGTCGTGCATGCCGAAGGCGACGGCCTGTCGGGGTTGATCGTCGATCGCTTCCAGGACGTGCTGGTGGTGGTATTTCACGCAGCCGGCATGTGGCGCATCCAGGACTGGGTGTTTGCGGCGCTGCTCGAACATTTCCCCGGCGCCCGCATTCATGCGATCGGCGACGACAACGCCGAGCGGCAGGAGGGGTTCGAGGCGACGCCCGCCAGGACGCCGCGTCCGGTGATCGTGACCGAACACGGTGTGCGCTTTCAGGTGCCGATCGGCGGCAAGCACAAGACCGGATTCTTCTGCGATCAGCGGGACAATCGGCGGCACTGGGGCGAACTCGTCGCCGCCACCGGCAGCACGCGCATGCTCGATCTGTGCTGCAACTCGGGGGGGTTTGCGGTCGTCTCCGGGCGCAACGGCGCCACCGACGTGACGGCCGTCGATCTCGACGAGGAGGCGGTTGCCTACGCGACGCGCAACCTGCGCCTGAACGACGTGCACGGCAAGGTCACGCAGGCCGACATCTTTCCGTGGCTGCGCGAAGCGCTGTTGGCCGGCAAGACGTGGGATGCGGTGGTGCTCGATCCGGCCAAACTCACGCGCTCACGCGACGAGGTCATCGACGCGCTCAAGAAGTACCTCGACATGAACCGCCTCGCGCTCGGCGCCGTGCGTCGCGGTGGCCTCTTTCTGACCTGCTCGTGTACGGGCGTCGTCGGCGAAGAGCCCTTTCTCGACATGCTCCGCCGCGCTGCGTATTACGCCAAGCGCGAAGTGCAGGTGCTCGAAGTGCGCGGGGCCGGCCCCGATCACCCGTGGCTCGCCCACGTCAATGAGAGCCGCTATCTGAAGGCGGTGTTCTGCCGCGTCTGGTAGCGGCCGGGTCGGTGCGCCGCCCCGTTCAGGCCTTGCCGCGTCGACGATCGATGAAGGCGATGATTTCGCCCATGATGCCGCGGCGGAACGCCATGACGCAGACGATGAAGATGAGCCCGGTGACGAGCGACACCGATTCGCCGAGCGAATTGAACCAGTCGATGCCGGTGACCGAGGCAATCCAGTTGCCGAGTTCGCCAAGCTTGTTCTCGATGGCGACGACGATCGCAGCGCCGACCAGCGGCCCCGACAGGGTGCCGAGGCCACCGACCAGCGTCATCAGGATCACGCTGCCCGACATCAGCCAGTGCACATCGGTGAGTGTGGCGAAGCCGAGCACTTCGGTCTTCAGTGCGCCGGCGAGCCCGGTGATGGCGGCGGAAATCACGAACGCCAGCAGCTTGAAGCGGGCGGTGTCGTAGCCCAGCGAAATGGCACGCGGTTCGTTTTCCTTGATGGCTTTCAGCACCTGGCCGAAGGGCGAATGGACGGTGCGCACGATGAGCAGGAAGGCGGCCGCAATGATGGCTAGGCCGGCGTAGTACATCGTCAGGTCGTTGCTCAGGTCGAGCACGCCGAAGAGCTTGCCGCGCGGCACGCCCTGCAGCCCGTCCTCGCCACCGGTGAACGGCGCCTGCAGGCTGAAGAAGAAGACCATCTGCGCGAGCGCCAGCGTGATCATCGCGAAGTAGATGCCCTGCCGCCGGATCGCGAGCAGTCCAAACAGAAAACCGAGGGCGCCACCGGCCAGCGCACCGAACAGCAACCCGAGTTCGGGTGTCAGTCCCCAATGCTTCATCGCGTGGCCGGCAGCGTACGCCGCGCCGCCGAAGAACGCCGCGTGGCCGAACGACAAGAGCCCGGTGAAACCAAGCAGCAGGTTGAACGCGGAGGCGAACAGCGCGAAGCAGAGCAGTTTGATGACGAGGATCGGGTAGGCCCCGACGAACGGCGCTGCGACGAGGGCGAGCAGAAGCAGCAGGTAGCCGAGCTGGGTCTTGTTCATGGCGCGCGTCCTATTTCTCTTTGCCGAAGAGGCCGGCCGGACGCACGACGAGGACGATCGCCATGATCACGAAGACGACGGTGGAGGAAGCCTCGGGGTAGAAGACCTTGGTGAACCCTTCGATGACGCCGAGTCCGAGCCCGGTGAGGATCGAACCCATGATCGAACCCATGCCGCCGATGACGACGACGGCGAAGACGACGATGATGAGGTGCTGCCCCATCAGCGGCGACACCTGGATGACGGGCGCCGCCAGCACGCCGGCGAACGCCGCGAGCGCGACGCCGAAGCCGTAGGTGAGCGTGACCATCAGCGGGACATTGACGCCAAAGGCCTCCACCAGGCGCGGGTTTTCGGTGCCGGCACGCAGGTAGGCGCCCAGCTTGGTGCGTTCGATGACGTACCACGTGGCAAAACAGACGGCGAGCGAGGCGACGACGACCCACGCGCGGTAGTTGGGCAGCACCATGAAGCCGAGGTTGGTGGCGCCGGCCAGCGCGTCAGGCGGGCTGTAGGGCAGCCCCGACACGCCGTAGAACGAACGCAGCACGCCCTCGATGACGAGCGTGATGCCGAGCGTCAGCAAGAGGCCGTAGAGGTGATCGAGCTTGTAGATGTGGCGCAGAAACACCCGCTCGATGAGGATGCCGAGCGCGCCGACGATGAGCGGCGACAAGAGCAGCATCAACCAATAGTTGACGCCGAGATACTCCATGCCCATCCATGCGAGCACCGCACCGAGCATGAAGAGGGCGCCATGGGCGAAGTTGATGACGTTCAGCAGGCCGAAGATGACCGCGAGACCGAGACTCAGGATGGCGTAGAACGACCCATTGACCAGCCCGAGCAACAGTTGGCTGAGCATCGCGGGGAGAGGTCTGCCGAAAATTTCCATGGCATGCCGACAGGAAGGTTACGGACGCCGCACCGGTCGCAGATGCCGGGCGGAAGGTGCGGTCGACAGGCAGTCGACGACGGCGACGTCGCGCGCTGCGCGGAAGAGCGGCCGAAGCCGCTCGTCCACGCAGGCGCGACGTGAATCAGCGGTGCGCTACTTCCAGAGCGCGCACTTCGATTCGGCCTTGGTGGTGAACACCTGGTCGCCCGGAATCGTCTTCACGATCTTCAGGTAGTCCCAAGCCTTCTTCGACTCCGCCGGGGTCTTGACCTGTGCGAGGTACATGTCGTGCACGAAGCGGCCATCCGGACGCAGCGTGCCCTTGGCGTAGAAGTCGTTGACCGGCGTCTTGCGAAGCTGCTCCATGACCTTGTCGGCATCGGTCGTCTTCGCCGCCTGCACGGCCTTCAGGTAGGCCATCGTCGCCGAGTAATCCGCGGCCTGGATGTCGGTCGGCATCCGCTTGTGCTTCTCGTAGAAGCGGTTGGCCCATTTGCGGCTCTCATCGTTCAGGTCCCAATACCAGCTGGTCGTGTGCAGCAGGCCCTCGGCGTTTTTCAGTGTCAGGCTGTGGATGTCGCTCAGGAAGATCAGCAGCGCGGCGGTCTTCATCGTCTTGTCGATGCCGAATTCCTTCGCGGCCTTGATCGAGTTGATGGTGTCGCCACCGGCGTTGGCGAGGCCGAGGATCTGCGCCTTGGAGTTCTGCGCCTGCA
Organism: Pseudomonadota bacterium; assembly: GCA_018241765.1. GTDB lineage: Bacteria > Pseudomonadota > Gammaproteobacteria > Burkholderiales > Casimicrobiaceae > Casimicrobium. The sequence goes on along the minus strand of JAFEDD010000003.1, from coordinate 49,725 downwards.
GCAGGAACGACGAGAAGTCGGAGGCGTTCAGCGGGTGCCGCACGGCGCCGACCACGGTGCCGCCCTTCTCCTTGACGATGCGGCTGGTGTCGGCCTCGAGCGCGTGACCGAAGGCGTAGTCAGCCGTCAGGAAGAACCAGGTCTTGCCGCCGGTGTCGACGACCGCGCCGCCGGTGCCCTTGGCGAGTGCCACGGTGTCGTAGGCATAGTGAACCGTGTAGGGGCTGCACTGTTCGTTGGTGAGCGCCGAGGACGCCGCGCCGTTGTTGATGTAGACGCGCTTCTTCTCCAACGCGACCTTGGCGGTGGCGAGCGCTGTGCTCGAGTTGGTGCCGCCGAAGACCATCGTGACGCCGGCGGTGTCGATCCATTCGCGCGCCTTCGACGCCGCGATGTCGGCCTTGTTCTGGTGGTCCGCGGTCAGCAGTTCGATGGGCTGGCCGAGCGCCTTGCCACCGAAGTCATCGATCGCCATCTGGATGGCGGCAGCGCCAAGCTTGCCTTCGACGTCGGCGTACAGACTCGACATGTCGGTGACGAAGCCGATCTTCACTTTTTCCTGAGCTTGCGCGCTGACGGCGATTGCCGCAACGCCGAGCGCGATGGCCAGCGGTTTCAGAGTCAATTTCATGGGGTCTTCTCTCCTTCGGGTTTGGGTTCGATTCCGGTAATCGATCGGGGACATCAAGATCTGGAAGCGGGCGCTTGCGCGCCCGGTGCGGCAACTATACGCCGAGCAATTGGTTCAGCACCGGCATGCGCGCCTCCAATTCGCCGGCGGCGAAGTGTTCGACGATGCGGCCATGTTCCATGACATAGAAGCGATCGGCCAGCGGTGCGGCGAAGCGGAAATTCTGCTCGACCATGACGACGGTGTAGCCCTTCGCCTTCAGCGTGCGGATCATGCGCGCGAGCGCGTGCACGATGACCGGCGCGAGCCCTTCCGAGATTTCGTCGAGCAGCAGCAGGTTGGCGCCGGTGCGCAGGATGCGCGCCACGGCGAGCATCTGCTGCTCACCGCCAGACAGCCGCGTGCCTTGACTATGGCGCCGCTCCTTCAGATTGGGGAACATCGCGTAGATTTCGTCGATGCTCATGCCGCCGTCGCCGCCCTGGATGGCCGGTGGCAGCATCAGGTTTTCCTCGCACGAGAGACTGGCGAAGATGCCGCGCTCTTCGGGGCAGTAGCCGACGCCGAGGTGCGCGATGCGATGGGTGGCGAGGTGGATCGTCTCGACGCCGCTCAGTCGAATCGAGCCCTTGCGCTCGCCCGTGAGTCCGAGAATCGCGCGCAGCGTGGAGGTGCGACCGGCCCCGTTGCGCCCCAGAAGGGTGACGACCTCGCCCTTCTGCACTTCGAGCTCGACGCCGTGCAGCACATGCGATTCGCCATACCAGGCGTGCAGATCGCGGATGCTCAATGCGGGTGTGCCCGCGACGGGGGTGGCCGCCATCAGTGCGCTCCTTCGAGTTCGCCGTCGACGGTGCCCATGTAGGCCTGCATCACTTCCGGGTTCTTCGAGACGTCGTCGTAGCTGCCCTCGGCGAGCACGCTGCCGCGCTGCAAGACGGTGATGCGGTCGGCGATGCTGGCGACGACGTTCATGTTGTGTTCGACCATCAGCACGGTGCGGCCGACGGCAACCTTGCGGATCAGTTCGGTGACGCGGTGCACGTCTTCGTGGCCCATGCCCTGCGTTGGCTCGTCGAGCAGCATCAGCTCGGGCTCCATGGCCAGCGTGGTGGCGATTTCGAGCGCCCGCTTGCGGCCGTAGGGCAGGTTGGCCGTGACTTCGCGCGCCACGTCGGTGAGCCCGACCTCGGCCAGGAGCGCCATCGCGCGTTCGTCGAGCGCGGAGAGCGTGCGTTCGCTCTTCCAGAAGTGAAAGGCGGTGCCGAGGCGGCGTTGCAGGCCGACGCGGACGTTTTCGAGCACGGTGAGGTGCGGGAACACGGCGGAGATCTGGAACGACCGGATGATGCCCTGGCGCGCGATCTGCGCCGGCTGCTCGCGGGTGATGTCTCGGCCGTTGAAGGTGATGCTGCCCGTGGTCGGCACGAGAAACTTCGTGAGCAGGTTGAAGCAGGTGGTCTTTCCCGCTCCGTTGGGGCCGATCAGAGCGTGGATCGCGCCGCGCCGCACGCTCAGGTTGACGTCACTCACGGCCGCGAAACCCTTGAATTCCTTCCCCAGGTTGCGCGTTTCGAGTATGGTCTCGGAAGTACCGCTCATGTCGCTGCCAGCCTCCTCTTCTTTCAGCGAACCCGATGCTACACGGTCTCGCCGCTGTCGCAGGCGTACTGCGGGTTTACCCGACAACGTATGGCCGCGTCGACGGCGCGGGCGCAGCAACCGCGCCGACGTCACGGTGGCGACAGGCTCTAACATCTGTCTCCGTCAGCGTTTCGTCGGCACCGCGCGCGGTGCGCCTCTCCCGCATGCTTCCCTTCCAGTCCGTTTCGTTTTCTGCGGTGGCGCCGGGTCGCCGCCTGATCGTCACCGGCGCCGTCCACGGCAATGAGGTCGCCGGCACGCATGGCATTCGTCGCATCATCGGCGAGATCGAGCGTGGGGAGCTTGAACTGCGTCGTGGCCGCGTGACCTTCGTGCCGATCACCAACCCCATGGCCTTCGCGCTGCGCCGCCGCAGCGGGGATCGCAACCTGAACCGCAATCTCGCTCCGACGGCGAATCCGGTCGAGTTCGAGGATCACATCGCCAACTGGCTGTGCCCGCTCTTGGCCGAGCACGAGGTGCTGCTCGATCTGCATTCGTTCCAGGCGACGGGCCAGGCCTTCGTGATGGTCGGGCCGGAGAGCAACGCCGGGGCGCTGGAGCCAACGGTACACGGCGACGACGAACGTGACTGGGCGCTCAGGCTCGGTGTGCGCCGCGCCGTCGATGGCTGGCTCGACACCTATGCCCGTGGCGTCGCCGAGCGGCGCGCGCGTGCCGAGCGACAGGCGCCGCAGGCCGGCCGTCGCCACGATCTCGACCCGAAGTACGGCGTCGGCACGACCGAGTACATGCGCGGCACCGGCGGCATGGCGCTGACGCTCGAATGCGGGCAGCACGAGGATCCGGCGGGGCCGGAGGTGGCGTGGCGCGCAATCCGCAACACGCTCGCGCTGTTCGAGCTCGTCGACGCGCCGCCGCCACTGCCGGCGCACGACGTCGAGGGGTTGCGGCTGACGACGGTGATCGACAAGTTCGACCGCGCGGATCGCTTCGTTCGACCGTGGCAGAGCTTCGATCCGGTCCGCGCCGGCGAGACGATCGGCGAGCGCGCCGACGGCGGCGTCGTCGAGGCGCCGACCGACGGCTACATCGTGTTTCCCAACGCCATGGCCGAGGCGAATCAGGAGTGGTTCTATCTGGCCGAGGCGACCGCCCGCTTCGCCGCAGCAGCGGCGCCTACTTCGTCTTCGACAAGAGCCTGAGCGCCTGGCGGATGGCGTCGTTGAGCGGCAGCTCCGGCGCCAGCTCGCGACACGCCGCAGCGGCCTCTTTCTCGCCGTAGCCGAGCGCGAGCAGCGCGTTGACGACGTCGCCGCCACGGTTCGCGCTCGCCACGGCGGGCTGTCCTGGCGCGGCGCTGGCGACCACCTTGCCCTTGAGTTCGAGCAGCAGCCGCTCGGCGGTCTTGTTGCCGATGCCGGGCACGCGCGTCAGGCGCTTCACATCCTGCAACACGATGGCCTGATTCAGCTCCTCGACCGAGAGCCCCGACAGCACGGCGAGCGCCACCTTGGGGCCGATGCCGGTCACGCGAATCAACTGGCGGAAAGCGCTGCGCTCGTCCTCGGTCGCAAAGCCAAAGAGCAGGTGCGCGTCCTCACGCACGACCTGATGCGTGAGCAGCCGCACCGCCTCGCCGGTGGCCGGCAGCGCGTAGAACGTGCTCATCGGCACGTCGAGCTCGTAGCCGACGCCGCCGACATCGATGACGATTTGCGGCGGGTGTTTGGCCACGAGCTGGCCGCTGAGTCGTGCAATCATCGTCTCTCCTTCCTGGTGACCCGTTTGCCCGCATCGACGCCATCGGCGTTCACGGGCATCGAATCGCGATTCAACCTTTGCGCCAAACGCAGTGACTCAAAATGCAAGTGCACCGAAGGGGCATCGTTGACTCAGGATAGCAGAGCCCCGAAACGCGTAGTGACGTGTCGTGATGAATCAACGACGACAGGTAGGCGCGGGCTCGACCGCGCTTGGCTGCATTCGACGACCGGTGGCGATGATCAACCGCACCAAAGCGACGTCAAGCCGTCGCCGACAACCGGTAGGCGCGGGCTCGACCGCGCTTGGCTGCGTTCGACGGCCGCCCACGATGATCAACCGCACCAAAGCGACGTCAAGCCGTCGCCTACAACCGGTAGGCGCGGGCTTGACCGCGCTTGGCTGCATTCGACGACCGGTGGCGATGACCAACCCCACCAAAGCGACGTCAAGCCGTCGCCTACTACCGGTAGGCGCGGGCTCGACCGCGCTTGGCTGCGTTCGACGGCCGCCCACGATGATCAACCCCACCAAAGCGACGTCAAGCCGTCGCCTACAACTTGTAGGCGCGGGCTTGACCGCGCTTGGCTGCGTTCGATGACCGTGGGCGATGATCGACGGCACGCAAGCGACGTCAAGCCGTCGCCTACCATTTGTGAGTCAACGACCCCCTCTTCGGTGGCCACCTCAATGCGGAAATGGCGTCCATGATGGGCCTGCAGCGCGATTCGGCATAAAGTCGACTTGTCGCAATATCGAGCGCCAAGCCCGTCGTGGATGCGGTTTTCAGCAAAAAGTTGTTGCTCTTCAGCTCAGATGATGCGCCCGCCGCGCAGCCCGGTGCGGCGTCGCGCAAGCAATTCGGTCGCCAGCGCGCCATAGCCCTGACGCGAATGCGCGTGCGTGATGGCGGTGGCGAGCGCGTCGGCGGCGTCCGCCTGCGGTGCGTGATCGAGCCCGAGCAGTCGCCGCACCATTTCCTGCACCTGGGTCTTGGCGGCCTTGCCGTGCCCGACCACGGCCTGCTTGACTTGCAGCGCGGTGTATTCGTGCACCGTGGCGCCGGCGAGCACGGCCGCCGTGATCGCGGCGCCGCGCGCCTGGCCGAGCAGCAGCGTCGACTGCGGGTTGACGTTGACGAACACCTTCTCCACGGCGACGTCGTGCGGTCGGTGCTGCGCGATGATGCGCTGCACGTCCGCGGCAATGGTCGACAAGCGCTCGGGCAGCGTGCCGGCGTCATCGGTGCGAATGCAGCCACTGGCGACCCAGGCGAGCCGGGTGCCGGTCTGCTCGATGAGGCCGAAGCCGGTGCTGCGCAGCCCGGGATCGATGCCGAGGATGAGGCGCAGCTCGTTCAATCGCTGGCTGCGGCCGCGACCGCCCCTGCCCTCACAGCGCCACCGCGGTACCGCTGACGGCGACCATCATCATGCCGTTGGTCTCGCCCAGCACTTCGTAGTCGAAGTCGATGCCGATGACGCCGGTGGCGCCGAGTTCCTTCGCCGCCGCGATCATCTCGTCGAGCGCGGCGTTGCGCGCGCCCGCCAGCGCACGCTCGTAGCCGCCGGCGCGACCGCCGACGACGTCGCGCACGGACGAGAACAGGTCACGAAAGATATTGGCGCCGATGATGGCTTCACCGTTGACGACGCCGAGGTATTGCGTGCGCTCGATGCCGGGCGGCGTCGTCGTTGCAAGAAAGAATCCCTCGTCGCGTTTGCTGAACCAGCCCATCGTCAGGCGCTCCTGTGCTCGTGTTCGTTGGCTCGGGGCGTGTGAGGCCGCCGATCAGTCCTCGATCACCGCCGAGGTGTAGACGTTTTGCACATCGTCCACGGCATCGAAGGCGTCGAGCAGCTTCTGCATTCGCACGGCGTCCTCGCCGGTGAACACGACCTCGTTCTGCGCCCGCATCGTGACCTCGCCCATGTCGGTGACGAACCCGGCGCCGGCGAGCGCGTCCTTGATGGTGACGAAGTCGTAGGGGCCGGTGACCACCTCGATCGAGCCATCGTCATTGCCGATGACGTCCTCGGCGCCCGCCTCGAGGGCCGCCTCCATCAGCTTGCCCTCATCGGTGCCCGGCGCGAACAGCAGCGAACCGCAATGCTTGAACAGATACGCCACCGAGCCGTCGGTGCCGAGGTTGCCGCCGAACTTGTTGAAGGCATGGCGTACTTCACTGACCGTTCGCTGGCGGTTGTCGGTGAGACAGTCGACGATGATCGCGGCGCCGTTGATGCCGTAGCCCTCGTAGCGGATTTCCTCGTAGTTCACACCTTCCATTTCGCCGGCACCGCGCTTGATGGCACGCTCGACGGTGTCCTTGGCCAAGTTATTGTCGAAGGCGCGGTCGACCGCGAGGCGAAGACGCGGATTGCCCTCGAGCGAGCTGCCGCCGAGCTTGGCGGCGACGGTGATTTCCTTGATGAGGCGCGTCGAGATCTTGCCCCGCTTGGCGTCCTGCCGCCCCTTGCGGTGCTGGATGTTCGCCCATTTGCTGTGACCGGCCATGGTGCATGGGGGGCGCGTGCCGCGCGCCCGTTCGCAGTGTCGAAAACGCCGATTTTACGGAGCGTCGAGCGCGCCCGCGCCGTGACCACGGCCAAGCAGCTCGGCGATGGTCTTCAGGCGCAGCGCCGCGTCGTTGATTTCGAGCATGCCCTGCTTGATGGCGATGGGGATTTGCAGCACTTCGGCGAGACGCGACCCGACCCATCCGGCGTCGTCGAGCGCAATGGGTTCGGCGAAACGCGACGGATGCTGCTCGACGAGGCGCGCCAACAATCGTCCCAGTTCGCGATACTCGACCGGCAGCGTCAGGCGCGGTTCCGGCCGAATCCAGCGCACGCCGGCGTGGTGCAAACCGCTGCGGCCGAGCGACGAGCGCACGATCTCGAAGCGATCCTCGCCAACGACATCGAGCTGCCAGGCCCCGTCGGAAGCCACTTCGTGCGCGCGGATGCGCGCGGCCGTGCCGACCGCCGCAAAGCCGCGCCCCGCGGCATCCGTCGCCGTCCGCGTGACGACCCCGAAACGCGCGCCATCGTCGACCCGCGCCTGCGCCAGCGCGATGAGGCGCGGCTCGCTGACGCGCAGCGCGAGGCGGCCGCCGGGAAACAGCGTCGCGTCGAGCGGCAGCAACGACAAGACCGCCGAGCGGCGTGGCGCGCGACGACGATCGAACAACGACCACATGGCGATGAGCGGCGGCATGGCGAGCTGCTCAGGGTTCGGGATGCTCGCGGTCGTGACGCAACACGCGCGCGACATCGGCCAGTTCCGCGCCGAGCGCGCTGGCGACGTACACCGAACGATGCTTGCCGCCGGTGCAGCCGATCGCCACGTGCACGCGGCTGCGGTTGTCGGCGACGAACCCGGGCAGCGTTTCGCGCACGTAGGCGGCGATGGCGGCGATCAGGCACGCGCTCTCCGGTTGCGCCGCGAGGTAGGCGATGACCGGCGCGTCGCGCCCGGTCAAGGCGGCAAGCCCCGGCTCATAGAAGGGATTGGGCAGGATGCGCGCGTCGAACACGAGATCGGCATCGGCCGGAATGCCCTGCCGATAGGCAAAGGAAGACAGCTCGACGAGCGGCAACGCGGGCTCGCCGCCGACGGCCTCGGCGAAGCGGCGCACGCGCTGGCGCAGCAGATGCGTGCTGCTGGCGCTGGTGTCGATGGCGTGGACGTCCGTCGCCGCCGCGCGCAACCGTTCCCGCTCGATGCGGATGGCTTCGAGCAGCGTGCGATCGTCGCCGGCGAACGGGTGACGGCGGCGCGTTTCGCTGAAGCGCCGCGTCAGCGTCTCGTCGCTGGCGTCGAGCCGGATGATGCGCACCGCGAGCGCGGGATGCTGGGCGCGAATGGCGGCGACGGCGCGGACGAAATCATCCACGAAGGAATCGGCTCGGGCATTGAGGCTCACGCCCAGCGGCTGCACGTGCGTGGCCAGCATGGCGTTCACGGTATCCACCAAGAGCGCCGCCGGCAGATTGTTGACGATGGCAAAGCCGAGATCCTCGAGCGCGCCAAGGGCGACGTTCTTGCCGGCGCCCGACACGCCGAGGACGAGGATGATCTGCGGCGTCATCGCGGGCGGGGGATCAGCCCTCCTCCATCAGCTTCGCCTGGCGTTCGATGAATTCGCGTGTGGAATCGATGCCGCGCAGGTTGAGCACGAAGTTGCGCACCGCGGTCTCCACCAGCACCGCGAGGTTGCGTCCGGCTGCCACCGGAATCACCACCTTGCGGATCGGCACGCCGAGCACCTCCTGAAAGCTCGCGTTGACACTCATGCGATCGAGCCGCTTGAACTGCTCATCGGTGTGGTCTTCCAGATGCACGATGAGCTTCAGCGACTTGCGCGGACGCACCGCCGTCTCGCCGAACGTGGTGCGGATGTTCAAGATGCCGATACCGCGGACCTCCAGGAAATCGCGCAGCACATCGGGGCAGCGCCCCTCGATCAGTTCCGGCGAGACGCGATAGACCTCGACGATGTCGTCGGCGATCAACCCGTGGCCGCGCGTGATGAGCTCGAGCGCAAGCTCGCTCTTGCCAATCGCCGAGGCGCCGGTGATCAGCACACCCATTTCGAGCACATCGAGGAACACGCCGTGCAGCGTCGCGTTGGCCGCCAGCATGCGCGACAGATAGAGCCGCAGAACGTCGGCGACATGCGGGCTCGGGTGTGTCGACTGCATGAGCGGCACGTGCCGCGCGTTGCAGTGCTCGATCATGTAGGAGGGCGGCGCGCCGATGCCACAGAAGAAAATTGCACCCAGTTCATCGACCAGCAACTTGTCGAACGTCGCCTGCTGCTCGGTCAGCGGCAGCGCGTCCAGATAGGCGTGCTCGGCGGCGCCGATCAACTGCACCCGGAACGGATGGATGAAGTTCATGTGCCCGACGAGGCCGACATCGATCTGCGCCGTGGTGTCGCGCGACAGTGAGCGGCCACCGCCGTCACGCCCGGCGATCCATTCGAGATCGAGCCGCTCGCGGTTGTCGGCAAACAGACGAGAGATTTCGACGGTGCGCATGGGCCGATGGCGCTGCCGCTCCAGGCTAATGCGGCGCGCTGAACAGCGCGTAGATGGCGGCCGGGTCGCGGGTGGCCGTCAGCGTGTCACGGAAGGCGCGGTTGGAAAAGCGCTGCGCGAGTTCGGACAGGATCTGCAGGTGCTCGTCGGTCGCCGCCTCCGGCACGAGCAGCACGAATACATCGCGCACCGGTTGATTGTCCGGCGCCTCGAAGGGGATGGGGTGCCGCGGTCGCACGAAAAACCCGATCGCCCGGTCGAGCCCACGGATGCGGCCATGCGGAATGGCGATGCCCTGCCCGAGCCCGGTCGAGCCGAGGCGCTCGCGCGCGAGCAGGCTGTCGACGGTCACCGTCGGCGCGAGGTCATAGCGCAGTTCGGATTCGAGCGCGATGCGCTCGAACAGCCTTCGCTTGTTGCCGGCATCGATATCGAGCAGTACGTTCTCTGGTGTCAGCAGGTCGGCGAGGCGGCTCACGGGCATCGGCATCCGAAAAGCGCGACCCGGCGGCGGGCGCCGGGTCGAAGAGGTAAGGCGACCACACCACCGGGCACGGCCCGTGATTGGCGGCAGATGGTGGCGATTCTAGTGCAGTGTTTCGCTCTTC
>JAFEDD010000003.1:0-39987 GCA_018241765.1 Pseudomonadota bacterium | reverse complement strand
TTTTTTGTACCAATCTACGCGAAACACTGCACTGACCCGGATGGTCCGCCTGAGACGTAATGTCCTATCGACGTAAAGACCGCGCTCTGCGCGTGCTCGCCGGCAACGGGCGGAGGCGCGTCACTGCGCCCGCGTCGCTCAGTTCACGGCCGTGCGTTTGCGCTCGAAGCCGACGTCGCGGTCAGCCATGCCACGTTCCTTGTGTCGCACCACCTGGCGATCCAGCCGATCGGCCAGATCGTCGATGGCGGCATACAGGTTGTCTCCTTCCGACGCAACATGAATCTCGCGACCGCTCAGGCGCACCGTGGCCTCCACCTTCTGGCGCAGTTTTTCGACCGACATGACGACGCTGACATCGATCACATTGTCCACGTGACGCATGATGCGATCGAGCTTCGACACCATATACGCGCGCAGCGCATCGGTTACCGCAACGTGATGGCCGGTGATGTGCAGATTCATGAAATGACCTCTCGATGACTGGATGGGATTTCAGGCGGGTGATGCAGCGGCGCCACACCTCAACCGCGCCTTCTCAGGTTGACCGGGGCGATGTTCAGCAGTTCCCGGTATTTCGCCACGGTGCGCCGCGCCACGATGATGCCGTCGGCACCAAGCATTTCCGCGATGCGGCTGTCGGTCAGTGGCTCGTTGGGGTCCTCCTCTGCAATGAGTGACTTGATCATGGCGCGGATGGCCGTCGAGGACGCCGCGCCGCCTGCATCGGTCGCCACATGGCTGCCGAAGAAATACTTGAATTCAAAGGAACCGCGCACCGAACTGAGGTACTTCTGCGTGGTGACACGCGACACGGTCGATTCGTGCAGGCCGAGCGCGTCGGCAACCTCGCGCAGCACGAGCGGACGCATGGCGACCGCGCCGTGATCGAAGAAAGCTTGCTGTCGGACCACGATCTCGCTGGCTACCCGCAAAATGGTGTCAAAGCGTTGTGCCACATTCTTGACCAACCAGCGCGCTTCCTGCAACTGGGTGGTCAGTGCTGTGGAACGGCCATCCTTGTGGCGTCGCAACATTTCGGCGTATACCGCGTTGACCGCAAGGCGTGGAACCGCAGCTGGATTGAGTTCCGCCACCCAATGTCGCTTGCTGCGACGCACAATGACATCGGGAATCATGTGCACGGCGTTGACGTCGGCGAAGGCGCTACCCGGTCGTGGCGAGAGCGTGCGGATGACGGCATGCGCCGCGCGCAGATCCTCATCGGAGATCCCGAGCCGCTTTCGGATCTGCACGTAGTCATGTCGGCCGAGCGCATCGAGCTCCTCGTCGACGACGCGCCGCGCCAGCCGCACCTCGGCATTCGCCGGCAGCGTCGCCAGTTGCAGCAGCAGGCATTCGCGCAGGTCACGCGCACCCACCCCGGCAGGATCGAGGCTCTGCAATGCGCGCAACGCCGTGTGCCAGTCAGCCCCATCGATGCGCTGCGCCGTGCGATCCGCCGCGCGCGGCAGCAGGGCTTCGAGTTCCTCCCGCGTGGTGCGCAGATAGCCGTCGTCGTCGAGGCTGTCGATCATGGCCTGAAGCAGCGCCTCGCACCCCGCATCGAGGCCCGCCAGCACGACCTGGGCGCGCAGGTGCGCCGCGAGCGACGTCGACGCGGCGCGCTGTTCGGCGTAGGAGGTGTCGTCGTCATCACCGCCACTGCCCCACTCGGTGACGTCGAGCGTCGGTGAATCATCATCGGAGGGGGCGTCATCCGCATCGTCGGCGGTGGCGCTCGCATCGCGTTCGTCGCGCGGCGGCTGCGGCCCGGTGTCGTCGATCGCGCCGACATCACGGGCCGCTTCACCCATGCCATCGCTGCCTTCGAGCACATGCTCGCGGTCGGGCGCGAGCGTGAGTGCATCGAGCGACACGATGGTGTCGCCGTCCGACGCGTCCTCGCCCTCCGTCAATTCGAGCAGCGGATTCTCGGCCAGAGCGCTGGCAATTTCCTCGTGCAGTTCCAGCGTCGACAGCTGCAGCAGGCGAATGGACTGCTGCAACTGCGGCGTCAGCGTCAGGTGCTGCGCCAGCTTGAGTTGCAGCCCCGCCTTCAGTGCCATTTACAGCCGGAAGTGTTCGCCGAGATACACCTTGCGCACGGATTCGTTGCCGATGATCTCGTCGGGATGGCCATCAGCGAGCACGCGCCCCTCGCTGATGATGTAGGCGCGATCGCAAATGCCGAGCGTCTCGCGCACGTTGTGGTCGGTGATCAGCACCCCGATGCCACGTTCGCGCAGGAAACGCACGATGCGTTGAATTTCGATGACCGCGATGGGATCGACGCCAGCGAACGGCTCGTCGAGCAGAATGAAGCGCGGCCGCGATGCCAGCGCGCGTGCGATTTCGAGGCGGCGGCGCTCGCCACCGGACAGCGCAATGGAAGGCGTGTCGCGAAGGTGGGCGATGGCGAGATCCTCGAGCAGCGCCTGCAACTCGTCTTCGATGACGGAGTCGTCGCGCTCGCGCAGTTCGAGGATGGCGCGCACGTTCTCGCCCGCCGTGAGTTTGCGGAAAATCGACGCCTCCTGCGGCAGGTAGGAGAGGCCGCGCCGCGCCCGCTCGTGGATGGGCAGATGCGTCAGATCGGTCCCGTCGAGCCGGATGCGGCCGCCGTCGGCGGCAACGAGGCCCACGATCATGTAGAAACAGGTCGTCTTGCCGGCGCCATTCGGCCCGAGCAGCCCGACGACCTCGCCACTGCCGACGTTGAGTGAGACGTCGTGGACGACGGTGCGCGACTTGTAGCGCTTTTTAAGTGCAACGGCTGAAAGCTGGCTCATTGCGCTTCGGTGGTGTGTTCGTTTTCACGACGGGTGGTTTGTTCGCGGCCTTGGTCGCGTCGGCACCAGCATCCTTCACCGGCGTCTCGGCCTTCTCGCGCGGCTGCAACACGAACGTCACACCCTTGCCGTCGCTGCCACGCTGCTTCGAATCGCGTGCTTCGTATTTGCTGCTCTGCGTGTTGTACATGATGTAGTTGGCCCGCGTTTCATCGTCGCCAACGAAGAGAATCGCGTTGCCAAACAGTTCGACGACGCCGCTGGCGCTGTCGTAATCGACGCGATCGGCGACGCCCTGCGCCCAGTCGCCGTTGTCCGTGCGCTCTCGAAAGCAGACCGGCTTTCCGGTCAGCGTCGTGCGGTAGCTCTCGTTGCGTCCGGTCTGCGCCGTGCCGCGGTCGGCCGTGATCCGCAGCGTGCCTTGCGCGATGACCACGGCCTTCTCGAGTCGATAGAAGCCCTTGCCGTGGTCGGCGTCGCCATCGATGGCGTTGATGGTAACTTTCTCCTTGCGATCCGCCTTTTCCGCGTGGGTGGCGGTCGCTGGAAACACCAGCAGCGCAAGCATGAGCATTGCCGCGTGCCTTGCTCGCGGGGGTGGGGTCGGTGTGGTGTGCATGGCGTTGGCTAGGGGCGCGTCGCACCCTCCTTCGGTCGCAATTCGATCTCGATGCCGCGATGGGTTTGACCCTGCTTCTTCTCGGCATCGACGTGCAAGCCCTGCGTGACCATGACGCGGTCGCCGCTGACAGTCCGTGTGAGCGCCTCGGTGCGTGCCTGCTGCGTTTTCGGAAACACGGTCAGCGCTTCACTTTGATAAGTGACCGCATCGCGGCCCGGGCTCGCAGCCTGCTCGGCGAGCACCTTGCCGGAAAAATCGATCTCCTCGATGCCGTCCTGTCCCGCCGCGCTGAACAGCACCGCACGCTGCGCACGAACGCTCAGCTTCGGTTTGCCGCTGGGCTCGCCTTCGTAACGCGGGTCGTTCACCACCGTACTGCGCGCGTTCGGAAAATGCGCCGCGAGCGCACCGGTCATGCTGCTCTCGACGTGCCCTCGGGCATCGGTGCGCTCGACACGGAAACCTTCGAGGAAGTGGTCGGGCGCCTGGGCCGAAGCGGCCTTCTGGGCACGCGCGCTCTCGCTGACGCGGGCGTCCAGCCAAAACGTCAGCGCCGCGAAGAGCGCGACCGCCACCAGCGGAAACAAGGCGGCGAGCCGGTCCTGACGCTTGCGCCAGCTGAGCACCGTGCTCACGCGCCAGTCCCCGCGAGGTAGCGTTGCAGCAGTTCATCGAGGCGGCCCTGCACGCGCAACACCGCTTCGATCAGCTCGCGCACGGCGCCGTCGCCTCCGTTGAGCGTGGCCAGCCAATGCGCTCGTTGGCGCACGGCCGCCGTGGCGTTCGGCACCGTCACGGCGAGGCCAGCCTGGGTCATCGCCGGCAGATCGAGCCAGTCATCGCCAACGTAGGCGACACTCGACGCCGGCAATCGCCATTGCTCGCAAAGGGCGGCGAACGCGGCTCCCTTGTTGCGCTCGCCGCTGACGAGTTCGACTTCCAGTTCCCGCGCACGTCTCTCGACCGCGGCGCCACCGCGTGCCGTCAACAGCGCAACGCGCCAGCCCGCCTCGCGCGCCAGACGCAGGCCGAAGCCGTCGAGCACGGAGAACGACTTCAGTTCCTCGTCCCCAAGGTAGTGCAGGCAACCATCGGTCAACACGCCGTCGACATCGCAGACGAGCGCGCGCACGGCGAGCATGCGCTCGGCGACGGTGGGAGGGCGCGGGGTGAGCAGACGTGCCATCGAGTGCCTCAAACAACCTTGGCGTGCAACAGATCGTGCATGTTCAGCGCGCCGACCAGCGCTCCGTCGGGGCGCACGACCAGCAATTGCGACTTTCGCCCCTCCTCGAGCAAGGAAACGGCCGCCACGGCGAGCGCATCCGGGCCGATCGTCAGCGGATGGCGAGTCATGAAGCGCGCGACGGGTGCGGCGTTCAAATCCCCCGCCTGGGGCAGGCAGCGGCGCAGGTCGCCATCGGTGAAGATGCCGAGCAGCGCTCCGTCGTCATCGAGCACGGCGGTCATGCCCATGCCCTTGCCGGTGATCTCGAACAGCGCCTGCATCAGCGTCGCCGTGGACGCCACGGTCGGCACAGCATCCCCGGTTCGCATCACGTCGCGAACGTGGGTGAGGAGGCGTCGACCGAGTGAACCTCCGGGGTGCGAGCGGGCGAAGTCCTCGGCGGTGAACCCGCGCGCGTCCAGCAGTGCCATCGCGAGCGCATCGCCGAGCGCCATCGCGGCCGCGGTGCTCGCGGTCGGCGCCAGCCCGAGCGGGCACGCCTCACTGCTGACCCCGGCGTCGAGCACGATATCGGCCTCGCTGCCGAGCGTCGAGTGTTCGTTGCCGGTGATGGCGATGATGCGCGCACCGACCCGCTTGATCGGCGTGAGCAGCGCATTCACCTCGCTGACCTCGCCCGAATTGGACAGCGCGATGACCACGTCGTCGGCCGTGATCATGCCCATGTCGCCGTGACTCGCCTCGGCCGGATGCACGAAAAACGCTGGCGTGCCGGTCGAGGCAAGCGTTGCGGCGAGTTTGCGCCCGACATGCCCCGACTTGCCGATCCCCGTGACCACCACGCGCCCCTCGGCTGCGAGGATCGTGCGCACGGCGGCGACGAGCGCCTCACCCAGACGCGCCTCCATCGCCGCGATGGCCGCCGCTTCGGTGGCCAGCACCGAGCGCGCCCGTCGCAGAATGGCGACAGAATCGACTGCAATATCCATGCTAGCCAGTATAGCGGCGCACGCGGCCGCGCACGCTCAGGTCGGCAGCAATCGCGTCAGGATCCGGTTCAGGAATCGCCGACCGAGTGGTGTCGGACGAATGACCGCACCGTCTCGCTCGATCAAGCGTTCCGCCTCGGCGTCGGCCAGCGCCGCATCGACGATGGTCATCGGGTAGCCGGTGCGCTCGGCGAACCACGCCACCGGGAACCCATCGGTCAGACGCAGCGCGTTGAGCATGAACTCGAAGCCGACTTCGCTGGCGGCGACATCATGCTCTTCATGGACACAACGCTCGGGAGTCTCGCTCAGCGCGAATCGCAGGTACTCGCGCGGCGTCTTCACCCGCTCGCTGCGCACGATGCGCGGCCCCGCTCCCCCGACGCCCGCTGCGCCCGGCAGCGTGAGCTTGCCGTGCGCGCCGGCACCGATGCCGACATAGTCGCCAAACCCCCAGTAGTTCAGATTGTGCTGGCAGCGTCGACCCGGTTTGGCGTAGGCCGATGTCTCGTAATGCTCGTAGCCGGCCGCCACAAGCCGCTCCTCGATGAACGCCTGCATATCAGCAGCAAGGTCATGTTCGGGCAGCCGCGGTGGCGTCTTGGCGAACACGGTATTGGGTTCGATCGTGAGTTGATAGAGCGACAGATGCGGCGGCGCAAAGGACAGCGCCGCCTCGAGGTCGACCGCGCATTCCTGCATCGATTGCGCGGCTTGATTCGCCGATACCGCGGGCAGCGCGAACATCAGGTCGAGATTGACGTTGCCGATCGTGTTCAACCCGATCTCGATCGCCCGCCGCGCCTGGTTGCCATCATGAATGCGGCCGAGTGCCCGAAGTCGCGCGTCGCTGAAGCTCTGCACGCCGATCGACAGCCGCGTGACACCGGCGTCGGCGAAGCCGGCGAACTTCTGCTGCTCGAACGTCCCGGGGTTCGCTTCGAGCGTGATTTCGGCGCCGGGCGCGAGCCTCGTTCGCGCCCGCACCCCGGCGATCAGTTCGGCGATCGCTTGCGCCGAAAACAGGCTGGGCGTGCCGCCGCCGATGAACACGGTGTGCACGGTGCGCCCCCAGAACCGCGGCAACTGACACTCGAGGTCGGCCATCAGCGCGGCGACATAGTCCCGTTCGGGCAGCGTGTCGCCACCCGGCGCCGCGTGCGAGTTGAAATCACAGTAGGGACACTTGCGCACGCACCACGGAATATGGACGTAGAGCGAGAGCGGTGGCAGTGTCGTGAACGCGGGCGCGTCGCGCTGCATGCTCAACTGCCGAGCGCGACGCGCAACGCGGCGAGCGCCGCCTCGAGTTCGTCCACGCG
Organism: Pseudomonadota bacterium; assembly: GCA_018241765.1. Lineage (GTDB taxonomy): Bacteria > Pseudomonadota > Gammaproteobacteria > Burkholderiales > Casimicrobiaceae > Casimicrobium. Next base: position 33,073 of record JAFEDD010000003.1, on the reverse strand, counting down.
CGCCTCGAGTGCCGCGATCCGATCGGCGCCGGCCCGGCGTTCGCTCGGGGTCGCGAGGGATGCCGTCGCGGCGCCCGCCAACGCGTCATCACCGAACAGCGTGTGCTGCCACCGCGCGGCGCGGGCGCCGGGTTCACGCGGCAAGACGATGACGAGCGGGGGTGTGGTGCCCGCCATCCCTTGCAACGTCGCCTCGACCTCCGCGAGATCGGCGAAACGGTGCAACCGCTCGGCACGGGCGCGCAATTCGCCGGGCATCTGCGCGCCGCGCAGCATCAGCTCGCACAGCAGCGCGGCTTCCGGCGCCGCGAGGCCGAGGCGGTCGCAAAACGTTTCCGTGTACTTCGGCACGCGCGTCGCTGCTCCGAGGTAGAGGCTGGTGAATCCGCGCTCACGGAGACGTTCGACGGCGCGCGACACTTCGGCTTCGTCGAGCGTCATCACCGGCGCGCGATTGTTGCTCTGATTGCAGCCGTTGACCAGCGCGAGAATCGTCAACGGATAGCTGTCGGGGACCGTGATGCGCTTCTCGATCAGCGTGCCGATCACGCGTGCTTCAATCGGATCAAGCACGTTCGACACACGCACCTCCATAGCGAGCTTGCCATTCCGCGATCAGACGGGCGAAAGCCCGCCCGCGATGGGATCGCGACCCCTTGACGTCGATCGGCATTTCCGCCGCCGTCAGGCCGAGTTCGACATCGAAGAACCACGGGTCGTAACCAAAGCCGCCCGTCCCGCGCGGCTCGTCGATGATGCGCCCGTACCAGCGCCCCTCGGCGATGATCGGCTCCGGATCGTCGACGCCGCGCACGAAGACGAGTACCGCCGTGTAGTGCGCGCGACGATCGGCGATGCTCCGCAGCGCGGCGACCAGTTTCGCGTTGTTGTCGGCGTCGCTCTTCTGCGGGCCGGCATAGAACGCGGAGTGCACGCCCGGCGCACCGCCCAGCGCGTCGACGCAGAGCCCGGAATCATCGGCGAGCGCCGGCAGCCCCGTGTGGCGGGCGGCGTTGCGCGCCTTCGCGAGGGCGTTTTCGAGAAAGGTGTCGTGCGGCTCAGGGGCCTCGGGAACGGCCCACTCGCTTTGTGGCTTGACGTCGATCGCGAGCGGCGCCAACAGCCGCTCGAACTCCCGCAACTTCTTGGCGTTGCCACTGGCGATGACCCAACGCGTCGTCATCGGCCGCACCGCTCAGGCGCTGGCGATGGCGACCGTCTGCATCGCCGCAAGCCGTTGCAAGCCATCGGTGGCGAGTGCCAGCAGCGTGCCCAGCTCGAGCCGACTGAACGGCTGCCCTTCCGCCGTGCCCTGCACTTCGACGAAGCCGCCGTTGCCCGTCATCACGACGTTCATGTCGGTGTCGCAGTTGACGTCTTCGTCGTAATCGAGATCGAGCACGGGCTCCGCATCGATGATGCCGACGGACACCGCAGCGACCGAATCGAGCAGGGGCGACTCACTCAGCGCGCCACTGGCCACCAGACGATTGCAGGCGATGGCCAGGGCGACGTAGCCGCCGGTGATCGCCGCGCAGCGTGTGCCACCGTCCGCCTGCAGCACATCGCAGTCGAGCGTTATCTGTCGTTCACCGAGTTTGCGCAGATCGATCACGGCGCGCAGCGAGCGACCAATCAGGCGCTGGATTTCCTGGGTACGGCCACTCTGCTTCCCGCTCGCCGCTTCGCGCCGCGAACGGGTATGCGTGGAGCGCGGCAACATGCCGTACTCGGCCGTCACCCAACCCTCGCCTGTGCCCTTTTTGTGCGCCGGCACGCCGTTCTCGACGCTGGCCGTGCACAGCACGCGCGTATGGCCGCACTCGATCAGCACCGAGCCTTCGGCATAGCGCGTGAAGTGCGGCGTGATCTTCACCTCGCGCAGTTGGTTGGGAAGGCGCTGGGATGGCCGCATCGTGTCTGCTCTCCTTGTCGTGACGACGGCATTGTAGAGACCGCTCCGTCGAAGCAGCGCCGGAGTCGCTATCGCCAGCGCCAACCGTGGGTGCGGAAGAAGCGCACGCCACTGCGCGCAAAGCGCAGCACATGGCCGACGCCCTTGCGCGCGGAGTGGCCACCGTGATGGATCAGTGTGACCCGAGGATCACTCACCACGCGGCCCTGCGTCGCCATGCGAAGCGACAGATCGAGATCCTCGAAATGCAGGAAATAGCGCTCGTCGAAGCCGCCGACGGCCTGCAAGACCGAGGTGCGAGCGAGCATGAACGCACCGGACACGAGCATCACATCGCTGACACGATCGGTCGCCAGATCGTGGTACTCGTAATGCGCAAGCCGCTTGGCAAAGCGGCGGCGCAGAGCGTGCGGCGCAAAACCGCGCAAAAACAACACCCAGACACTGGGCATGCGCTTGGACAGGTGTGCCGGGTGCCCTGCGCCATCGCGGCCGACCGCGCCGACCAGCACGACGCCCGGTTGCGCCAGTGTCGACAACGCGGCCTGCAAGGCACCGGTGTCGACTTCGACGTCCGGATTCAGCACCAGGTGGGCGGCGGCCTGCGAGGCGCGAATCGCGAGATTGTGTCCTCGCCCGTAACCGACGTTGCCGTGTCCCGAGCGCACGTGAGCCACGGGCCATCCGCTCTCGGCCGCGACCCGCGCGAGCGCCGGCGCCAGGCTGCTGTCATCGCTGTTGTCGATCAGATCGAGCGAAACGGCGACACCATCGAGAGGCACCATCGCCTCGCGCAACGTGGTCAGCGTGCGCTGCAACTCGCCGTGATCGAGTCGATGCACGACGACCCCGACGGAGAGCGAATCGAGCGCCGCGAAGTCTTCGGGAACAGGTTCCGGAGTCACATGACGACGCATGATGTTCGCGCGCGTCAGCGCATCTGCTGGCCGATGACCGTCAGCAGCGCATCGGTCCAGCGTGCCAGCGAGGTCAGCGCATCGCTCGACGCGCGGTCGGTGTAGCGCAAGTCGTAGGCAACCGGAAGCGGGTCGACGACGAGATCGATTTGCGCTGTCGCGGCTCCGGCGGCGCCGCCGCCGACGTAGTGCTGCCAGGCAAGGCGCTGTCGCGTCGCGGTGTCGATCTCCGGGTTGCGGAGCAGTTGGCCGAACATTTCGTGCCAATGTCGGAACAACGACTGGCGGTTCGGCGCGGCATGGGCCGGCAATTCAACGGGATTCTGCAATCGGGTCGACAGCCAACCGAGCAGGATTTTCTGCTGCATCTGCGACTGCGAGCGCAACGCGAAGTGCGCGAGCGCAAGCGCCTCCAGTGCCACGGTCTCGACGCTGCGCCCGCCACGAGCGTCGAGCAGCACGTGATGGTTGCCCGGCGAGAGCGCACATTCGCGCGCGGCGGCAAACGCCGGCGTCAACACGACCTTGTGTTGCGGCGATACTTCCTGGCGCGCACGATGCTGCATGCGCGCAACCGGGTTGAGCACCTGCGGATCATCCGCTTCATGGCACAGGTAGTTCTGCCAGCTCACGCGCCCCATGCGCGCTGCGGGTATCGCCGCAAGCGCGGCTTCCAGCGCGCTGCGCGATGGCACGCGCAGAAACTCGTCGGCATCGATCGGCAACACGAAATCGGCCCCGAACTCGGCAAACGCGCGGCGTGCGAGGGAGGTGGTCATCGGGCCCTGCTGGAAGAGCAGGGAATGATTCGCCTGCACCGTCAGCGGCAGCCCTTCGCGCACCAGTTCACGCAGGATCGCGGGCGTCGAATCGGTCGAGTCATGATCGAGGATGATCATGTGATCGACCCATGGCAGATGATGACGTACGAAGGCTTCGACGATGTCGCCTTCGTTGCGGGCCATCGTTACCGTGACGATGCGCATCGGATGGAGAGCCGTTCCTTCGACGTGGTCGCTTGCCAGCGCGGTGGCGATCAGACGACCAGCGTCGCCTCGATTTCGAACTGCGCGCCTTTGGGCAGAGCGGCGACGCCGACCGTCGAGCGCGCCGGATACGGCTTTGGCAGCAGCGCCTCCATCTTGGCGTTGGCAATGCCGAAGTTCGCGAGGTCGGTCAGGAAGAGCGTGAGCTTGACGATGCCCGAAAGCTCACCACCCGCGGCCTTGATGACGGCCTGCATGTTGGCCAGCGCCTGATCGACCTGCGCTTCGAAGCCTTCGCGCAGATTGCCGGTTGCCGGGTCGAGCCCGATCTGCCCGGAGCAGAACACGACCGTGCCCTTGAATGCGAAATTGGCGGCAACCGCCTGCGAATAGGGGCCGATCGCGGCGGGTGCCTGATCGGTATGGATGGGGTGAATGGCGTCTTTGCTCATGGTTTGCTCCCGTTGTCGGTCAATGGCGCAGCCGCTCGACGATTTCGCTCGTGAGCGCTGCCTGATTCATCGTATAGAAATGGATGCCCGGCGCGCCACCGGCAAGCAGCCGCTGGCACAGTGCCGTGATGACATCGAGCCCGAATGCGCGAATCGCGGCGGCGTCATCCATGAAGCCTTCCATCTTCAGCGCGATCCAGCGCGGGATGTCGATTGCGTCCTTCGCGGCGAAGCGGGCGATCTTCGCGTAGTTGTGAAACGGCATGATGCCCGGCACGATCGGGATCGTCACCCCGCGCCGGCGCACCTCGTCGACAAAGTGGAAGTACGCGTCCGCATTGAAGAAGAACTGGGTGATCGCGGACTGCGCGCCCGCCTCGACCTTGGCGACGAAGTGCTCGATGTCGCGTGCGGCGTAGCGGCTCTGCGGGTGATATTCGGGGTAGGCGGCGACTTCGATGGTGAACTCGTCGCCATGGCGTTCGCGGATGAAGCGCACGAGTTCGGTGGCGTAGCTGAATTCGCCGATGGAGCCCATGCCGCTCGGCAGATCACCGCGCAGCGCGACGAGGCGACGGATGCCGTTTTGCTTGTAGAGCGCGAGCGTCTCGGCGAGGCTCTCACGCGTGGCGCCGATGCACGACAGATGCGGCGCGGCGACATGACCGGCGCCGATGATGTCGAGCACGGTTGCGAGCGTGCGCTCACGCGTCGAGCCCCCGGCGCCGTAGGTGACACTGAAGAATTCGGGCGTCAGCCGCGCCAGCTCGTGCGTCACGGCACGCAGTTTCACGGCACCTTCGGCGGTGGCGGGAGGAAAGAATTCGAACGAAAGATTGTTCATGGCTTGAGCGTCAGGTCGTCGCATGGACGAAGAATTCACGGTTGCCGTCGCCGCCGGCGATCGAGCTGGCGAAATAGTCGCGCACGTGAAGGCTGACCGTGGCGCAGGCCGCGCGGACGATCTGCTCGACACGCTGCCACGCGGCGGCGTCGCGCACGATGCCGCCGCGACCGATCGCCTCCGGCCCCGCCTCGAACTGCGGCTTCACCAGGGCCAGCACGGCGCCGCCGGGGCGCAGCAACGGCGGCCACGCGGGCAGCACCTTGGTCAGCGAAATGAAGGAGACGTCGGCGACGATCAGATCGAACGGCATCGGCACCGATACGCCAAGGCTCGCCAGAAGCTCACGCGACAGCGCTCGCGCATTCACCCCTTCGAGACAGGTCACGCGGGAGTCGTCGCGCAAACTCTGGTGCAGTTGGTCATGCCCGACATCGACCCCCACCACGTGAGCGGCACCGCGCTGAATGAGGCAATCGGTAAAGCCTCCGGTCGACTGCCCGACGTCGAGACAGCACGCACCGAGCGTGGTGATGCCGGTGCGTTGCAGGGCGGCGTCGAGCTTGATGCCACCGCGCGACACGAAGCGCGTGATCGGGTTGGGCTCGATTTCGATGGCGACGTCGTCGGCGACATCGAACCCCGGCCGCGTCAGCGCGCTGCGCGTGCCGCCGCTCGCGCGGGCGAAGACGTGTCCGGCGGTGATCAGGCGCTGCGCGACGGTGCGCGATGGCACCAGACCACGAGCGACGAGCAGCGCATCGGCACGCATGGCACGGTTACGAGTCAGCGCGGCGACTTCTTGCCGAACGGGATGATGATCGCGAGCAACCACGAGATGAGGCCGTACAGCAGCCCGCCGAACACCGCAGCCCAGAACCCGTCCACCGTGAAGCCGTTCAGCAGCTTGCCGACCATCCAGAACAGAAGGCCGTTCAACACGAGGAAGAAGAACCCGAGCGTGAGGATCGAAATGGGCAACGTGAGGATGGCAAGCACCGGGCGAATCACGGTGTTGACGAAGCCGAGCGCAAAGGCAGCGATCAACGCCGCGACGAAGCTGGTGACGTGAATCGAAGGGACGAGATGGGCGACGGCCATCAGGGCAACGGCGTTCAGTACCCAGACGATGAGCAGGCGGGTCATGACAACTCCTGGCGGTGGTGCGGCTTTCGATGCGTCGTTGGCGCGCTATCAGTAACGATAGCTGTCCGGTTTGTACGGACCGGCCTTCGCCACCCCGATGTAGCTGGCCTGGGCGTCGGTCAATTCGGTGAGCTGCGCGCCGAGCTTCGATAGTTGCAATCGCGCGACCTTTTCGTCCAGATGCTTGGGCAGCACATACACGCGACCGACTTCGTAGGCATCGGGTTTGGTGAAGAGTTCGATCTGGGCGATGGTCTGATTGGCGAAGCTCGACGACATCACGTAGCTTGGGTGGCCGGTGCCACAGCCGAGGTTGACGAGTCGGCCACGGGCCAAGAGGATGATGCGCTTGCCATCGGGGAAGATGACGTGATCGACCTGCGGCTTGATCTCTTCCCACGTGTAGCGCTCGAGCGAGGCGACGTCGATTTCATTGTCGAAGTGGCCGATGTTGCAGACGATGGCCTGATCCTTCATGCGCGCCATGTGCTCGTGCGTGATGACATCCTTGTTGCCGGTTGCCGTGACAAAGATGTCGGCCTTGTCGCAGGCATAGTCCATGGTGACGACGCGATAGCCCTCCATGCAGGCCTGCAACGCATTGATCGGATCGATCTCGGTGACCCAGACCTGCGCCGAGAGCGCCCGCAGCGCTTGCGCGGAGCCCTTGCCGACGTCGCCATAGCCGGCGACCACGGCGATCTTTCCGGCCACCATGACGTCGGTGGCGCGCTTGATGCCGTCGACCAGCGATTCGCGGCAGCCGTAGAGGTTGTCGAACTTGCTCTTGGTGACCGAATCGTTGACGTTGATGGCACGAAAGAAGAGTGCGCCACGGGCCGACATTTCGTTCAGCCGATGCACGCCGGTGGTCGTCTCCTCGGTGACGCCGATGATGTGGCGAGCCTTGCGCTCATACCATTGCGGGTCTTCGGCGAGCTTGGCGGCGATGGCCGCGAACAGGTAACGCTCTTCCTCGCTCTGAGGATGCGCAATCAGCGACGGATCTTTCGCGGCGCGCTGACCGAGGTGCATCAGGAGCGTGGCGTCGCCGCCGTCGTCGAGGATCATGTTCGGGCCTTCGTCGGCCTGCCCTTTGCCGGCAAATTCGAAGATGCGGTGCGTGTAGTCCCAGTAGTCGGCGAGCGTCTCGCCCTTGACCGCGAACACCGGCGTGCCGGCGGCGGCGATGGCGGCCGCGGCATGGTCCTGCGTCGAGAAGATGTTGCACGAGGCCCAGCGCACGTCGGCGCCGAGCGCCTGCAACGTCTCGATCAGCACGGCGGTCTGGATCGTCATGTGCAGCGAGCCGGCGATGCGCGCGCCCTTCAGCGGTTGCGCCTTGGCGTATTCGGTGCGAATCGCCATGAGCCCCGGCATTTCGGTCTCGGCGATGCGGATTTCCTTGCGTCCCCAGTCGGCGAGAGTGAAGTCGGCGACGACGCAATCGGTAAACATTTTTTCGGTCACGGTGTTCATGGTCTGCTCCAACGGATGGTGATGGCCGACGACACCGGGCGCAGCGTGACGCGGCGGGCATTGCCCCATCGACGCACCGGGTGCGTGCCGCTCGCTCGCGAGCCTCGTGACAGCCGTCACCAGAACTGCGAGCGCCGTTGTACATGCATTTGCGGCGAGGGATGCCGCTGGCGTTCGAGCCTGGCCGACGACGTCGGGTGCAGCGCTCCTCGAACACGCTCGCCATTCTATCGGGTCGGCCTCCCTGAGTCTGCGCGCACGGATTTTTCTGCTGCGAACGCAACATACAATGCTCGTTTCCGGCGAACGCAATGAATCCATGAGTGCAACCGCGTCCCCTGGCGCGCCCGCGATGCCCGGTCGCCGCCTCGCCGCACTGGCGGTCGGGGCGGTCGGCGTGGTGTACGGTGACCTCGGCACCTCGCCGCTCTACACGTTGAAGGAGGTGTTCTTCAACGCCAACCATTCGGTGCCGTTCACGCCCGCCAACGTGATGGGGCTGCTGTCCATCGTGTTCTGGGCGCTGACCATCGTGGTGTCGGTGAAGTACGCCTTCGTGATCCTGCGCGCCGACAACCAGGGCGAGGGCGGCACCATGGCGCTGCTTGCGCTCGCATTGCGGGCAGTGAAGACGCCGCGCCAGCGCCGCTACCTGACGCTGGTCGGCATCTTCGGCGTCGCGTTGTTCTTTGGCGATTCGATCATCACGCCGGCGGTGTCGGTACTGAGCGCGATGGAGGGGCTGACCGAGGTCAATCCGGACCTGCATGTGTTCGTGATGCCTTCGGCGCTCCTGATTCTGAGCGGGCTCTTTTTCGTGCAGCGCAGCGGCACCGGGCGTGTCAGCAGTTGGTTCGGGCCGATCATGATGCTCTGGTTCTTCGTGCTTGGCGCGCTGGGCATCTATCACATCAGCAGCAATTTCTCGGTGCTCGCGGCGCTCAATCCGCGGCACGCGATCGGCTTCTTCATCGAGCATCCGAAGCTCTCGCTGATCGTGCTCGGCTCCGCCGTGCTGGCGCTGACCGGCGCCGAAGCGCTGTACGCCGACATGGGCCACTTCGGCGCCCGTCCCATTCGGGTGGCGTGGTTCGGCTGGGTGATGCCGGCGCTGGTGCTGAACTATTTCGGGCAGGGCGCGCTGATCCTGAAGACTTGCGCGGCGCAAACCGCGGCGAATCCGGCTGCGGCGTGCAAGATGCATCCGTTCTACGACCAGGTGCCTCATGCCTGGATGATTCCGCTGGTGGTGCTGGCCGGAACGGCCACCGTCATCGCCTCGCAGTCGGTCATCGCCGGCGCTTTCTCGATCGCGCGCCAGGGCATCCAGCTCGGCTTCCTGCCGCGCATGAAGGTCATCCACACGTCGCACCAGCAGGAAGGGCAGATCTACCTGCCGGCGATCAACTGGATGCTCTTTTCGCTCGTGTTCATCGTGGTGCTCGCGTTCCGCAGCAGTGACAATCTGGCCGCCGCCTACGGCCTCGCGGTCACCGGCGCGATGCTGATCGACACCGTCCTCTTCTCGATCGTCGCGCTCGGGCTTTGGAAATGGAACCGCGCGCTGGCCCTGTTCTCGGTCGGTGCGTTCTTCATCATCGACATCGCGCTGGTGTCCTCCACCGCCATCAAGATTCCCGACGGTGGCTGGCTGCCGCTGCTCGTTGCCTGCGCGGTGCTCGTCTTCATGACGACCTGGAAGCGAGGCCGCAACCTGATGGCCGAGCAGCGCAAGCAAACCGCGCTGCCGCTGGCGCCGATGATCGACGGGCTTTCGCGCGACGCCACCCGCGTGCAGGGCACCGCCGTGTTCATGACCTCGACGCCCGACGAGATGCCCCCGGCGATGCTGCACAACCTGAAGCACAACAAGGTGCTGCACGAGCGCAACGTCGTGCTGCACGTGCAGTTCGAGGACATTCCGCTGGTCACGCGCGCGCGCCGAGTCGAGATCGAGGATCTCGGGCGCGGCTTCTACAAGATGGTTGTGCGCTACGGCTTCATGAACACGCCGGACATTCCGAAGGCACTGACGCTCGCCGCACGCGAGCACGGCATCACCTTCGACATGATGGACACCTCGTTTTTCGTCTCCCGCGAGGTGCTGGTGCCGGGCCCCTCGAAGCGCATTTCGGTGTGGCGCCAGCGCCTGTTCAGCCTGATGGCGCGCAACGCGCAGTCGGCCACCGCGTACTTCCAGATTCCGACCAACCGCGTGCTCGAACTCGGCGCTCAGATCAAACTGTGAGCACAGCTTTTGCGTCGAACCCGCATCCATGACAGGCTTGGCGCCTGAAATGGCACGAAGTCGACTTCCGTTGAAATTTCGCTCCAAGCCCGTCATGGATGCGGGTTTCGTCCAAAAGCCACCTCATCGTCGTACCACGCGTCGCCTGGTTTTCGCGCTCTCGCCCACCGTGCACGCATGAACCCACCGCCCGACACCACCGTCCCCCCTGACGCCGCGAGCGTCGATGCTGCCATCACGAGCCGTCGTTCGATGCGCGCCTTTCTGCCGACGCCGGTGGCGCGCGAGACGATCGCCGAAGTCCTCGCCGTCGCCGCCCGCGCGCCCAGCGGCAGCAACACGCAGCCGTGGCGGGTGTACGTGGTCGAAGGCGTAGCACGCGGCCGCATCGAGCGCGAGGTCTGCGCCGCGCACGACGCACTGCGCGCCGATCCGGCGCTCGCCGAGGTCTACCGCGAGAGCTACGACTACTACCCATCGACGTGGTTCGAGCCCTACCTCCAGCGTCGACGCGACAACGGCTGGGGGCTCTACGGGTTGCTCGGCATCACCCGCGCCGACAAGGACGCGATGCACGCGCAGCACCAGCGCAACTTCCGCTTCTTCGATGCGCCGGTCGGGCTCTTCTTCAGCATCCATCGCTCACTCGGGCGCGGCAGCCTGCTCGATTGCGGCATGTTCGTCCAGAGCGTCATGGTCGCCGCCCGCGCCCGCGGGCTGCACAGTTGTCCGCAAGCCGCATGGAATGGCTTCGCGTCGATCATCGCGCCGATCCTCGGCATGGGTGACGACGAACTCCTCGTGTGCGGACTCTCGCTCGGGTACGCCGACGAGACGGCGAGCGTGAACGCCTTCCGGACGCCGAGACTCGCGGTCGAGGATTTCACCCGCTGGATCGCATAGGCAGCGCGCCCTGCGGTCGCCAAAGCGGCGTCATTTCACCAACGCCTTATTGCGGAAATGCGCATCCACAACGGGCTTGCACGCGCATTTCGCCAAAAGTCGAGTTTCCGCCAATTGGCGCTGCAAGCCCGTTGTGGATGGGTGTTTCCGATGAAAGCTGATGGTGCGGCGAACGCGTTCCGCAAGCAACGTTCGGCCGCGTGAAGGCCGCGCCCCACGGGGTAATGACAACGGCATGGCAGCACGGTAGACTTGCCGCGTCAACGTGCCGACGCCCTCGCCGAGCCCTGCGCGGCGAGGGCGGCCGGCGGCACACCGGGGAACCCCATCACCGCTCTTTCGGGAGGCCACATGATTCGCTCTCGCCCGCTACCCGCCGCCGTCGCGTTGATCGCCGTGCTCGTCGCGAGCGGCACGCACGCCGCGTGCAACCTCGACATCGATCAGGACGGCGCATGGAACCCCGCCACCGACGGCGTGCTCATCGTGCGCCGCCTGCTCGGGCTGAGTGGCGCGGCGCTGGTCGCCGACGCGGTCAACCCGCGCGGCATGCGCACCGATGCCGCCCAGATCGCAAGCCACATCGACAGCATGATCGCCGATCGCAGCCTGCGCCTCGACGGCAGCGGCAATGCGCCGACCGCGACCGGCGACGGTCTGATGGTGGTGCGCGCCATGCAGGGCGTCACGGGGCCGAGCGTGCTCTCGGGCGCAATCACCGGCAGCCCGCCGCGCAACACGTGGGCGCTGCTGCGCGGCCATCTGAACGGCAGTTGCGGCGGCGCGCTCGCCAGCGACGCCACCGGTCCGCTGACCGTCACGCCGTTGCCGGTCACGCTGAACGCGCCGTGGGGCATGGCCTTTCTGCCGGATGGCCGCATGCTGTTCACGCAGAAGGGCGGCAGCATGGTCATCGTCAGCGCCAACGGCGCAAGCAAGTCCGCCAACATCAACCCCGGTCTGCCCAACCTCAGCGCCTCCGGTCAGGGCGGCCTGCTCGACGTCGCACTCGACCCGGACTACGACGGCAGCAGCAACACGCGCATCTACTGGACATTCTCGGAGACCGGCAGCGGCGGCTCCGGCACAGCCGTCGCGCGCGGCGACCTGAACGTCACCGCCAACACCATCAGCAACGCGCAGGTGATCTACCGGCAAACGCCGAAGGTCGGCGGCGACGGGCACTTTGGGTCACGCCTGGCGTTTCGCAGCGACAAGACGCTGATGGTGACGCTCGGCGAGCGGCAGACCGACGACCCCGGTGCCCCCACCAGCGACAACGCACAGAATCTGACGAAGACGCTCGGCAAGGTCATTCGCATCAACCGCGACGGCACCATCCCGGCCGGCAACCCGACCTTCGCCACCCCCGGCGCGCGGCCCGAAATCTGGAGCTACGGCCATCGCAACCCGCAAGGCGCGGCGATGCGTCCGGGCAGCGACGATCTGTGGGTCACCGAACACGGCCCGCTCGGCGGCGATGAGCTGAACTTCGTGCTGCCGGGGCGCAACTACGGCTGGCCGCTGGTGAGCTACGGCTGTCCCTACTGGGCCGGCACCAACACGCCGTCCTGCCGCCCGGGCGGCACCGGCGGCGTGCATGCGCCGACCTACGAAGAGCCGGTGACGACCTGGCTGCCGGTCTCGACCGCGCCGTCCGGCCTCGTTTTCTACACCGGCGGCAAATTCGACGATCTCGGATGGCAAGGCAACGCCTTCGTCGGCGGCCTCGCCGGCACCACGCTCTGGCGCATCGTGCTCAACGGCAACGCCTTCGTTTCGAAGGACGAAGTCGCCGTCGTGAAAGCGCTCGGGCAGCGCATGCGCGTCGTCAAGCAGGGTCCCGACGGCTGGCTCTATCTCGCCACCGACAGCGGGCAACTGCTGCGGCTCTGGCGCTGACCGATCACGATCGGCGAACCTGCGAAGCCGCGTTCGCGGGCGCCCGACCGCATGACGCGGAACGACGCCGATCGCAATCGTGTGTATACTGTGCGCACTTTTTACACATCCGCGACACCATCATGCGCACCAACATTGATATCGACGACGCGTTGATGGACGCCGCCATGCGCGCCGGCCCGTTCGCCAGCAAGCGCGAGGCGGTCGCGGCGGGCTTGCAGTTGCTCGCCCGCAAGGCGGCGTACCGCGACATCCTTGCGCTGCGCGGCCAATTGCAGTGGGATGACGAGCCGTTGCCAACCCCTGCCGCGCGGGCCACCACCGCGTCCAAGGTGCACAGCCCGCCACCACCTCCCTACGGCAAACGCGCGAAAGGCGACGCGCGTACGGCGACCCGGAAGGTGTCCTCGACGTGATCCTCGTCGATTCCAGCGTGTGGATCGATTTCTTTCAAGGGCGTGACACACCCGCCGTCGAGCGGCTCGCCGCACTGCTCGACGAGGCGGCAGCGCCGATCGCCATCGCCGATCTTGCGCTGTTCGAAGTGCTGCGCGGCTTTCGCCACGAGCGTGACTATCGGGCCGCAGAGGGCGTCATGTGCGCGCTCGATGTCGTCACCATCGGCGGCGACGGCATGTGCCGCGCCGCCGCACGACACTACCGTGAGCTGCGAGCGCACGGCATCACCATGGCCAGCCCGATCGACATTCTGCAAGCCGCGTATTGCATCGAACACAACCATGCGCTGCTGCACAACGATCACGACTTCGACGCGATGGAATCGTTGCGCGGGCTCAAAGTCTGGCGGCACTGACCCGAGCCCGAAGGCGATGTTGCAACGCGGCGGGCACGCGAAAACCACATAACAACTTTCCCCTCAAAGCACGTCCACAACGGGCTTGGAGCGCGATTTTCCCTTAAAGTCGACTTTTGTCGAAACTTCGCTCCAAGCCCGTCATGGATGCGCATTCCAGCGAAAAGTTGTTATGGAAATCGGCGCCATGAGCCGACGCCGACGGCAAGCTCACGCCACACCACGCTCTGCTAAATTCGACCGATGGAATCGCCGCTGGCCATCGTCGTCATCGTCCTCGCGGCGAGCGTGCTCGCAGTGGGGGTGTGCCGTCGGCTCGGTCTGCCCTCGCTGCTCGGCTATCTCGCCGCGGGCATGCTGCTCGGCCCGCATGCCCTGAAGCTGATCCCGGACTCGGAACAGGCCCGCGCCATCGCCGAGTACGGCATCGTGTTCCTGATGTTCTCGATCGGGCTCGAGTTTTCGCTGCCGCAGTTCCGTGCGATGCGCCACATGGTGCTCGGGCTCGGCTCGGCGCAATTCCTGCTCTGCTTCGCGCTCTTCGCGCTCTTCGCGTTCGCGCTCGGGCAACCGGTCGCCGCCGCCGCCGTGCTCGGCGCCGCGCTCGCGATGTCCTCGACCGCCATCGGCATCAAGCTGCTGGCCGAACGCAACGAGCTGACCGCGCCCGTCGCCCGCGCCGTGATCGGCGTGCTCCTGTTCCAGGACCTCGCCGTGGTGCCGCTGCTGATCCTGCTGCCCGCGCTCGGAGTCGGCGCGCCCGTCAGCCTCACCGACACCGCGTGGCTGTTCGTCAAGGTCGTCGTGCTGCTGGGGCTCCTGCTCGGGTTCGGTCAGCCCGTGCTGCGGGCGTGGTTCCACCTCGTCGCCAAAAGCAAGACGAGCGAGCTCTTCATGCTGAACGTGCTGTTCGTCACGCTGCTGCTGGCATGGCTGTGTCACATCGCCGGGCTGCCGCACGCGCTCGGCGCGTTCGTCGCCGGCATGCTGATCGCGGAGACGGAATACAAGTTGCAGGTCGAAGACGACATCCGCCCCTTCCGCGACGTGCTGCTCGGCATGTTCTTCATCTCCGTCGGCATGCTGCTCGACGGCGGACTGGTCGTCGCCGAGCTCGGCTGGGTCGTCGCGGCCGTCGCGGTACTGCTCTTCGGCAAGGCGCTGCTCGTGCAACCCCTGGTACGTCTCTTTCGCTTCAAGATCGCCGAGGCCAACATCGCCGCCGCGCTGCTCGCGCCCGGTGGCGAGTTCGGCTTCGTGCTGCTGACGCTTGGCATCACCAGTGGCGCGCTCGCCTCCGACGCCTCGCAGATCGCGATTGCCGCGATGGTCATCTCGATGCTGCTCGCACCGTTCCTGCCGCGCGCCGCCGAGGCCATCAACCGCCGCCTGACGGCGCGCGACTTCCTCGCCCGTTCGGCCGACATCTTTCGCATCGCCTCCGAGAGCATGACGCGGCAAGACCACGTCGTGATCTGCGGCTACGGTCGCAGCGGACAGTATCTGGCGCGGCTGCTGGACACCGAAGGCGTGCCCTATGTCGCGCTCGACCACGACCCCGAGCGCGTGCGCGAAGCCATCGGCGGTGGCGAGGGTGCGCACCACGTGGTGTTCGGCGATGGTCGCCGTCGCGAAGCGCTGATCGCCGCGGGCATCGAGCGCGCACGCGCACTGGTCGTCTCCTTCATCGACGAAGAAGCGGCCCTGAAGATCATCGCCACCGCGCGCACCATTCGCGCCGATCTGCCGATCGTCGCCCGCACCAGCGATGAAGCACCGATCGAGCGCCTGCTCGCGGCCGGCGCCACCGAAGTGGTGCCCGAAGTGCTCGAAGGCAGCCTGATGCTGGCCTCACACGCGCTGCTCCTGCTCGGCACCCCGCTCGCCCGAGTGCTGCGCCGCATCCGTGCGGTGCGCGAGGAGCACTACAGTCTGCTGCTCGGCTTCTACCGTGGCGCGAGCGACAGCAGCGAAACCGACGAGGACGCCCGCGTGCTGCACACCGTGCAACTCAGCGCAGGCGCACAGGCGGTGGGACGTTCGTGGCGCGACGTGGCGGCATCGTTCGCCGGTGAGGCCGTCGAAGTGGCCCAGGTTCGCCGTGGCGGCGAACGTCTGCCTCGCCCGAACGACGACTTCGTGTTCGCCGCCGGCGATGCCGTGGTGCTGCTCGGCGCTCGCCGCGCAGTGACGGCGATGGAGCTGCATCTGCTCGGTTGAGCGCGCATCCGGCAAGCACTTCGGGATAACCCGAATCGCGCCTCCGAACGCTCCGCTGGCGCCGCCATCTCACGTATCATCGTTTGCCATTTCGGCATGCAACCGGGCGCAATCTCTGGTGTAATGCCTGCCGGACGGGGCCGTCGTCAGGATCGATGGTTCCTGCATGTTTCGTTTCCAATCAAGGAGGATCCCGATGAAACTCACCCAAACCAAGGTCGCCCTCGGCGCCCTGCTCGCGCTTGGCGCGCTGGCCACCGCTCCCGCACACGCCGGCGCAACCCTCGACAAGATCAAGAAGAACGGGCAGGTCGTCTGCGGCGTGAACACCGGCCTCGCCGGCTTCTCGCAGGCCGATTCCAACGGCGCCTGGTCGGGGCTCGACGTCGACATCTGCCGCGCCATCGCGGCAGCCGTGCTCGGCGACGGCAACAAGGTCAAGTGGGTACCGCTCGGTGCGCAACAGCGCTTCACCGCGCTGCAGTCGGGCGAGGTCGACATTCTGTCGCGCAACACCACCTTCTCGCTCACGCGCGATGCATCGCTCGGCCTGCACGACACGGTCGTCACCTACTACGACGGCCAGGGCTTCATGGTCCCCACCAAGTCGAAGATCAAGGACGCCAAGCAGCTGAAGGGCCAGACCGTCTGCGTGCAGTCGGGCACCACGACCGAGAAAAACCTGACCGACTTCTCGAAGACCAACGGCCTCGGCATCAAGCCGGTCGTGTTCGAGAAGGTCGAAGCCGCCACCGGCGCCTACTTCGCTGGGCGTTGCGTCGCCTACACGACGGACGCCTCGGGGCTCGCTTCGGTGCGCAACAAGGAAGCGAAGAACCCGGACGATCACGTCATCCTGCCGCAGTTGATCTCGAAGGAACCCCTCGGCCCGATGGTGCGCCGTGGTGACGACGAATGGTTCGCCATCGCCAAGTGGGTCATCTACGGACTCATCGAATCCGAGGAATACGGCATCACCCAACACAATGTCGACCAGATGAAATCGAGCCAGGACCCGGTCGTGCAGCGCATCCTCGGCACCACGGAAGACACCGGCAAACTGCTCGGCCTCGACAAGGACTGGATGACGCGCGCCTTGAAGACCGTCGGCAACTACGGCGAGATCTTCGAGCGCAACGTCGGCCCGAAGAGCGCCCTGAAGCTGCCGCGCGGCGTCAACAACCAGTGGAACAAGGGCGGCCTGATGTACGCCTACCCGGTACGCTGAACGCCGCCTTGCACGGACGCATCGCCGCCTTGCCCGTCGCCGAGCGCACCCCCGTGTGCACTCGGCGATCGGCGCACCGTGTCGATCGCCGTGACAGCAACCGGAACGCCTCGCCCCTCGGGGCGGGGATCGGCGAGAGCGCCTCGACCTGCTGAGGGCGCCCGAGCAGCGCACCGCGCTCCGCCAACCTGCATGGCAAGCCGTTCATCTTGCCGCACAACCAACGTCATTCGCGGGGAACGACATGGCCGATGCACCACGTACGCCGCCCAAAAAACGTGATTGGTCATGGCGCAGCCAGGCCTTTCGCGGCCTGATCTACCAGATCGTCCTGCTCGCACTGGTCGCCGCCACCGGCTGGTTCCTCGCCCACAACACCGCCGAAAACATGCGGGTGCGCGGCATTCAAGGGGGCTTCGACTTTCTCACCACGACCGCCGGTTTCGACATCGGCGAGTCGCTGTTTCATTTCGACTCGAACGACCCCTACTGGAAGGCGTTCCTGGTCGGCATCGTCAACACGCTGCGGGTGGCGGCCGTCGGCATCCTGTTGACGACGATACTCGGCACGCTGATCGGCATCGGCCGTTTTTCGCGCAACGGACTCGTGCGTGGCCTGTGCCAAACCTACGTGGAACTCTTTCGCAACGTACCGATCCTGATCCAGCTGCTGATGTGGTACCTGCTCGCCACCGAACTGCTGCCCGACATCACGGACGCACGCCACATCGGGCCGTTCTATCTGAGCAAGGGTGGCCTTTCGTTTCCGATTCCCGAATGGTCGAGCGCACATCTGGCCACGCTCGCCGGACTCGGAGCAGGCCTCGTCGCTGCGTGGGCGTACCGTCGCCGCACGCAGCGGCGCTTCGAGGAAACCGGCCGCCTGGGCAGTCTGTTCTTCGCGCCGCTGGCGATCGTCATCGTCGGCGCGCTGATCGGCTGGGGCGCGGGCGGCATGCCAACGGCGTGGGAAATTCCGAAGAAGGGGGAATTCGCCGTCGAAGGCGGCGGGTCACTGACGCCCGAGTTCCTGGCCGTGCTGATGGGGCTCGTGCTCTACACCGCCGCGTTCGTCTCGGAGGTCGTGCGCTCGGGCATCCAGTCGGTCGCGCATGGCCAGAGCGAAGCGGCACGCGCGCTGGGGCTCAGTCGCGGGCAGGAGATGCAGAAAGTGCTCTTGCCGCAGGCGCTGCGCGTCATCATCCCGCCGATGACCAACCAATACCTGAACCTCACGAAGAACTCCTCGCTCGCCGTCGCCATCGGCTACCCCGACGTGGTGTCGATCGGCAACACCGCGATCAACCAGACCGGTCGCGCCGTCGAGTGCATCGCGCTGATCATGGTCGTCTACCTGATCACCTCGCTCGCCACCTCGGTGCTGATGGGTTGGTACAACAAGAAGGCTGCCATCAAGGAGCGCTAGCATGGCCGACACCATCATCTTTCAGTCTCTGCCGCCGCGCCCCGCCCCGGTTCGCACCGAGGGCTTGGTGCCGTGGATTCGCAGCAATCTCTTCGGCAGCGTGCCCAGTGCGATCGCCACCCTCATCATCGGCGGCGTGCTGTTCTACTTCCTGCCCAAGCTGCTGAACTGGGCCGTGTTCACGGCCACCGTCGTCCCCAACGTCGACGCCTGTCGCGCCGACGGTGCCGGCGCCTGCTGGGGCGTCATCGCCGAGAAATATCGGCTGATCCTCTTCGGGCGCTACCCGTTCGAAGAGCAGTGGCGACCGCTGGTCGCAACGCTGCTGCTGATCGCATTGATCGTGGCTTCCTGCACGCGGGCGTTCTGGAGCAAATGGCTCGCCGTGCTGTGGGTCATCGTGCTCGCGGTCTACTTCGTGGTGATGGCGGGCGGCGTGCTCGGATTGAGTGCGGTCACCACCGACCGCTGGGGCGGATTGCCGCTCACCATCATGTTGACCACACTGTCGATGGTGCTCGCCTTTCCGCTCGCGCTGCTGGTGGCGCTGGGTCGACGCTCCAGCCTTCCCGCCATCCGCAGCTTCTGCACCGTCTACGTCGAACTCGTGCGCGGCGTGCCGCTGATCTCGGTGCTGTTCATGGCCTCCTTCATGTTCCCGCTGTTCATGCCGCAAGGCGTCAGCATCGACGTGCTGATCCGTGCGCTGGCGGGCATCACGCTGTTCACGGCGGCGTACCTCGCCGAAGTCATCCGCGGCGGCCTGCAGGCGCTACCCAAGGGGCAGAGCGAAGCGGCGGCGTCGCTCGGGTTGTCCTACTGGCAGACGCAGCGCAAGATCATCCTGCCGCAGGCGCTCGCGATGGTCGTGCCCGGCATCATGAACAGCTTCATCTCGATGTTCAAGGACACCTCGCTCGTCTCCATCGTTTCGATGTACGAGCTGACCGGCGCCCTGGGGCTCGCCCTCAACTCCGATGCCAACTGGCGTCCCTTCAAGCTCGAAGGCTACATCTTCATCGTCGCGATCTACTTCTGCTTCTGCTTCGCGATGAGTCGCTACAGTCTCTGGATCGAGAAACAGACCAACAAATCCCGCCTGCGCTGAACCTCGGGGCATCGCCATGACTACCCAAGCAACCGACAACATCATCGTCTTCGACCGCGTCAACAAGTGGTACGGCAACAGCTTCCACGTGTTGCGCGACATCGATCTGAAGGTCAAACGCGGCGAACGCATCGTCATCTGCGGCCCCTCGGGCTCCGGCAAATCGACACTGATCCGCTGCATCAACCGTCTCGAAGAGCATCAGGAAGGCCACCTCATCGTCGATGGCACCGAGCTCACCGACGACGTCAAGGCGATCGACCGCATCCGCAAGGATGTCGGCATGGTGTTCCAGCAGTTCAACCTGTTCCCGCACCTGACCGTGCTGGAGAACCTGACGCTGTCACCGATGTACGTCGGCAAACTGCCGAAACGGGAGGCCGAAGAACGCGCCATGACGCAACTGAAGCGCGTGCGCATCGCCGAGCAAGCCGGCAAATATCCGCTGCAACTCTCCGGCGGTCAGCAGCAGCGGGTAGCCATCGCGCGGGCGCTGTGCCTGACGCCGAAGATCATGCTGTTCGACGAACCGACCTCGGCGCTCGATCCGGAGATGATCAAGGAAGTGCTCGACGTCATGGTCGAGCTGGCCAAGCAGGGCATCACGATGCTCTGCGTCACGCACGAGATGGGCTTTGCCAAGGCCGTGGCCGACCGCGTGATCTTCATGGACCAGGGACAGATCGTCGAAGAGAACACGCCGCACGAGTTCTTCAACAACCCGAAGACCGATCGCTCGAAGGACTTCCTGTCGAAAATTCTCGGGCACTAAGCGCCGAACGCCCGCCCGGCGGGCTCCGTCACCAATACCGCATCGCCCCTCTGAAGAGTTCCGCGAGCGTCGTTTTCGTCACCTCGCGTGGCGCGTTCTGGATGACCCGCTGCTGCGGGAACGCCCGTTCGGCCAGCGCTTCGGCATCGGCCTCGCTATAGCCAACCGCGTTCAGCCCGTTCGGAAAGCGCACGGCCTGCATCATTTCGATCAGCTTGGCCGCCACCACCTCGCCGCCATCTTCCGGCCGCGCGTCGCGGACATCCGCGCCAAGGAAAGCGGCGCCTTCGAGGTGACGCTCCGGTGCGGCTTCGCCGGTGAAGCGATAGACGCTGGGTGCGTTGAGCACCACGCTCATGCCGTGCGGCACCATCGGTGCGTCCTGCGGGTAACCGCCGGGCGCTTTGAAATCGCGAACCAGACCGCTCACCGCGTAGCTCATGCCGTGCGGCAGATGGCAGCCCGCGTTGCTGAACGTCATGCCAGCCACCAGTGCCGCATACATGATGCTGCCCCTGGCTTGCGCATCGTCAGGGTCGTTGACGGCGCGCACCAGGTTCTGTCCGATCAGGCGCAGCGCTTCACGCGCACCCATGTCGCTCCAGAGATTCGCGCCCTGGTTCATCGGGCGTCGGGCGCCGTCGAAGCCTTCGTAGTTCTTCACCTTGGCGGAATGCGGCCGTGCCGTGTAACTCTCCAGCGCGTGGGACAACGCATCGAAGCCATTGGCGGCGACGATCGCAGGGGTCAGTGTGTGCGTCACGTCGGGGTCGACCAGCGCTCGCGAGGGGAGCAGGTGCCGCGACAGGATGCCCGTCTTGCATTGCTGTTCGAGGAGATCGAAGATCGCGATGCCGGTCACTTCACTGCCGGTGCCACAGGTGGTCGGACAGGCGATGTGCGGCTTGAGCGGCCCTGGCACCGGTTTGCCCTGCCCGATCGGCGCGTTGACGTAGGCGAGAAAATCATCGGGGTGGCTGGCATAGAGGTTGGCCGCCTTCGCCGTGTCGATGACGGAGCCTCCGCCGACCGAAACAAAACCGTCGAAGCGCCCTTCCTGCGCAAAGGCTGCGGCCGCCTTGAACGATCGGTCCGTCGGCTCGACTTCGCATTCCCAGTAAATCGCCACATCGATGCCGGCCGCTTCGAGCGAGCGCTTGACCGTGGCGACGTAGGGCAGGTCGCGCACCTGCTTGTCGGTGTAGAGCGCAACCCGGTGCATGCCGAGCGAGCGTGCGTGCGAGCCCGCCTCGCGCAGGCAACCCGGCCCGAACGTGAAGTGATTGACTTCGACACTGAACGCGGCGTCACCCTCATGCCCGGCAACCCCCTCGAGACCGTAATAGCGACAGCAGCGATACATGCGAAAGCCCTCCCCTGCGATTGCGATGCGCGGCGCCTTCCGCCACCGCACTCAGCGTTTGCTGCGCGTGCGCTCCACCCGCGCCACGCGAATTTCAAAACGCTCATACCAGCGTTGATGTCCGAGCCGTTGCGCCTCCTGATGTTCGGCCACGGCGCGCCAGTGCGCGATCGAAGCCTCATCGTGCCAGTACGAAACCGTGATGCCGAAACCGTCTGTGCCGCGCACCGATTCGGCGCCAAGAAAACCTGCCTGTTGCGAAGCCAGAGACAGCATGCGTTCGGCCATCGCTTCATAACCTTCGTCGCCCGCCGTCCGCTGCGACGAGAAGATCACCGCGTAGTACGGAGGCTCCGGCAAGGTGGCGAAGTGCTCGCGGCTCGCGTCGGGTTGGCTCATGATGGTCACTATAGCGCGTCGGCCGCGATCATCGCTGCCGCCTTTTCGGCGATCATGACGATCGGCGCATTGGTGTTGCCCGATACCAGCGTCGGCATGATCGACGCATCGATCACGCGCAATCCATGCACGCCGCGAACGCGAAGCGTGGCATCGACGACGCCATCGGGATCACTCGCCGGTGCCATCTTGCAGGTGCCGGCCGGATGAAAGATCGTCGCCCCGTACTGCCGCGCAAAGCCGAGCATCTCATCGTCGCTCTGCGCGCCATCGCCGGGGCGGTATTCCTCGCCAATCAACCCTTCCAGCGCCGGCGCGCGTGCGAGTCGCCGCGCATAGCGCACCGCGGCGATGGCGCAACGACGGTCCGTCTCGTGCGACAAATAGTTGGAGCGCATCAGCGGCGCCGCAAGCGGGTCGGCGGAGCCGAGCCGCACCTCACCACGCGACTCGGGGCGCAATTGGCAGACCGAGAACGTGCAGCCGCTCCACGGGTGCGTCGCCGCCCCTGCCAATTCGGCCGACAGCGCCGCGAAGTGAAACTGGATATCCGGCGTCGTCGACTCGGGCAGCACGCGGGTGAACAATCCGCCGTGGTTGATGCCGATGGCGAGCGGGCCGGAGCGCCGCGTGATCCAGCGCCAACCCATGCCGAACTTTCGCCACGGGCTACGCAGATCATCGTTCGTCGTGATCGGCTGCTTGACCTTGAACATGAGCCGCAACTGCAAGTGATCCTGCAGGTTGCGGCCCACGCCCGCCAGGTGCTGACGCGGCGCAATGCCGTGTTCGCGCAGGTGCTCCTGCGGTCCGATGCCCGAGAGCATCAGGATTTGCGGGCTCTGCAACGCGCCAGCCGCGAGCAACACCTCGCGATTCGCCCGCAACCGCTGACGCACGCCGCGCTGCACGTATTCGACGCCGACCGCACGCGTCCCCTCGAACAGCACACGCGTGACTCGGGCATCGACTTCGACGCGCAGGTTGCGGCGCCGCCGTGCCGGGCGCAGATAGGCCACGGCCGTCGAGCAGCGCCACCCGTTTCGCGTGAAGAGCTGGTAGTAGCCCACACCCTCCTGCTGGCCGCCGTTGAAGTCGATCGTGCGCGGCACGCCGAGCTCTTCGCCAGCGGCGATGATCGCTTCCATCAACGGGTGCGGCTCGGGAATGCTGGTCGCCCAAAGCGGCCCTCCCGTGCCGTGCGAGGCGGTGCCTTGCAACCGCCGATCATCGTTGTGCTCGCTGCGAACGAACCACGGCAGCACTTCGCGCCATGACCAACCGGGATTGCCGGCCGCGCTCCAGCGATCGTAGTCGGCAGCCTGGCCACGGATATGGATCAGCCCGTTGATCGACGACGAACCTCCGAGACATCGGCCCCGCGGCCAGTAGATCTTGCGGTCGTTCATGTACGGATCGGGCTCCGTGTAATAACCGTAGTTGTAGACCGGATGGAACATCGTCTTGGCATAGCCGATCGGGATGTGAATCCACAGGTAATCATCGCGCGGGCCCGCCTCCAGCAGGCACACGGAGTGCCGACGATCCTCCGAGAGCCTGCCGGCGAGCACGCACCCGGCCGTACCACCGCCAACGATGATGTAATCGGGATTCATCGCCTCTCTCCTGTCGCCGCCGCAGCGTCGCCACCCGCCAGATCGAGTTCCATGTAGAGCACGTCCGGCTCCGGGTTCACGGTGTAGGCGGCGCAGGCGACGAAGCCGAGCGAGCGGTACAACGACACCGCAGCCGGCATCCGATGTTGCAGCGTATCGAGCTTCATCGAGGCGTATCCCGCCGCACGCGCGAAATCGATGGTCGTCTGTGCCAGCGCGCGTCCAAGTCCTGTGCCCTGCGCGCGAGGCTCGACCCACAGCCGCTTCATCTCGCAGACGACGGCGGACAGCGGTCGCAGTGCGATGACCCCAACCGCAGCGCCGCGATCATCGCGCGCGAGCCACAGCCCGCCACGCGGCGCAACGTAGGCGCCAGGCAGCGCCTCGAGTTCCGTTTCGAAGTGTTGAAAACACAGATCGATGCCGATCGAGGCCGCATAGGCACGCATCAGCGCTCGAGCGGCGTCGATGTCCAACGCATCCTCCACGAGGGCGATGCCCCCATGCGCAGCGGCCGTCACGGTTTCGCCTCGGGGCAGGCTCCGGTGCTGACCGAGCTGCCAGGAATCTGCGCTTTCAACTCTTCCAGCTGCGCAAGCGTTGCCTGCGTTGGCTCGCGCACGACGAGAGCCGTCAACGCGACGGTCTGTTCGCGTTCGCGATACGTCGCGGTCTTCACTCCGCGCGCCTTCAGTTCGGCGAGACGGGCATCGGCCGCCTCCTTGCTGCGGTACACGCCCAGCGAAATGGCGTTGTTCCACGGCCCCGCTTCGCTCACCAATGCCACATCACTCACATTGAGCTTGCGCAGTTCCGCCAGCGCTCGCTCGGCGCTCGGCTTGCTGCTCTTGGGCGCGATGTACACCCAGTGCGAGGCCGTCGCTTCAGTGCGTCGGCTGGTCAACGTCTTGCCGAGCGCGAGCGGCTCGAGCAGCTTCATCGCGCGCGCCCGCTCGACGTCATTGAACGCGCCCCACTCGGCGCAGGCCAGCGTCAACTGCGCCACCTTGGCGGGGCCGAGCCGAGCCACCTGCTGCGCGCTGAGCACCTTGATCAGGCTCGCATTGACGGGCTGATAGCGGTCGGCGGCCGCCTGCGCCGCGCCGTTCATGCGATCGAGATAGACATAGCCGAAGAGCGCTGCATTGGCCAGCAGCAGTAAGGCGAACAGTTTCTTCATGACAGCGCGTGTGGGTGGCCCGTCATTGTGCCAGCAGGCGCACTCCTTCGAGCACCAGAGAATCGACCACCAGCGTATCGGGTGGCAAGTGTTCGAGCAGGCGATACGCACTGCCGCCCGTGAGCACCACGCGTGGCGCTGTGCTCACGCCGCGCGCGCGGAGCACCCCGGCAAGCCGCCGCTCACTGCGTTCAATGGCGCCCACCATCGCATCGATGGCGCCAGTCGCCAGCGCGTCGCGCGTCGTCGTCGGCTGCGGCGCCCACTCGCCCGCGTCCACCGAAAGCGCCGCCGTGTTGCCGGCAAGGCCGCCGAGCATCGCGTGGTAGCCGGCCACGATGGCGCCGCCGAGAAAATGCCCGCGCTCATCGAGCTGGTCGATCGTAAGCGCGGTGCCCGCCCCGGCGACGATGCACGGTGCCAGGCCTCGCTGCCAGGCGGCGACGAGCGCCGCCCAGCGGTCGGTGCCAAGTCGCGCCGGCTCACTGTAGCCGTTGCGAATCCCGCACGCCGACGCGCTCGATGCGATCCAATCGACGGTGAGACCGAGTGCCGCGAACTGCCGCTCGACGCGCTCGCGCGTGACCACGTTGGCCACATGACTGCCGACCACGCGTTCGGGCCGGCGCTGCGCAAAGCCCGCGCGCTCGACGAATTGCGCGACTTCGGCGAGAAAGATCGCACCCCGACCGACGATGCGATCGCCTTCGAACTCCGCCCACTTCAAGCGCGTATTGCCGATGTCAAGAACGAGCAGCACGGACAGACACCTCCCCGGAGACGAGTGTATGCAAAGCGCCCGCAGCCTCGATGACCAGAGCGCCGCCGGGCGCGAGGCCCACCATGCCGCCGCTCAATTCACGGCCATCGGGCAGACGCACATCCAACGGTTGACCGGCCCAGGCACGTGCCTGCCACCAGGCGTCGCGAAACGGCGCAAATCCCTGATCGGCGAAGCTCGGCAAGTCGCGTGCATAGCGCTCGATCAGCGCCTCGAGCAGCCGCTCGCGAGACAGCGGCTGACGAACGAGATCGTCCAGACACACGGGCGGCAACGCATCGGGCCGCAGCCGTGCCGTTGGCACCGCGCTCACGTTGATGCCGACGCCGATCACGGCGGTACGCCCCGCCGCCCCCGCCGATACGGTTTCGATCAATACGCCACCCAGCTTGCCCAGCGCCGCCACGTCATCACCCGTGCCGCCATGACCGAGCGGCGCGAGCAGATCGTTCGGCCACTTGAGGCGGAGTCCGAGAACGCCCTGTTCCGCCAGCACGGCGACGGTCATCGCACCCACGGCAAGGCTCAGGCCATCGAGCGCCACACCCGGCGCGAAGCGCCACGCGACGCTGAACAACAGCGCCGTTCCGGGTGCCGCATGCCACGCACGGCCGCGCTGGCCGCGTCCGGCACTCTGGCTGTCGGCAACCACGCAGCACCGATGGCAATCCTCCGTGGCCGCGCGCCGCAGCAGGCGCTGGTTGGTGGAATCAAGCAAGGCAAAGTGTTCGATGTGAAATGGCGACATGCGAAACTGGGTTCGGGCCACAGGGAGTGTTGCGCGCGCCCCTCCGCCGCAGGCGGCGTGACACGACATTGGTAGAAACCCTGAGAGGCAACTCTTATATAAGACTTAAACTCGTCGCAATCCCGACCCCAGGGTCGGTTATGTCGGGGGTTTGCAGACGGCGCCAGCGCGTCCGCCGGCTTTCCGCACCGGCGATGGTGCAACGCACGATCGCTACTATTGGCCACGGAACACATACGGATGAGCGAGCCCGTGATGCTGCCCTGCATCGGACTCGTTGTCCAGCGGTGCACGACACCGCAACGAGGAGGATCGCGCGCTCATGTCTGACCAACCCGGCGCTCACGGCTCGGCCGCGCCCGACACCTTTCCACGACTGCTGCTGCGGCATGCCGCGACGCGCCCGGATGCGCCGGCGCTGCGCGAGAAGTACCTTGGCATCTGGCAAAGCTGGACTTGGCGCCAGACCGCGACCGAAGTGCGCGAAATGGCGATGGGGCTCGCGGCCCTCGGATTCAAGCGGGGCGATCATCTGGCCATCATCGGCGACAACCGCCCGCAACTCTACATGGCGTTCACGGCCGCTCAGGCGCTGGGCGGCATCGCCGTACCGATGTATCAGGACGCCATTGCCGCCGAGATGACCTACGTGCTGGAAAACGCCGGCATCCACTTCGCCATCGTCGAGGATCAGGAGCAAGTCGACAAGCTGATCGAAGCCCGCACCGCCCTCCCCGGGCTCGAACACATCATCTACGAAGACCCTCGCGGCCTGCGCAACTACGACGCCCCCGGTCTGGACAGCCTCGACGCATTGCGCGAGCGGGGGCGCGAGTTCGATCGGGCGCACCCTGGACGCTTCGAAGCCGAAGTCGCGGCGGGCAACACGGACGACGTCTCCGTCATGCTCTACACCTCGGGCACCACGGGCAAGCCGAAGGGGGTCTGCCAGACCCACCGCGCGTTCATCATGGCCGCGCGTGGCGGCGTCGAGTTCGATCATCTGGTCGCCACCGACAACGTGCTCTCCTACCTGCCGATGGCGTGGGTCGGCGACCATCTCTTCAGCTACGCGCAGTTTCTCGTTGCCGGTTTCACGGTGAATTGCCCCGAATCGGCCGACACCGTGATGACCGACCTGCGCGAGATCGGGCCGACGTACTACTTCGCGCCGCCGCGGATCTTCGAAGGTCTGCTGACCGAAGTCACGATCCGCATGGAGGACGCGAGCCGCGCCAAACGCTGGCTGTACGAAAAATTCATGACGGTCGCCAAACGTTGCGGCAGCGATCTGCTCGAAGGGAAGCCGGTCAGCTTCGGCAACCGTGTCGCCTACGCGCTCGGCAACCTGTTGGTCTACGGCCCGCTGAAGAACACGCTCGGCATGAGCCGCATCCGCGTCGCCTATACGGCCGGCGCCGCCATCGGGCCCGATCTTTTTCGCTTCTACCGCTCGCTCGGCATCAACCTGAAGCAACTCTACGGTTCGACGGAAACCTGCGCCTACGCCTGCCTGCAACCCGATGGGCAGATCAAGCTCGACAGCGTCGGTGCCGTCGCCCCCGGCGCGGAGGTGAAGATCGCCGACAACGGCGAGGTGCTGGTACGCGGCGCGATGGTCCTGAAGGAATATTACAAACGGCCCGACGCGACAGCGGAGGCAATCGACGAGCAGGGGTACTTCCGCACCGGGGACGCTGGCGTGTTCGACCGCGACGGCCACCTGAAGATCATCGACCGCGCCAAGGACGTCGGGCGCCTCGCCAATGGCGCGATGTACGCGCCGAACTACATCGAGAACAAGCTCAAGTTCTTCTCGCACATCAAGGAGGCCGTGTGCTTCGGGCACGAGCGCGACCATGTCACGGCCTTCATCAACATCGATCTGACCTCGGTGGGCAACTGGGCAGAGCGGCGCAACCTCGTCTATTCCGGTTACATCGATCTCGCCGGCAAGGAAGAGGTCTACGACCTGATCCAGAGTTGCGTCGAATCGGTCAACGCCGAGCTCGCCACCGAGGGCGAACTCTCGCACTCGCAGATTGCACGCTTCCTCGTGCTGCACAAGGAGCTCGACCCCGATGACGACGAGCTGACGCGCACGCGCAAGGTGCGCCGCAGCTTCATCGCCGAAAAATACGCACCGCTCGTCGCGGCACTCTTCGAGGGGCGCCACGTGCAACACATCGAAACCCAGGTGAAATTCGAGGACGGGCGCATCGGCGCCATTGCGGCCGACGTGAAGATCCGCGACGCCAAGACCTTTCCAGCCGTCACCCGGGAGGCCGCATGAGCACGGCACGGCGCATCGGCGACGTCATCCTGAAGGTCGATCACATTTCGCTCAGTTTCGGCGGCGTGAAGGCGCTGACCGATATTTCCTTCGACGTCCGCGAACACGAGATCCGCGCCATCATCGGGCCGAACGGCGCCGGCAAGAGCTCCATGCTCAACGTCATCAACGGTGTCTACACGCCGCAGCAGGGCAGCATCACCTTCCGCGGCCGCGAGCGACGCGACATGGACACCTACGAGGCCGCGGCGCACGGCATCGCTCGCACCTTTCAGAACATCGCCCTCTTCAGCGGCATGAGCGTGCTCGACAACATCATGACCGGGCGCAACCTGAAAATCAAATCGAACTTTCTCGAGCAGGCAATCTGGTTCGGCCGCGCGCGCCGCGAGGAAATCGAAAACCGCCGCGTCGTCGAAGAAATCATCGACTTCCTGCAACTGCAACACGTACGCAAGACTCCGGTCGCGCGGCTGCCGTACGGCATCAAGAAGCGGGTGGAGCTGGCGCGCGCGCTCGCCGCCGAACCCTCCATGCTGCTGCTCGATGAGCCGATGGCCGGCATGAACGTCGAGGAAAAACAGGACATGTGCCGCTTCGTGCTCGACACCAACGATCAGTTCGGCACCACCATCGTGCTCATCGAACACGACATGGGCGTGGTCATGGACATCTCCGACCGCGTGGTCGTGCTCGACTACGGCAAGAAGATCGGCGACGGCACTCCGGAGCAGGTCCGCAGCGACCCGGAAGTCATCAAGGCCTACCTGGGAGCCCACTGATGCAATTCTTTTTCGAGGTGCTCATCACCGGTCTGCTCTCGGGCGTCATGTACGCGCTGGTTGCCCTCGGTTTCGTGCTCATCTACAAGGCCTCCGGCGTCTTCAATTTCGCGCAAGGCGCCATGGTGTTCTTCGCCGCGCTGACCACGGTGGCGTTGCAGGAAAAGTTCGGCATCTCGCTGTGGATCGCCATCCCGATCACGATGGTGGTCATGATCGCCTTCGGCTTCCTGACCGAGCGCATCGTGCTGCGCCCGCTGGTGAACCAGAACGAAATCGTGCTCTTCATGGCAACGATCGGACTCACCTTCTTTCTGGAAGGCTTCGCGCAACTGGTCTGGGGTTCGGGCGTGCGAGCGCTCGATCTCGGCATCCCCGACGAGCCCATCGCGGCAATTCTGGACAGCGCCGGCATGGTGGTGTCGAAGTTCGACGTGACGGCGGCCGTAATCTGTGGCGTACTGGTCGCCGCGCTTGCCGTGCTCTTCAACAAGACGAAGATCGGCCGCGCCCTTCGCGCCGTTGCCGACGACCATCAGGCCGCTCTCACCGTGGGTATTCCGCTGCAGCACGTGTGGGGCATCGTCTGGGCCGTCGCCGGTTTCGTGGCGCTGGTGGCCGGCCTGCTCTGGGGTTCGCGCAGCGGCGTGCAGTTTGCGCTCACCTTCGTGGCGCTGAAGGCACTGCCGGTGCTGATCCTCGGCGGCTTCACCTCCGTGCCGGGGGCGATCGTCGGTGGCCTCATCATCGGCGCCACGGAAAAACTGGCCGAGGTCTATCTCGGCCCCTACGTCGGCGGCGGCATCGAGGGTTGGTTCCCGTATGTGCTGGCGCTGCTCTTCCTGGTCGTGCGGCCGGAAGGGTTGTTCGGCGAAAAGATCATCCGGAGGATTTGAGGTGGTTCACGCACTGCATTACCCACATGCCGTTTCCGTCCGGCGCCCTGACGCGCGGAGCGCGCCATGATTTACCGCGAAGCCGGGCAGTTCAAGACGTCCTACGTCACCGACGCGCAGATCTTCCCGATTGCGCAGGACCGCATCGGCATCGCGCTGATGCTGCTGGTCGCGTTCGTCGTGATTCCGCGGACCGCGACGCCGTATTTCTTTTCGGCCATCATGACGCCGTTCCTGATCTACGCGCTGGCGACGATCGGGCTCAATATCCTGACCGGCTACGCGGGACAACTCTCGCTCGGCACGGCCGCGTTCATGGCCGTCGGCGCCTTCGCCAGCTACAACTTCATGGCGCGCATCGACGGCATGCCCGTGCTTCTGGCCTTCATTCTTGGAGGTATCTGCGCGGCGCTGGTGGGCATCGTGTTCGGCCTGCCGAGCCTTCGCATCCGTGGCTTCTACCTCGCCGCCTCGACGCTCGCCACGCAGTTCTTCGTCGTGTGGTGTCTGACCAAGGTGCCCTGGTTCACCAACAACAGCGCCTCGGGCGTCATCACCGCGCAGCAAATCGAAATCCTCGGCTATCGCTTCGACACGCCGCAGTCGAAATACCTGCTCGTGCTCGTCATCGTGACGGTCATGGCCCTGATGGCGAAGAACCTCGTGCGTTCGACGACTGGCCGCGCCTGGATGGCGATCCGCGACATGGATGTGGCAGCCGAAGTGATCGGTTTTCGCATCGTGCATACCAAGCTCACCGCGTTCGCCATCAGTTCCTTCTACTGCGGCGTGGCGGGCGCGCTCTACGCCTACTGCTACCTCGGCACGGTCGAGCCCGAGGCCTACAACCTCGACGTCTCCTTCCGCATCCTGTTCATGGTGCTGATCGGTGGCGTCGGCTCGATCCTTGGCTCCTTCCTCGGCGCCGGCTTCATCGTGCTGATCCCGATCGCGCTCTCCTACCTCGTTCACTTCACCGGGCTGTCGAATTCGGTCACCTCCAATCTGGAGTTGATGGTGTTCGGCGCCCTGATCATTTTTTTCCTGATCGTCGAGCCGCACGGCCTCGCCCGGCTGTGGCAGATCGGGAAGGAAAAGCTGCGGCTATGGCCGTTCCCGCATTGACCCGCAACGCGCCTCGCGCGAAGATCGACACACGACACTCACCATTCATCACCAGGGAGACCTCATGAAACCAAGACTGCCCCGCTGGCTCGCCGCCTCCGCGCTGGCCGCCACCGTTGCCTTCACCGGCACCCCTGCCTCCGCGCAGGACCAGTTCGTGCCCGTCCTGTCCTATCGCGTCGGGCCCTATGCGGCCGGCGGCACCGGCTTCTTCGGAGGCATGATCGATTACTTCAACCTCGTCAACCAGGGCGGCGGCATCAACGGCGTGAAGATTTCCTGGGAGGAGTGCGAAACCGAGTACAACGCCTCGCGCGGTGTCGAGTGCTATGAGCGCCTGAAGAGCAAGAACGGCGGCGCCTCGGCAATCGAGCCGCTCTCCACCGGCATCGCCTACGGCATTCTCGATCGCGTCGCCGTCGACAAGATCCCGATGACGACGTTGGGCTACGGCCGCGCCGACGCCCAGAACGGGCAGGTGTTCCCGTACGTCTTCCCGCTCATCGCGACGTACTGGGATCAAGCCTCGGCCATGCTGAAGTACCTCGGCGACAAGGCCGGCGGCATGGACAAGCTCAAAGGCAAGAAGATCGTGCACCTCTACCACGACTCTGCCTACGGCAAGGAGCCGTTCCCGGTGCTCGAGGCCGGCGCCAAGCAGTATGGCTACGATCTGATCAAGATCGCCGTGCCGCACCCCGGCAACGAGCAGAACTCGCAGTGGCTTGAAATCCGTCGTTCGAACCCGGACTTCGTCATCCTCTGGGGATGGGGTGTCATGAACGCGGTGGCCATCAAGACCGCCGCGCGCGTCGGCTATCCGCGCGACAAGATGATCGGCGTCTGGTGGGCGGGCTCGGAAGAGGACGCGATTCCGGCGGGTGACGCGGCCAAGGGCTACGCGACGATGACCTACAACACGCCGGGCAACTATCCGGTGCTCGACGAGATCCGCAAGAAGGTCTATGGCGCCGGCAAGGGCAACCTCTCCGACAAGGACCGCATCGGCTCGGTCTATCACATGCGCGGCGTCACGGCGGCGATCCTCTTCGTCGAGGCGGTCAAGAAGGCACAGGAGAAATACGGCAAGGGCAAGCGCATGACCGGCGAACAGGTGCGTTGGGGCTTCGAGAACCTGAACATCGACGAGGCGAAGCAGAAGGCGCTCGGCGTGTTCGGCATGTTCCCGCCGGTGAAGACCTCGTGCCAGGATCACGTCGGCTCGGGCATGGTCAAGGCGCAGATCTGGGACGGCAAGCAATGGAAGGCGCTGACACCGAACTGGATCAGCGGCGACCGCGCCATGCTCAGCAAGATGATCGCGGAATCGTCGGCGAAGTACGCGGCCGAGAAGAAGATCACACCAGCCTGCGCACCGGGCTAAAGTGGAGTCGGCTGCGCGCGCCACGCGCGCAGCCTTGCTCACGGCCCCTAGTGCAGTGTTTCGCGAAGATTGGTACAAAAAAATGCGATGGATTTTGGTTCGAATCGAGGCGCAAAGCGCAGCAATAGCAAGCTATTGCGAGCATT
>JAFEDD010000039.1 GCA_018241765.1 Pseudomonadota bacterium | reverse complement strand
GCGCTCCACAGCAAGAGCACGGCGCCGAGCGTGATGGCGCTGTCGGCGAGGTTGAACGCCGGGTAATACCAGTTGGCGGGCGCCCAGTAGACGAGAATGAAGTCGATGACCTTGCCGAGCCACAAGCGGTCGATGACGTTGCCGAGCGCGCCGCCGATGATGAGCGCCAGCGCCACGCGCACCCGGCGGTCAGGCTCGCGCTGCAACCAGCGCCAGCACCAGAGGCTGACGGCAACGGCCAGCACGGCGAAGAACCAGCGCTGCCAGCCACCGGCTCCGGCCAGAAAGCTGAACGCGGCCCCGGTGTTGTAGGTCAGGATCCAATCGAAGAACGGCAGCACGTTGCGCCGCTCGCCAGCCACGAACTGCGCGTGAAACCACAGCTTGGTCGCCTGATCGAGGATGATGACGGCGAGCACCAGCGCGAGCGCCCGCACGCGAACACCCGCTGGAATTTCAGGGTTTTCCGTCATCAGCTTTTCATTGAAATGACGTTCACAACGGGCTTGGCGCCACATTTCGCCATTTCTCGACTTTCCATGTTTCGTCGCCGCAAGCCCGTTGTGGACGTCATTTGCAAGAAAAGTTGTTGCTGAAAAATCATCGACGTGTGAGCGCCGATCATGCGAATTCGCGCCGTTCGCCCGCGCCGTAGAGGTTGCCCAGACAGCGTGCGCACAGGGTCGGGTGGGCGGCATCGTGACCGACGTCGCTGCGGTAGTGCCAGCAGCGCTCGCACTTCGCCGCGCCACTCGGCGACGCCGAGATGCTCAGCACGTCGGCCACCTGCACCCGAACCTGCGAGGTGATGAACACAAACTTCAGATCGTCGCCCAGCCGGTCGAGCTCGGCGGCGAGATCGGTCGGCGCTTCGATGAGGAGTTCGACTTGCAGGCTCGAACCGACGGCGCCGAGCTCGCGCAGCACTTCGATCGCCTTGGTGGCCTCGGAGCGCACGTCGCGCAGCCGCGTCCAGCGCGCGAGCAGCGCCGCCTCATCGACAGGCGCCGGCAGCGCTTCGTCGTAGCGTTCGAAGAAGATGCTCGCGTCGACCACGTCACGCCCCGGATGTAGCGTCGCCCACGCCTCCTCGGCAGTGAACGAGAGTACCGGCGCCATCAGCGTGATCAGCTGCCGCGTGATCATCGCCAGTGCCGTCTGCGCCGAGCGGCGTGCCGCGCTGGCGACGCCGCAGGTATAGAGCCGGTCTTTCAGCACATCGAGGTAGAACCCGCCGAGATCGTCCGAGCAGAACGTCATCAATTGCTGCATGACGATGTGGAACTCAAAGCGCGCGTACGCCGCCACGCAGCGCTCGGCCATTGCCCGCGTCATCGCGATGGCGTAGCGATCGATCTCGCTCATCGCCGCCATCGGCACGGCATGCTGCGCGGCATCGAAGTCCGACGTGTTCGCCAGCAGGAAGCGCACCGTGTTGCGCACGCGGCGATAGGTGTCGGTCACGCGCTTCAAGATTTCGTCCGACAGCGCGAGCTCGCCCGAATAGTCGGTCGCCGCGACCCACAGGCGCAGGATCTCCGCGCCCAGCGTGTCGGAGACCTTTTGCGGCGCGACGACGTTGCCGAGCGATTTGCTCATCTTGCGGCCGGTGCCGTCGACGACGAAGCCGTGCGTCAACAGCGCGTCATAAGGCGCGCGGCCGTTGATCATGCAGCTCGTCAGCAGACTCGAATGAAACCACCCGCGATGCTGGTCGGAGCCTTCGAGATACATGTCGGCGGGGAACTTGCTCTGCGCCACGTGCGAGCCGCGCAACACGGTCTCGTGCGTGGTGCCGGAGTCAAACCAGACGTCGAGCGTGTCCGGGTTCTTCACGTAATCCTTCGCCTCGTCGCCGAGCAGTTCGGCGGGGTCGAGTGTCTGCCACGCCTCGATGCCGCCCTGCTCCACGCGCTTGGCGACCGCTTCCAGCAGCTCGCCGGTGCGCGGATGCAGCGCGCCCGTTTCACGGTGCACGAAGAACGCCATCGGCACCCCCCATTGCCGCTGGCGCGACAGCGTCCAGTCGGGCCGGTTGGCGATCATCGCGTGCAGGCGGGCCTGTCCCCAGGCCGGAAAGAAGCGCGTGTCCTCCACGGCCTTCAACGCCGTCTGCCGCAGCGTCGGCCCGCCGGAAGCGGGCGCGACGTCCATGCCGGCGAACCATTGACTGGTCGCGCGGTAGATGACCGGCGTGCGGTGCCGCCAGCAATGCATGTAGCTGTGCTGGAACTTCTCGGCGCGAAACAGCGTGCCTTTGGCGCGCATGTGCTCGACGATCTTCGGGTTGGCATCCCAGATCGAGAGGCCACCGAACTCGGGCAGCGACGACACGAACTTGCCGTCGCCCCGCACCGGCGTCATCACTTCGTCGTCCTTCAGGCCATAGGCGCGACAGGAGAGGAAGTCCTCCACGCCGTAGGCCGGCGCGGAGTGCACGATGCCGGTACCGGTGTCGAGCGTGACGTAATCGCCAAGGTACACCGGGCTCAGTCGCTCGTAGAACGGATGATGGAACGCCACGCGTTCGAGCGCCTGCCCCTTGCAGGTGGCGATGACGCGCCCCGTCATGCCCCAATCCTTCAGGCATGCCTCCACCCGCTCTTTCGCCAGCAGCAGCAGCGGCCGCGCGGCATCGGTCGTCTCGACCAGCGCGTATTCGAACTCCGGATGCAGGTTCAGCGCCTGGTTGGCGGGCAGCGTCCACGGCGTGGTCGTCCAGATGACCAGATAACCCACTTCGTGGGGTAGTGCCGTCAGGCCGAAGGCACGGGCCAGTTTGTCGTTTTCCGCGAAACGAAAACCGACATCGACCGCGATGTCGGCCCTGTCCTGATATTCGACCTCCGCCTCGGCCAGTGCCGAACCACAATCGAAACACCAGTTCACCGGCTTCAGACCGCGAAACACGTAGCCCGCATCGTAGATCTTGCGCAGGGCACGGATTTCGTCGGCCTCATTGCGCGGCGCCATCGTCAGGTAGGGGTTCTCCCATTCGCCGAGCACACCCAGACGCATGAAGTCGCGGCGCTGCTTGTCGATCTGCTCGGTCGCGTAGGCACGGCTCTTGGCCTGCACCTCCTTGGCCGACAATCCTTTGCCGAACTGCTTCTCGATCTGAATCTCGATCGGCATGCCGTGACAGTCCCAGCCCGGCACATAGGTCGCATCGAAGCCGGCCATCAGGCGACTCTTGACGACGATGTCCTTCAGGATCTTGTTGACGGCATGTCCAATGTGAATGTCGCCATTGGCGTAGGGCGGCCCGTCGTGCAGCACCCAGCGCGGACGGCCCGCGGCACGCGCACGAATGGCGTGGTAGAGCTTTTTCTGCGTCCACTCGGCGACCCACTGTGGCTCGCGCTTGGCCAGATCGCCGCGCATCGGAAACGGCGTGTCGGGCATGTTGACGGGGTAGCGGGACTCGGGTTTGGCGGCTTTCTTGTCGGTGGACATGGCGATTGCGAACGAAAGGAACTCGGCGGGCCGGGGCATCGGGCGTCAACGGAACGGGCCGCTGTGCACAACGTGGAAGGTGAACGTTGCCGCTGCTTGG
Organism: Pseudomonadota bacterium; assembly: GCA_018241765.1. Taxonomy (GTDB): domain Bacteria; phylum Pseudomonadota; class Gammaproteobacteria; order Burkholderiales; family Casimicrobiaceae; genus Casimicrobium. Next base: position 28,074 of record JAFEDD010000039.1, on the reverse strand, counting down.
AGGCGGCGGACGTCAGGCCCGCCACGGCAGGAACGATCAACGAGGCGCCGACTCGCGAATTCGGTAATGCCGTGTCTGACGGGCAAGCGTTCGCGCCGCGCAACGCGGCGCGTGGCCAATCAGGTGTGGCGTGAGATGGACGCTCATGGCTCAATTGTGGCGCAATTCGGACGTTCTGTCTTGCAGTGCAACAAGGCGTGCGTCGCAGCGGCATCGCGCGTGCTATCGGCCCGCGCGTCGGGTCGGTGAACGCCAAACGAAGGCAAGGTGTTTAACATGCGTATAGAATACATGTTAAATATTTTCAAGCTCGACGCGCCGTCCGCGCCCCCCCGATGTCCACCTCACACACGCATGACGCCTCGCCAACGCTCGCCCCGCGTGCGCTGTGCAGCGAGGACGAAATCCGCTCCTTCGTCCATGCGTTCTACGCCCGCATCCGTGTCGATGCCGCGCTCGGGCCCATCTTCAATGGCCATATCGACGACTGGGATGCGCACCTCGCCAAGCTCTGCGACTTCTGGTCGTCGCTTTTGTTGCGCACGGGGCGTTTCAGCGGGGCGCCGATGCCCAAGCACGCCGTGTTGCCGGACCTGAGCGCCGCCCTGTTCGAGCGCTGGCTCGCCCTCTTCCGCACGACGCTGGCCGAGCAGCCCAACACCGGCATGGCCGACGCCGCCAACCATTTCGCCGAACGCGTCGCGCAAAGCCTGTGGCAGGGCTACCAGCTGTTGCGCGCGCCAGGCGCCCTGCCCAGCGCGCTCACGCTCGACTGACCCCGCGTTTGCCCTCGTTCTTCGTCAGGAGAAAAACCGCATGATGACCTCGCCCGCACCGCGTCCCACCGTCGCCGCGCCGCGCCAACGGAGCGCATGATGGACAGCGCACTGCTCAGCCTGCTCGGCGCCTTCCTGCTCTCGATGATCGGGCTCTTCGCCTTCATCTGGTCGCTGCGCAAGGGGCTTCTCGTCGAAAACCCGCGCGCCGCATCGGTCATCTTTGCCAAAGGCGAGATCGGGCGTGTCGACGACCCGGCATTGCAAGGCAGCGATCATGCCAAGCTGCAAGCCGCCGCCCACGAAGCGGGCGACAGCACCGACGGCGCCGACGCCGCGGAGATCGCCGATCGCGTCGCGGCCGACCGCTCGAGCGCGTTTCCGGTGTTCATGTTCATCGCCTTCGCTTGCATGTGGCTTCTGTTCGGCGGCATCGCGGGGCTCGTCTCCTCGCTCAAGCTGCACTGGCCCGACTGGTTGGTGAGCGAGGCGTGGATGACCTTCGGCAGGCTGCGCACGGTGCACCTGACCGCCGTGCTCTACGGGTGGATCACCAACGCCGAGCTCGGCATCATCATCTGGCTGATGCCGCGCCTGCTGCGCACGCCACTGGTCGGCACGATGTGGCTGATGCTCGGTGGCGCACTGGTCAACATCGCCATCGCCAGCGGCATCGGCGCCATCGGCGCGGGCTGGACCGACGGGCTCGAATACCTCGAAATGCCGTGGCCGATCGGTATCTTCTTCGCCGCAGGCATGGTCTGCATCATCGGACCGGTGCTCTACACGCTGGTCAACCGAAAGACCGAATCGCTCTACGTGACCACCTGGTACCACACGGCGGGGCTGCTGTGGATCACGCTGCTCTTCATCGTGGGCAAGATGCCTGGCGTGCACTTTGGCGTGCAGCAGGCGGCAATGAACTGGTGGTACGGGCACAACGTGCTCGGCCTGTGGTTCACGCCGGTCGCCGTCGGCGCGATCTACTACTTCCTGCCGAAGATCATCGCGCGCCCGATCCGCTCGTACAACCTGTCGCTGCTCGGCTTCTGGACGCTCGCGTTTTTCTACGCGCAGGTCGGCGGGCATCACCTGGTCGGCGGCCCGGTTCCCGGTTGGCTCATCACGCTCTCGATCGTGCAGAGCATGATGATGATCGTGCCGGTCATCGCCTTCTCGATCAACATGGGCCTCACGCTGCGTGGGCGCATGCGGCTGGGGCTGTATTCGCCGACGCTGCGTTTCGTGATGTTCGGCGGCATCATGTATCTGCTGTCGTCGCTGCAGGGCTCGTTCGAGGCGCTACGTTCGGTGCAACAGGTGGCGCACTTCACGCACTTCACGGTGGCGCACGCGCACCTTGGCGCCTACGGCTTCGTGACCATGGTGCTCTTCGGCGCGATCTATTTCATGATGCCGCGCATCCTGCACTTCGAGTGGCCGTACCCGAAGCTGATCTCGGTGCACTTCTGGCTCGCAAGCATCGGCATCCTGATCTACTTCGTGTTCCTCTCCTACGGCGGCTGGCTGCAGGGGCTTGCCATGCTCGATCCGGCGCGTCCGTTCATCGACTCGGTCGTCGTCACGATGCCCTGGCTGCAATGGCGCAGCGTGGGTGGCGCGTTGATGGTGGCGAGCCACGTGGTGTTCGTGTTGCACTTCCTGGCCATGGTGCTTCGCCTCGGCCCCAACCGCGTGGGTGCCGCATTGTTCGCCGATCAGGGCAAGGCGTTGGGAGTCGCTCATGGAGAATGAAGTCAAACTCACCACGGGCGTCGTCGTCACCTTCGCCATCGCGGTGTCTGCGTTGGTCGTGCTGCCCTACATGCAGGTGCGTGACGTCAAGCCCCCCGAGGGGCTGAAGCCCTACACCAGCGCCGAGCAGCGCGGCCGCGCGGTCTACATCGCCAACGGCTGCATGTACTGCCACAGCCAGCAACCGCGCTCCGAGAGCTTCGCGCCGGCCGACGCCAAGCGTGGCTGGGGGCGTGCCTCGGTGCCGGGCGACTACTACTATGACAAGCCGCACCTGCTCGGCAGCATGCGCACGGGGCCCGACCTGCTCAACATCGGCGTTCGCCAGCCGAGCAAGGACTGGCAACTCGGGCACCTGTTCCAGCCGCGCGCCTACGTGCCGGAATCGATCATGCCCTCCTACCCTTACCTCTTCGAGATCAAGGACAAGGCCGATCCGGACGAGGAAACCGTCAACCTGCCGCCCGCCCACGTGCCACCCGGCAAGGTCGTCGTTGCTCGACCGGAGGCGCTCGACCTCGTCAAGTACCTGCAATCGCTGAAGCGCAACTACCCGATCCTGCCGCCCGAGCCGCGCGACACGACGGGCGCGCCGGCGGCACCGGCAGCCCCGGACGCCGCCAAACCGGCCGGAAGCTCCTGAAAGGACCCGCACGATGAGCCAAGACGCAGACCAACGCGCCCAGGAGCGCGAGCACGAAGACCCCGAAGAGGCCATCCGCCCGATGCCGCTCGCCGCGCTGCTGGTGGCCGCGGCGATGGTGTTGTGGGCGGTCGTCTACATCCTCTATTCCGAACCGCTCGCCACCTCGCAGTACGGCGATCAGCGCACGCTGGCTGAATTGCGCGGACCCGCGCCGGGCGCAACGGCAGCAACCGGAGCAGCAGACGGCAAGGCGGTCTTCGCGGCACAGTGTGCCGCTTGCCACCAATCCACTGGCGCCGGGTTGCCGGGCGTATTCCCGCCGCTCGACGGCTCCGAGTGGGTGCACGGCGACAAGCGCGTGCTGGCGAACATCCTCTTGCACGGCATCACGGGTGAAATCACCGTGAAGGGCGGCAAATTCCAGGGCGCGATGCCGAGTTTCGCGCAGCTCTCGGACGCCGAACTGGCCGCCGTGGCGAGCTACATTCGAAGCAACTGGTCGAACCAGGGCGACGCGCTCGATGCGGCGCTGTTTGCGGCCGAGCGCAAGGCGAGTGACCGCAAGACGCCTTTCGAGGGCGGCGCCGCGCTCGATGCGCTGCTGAAAAAATAGTCACCACCGGCAACCGCGATGCTGCGCACGGCGCTCTCCAGCGCGATGGCCATCGCGCTGGGCTACGGCGCGGCGTCGTGGCTGACGCACGACTTTCAGGTATGGACCGATGAGGGAGCGCGCCGCCTCGAAGTGGCGCTGAAACCGATCGCCTCGCCCGACATCGCGATTCACGGGCCAACGACCGCCGCCACCACACTGCCGGCACTGCTCGCGGGCGAAGGCGGGGTCACCATCGTCGACTTCGTCTACACGCGCTGCGTCACGGCCTGCCTCGCGCTCGGCAGCGTGTTCCAGCAGATTCAGCAGGCGTTGCTGGCCGATGCCGCCGCTGGCCAGCGCGATCGTGTTCGGCTGCTATCGATCAGTTTCGATCTCGCCCGCGACGACGACGCGGCGCTCGCGTCCTACGCGGCGCGTCTGCATGCCGATCCCGGCGTCTGGCGTTTCGTCCGCCCCATGGATGCGGCCGGGCTGAGCGCGCTGCTGCGTCGCTGGGGCGTCGTCGTGCTCGATGCGCCGTTCGGCGAGTTCGAGCACAACGCGGCGCTGCTGGTCATCGATCGGCATGGCCGCATGGTGCGCGTGTTCGACCTCTCCGAGCAGCAACTCGCGCTCGACTATGCGCGCCACCTTGCGCGGAGCGTGCCGTGAGCGGCGGGGTTGTCGGCGGCCATCGCGGTTTCGGTGCGGGCGCGCAGCGCGCCATCGCGCTCGGATTGATGGCAGCGCTCGCGACACCGTGGCTGCGCGAAGCGTTGGAAGCGACGATGACGCGGCACATGCTGATGCAGTTTCCGCTCGTGATGCTCGCCGGAGCGCTGCTCGCCGCGCCAGCCGATGGACGACTTCGAGCGCGTATCGCCCGCTGGAACGCACACGGCATCGCTGGCCTCGTTTTTTGCGCCGTCGCGCTCGCCGTGCTGATGATTCCGCGCGTGCTCGATCTCGCCGTGCGCGACGCCTGGGTCGAATGCGCCAAGGGCGGCGCACTCGTGGCCTGCGGCGCGGCGCTGCGACTGTCGTGGCGTACCGCGGGGGCCATCGTGCAGGGGTTTTTCCTCGGCAACGTGGTGCCGATGAGCATCGCCATCGGGCAACTCTACGTCGATTCGCCGCTGCGGCTATGCAATGCCTATCAACTCGATGACCAGCAGCGCCTCGGCGCGTGGCTCACCGGGAGCGCGGCGACGCTGGGTGTGCTGTGGCTGCTTGGCATCAGCTGGCGCATGATCCGCTCGGATAGTGACGCGCCAGCACAGAGATAATTCAAGCCGTGGAATCGATCGCTGCGGCTACCCTTTACCCGATCGTCAAGTCGGTACACGTCTCACTCGTCATGCTGAGCGGCACGCTGTTCACGGCGCGCGGCGTGAACACGCTGCTGTGGCCGGGCTCACGCTGGCTGATCCCGGCACGGTGGTGGAGCGTCGTCATCGACACCAGTCTGCTGCTCGCCGCGCTCGGTTTGCTCGTGATCCTGCGCCTGAACCCGTTCGTCGTGCCATGGCTCGCGATGAAGCTCGCGCTGCTCGTCGCCTACATCGTGCTCGGCGCGCTCGCGCTGAAGCGCGCGCGAACGATGCCGGTGCGCGTGGCTTGCTTCGCCCTCGCACTCGTCTGCTTCGCGGCGATGTACGCGGTCGCGCGCAGCCACGACCCACTCGGTTTTCTCGATTGGTTGCCTGCGACCATCTCAGGAAGCGGAAAATAAAACGCAAATTGACCCGAGGCATAAACATCGACTCGGGTGGGATTTTTTGGTGTAATGAGCATGCTGTGCCTGCGAGCCAGCGATGTCGATGCGCCCAATGCGAGGCCGCACCAAAGCTCGCAGTTGACCCCATTCACTCCAATCTCTCGCTTCCCAGACTATGCGGTGTCGACTGCTTTCGATCAAAACGGTACTTTTCATCTTCGCATTGGGCATCACCGGGATAGCAAGTGCCGAATGGGCGTTTCGACCCACGCCGTCGCCATTGCCCAGCGTCGGACGGTCGACTGCGCTCGTCGCCGGACAGACGGTTCACACACTGTGGCGAATCCATTACGGCAACCGCTTCACTGCCGATCTTCGCGGGTTTAATGCAGCGGGCACGACCGTTTATGCAGTCGACACGTCCGCAGCGCCGATGCTCGCGCCAAGCGCTTCGACGCTCACACAGGTGAAAGGCGCCAACACTGCCGGCGATTTTGTCGTGAGCGGCGGTGGGGTGACATTGCTTATGTCGAGCAGCGGCGCGCTGATCTGGCGTCTCACCGCATTGTCAGAAGTCGCCGATGCCTATCGGCTTCCAGGCGGCGATACGCTGCTGTTTGACGGTGTCAGGACGGTCATTCGCGTCGACGGGAGCGGAACCGTGGTCGACGCTCGATGGCTGGAGCCACTCGCTGGTGCAGGCAGCCCGGTATTTGATCGCGATGGCCGTATCCTCGTACAAAACGCCAACTTCGTGCTCGAACGGCTCGACCCGAATTCGCTTGAACCGACCGCCCAATGGACTCGCATCGATGCGCCTGCGAGAGCGGTGACTCCAGCGGCAGACGGCGGATCCTTGGTTCTGACTTCAACCAACCTGCTACGACTGGATGCGGCGGGCGCGATCGTTTGGCAAATGCCGTTTGCCGGTGTCGCTGCCAATTCCGAAACCGCCTACCGGCTTATTGAAACGTCGGGAGGCGACTGGTTGGTCTACGAAAGCGAAGCTTGGTCTGATCGCCTGACGGGGGTGTCGTCGTCTGGACAAATTCGATACACGCGATCGGCGCCGAAAGATGAAATGGCGTACCTGGCTGCAGACGGGTCAGCCTTCCTCAACGCCAAGCAGCTATTTCGCCTGAATGCATCAGATGGCACCGCAAGCCTTGTCGCAAACGTTCCTTGGTGGCATCTGCCAGCGCGCGTCGCGACCCTTGCAGGGCAATGGATCACGGTGTCGAGCGTGCCCGACGCATTGACCGTGATTTCGTTGAACAGTGCTGGCAGCACGGTGTGGTCAAGGTCTGGATTCACGATCGCCGGAACGACAACGACGAGCGCCTGCGAAGAGGGCGCAATGAAACAGATTGGCGCGCAACTGTTCGTTAAAACTGACGGCGACATTCCTGCGCCACCCGGCAATCCGTCGAATTCCATTGTGGCATCCAGCAGCGCGATGCACACCCTGACCAGCAGCGGAACAGCCACATCGTCCGTTGATTTGGCGATCAACCACTGTCTGCCCGCCCTTGATGCTGACGCCACTCGATACGTCATCGACAGCGACATCGGTTCCACCAAATACGTTCGTGCGGTTCGCGCAGATGGCACCGAGTTGTGGCGCCGCGCTGCACCGACGTTCAGCAACGGAACGCGCAAGACGGTTCTATTGGGCTCGTCGGTTGTCGCTGCCATTTATTCCGACGCGGTGGTTGGTTATGACCGAACGACCGGCACGCCACTGTGGACGGTATCTGCGAGCGTGCAATCGAGCGTCGCGTCACCCGATTCGCTGTACGTCTGGGTACTGACTGGCGATCGGGGATTGGTGCGCATCGACTCCACAGGTGCGCTGTTGACGGCGGCCGGCACGCCTCTGGCCGATGCAAACGGCAATTTGAGAATGCGGGCGACGTCGGGAGGCGGCCTCGTCGTTGCATCCGAAAGCTCTGTGCGTCGGTACGATGGGAATGGCACGATACTCTGGACGCAGTCGATCGCGCCCGCCGCAGGATCAGTGGCACGCGTCGCGGCACTGGCGACTACCGACAGCGGTGACGTTGTGGTGGGTGGATGTGACAACGACAATGCGCGCGGATCGCTCCCCTTCCTGGCGAGATTTTCCAGCGCGGGTGTGCTGCAACACCGACTGACCATTCCGTCGTCTGACAAGTCGTGCGTTGACGCCGTTCTGGGGGTTGCTGGCGGCCGTGTGGCGGTGGCAACCTATCGGGCTGACGGGCCCACCGTCAGCATCTTCAATGCGGACGGTACTGAAGCCGCGCGGCGGCGCGTGTTTGCGGCGGACCCGTTGCGTGATTGGACGTTTTCCGATCTGACACTTTTTGGCACTCAGATCGTGGTGCTCGGAACCGAACTCAATGCAGCGACGGGTGCGCTGACGGCGACCGTTGCGGCACTGGACCACCTCGGCGAAACACCAGGGGTCAGGCTGCGTCTGCTGACCAATCCCCCCGCGGTTGCGCGCTACGATCAGGCCTTTTCGCTCACCGTCGGGCTCACCGACGCGCAGGGTAACGTCGTCTACGCGACGCGCCCGGTCCGAGTGTTTGCGGCGAAAGCGCCGTCGTCACCTGCATTTGTTTCCTCGGCCGAGTGCTTGATCGGCGTTGGCGAAAGCAGCTGCGTCCTTGGCGGTCTGCGCGGGCATCCCAACAAGGTGCGAGTGGGTTTCGACTTTGTACTTGCGACCGACGCCGCCGTGCAGTTGTTCTCGGATGGCGCGCGAGGTCTGACCACGCCGACCTTTCAAACCATTCAGGCACCAACGACCACCACCATCACATTGCGATCAGCGCAACCTCTTGCGGCACTGAAGTCGGTGCGCTACACCGTGACCGTATCGACCGGAGCGAACCATCCGTTTGCAGATGCGTTCCCTGTAGGTTGCGGACCGGCAATCACCAGTGCCACGGGAGTTGTCAAATTTGAATGCACGGCTACTGTCCGGGCGCCAACAACGACGCTGTCGCACACGTTCGACAGCATCTCCAATGCGTACGCTCCATCGACCGGCACACTGACCGTGAACGTCCAGAAATCGCCCGTGATCCTACGGTTGCTGCCAACGAACCCGACATCGGTCCGTGCGGGCGAGTACTTTTCCATTGGCGTCTATGTTTTGTTGCCGAACGGTCGGGATGCATGGCCTGATGCGTCCGTCGTATCGTTGCAATATCAATCAGGCGCGTCGGCTTGTGCTGCCATGGCGCCCACCGGCAACACGGGCAATGGGGCGACGGGGCCGCATTGGTGTCCCAACTTGCGGGAAACGCATGTCGGTAGCAGCCCGTTGCGACTGGACGTGGCGGAGAGTCAACAGATTCTGGGCACAAGTGCCGTCGTGCCATTGACAGTCGTCGCGGCGGCTGGTTTGCAGGGAACCGTCTGGTTGAATGCGACGGAGCCCACGCCGACCATCTGTGGGACGACGCCGGGGCTGAACTGCACGGTATCCCGAACCGGCGCGACCAACGCCAACATTTTCTGTGATGCACCACAGAACTGGACCGGACAAGTGTTCGTTCAGGCACCCGGTTATCGTTATCAGCCGAATGGCACGAGGTTGGGGCCACTGTCCGCCATCGAGTCGCTGCCCTCACGCTTCTCGATGCCGAGCCCGGCCTGTTCCGTCGACATCAACGGCGATTCTTCGCTTGATATCGCCGACGAAGGCATGTTCATACTGCGCACGCTGTTCGGAGTGACCGATGCTTCTGCGTACGTCAACCTGGGTCATAGTTGCGCGACGCGGTCTCACGCCGATGCGCTCGCGGCAATCCACACAGCGGTCTCTGATCTGGACTGGGATTTCGACGGCGATCAGCGGGTGACCGCCCTCACCGATGGCCTGTTGCTCCTGCGCTTGATGCTCGGATTCACTGGTGACGCGCTGACTCAGGGCGCCATCAACCCAGCGGGGACGCGGACTTCATCGGCGGACATCCTGAACTATGTCTATACGCAGTTCTATGCGCGGTGTGGGCCGTTGACTCCCTGAGGGGACTGATTGCGAACGCAGTCATCGACGGCCGGCACCGCACGACGATACCGCTGCAATGGGGCTGCGTTCCCTGACACACGGAAGCAGCACGTCGTCGCGAACTGACTTGGCGATGTTTCTGGTCAGTCCGGCCGCTCTTCCTGCACTCCTTTGCTGGCCACGACCCTCAGCACACGCCTGGCGTCGATGCTTTTTCCGTTTCCCGCCATGTCCGAAGCCTCTGATATGAACGACCCGCAAACTTTCGACACGCCGACGCAGCACGATCGGCATGGGCAATGGCCGCAGGCCGAGAGCATCGAGGATTTCCGGCACAACTTCGAGGTCGTGCGTGCGCGGATCGCCGCCGCCTGTGCACGCGTTGGGCGCCATCCCGACAGCGTGCGGCTCTTGCCGGTAAGCAAGACCAAGCCGGAATCGATCATTCGTCTATGCCACGCAGCAGGTGCGCGCGAGTTTGGCGAGAACAAGCCGCAGGAGGCGTACACCAAATGGCAGGCGTTGAGCGACCTGCCCGACATCCGCTGGTCTGTCATCGGGCATCTGCAAACGAACAAGGCGAAGCGTGTTGCCACCTGTGCCGCCGAGTTTCAGGCGCTCGACTCGCTGCGCGTGGCCGAGGCGCTCGAACGCCATCTGCAGGCACTCGGGCGCGGGCTGGATGTGTTCGTGCAGGTCAACACTTCGGACGAAGCGAGCAAGTTCGGCCTGCCGCCAGACGAGGTGGAAGGCTTCCTGCGCGCGCTGACGGCCTATCCGGCGCTGCGCGTGCGCGGCCTGATGACGCTCGCGATCCTCTCTGGCGAGGCGGCCCCGGTACGGCGCTGCTTCGTGCGTCTGCGCACGCTGCGTGACCGGTTGCGCGACACGCTGCCCGCCGGCGTGCGTGTCGATGAATTGTCGATGGGCATGTCGGGCGACTACGAAATTGCGATCGAGGAAGGCGCCACCGTCGTGCGCGTGGGTCAGGCACTCTTTGGCGCCCGCGCGACACCGGACAGCCACTACTGGCCTGACGCGGCGGGCGAACGCTCAGACTGAGCCGGCGCGCGCAAACACGGCGCGCACCGCCGCGACATCGCGTTCGATCTGCGCGACCATCAGCTCGAGCGAGGCGAATTTCTCTTCGTCGCGGATGTGCTGCACGAATTCGACGACCAGGCGGCGGCCATAGAGATCGCCCTGAAAATCGAGCAGGTAGACCTCGAGCAACGGCTCGCCCTGCTCGGTCACGGTCGGCCGCACCCCCACGCTGGCCGCACCCAGCACCGGCAAACCGCCGGCGACGTCGACCCCATGGACGCGCACGGCGTAGACGCCGGCAAGCGGCGGTGGCGACCACAGAGGAATGTTCAGCGTGGGGTAGCCGATGCTGCGACCGAGCTTGCGACCGTGCGCCACGCGCCCCGAGATGCGGTAGGGACGCCCGAGAATGGCCGCCGCCGTCACCACGTCGCCCGCCGCCAGCGTTTCGCGCACCAGTGACGAGGAAAAACGCACATCCATCGCCATGACTGGCGGCATGACGTAACACTCGATGCCGTGCGCCGAACACCAGGCGTGCAGCGTCTTCACGTCGCCCGCGCGGCCGTGGCCGTAGCGGAAATCCTGGCCGACGATCAGCCATTTCGCATTCAAACCCTCGCGCAGCACGCGTTCGCAGAACACGTCGGGCGACATCTGCGCCATCGCGGCGTTGAAGCGCGCCAACTGCACGTGCTCGACGCCCAAGGCCCACAGACAGGAGAGCTTGTCGCGCAGGCGTTGCAGCCGCACGGGGGCGCCTCGCTTGCCGCTGCGCGCGAAAAACTCCCCCGGGGCCGGCGCAAAGGTCATGGCCACCGGGCGCAGACCACGCTGCCGCGCCGCCTGGGTCAGCACATCGAGCATCGCCTGATGCCCGCGATGCACGCCGTCGAAATTGCCGATGGTGACCGCCGTCGCGCGGTCGGAGAACGCGCCCGGACGCAGATCACGGGCAAGGCTCGGGGAGGAAGGCAGGCGGGAGGCCCGCGCCACATCAGTCATGAGAAAAAGCGGAAAAACGCCGCAACGGCGCGAAAGCGATTGATTTTATTGATATTTGTCGTCCACTCGCGTTCAAGAAAGGAAATCGGCCCATTTTCGTTCGACTTTCGGCGAAATCGGCCTCCAAGCCCGTTGTGGATGCGGCTTGCAGCAAAAAGCTGTATCCCACGGAATTCACGATGATGCGGGGAAGCGTTGCGCCCCGCCTCAATCCGGCCGCTGCACGTCGCAGCGCTCCAGTCGATCGATCCACGGAAAATAGAGCGCGGTGATGATCGTGCCAGCGCGCGCGCCACCCGGCGCCGCTTCGACGGCACGTCGGTAGCGCTCCAGTTGCGGCGCGTGCTGCTGACGCTGTTGCGCGAGCCACGCGGCGAGTTCGTTGGCGTTGGCGTTCGCGGGCGGCTCGCTGAATTTGTAGTCGACGATCCAGCGCTCGCCCGCCGCCGTGACGAACGTGTGATCGACACGCACGCGCTCCACCCCCTCGCCCGCCAACCCCAGTTCCTGCGCCGACTCTCGATGCTCCGAGGCAAACAGGAAGCGCACATTGGCTCGCGCCATCGCGCTGGAGAACCATTGTCCAAGCCGCGCGGCCACCGCGTCGACGTCGGCGTGCGCGGCGCCATCGTCGGCCGAGGCGCCGGCGTCGAGCAGCGCCGCGGCGATGGCGGTTGGCGACGGTGCAAAACGCGCCGTCTGCGCTCCCGAAGCATGGCGCATGCTCAACGCGAGCCCTTCGAACAAGAGGTGCCCGACGGTGCCGAGCGCGCGTGCAAGGCGTGCGCCCTCGGGCACCGCGAGCTCGGCGTCGGCGACGGCGGCGGCATAGGCTGGCCACTCGATGCGCGTCGAATCGAGCGGTGGCGGTGCCGGCGCTCGCGTCAGCGAGGCGTTCAGAAGCAGTCGGCGCGATGTGGCCGACTTCGTCGGTGCGTCGCCCTCGGCAACCGCTGACCAGCCCAGCCAGGCCGCGAAGCTGCCGCGCGGCGGGTTGCGATGCGCCGCCTGACGACTGAGCGTGAGCGTGCGACGCGCGCGGGTCACCGCCACGTAGAGCAGACGTTTGCTCTCGTCGAGCCGGGAGACCTCATTGCAGCGAGCGATGAAATCGTAGACACTGCCGGCCGCCTTCCTGCGCGTGTCGCGGGCGGCCACCGCGAAGCTGCGCGCCGGTTCGCGCTCGTCACGCCCGCCCGGCAACGCCTGAAAACGCCACGCCGCGAGCGAGCGAGCATCGGCGCGCAGGCGACGGTCGCAGCCGACGAGGTAGACGTGATCCCACTCCAACCCCTTCGCCTTGTGAATGGTCATCAGTTCAATCTGCGCCACGCCGCTGCGCCCGGATGGCGCGGGCCCGGTGAACGAGCGACGCTTTTGTTCGAGCGCGGCGGCGATCGTTTCGCGGGACGGCAGCAAACCCTGCGGTGACAGTTCGGCAAGCCACGCGAAGAAGGCGTCGGTGTCACGGCGCTCCTCGTCGTCGGCGAGAAAGCGCGGCCCGTCCAACGCATGCCACACCGCCTCCACGCGTTCGCTGACGCCGCCGAGCCACGCGCGAGCGAGCCCCACGCGCAGCGCCGCGTGGGCGCGTGCGACGCGAGCGCGTTCGTCGTCGTCGAGCGCATTCGTCCAAGCGCCATCGAGCATCTGCCACGCCGGCGCGGCCGGCCCCTCCGTGAGCGCCGCCGCAAGCTGCGCGAGGGTTGCGAGCTTCAAGCCAACCCACGGCGTACGCAGCAACGCAAAGAGCGCCAACCGATCCCACGGCGCCGCCACGGCGTCGGTGAGTGTCAGCAGGTCGCGCACACGCTCGCGCGCCGACCACAGTGAAAACTCCCGCGCCGTGAAGGCGATGTTGCGACCGCGCAATTCGGCGATCAGCGCCTCGGCGTCACCGCGCGTGCGCACGAGGACGGCGATCGTGTGCTCCGGGTTCGTGCGCCGTCGCCACGCGATCGCGTCGACCACGGCAAGGGCCTCGGCCTCGGCGCTGGTCGCGTCGAGTGCGCTCTGGCCCTCGTCGTCGCCGCTCGCATGCGTCGGCACCGCCGCGACGAACGCCACGCTGTCGGTATCGGCAAACAGCCCCTGCCCGCGCTGCGCGAACACCGTCGCGAGCGAGCGATTGATCCAGGCGACGACGGCGGGTTGCGAGCGGTAGTTGGCGCTGAGCGTGACCGCCTGCAGACGCACCGGCCCGACGCCACTGCGCTGCGCGCGACGAAACAGGCTCACGTCGGCGTCGCGAAAGAGGTAGATCGACTGCATCGGGTCGCCCACCAGAAACAGCGTGCGAGCGTCGCCTTCGCTCCATGGCGCACACAGCGCCGCGAGCAGTTCGAACTGCGCCGGATTGGTGTCCTGCACCTCATCGACCAGCACATGCTGCAATTGCGCATCGAAATTGGCGAGCACGTCGAAGCGGTTGTCACGCAGCGCCGTCAGCGCCGCCGTCATCACGCTGCTGAAGTCGGTCACACCACGCTCGCGCATGAGCACGACCAGTTCCATCGCCGCGCGGCGCAACACCGCGAGCGTCGCGCGCAGGGCGTTCTCGTGCTCGGCGAAGGCGACGAGACTGGGGATGTGGTCAACCTCCGCGAGGCATGCCGCCAACGCGTCGTGGCCCTGAAGGCGCTCGACCAGGTCGATCATCTGCGCCTTGCGCGTCTTGCGCAGTTCGGCGGGCAGATCGGCGAATGCGGCGTCGCTCGCAGTCGGGAAGCCGGCCCCCTTGTTGATGCCGGTCGGCTTGCGCCGCGCGCGCTTCGCGCCCGTGAGCAGCATGTCGGCCAGCGCGACCCAGCCGGGAACGTCCGCGAGCGTCGTGCGCAGCGGCCAGGCCGCCGCCAACGTGCGCAATCTCGCGCCGCGCGTTCGTTGCCTCGCGTCGGAGGTTTCGCGCTCGAGCACATCGGCCGCAAAGGCAGCCAACGCGGCGATGTCAGCGCCATCGAGTACCGCGCGATGCGTATCGATCACGCTCATCGCGTCCTCCGCCGCGCGTCGGAGCGCCGCCGAGAGCGCCGCAATGGCGCCATCCGAGAGGTCGATGGCGCCGGCGAGCCATTGCGCGCGCCGCCCCAGCAGATTGGCCAGCAACGTGGTGACATGCTCGAACTGGTTGCCCGCCGTGGCGAGCACGGCCCCGGCGTCCTTGGCGATGTCGGTGGCCGACAGGGCACGACGTGCCGCTTCGCGATAGAGCAGTTCGTTCATCTCGCCGACGTCGCCCAGCGCGCCCTCGCTCGCCGTCAGCGTGAGCCGCGCGCGGCGGACGATGCGGGCGCAGAAGGCATCGAAGGTTTCGATCAGCAGCCGCCCGGGCTGCTCGAGCAGACGCCACCCGCGTTCACGATCGCGCAACAGCACCGGTAACGCCATGCGACGGCGCGCTCGCTCGACCGCGCTTGCTGCGTCACTCTCGGGCATCGCCGCCTGAGCGAGGGCACCGATGAGACGCTCGCGCATCTCCTGCGCCGCTTTGCGCGTGAAGGTGATGGCGAGGATTGCCTCCGGTTCGTCGATGGTGGCGAGCAAAGCCAGCAGTCGCTGCACCAAAAGCTCCGTCTTTCCGGAACCAGCCGGCGCCTGCACGATGAACGAAGCCGATGGATCAAGCGCGCGCTGACGCTCGGCGCCGTCGCGCGCCAGCGCGTTCGCGTCACTCATCGGGCACCTCGCCACCGTCGCCGTCGCCCTCTTCCTCCGCGTCGTCACTGGCGTCGCTCAACGACCACGGTTCGCGGCAGAACGCGGCGAACTCGCACACGCGACAGGTGGCTACGCCTTGAATCGGCGCAACATCCGCGACGCCGTGCTGCCATTCGTCGACCAGCACCGCGATGGCGCTCTGCCATCGCGAGAGCGTATCGTCCCATTGACTGAGATCCGCGCCACCATCCGTGGTTTTTTTCGGGTTGATCGAGGGATCATCGCCGGCTGCGACGTATTTCACGCCGTCATCGTTGATGACGTACCACGCGACCGCCCGCACGGGTGAAGCGCCGTCATCGGTTGGCTGCAACAGCGCGTAGAGCGGCAGTTGCGGGTCCGCGAGGCGACCCGTGTCGAGCATGCGCCAGTCGGCCGCGCGAACGGTGCCGGTCTTGTAGTCGACGATGACGCGGCGAAGCCCATCGTCGTCGATGCGGTCGAGCTTGCCGCCAACGCACTGGCCCGACAGCCTGCCGCTCGTCGTGCGTTCGACCGCGAGCACGATGTCATTCGCACGCGACTGTGCGTCGAATTCGACGACGCGATCGAGCAGCGCGGCGATGCGCGTGCGCTCGTTCGTCCAGACGACCTCGGTCACCTCGGGACGCACCCGCCGTGCCGCATCGAGTTCCGCATCGAGCCGCGCCAGCGCCGCGGCGGTCGCGTCATCACCGGCGATGCGCGCTTCACCGTAGGCGGCCAGCGCAGCGTGCACGATATTGCCGCGCAGCAGTGGCGGGATGCCGCCCTCGATCGCAGGCCACGCGGCGAGCCCCAACCGTTGTGCCGCCGCGCGACGCGGGCACTGCGCCTGATCGCGCAATCGGCTCGGGCTGACCTGCACCTCTGCGACCGCAGCGGCCTCTACGGGCAAGGTTTCGTCGATGACGCGCGTCAACGGCAGCGGCACTCGTGCCGCAGGCTCGCTACGACGCGCGTGTTCGCTCGGCCAGTCGCGCACGAGCGGCGACACCGAGACGGCGCCGTCGTCGTTCGCGAGCGGGCAGGAAATCGACAGTTGCCCGACCAGCGCCTGCCACTGTTCGATCAAACGCTGTGCCCGCGCCAGAATCTCGCGCCGCGAACCGAGGCCGACGCCGTTGGCCGCCTGCCATCCGAGCGGCAGCAGCGGGTTCGGCGCGAACGCCTCCGGCAGTACGGCGTCGCTCAGGCCGACCAGCCGTGCATGCGCCAGCGGCACACCGGCCGATTCGAGCAGGCCGATGACGTGCAGGCGCGCGCGGCCGGATTCGGGCTGGAACGTGGTGCCCTCGGCCAGACGCGTCAATTCGTCGACGGCGGCCGCCCAGTCGAGCGCCGGAAACCAACGATCGAGCCGCACGAACGCCTGCTCGAGTTCGACCCACGCCTCGTTCAACTGAAAGAGATGACTGCGCGCGATGAGCGGCGCGTTGGTGAGCGCGTCGACGACCCCATGCACCGTGCGCCGGTGCTCGGCACGACGCCGTGAGCGCGATCGCTCCGCCATCAGCTGGCGCAGCGCCGCTTGCGTGTCCGCCGCCAGCGGCCAAGCGTCGAGCATGCTCTCGGCGACGCCGGCGTCGAGCAGGCGCCCGAGATGTCGATGCACGCGCGCCACAACCGCGGCATCCTGGGCGAAACGCGGGTGCGTCAACGCCTGAGCGAGCAACTCAACAGCCACTGGCCGCACGCTGGCCGCCAGCACGACGAGCAGCGCGCGCACGACCGGTTGCGCCGCGAGCGAGGCACCGAGCGAGAGGTTGAACACGTCGCCATCCGTCTCCGGTGCCAACCACCAGGCGTCGTTCATCCGTTGACGCAGCGCCCGAAGCCACACATCACGTTCGGCCGCCAAGGCCGGAACGACCAGTGCCACATCGTCGTCGTCGTGCGCCGAGAGCGTGGCGCATGCCCACTCGATCGCGTGTTCGCGATCGGCTTCGGTGTCGGCCGTTCGCCCGACGCGCACGGGTTGCGACGATGGCATCGACAGCAAAATCGGCGCGATATCGATGCCGCTCGCCGCGACCCGTTGCCAGAACTGATCGAGCGCCGGATCGCGCGCAAAGCCGGGCGTCAAGCGAATGCGCGCAGGCAAGAGCGGGCGCAGCGCTGAGATATGCGAAGCAAGCCGCAGCGGCAATTCGGCTCGGGTCACTGCGCCATGCTCGCGCAGCCAGTTGCCCGCGCGCATCCGCAGGTCCGCGAACCACGCGACGTTGTCATCGCCGCTCACATGCCGTGCGCCGCTCAATGAGGTCTGCGGCAGGCCGTACCGCAGCGCAAGCCGCCAAGCTTCGATCATGAACTGCGCCGCACGCTCCCCTTCGACATCGAGCAATGCGCCGTGCTCGGTTGCGAGACGGCGCCACAAGGCGCATTCGGCCGCCGCCGGAAGCAGCGTGGCAGGGTCAGGTAACGCGCCAAACAGCGCTGCGCGTTGCCATAGCGCCTCGAGCCAGCTCTCGATCGCGACACAATCGCGAAAGGCCAGGCCCTGCCGCGTCAACTGACGACGCCACGCGCGAGCCGCGCGGTCGCTTGGGCACAGAAAGAGGGTGTCGGCGTTGCTGTCGATCGCGTGGCGCATGGCCGACGATTGTGACAGAACGCAGCGCGACCGAAGTCGCGCTCAGGCGCAGAGGGTGGCGAACAGCGTTGCGGTCAGCGTGCCGCTGTGGGTGCGAGCACGAAAACCGGTGGTGGCCGGCGGCACGCTCCACCAGTAGCTTTCGGCGCCCTGCCGATCAAAGCTCTCGGCGAGCCCGGGCCAAGGTAGCGTGGACGGGCTCACACCGGGAGGCAACGTGATCTCGGCATCCGCGGAGATCACCTCCTTGGCCAGTTCCGTGGCAAGCGCGGCGCCGAGCGCACCATCGACCCCATCGACCGGGGCACGCGCCATCTGGGCGTCGGCAATGACCTGCGCCCAGGCAAGCACGATGGCGGCCGCCCGTGGCAACGCATGCGCCGCGTTGATGTCGGTGATGGCCGCCGTGACGATGAACGGATAGTTGCGCCCGACGCGATCGCACGACGGCGCGAGCACACCGAGCTGACTGATCGGGACCCCCGGCTGCGCGGGCAGCAGGAATGCCCACTTCGGCGTACTTCCCCATAGCGCCCAACCGGACGCGGGATTGCGCTCCTTGAGCAGTTCCATGCCCGAGGCGCACCAGCGATCCCAGTACTGCTGCAACGGATAGGGCATCCGCCGCGAAACGAAATCGCCCGCACCCGGCAGCTTGCCAAAACCCGCGTAGCCCACCACGGTGGCCGGGTCGGAGGCGTCGGCGGGCAGCGCGCTCATGAGCGTCAGCGACCAGGGCACGCGAAGCTGCGCAACGCGGGCAAGGTGAGTGGATTGCGGACGGACCGGGCGCGCATGTCGACGCGGATATCGCGCCCTTCCGCGTTGAACGCAGCGATGGTCGAGCCCGGCGCTGCCGGCGGGTTGCTGGCGTCGAGCAGGCGGTGGAGCGCCCAGAAACCCGTGCGCTCGAACACCGGCCGACCACCGATCGTCAAGCGCAGCCGCTCGTTGTTTTTCGGTCCCGGCCAAGTGACGCGTTTGGCGTCTTCGTTGGCATTGATCACGGTGCCGTCGACATCGAGCTCGACGCGATCGGGCCCGGCGGGCGTCGCCGTCAGCCGGATTTCGAGATCGAAGCCGGGCGTGCTGCGATTGTTGGCGAAAAAGGTGTCGCGAATTTCCTCGGCGAGCATGAATCGCCGCAGGTCCTCGGGACGTCCCGCAGCGGCCCCGTCCGGCCCCGGCTTGGGAGCCCACGGGCGCCGCGACTTGTCGACGGCGCCGGCGATTTGGTCGAACGCCGACTTCAACGCGCCGGAGGGGCCGAACACCTGCGCGAAGTCTTGCGAGAATGAATCTTGGCTGGCGCGGCGGTCGAAGGGGTAGCCACGGGCAACGGCACTGCATGTCGTGCCCACCGCCCCGGCCGTGGCGGCGGCGACATTTTTCTGCACCGTCGAGGCGGTAAGTTTCGAGGCGCTGCTGGTCAAGCCCTCGACGATTTCACGCAGCGGCGACGGCAACTGCGCTGCCTGCGCGGCAAGCCGCACGTCCGCTTCCTGCGATCGCCGTGTGCTGCCGCCGGTCAACGAAGTCTGGTCCTGACTGAGCGTGACGCCGTAGTCGAGAATCTGCCGCGCCACCTCATCGATGGGCGCCTTGCCGGTCGGCATGGACAGCTCCTTGAAGGGCCGGAAGCGCTCCTGAACGATCATTTCCGGGCGATTGGTGTTGATCGGAGCGTTGGCGAGCGCGGACGTGGCCGCCGTCACTTCATCGAGTCCGCGCTTGACTTTTTCCTTCACTTGATTGAAGCGATTGCCAGGCCCGGATTCGGTGTTGATCAACACCGTTTGCGTGGCCACCTCCCGCGTCAGCAACACGAGCGGTGAGTCGGCCGCACCGAGCACGTTGGCCCACTCGATCGTCTCCTTCATGCTGCGCGGCGGGCGCAGTCGAATGTCACCCAGAAAGCCAAGCCATTCGTTCGCGAAGTCCTGAAGGTAGAGCTCACGGATGCGCCGATCGAGGTCGCGCGCATCGAACGCGGCCGTCGCGGCCGTCGCGGCCGCCGAAGCCGCCTTTCCGGCGCTCGCGGTCGGGTTGCTGCGCCCGAGAATCCACGCTTCTTCGAGGCCGAGCCCGGAGCCCCAGTTGGCGAGTGCCTTCAGGAAGTATTCGTTGTAGCCACGCTCCGAGAAAAATCCCGGGATGCCCTCACTGCTCAAGGGTTTGCCGCTTCGGCGTTCGAACACCAACGGCGCGCGTTCGCCCGCAGCGCGAATGACCGTGAACGATGGCAGATCGATGCCGATCAGTTGTGACTTGATGAAGTTGTAGGCACGCTTGGCGGGTTCCTGCTGAAGGAGCGTCTCGCGCACCTGGCGGACCAGCTCCGTGTTTTGAGCGTACGGCGACTTGTAGCCGCCAGCCTTCAGCAAGGCATCGAGATGCGAGAGCAGCTCCTTGCGGGTCTCCGTCGGCACGTCCGGCGGCAGCGTGGCCATCCAGTCACCGCCCACATAGTTGCGCACAAAATCATCTTTGACACGCGCACCGTCGTACATCATCAGGTACGCCTTCAGCGCTTCGTAACTGCCCTCGGACTTGTTGGCTGCGGCCTCGCGCAACCTCGCTTCGACACGGGCCGCGATGCGTGGCATCAGCGAATCTTCGAGCAGTCGTCCATACGCACTTTGCGCGGCCGAGTCGAGCTTCGGCCCCTGGAAGAGTCCGTAGCGATAGCTCCACGGTGGGCTCGCGAAATCGAACTTGGCGCTATGCGCGACATCGCGCGACTGGGTCAGCGCAGGCAGCAGCGCGGGTGCATCCGCGCTGTGCGCGCTCGGAATGGCGGCCACGGTATCGCGCAGCGCGTCGGCGCGGGTGCCGACTTCGGCGATGTACTGGCTGTTGTTGCCGTAACTGACCCACCACGCGACGTTGGCCCAAACGAACGCCACGCCGCAGGCAATCATGCCGGCCCAGCGCAACCAGCGCATGCGCCGCTCCATCGCGAGGTTGCGGCCCGCGATGAAATGCTCCTTGAATACGACCTTCTGCAACAGATCCTGCAGAAAGTAGCTCTTGCCGGCACCACTTGGCACATCGACCGCGCGCACCCGGGAGGCGACGCGGAACGTGCGCTGCATGGCACCCAACACGCGGTCGAACGGCGTGCCTTCCTGCGTGCCAGACGTGAAATAGACCCCGCGCAACATGGGCTGCTCGGAGAATTTCGATTCGCTGAACACGGCGCCGAGCAGGCGCGACAGCACGTCGCGAATGCCGGCAAACTGTTGTGGCAGTGTGTAGGCGAGCGCACGGCGGGAAAGATCGGGTTCGTCGAGCAGGCGCTGCTGCATGCCGTCGTCGAGGCGCCGATAGAGAAGATCGAACTCGCGCGCGAAGGCCTCGCGCACGGCAATCGGCTCTTTCGCCTCGGGGTCGTAGGGTAGCGTGAACCCCCAGACCTGCGCGCGGTCCTCGCGGGTGTAATTGAGGAAGTACTCGGTGAAGCCCGACATCAGATCGGACTTGGTGACGAGGACATAGACCGGGAACTGAACGCCAAGTCCTTCGCGCAGTTCATTGAGCCGCGCCTTGAGCGTGCTGGCGTGCACCTCGCGTTCCTGTGCAGTCATCTGCAACAAGTCGGCAACGGAAACGGTGAGCAGCACGCCGTTCAGGGGCTGGCGCGGCCGGAACTTCTTGAGCAGCGCAAGGAAGCCCTGCCACTCGGCACGATCCACCGCTTCGTTGCTCTCCTGCGTCGTGTAGCGGCCGGCCGTGTCGATCAGCACCGCTTCGTTGGTGAACCACCAGTCGCAGTTGCGAGTTCCGCCAATGCCGCGAATGGCCGCCTTGCCGAACTGTTCAGCCAGCGGAAAGGTGAGGCCGGCGTTGACCAGCGCCGTGGTCTTGCCCGAGCCCGGCGCGCCGATGAAGGCGTACCACGGCAGTTGATAGACGTACTGCTTCGACAGCCCGGACAGGAAGCCGCCCTTCTCGGTGCTCGTGAAGCGCGTCTTCTTGAGAATTTCCGACGCGTCCTTGAAGCGCTTGTTGAGCTCCGCCACCTCTTCGGCGCCCGCCGCCGTTTCGTTGGGCTTGGCGGTGCTCTGCATTTTCGCCAGTTGGCTCAGCAGCGCCGCGTTGACGTTGCGCGCGCGCCACCAACGAATGAAGAGCCGGATCAGCCACAGCGCCCAGACGATGCCGATCATCGTCCAGCGCACCCATGGCGACTCCATCGGATGCCATTCCGCGATCGCGATCTGCGGACCGCCGAGCCAAATCACTACCGACAGCATCAACAACAGCACGATCGTCAGCGTCGTGCGATTGAATAGTTTGCGCAGGATGTGGCGCAGGAAGTTCATTGCTGCCTCCCTGGCACCGGGGCGCTTTGCAGCTCGCGATCGCGCTCGGCGGGTGGCACCAGCAGAATCACTTCGACGCGACGGTTGTTGCTGCGTCCTTCGGCGGTCTTGTTGGTATCGATGGGTTCCGCGTCGGCCTTGCCCGCTGCGGTCGTGCGATTGCCTTGCTTCAGGAGCCGATCGATCATGCGGCGCACCACATTGGCGCGCTCGGTCGAGAGCTCATAGTTCGACGGGAAGCGCATCGTGCGAATGGGGGTACTGTCGGTGTGTCCGGTGATCTGTACTTGTCCCGGCACCTCGTTGAGGGCGCGCGCGACGCGATCGATCACAACGAGGTAGCGCGGCTTCACTTCGACCGAGCCACTGTCGAACATGCCGTCGCCGCGCAGTGTGATGATGCTGCGGTCGGCTTGATCATCGACGGTGACGAGCCCTTCGTCGATTTCGGGTTGCAGGAAGCGGCGCAGGCGTGCGATCGGCGCGGGCTGCGGTTTGATCGCTTGCACCTTGGGCGGGCGAATCGCGTTGATCGCGCTGAACACCGAGTTCGACTTGTCGGCGATCAGGAAGTAGTAGAGGAAGAAAATGCCGGTCAGCACGAGCAGTGTCGTGCCTGCCGTGATCCACAGCGGCAGGAACCCCCAGCGCGACTTGCCATCGGCCTCGGCCCCTTGCCAATGCAGCGAGAGCGCCTTCGAGTATTCGCCGCGCGCCCCATTGATGATTTCGACCAGTCGCCGACGCAGGGTTTCCAGTTGCGAGCGGCCGTTGTCGATGACGCCGAACCGGCCCTCGAAACCGAGCGCAATGCACACGGCCATCATTTCGATCAAGTCGAGGTGCTTTTTCGGGTCCTGCACCAATCGTGCGAGCACCTGGAAGAACTTTTCGCCGCCCCACGTTTCGTTGTGGAAGGTGACCAACAGCGAATGGCGCGACCACTGTCCGCCACCGCCCCAAGGGGTTTTCGCAGCCGTTTCATCGAGCGCCGTGCACAAGGCGTAACGCGCGGCAATCAGCGTTTCGGGCGGAACCTGCGATTCGCGCGCGCGGCGCTCGAACAGTTGCACCTGATCGACGAGGTAATTGCGCAGCTGCTCGGGGTCGGGGTGATGCGGCGTGACACGAATCTGCGGAATGAGATTCAACAGCGGGTTGGCGGCAACCGCGAGCGAGTTGGCGCCGCTCAGGACTTCGGGCAGATCGGCCGCGACCTGGGGCTCGCCGGGCCCGGGCGCCGCCGCTGCCGCCGGCGCCCCGTCCGTGGCGGCTGCGGCCGGCGCCGCCGGCGTTGCGCCCAGGATCGCAAAGGGATCGAGGTTGGACGGCGTCGTCATGCGCGAATCGCCCAGAGCTCGAGTTTCAGGCCGGGCCAATCACCAGCGACGTGCATCGCGAGGCCGCCGGAGCGCTCGAGGCCGCGCCAGAATTCGCTCGCGGTGTCGAGTTCGAAGTAGTTATTGCCCGCGTGATAGGGAATCTGCCGTGGCGCGACCGGCAACGGGCGCAGCCCCACGCCCGGAAGGTGCAGATTGACGAGGTCGCGAATCTTTTCGACGGGGCCGATCTTGACCTGCGTCGGAAACAGCTTGCGCACCTGCTCGCCCGGAAGATCGGAGGCCACGGCGAGCACGAATGCTGCGCTCTTGATGAGATCCTTGTCGGCGATGACGGCAACACGGACTCCGTACGCACGCTCCATCAGTTCGATCTGGAAGGCGTTTTGCTCCAGCACCATCGACAGCGAACGGCGCAGGTCGTGCATCAGCGGCGTGAAGCAGGCGGCCAGATCATCGTGGTTGTACGCCGGATAGTCACCAGGACGGCGACTGTCCCGCGTGAAGGTGGTGAAATCGCCAGCGAGCGCGAGCAGTTCACTGTAGAGGCGCTCGGGATGCAACGTGCGCAGTTGCGCCAGATGATTGACCACGGGCTCGTAGCGATTGACCAATTCGAGCATCAGGAAATCGGCGATTTCGGCGACACCGCCCTTGCCCGGCGCCGACAGCCGCGCCGCGATGGCCTCGCCGCGATGGTGCAGAAGCCCCGCGAGCTCGCGCAAAAACCCCGACAGCACGGCGCTCTCGTGGGCGACGACGACCGGCGGAATGAAGGATTCGCCGAGCGCGATCGACAGATCGCCTCGGCGTTCGATGACTTGACACACACCAAGCGTCATCCAGCCTTCGGGCACCTCGCCCTCGGGCAGCAGGCGCAGTCGTGGTTGCGCGGTCTGAATCGGCGCCGGCTCACCCGCCACCGAGTTCTGGTCGGGCGTCTCGTCTTCGACCACCGCGTAGCGAGCGAGTGAACGCGCGTCGTCGTCGAAGGACACCTCCTCGCTGCCGGGGCGATACACCGGCAGGCAAAGATAGATTCGACGGCCCTTCAGCGTGTCGGCAATTTCGATGGCCTTCGGAGGGTCGTGAGGCTCGGGGAAGGAGAACGCCGTGCCGTCGGGCATCACGCCACCCGCCCGCGCAATCGCGACCTTGCCGATGGCCAGCGACGTCGCGTCGAGGAGCAGCGTGTGGAACCCCCAGAAATGGCCCTCGCCCGCCAGCGCGCGCTGGTGCTGGGAAAACTCGCGGAAACGCTCCGCCTGCTGAAAGTGCTGCGGCCGCAGGAACATGCCTTCCGACCACACCACGCGACTGCGATCACCCATCGATCATCCCCCGTGGCATCAGAACGTCTCGACCACTTGGATATTATGCTCGACGGCCTTCTTGTAGGCGTCGAATTTCTTCTTCAGATCGGTGAACGCCTTCATGTAACGCGACATCGCTTCGGTGATCTGCGCGATCCCCTTCGCCACCGTCGCGGCCAGGCTCAGCACGTCGCCATCTGCCGCAGCTTCGGCGCCCTCCGCCAAGGTGTCGACGGCGTCCGAGAGATCCAGTTTGGCCTGCTCGACCATTTCCTTGATCTCCTCGTAGTCCTTGAGCGCCTGATTGACCGTCGCCACGTCGTCGTCCAACAGCTTCGAGGCTTTGTTGAGCTTCTCGGTCGCGGTGTCGATGAAGGATTTGGTGTCCTCGATCGTCTTCGCCAATGCGTCCGTGACTGCCATGATGATTTCTCCTGAACGTCAGCCGGCAACGGCGGCCACGGGGGCGAGCTTGCTGCCGGTCAGTGTTTCGTGCGCTTGGGCCAGCGCGGGACGCAGCGCTTCGCTCGTCTGCGGGTGTTCGTGGCGGGCTCGAAGCAGCGCTGCTGCGCTCGCGCTCGCCTTCGGGTGCACGCACAACAACATGCAGTGCGCGGCCGCGACGCGGTCGCTGCCCTCCGCGATGCGGCGCATGCAATGCGCCAGTGGCACCTCACGCTCGCGCAGCCGAAGTTGCACCAGCGTGCGGCAAAGCAACGCCTCGCGCGCATCGTCGCGGCACTCGAGCAACGCCGCGACGAGATCACCGCACGCGCTCTGCGCCACCTCTCCGAGCGAGCCCAAGGCGTTCAACGCGGCCTGCGCGGCGCTGGCTTCGCCTTCGTGCGCGATGCGCACCAACGCCTTGACGCCACCGCTCTCCGGGTTCATCTGCGCCAACGCGGCGTAGGCTGCTATGCCGGTAGGAAGCAACAGTTGCCCGGCCAGCGAGCGCATGAGCCAGGCGTCGACCGTGCGCTTCGCGCTGCTGTCGGTGCCGGTGCTGCGCGCCAGCGCCTGCAAACACTCGGTGTGCCAGCGATCGGGCGGCGTGCGTGCAACCACGGCGGCAATGGCTGCCGCGCATTGCGTCGCAAACGGTGTCAGCGCGAGCAACGCCACCTGCCGCGCGTTGGCGTCATCGTCGACCAGCAACGCGCACACCGATTCGACCGCTGCGGCCGGCATGACGGCCAACCGAAACAGCGCGTGCGTCGCCATGATGCGCACCGGCGCCGCCTGCGCCGGCGCCGCCAACTTCGCCAACGCGCCGTGCAGTTCGCTCGTCGCCCGTGTCGGCGTCACCGACCCCATGGCGACGGCGGCCATCTGCAACGCACAGGGGTCGTCGGCGCTGAGTTCGGCACAGTGGATGATCGCCGGCACGCAATGATCGATCGGCGCGTCCGGCATCGTCGCCATCGCGAGCGCGCGCAGGCGCACGCTCGCGTCGTCCGACGCCAGGTGCTTCGTGAACGCTTCGAGCGGCCACATTGCCGGGGCGGTGGGCGGGGTCGCGCTGGCGGGCGAAGCGTCTGCCGCGACGGCGGAGGTGATGGCGGCTTCGCTCATGCGTTCGGGCTAGTGCCGTGTTTCGCGTCGATGGGTACAAAAAAATGCGATGGATTTGGGTTCGAATCGAGGCGCAAAGTGCAGCCATAGCAAGCTATTGCGAGCATTTGCAACGAAGAATCAAGCCAAAAGACGCGCATTTTTGTACCAAGAAGAGCGAAACACTGCACTAGACGATGTTGCCCACACCCGGCGTGTAGGTCGCCGAGACGATGCTTGGCGTCGTGATCACGCCGGCCACATTGAGCACGCCAACGACGTTGACGACGCCCACCAGGTTGATGGTGGCCGCGGTGATGGTCGCGGTGGCACCGGTGACGGTGACCGCCGCACCGCCCGTGACGCTGACCGCGCCGGCTGCCGTGATGGTGACCGCGGCGCCGGCGGTGAGCGAACTCGCGCCGGCCACCTGCGTCGTCTGCGCGCCACCAACCTTCGTCGCATCGATGCCGCCAATCTTCGTGTCGCGCATGGCACCCACGGTCAAGGTCTGCTTGCCGACGACCGTGGTGTCGTCGGTGGCGAGCACCTTGGCGGTGCGCGTCATGCACTGCTCGGAGTACTTGAGCGCCGTGAGCACCGAATAATTGCCCGACGTGAAGTGGGTGAACTTGCCGACGCCGACGATGACGTCGGAACCTTTGATGACCGAGCGGCGGCTGCCGATGAAGTTGCTCTGCTTGCCACCGATGTTGTTTTTCTCGTCACCCGAAACGGTGAAGGTGTGCTTGCCGCCGATGCTCTCTCGATGGTCGCCCGAGGTCTTTTCTTTCAGGTTGCCGCCGACGCTTTGCGTGCGGTTGTGGCTGACCATGTTGCTTTGCGAGCCCATGACGCTGTTGTCCTGGTTGCCCGTGACCATCGTTGCCTGCTTGCCCTGGATCTGGTTGTTCTGGTTTCCCTTGATGACTTCGCGGTCGTCGTTGGCCACGAAACGGGAGTCATCGTGCTCGATACGCGTGTTGCGGTCATGTCCCACGAAACGCGACTCGTTGAGTTCGATGGCGCTGTCGAGGTTGCGTTGGGCGTGGACGTAGAGCTGCTCCTTGCCCTTCAGGTCCTCCATGCGAATTTCGTTGAAGTCGGTGCCACCGCCCTGCTTCGTGCTGCGCGACTTCAATCCGCTCGCGCTCTTGTTCTCGGGCAAGCCATAGGGCGGCATCTGCTCGGCGTTGTAGACGCTGCCGGTGATCAGCGGATAGTCCGGGTCGCCACCGATGAAATCGACCACCACCTCCTGCCCGATGCGCGGGATGTGCACCATGCCCCATTTTTCGCCGGCCCACGGTGTCGCTACGCGAATCCAGCACGAGCTGTTCTCGTCCTTCTTGCCCAGCCGATCCCAGTGAAACTGCACCTTCACGCGGCCGTATTTGTCGGTGTAGATCTCCTCGCCCTTGGGGCCGACGACCACCGCCGTCTGCGGCCCGTGCGTGCGCGGCTTGGGGGTGAGGATCTGCGGCCGGTAGGCGATCGTGGTGGGCTGCGAGGTGACGGTGATGCCCCAGTCGGCGTCCCCGTCACCCGAGCCCGAGGAGAGCCGCGCGTTGTTGCGAAAGAAGTAGGTGGCGGCCACCGCGAGGTATTCGCGGTTCTGGTCCTTGCGCGGGCAGTTGGTGAGCGTGAAACGGTACCCCGGCGCCATGCTGCGCAGCGTGGTGTAGCCAACCGCGCGCTCGTGCTCGGCCACC
>JAFEDD010000038.1 GCA_018241765.1 Pseudomonadota bacterium | reverse complement strand
GCGTCGCCGACGACCATGGGCAAGGAGATGGCGCTGTTCGCGGACCGCCTGCGCCACGCGCGGCAACGGGTTGCGGCGGTGCCGTTGCGCGCCAAGATGAACGGCGCCGTCGGCAACTACAACGCACACCTTTCGGCCTATCCGAACGTCGACTGGCCGGCGCTGTCGCGGCGGACGGTCGAGTCCCTCGGCCTCGTGTGGCAACCGATGAGCGCCCAGATCGAACCCCACGACTACATGGCGGAGCTCTTCGACGCGATCGCTCGCGTCAACACGATCCTGATCGATTTCTGCCGCGACGTGTGGGGTTATGTCTCGCTCGGCTACTTCCGCCAGCGTCTGCGCGATGGCGAAGTCGGGTCGAGCACGATGCCGCACAAGGTCAATCCGATCGACTTCGAAAACGCCGAAGGCAATTTCGGTTTGGCCAACGCGCTGTTGCGCCATCTCGCCGAGAAGCTGCCGATCTCGCGTTGGCAGCGTGATCTGACCGACTCCACGGTGCTGCGCAACATGGGCGTCGCGGTGGGCTATGCGCTGCTCGGCGTCGTCTCGGCGCGGCAGGGCATCGGCAAGCTGCGTGTCGACGCCGATGCGACGGCGAGCGACCTCGCCGACAATTGGGAAGTTCTCGCCGAGCCGATCCAGACCGTCATGCGCCGCTATGGTGTCGCCGGCGCCTATGAGCAGCTGAAGGCGCTGACCCGCGGCCAGCGCATCACACCCGACGCGCTTGTCGCGTTCATCGACACGTTGCCGATTCCGGTCGCGGCGCGGGACGAACTGCGTGCCATGACGCCGGCGACTTACACCGGGCTCGCCGCGCAACTCGCACGTCGCTACGCGAAGCGCGACTAAGGGGCGATCGCGACGGGCAACGTGCACGGCGCGCCGCTGCTTGAAAGTGCGTCGATCTCTACCGACTCGCCATTGCATATGCATAGGCACAATCGCCGTCTGGATTGTGGCCCCCCGCCCCTAGAATCGATTTCGTCGCGCGTATGCTCGTGGGAGCGCAGGCTTCACAGCGAATGCGCATGCTTTACGCAACGAGACCATCCTGGAGGAGGACATCGAATGAGACGCATCTCACACACGACGGCGGTCATCGCTTCGGCATTGCTGCTCGCCGCGGCGCAGGCGCAGACGGCGCAACCCGGGGCCAGCAAGTATCTGGCACGCAACCTCGCCGCGCAGTGTGCCAACTGCCATGGCACCAATGGACGCAGCGTCGCCGAAGTGCCATCGCTCGCCGGTCAGGCCGCGACCGTGCTGATCAACAAGATGCAGGACTACAAGGACGGCAAGCAGCCCTCCACCATCATGCAGCAACTGGCGAAGGGATATACCGACGAGCAGATTGCCTTGATGGCCGACTATTTCTCCAAACAACCGAAATGAGCGGGGGGCGTTCATGACTACGTTCAATCGTCGCGACTTCGTCAAATCGGCCGGGGCGCTGTCGCTGCTCGGCACCTCCGCCATCACCGGCTGCGCAAGCGTCGCCGGCGGCGCCAAGCCACGCGTGGTGGTCGTGGGTGGCGGCTACGGAGGGGCGACGGCCGCCAAATACATCGCCATGTGGAGCGAGGGCAAGATCGATGTCACGCTCGTCGAGCGCGGTGACGCCTTCGTCTCCTGTCCGCTCTCCAATCTCGTCATTGGTGGCTCGCGCCAGATTGGCGACATCACGGTGTCCTACGACGGACTCAACAAATACGGCATTCGGCGCATCAAGGGCGAGGCGGTCGGTTTCGACGCCGATCGGCGCACGCTGACGCTCGCCGACGGCACGGTGTTGCCGTACGACCGGCTCATTTTGTCGCCCGGCATCGACTTCATGTACGAGACGCTGCCGGGGTTGGCCACCGCGGAGGCGCGCGGCAAGGTGCTCGCCGCATGGAAGGCCGGCCCGGAGACGGTCGCGCTGCGCAAGCAGTTGGTCGACATGCGCGACGGCGGCGTCTACGCCATCCAGATCCCGAAGGCACCGTATCGCTGCCCGCCGGGCCCCTACGAGCGCGCCTGTCAGGTTGCGTGGTACTTCCAGCAGGCGAAGCCGAAATCGAAGGTGCTCATCCTCGACGCCAACGAGGACGTGACGTCGAAGAAGGGGCTCTTCATGGCGGCATGGAACGGCCCGTTCAAGGGGCTCGTCGAGTACCGCAACAATCAGGAAATCCAGGACGTCGACGCACGCACCAACACGCTGAAGATGTCGTTCGGTGACGATGTGCGTGCCGATGTGCTGAACGTGCTGCCGCCGATGCGCGCCGGCACCATCGCCACCCAGCACGGCCTGAACAACTCGAACAAGCGCTGGTGCCTGATCGACTGGCTCACCTACGAATCCACTGCCGTGAAGAACGTGCACATCCTGGGCGACGCGCTGCAAGTTGCGCCGCTGATGCCGAAGTCGGGCCACATGGCAAACCAGCACGGCAAGATCTGCGCGGCGGCGGTCATCGCGCTGTTGACGGGCGACACCGTCAGCGCGACACCGATGGCGGCCAACACCTGCTACAGCTTCGTCGATGACAAGACCGCCATGCATGTGGCGACCGTGCATCGCTACGACGCCGCGCAGAAGACGATGCTGACGGTGCCGGGCTCGGGTGGCCTGTCGCCCGCCGCCAACCGCACCGAAGGCACGTTCGCGTACAGTTGGTCACGCAACATCTGGGCCGACATGCTGACCTGAGCGCGATTTCCTCCCGCGCCAAGCCCGGCCACGGTGTGGTCGGGCTTTTTTGTTGCGTGTTTGCGACACGGGCATCGCTGCGCCGCGGTGCGCGGCAAGCGCGGCGGCGGGGCGTGCCTACCCGCCGTCGGCATGCGATGCTGGCGCAGCGTCCGCCGGGGCGACGCGTAGCCGATTGAATTGCCTTGCTTTTTCTGGTGCTGCCATGCCGCGAAACAGGTTTTCAAATGGTGCAATGCAGCGCACGATATGCGTTTCCACGATGCGGAAATTTCCATTTTCCGGAAATGTGTTGCAACGCGTTGTTTCGAAACGATCTTTTGCGCCTGCTGCTCTCCGTCGTTCGAACTTTGCGATATGCTGCGAAGCAATAACAGAAGCGTTGGCGTCGACTCTGTCCTGACCCCAACGACGGCAACACGAAAAGCAGGATCGAGTTTCAGTCAGAAAGGCAACACATCCATGAGTCAGTCCCCGAGCGTTCAGAACCAAATGGCCCAGGCCGTCGCGCAGGTCGAGAAAGACTGGGCGAGCAATCCGCGCTGGAGCGGCATCAAGCGCAACTACAGCGCGGCCGACGTCGTGCGGCTGCGCGGCACCGTTGCCGTCGAGCACACGCTGGCGAAGAAAGGGTCGGAGAAGCTCTGGAACCGGATCAACACCGAGCCGTTCGTCAATTCGCTCGGCGCGCTGACCGGCAACCAGGCCATGCAGCAGGTCAAGGCCGGTCTGAAGGCCATCTACTTGTCGGGGTGGCAGGTCGCGGGCGACGCCAACCTCGCCGGTGAGATGTATCCCGATCAATCGCTGTATCCCGCCAACTCGGTGCCGGCTGTCGTGCGCCGCATCAACAACACGCTGCTGCGTGCCGACCAGATCCAGTGGATGGAAGGCAAGGACGACGTCGATTACATGGCGCCGATCGTCGCCGATGCCGAAGCCGGGTTCGGTGGCGTGCTGAACGCCTTCGAGCTGATGAAGGCGATGATCGACGCCGGTGCGGCTGGTGTGCATTTCGAGGACCAACTGGCCAGTGTGAAGAAGTGCGGCCACATGGGCGGCAAGGTGCTCGTTCCGACGCGCGAAGCCGTCGAAAAGCTCACCGCGGCCCGCTTCGCGGCGGACGTCATGGGCGTGCCCACCGTGCTGCTCGCACGCACCGACGCCGAAGCGGCGGATCTGCTCACCAGCGACGTCGATGAAAATGATCGCCCGCACTGCACCGGCGAGCGCACCGTCGAAGGCTTCTTCCGCACCAAGCCCGGCTTCGAGCAGGCGCTGTCGCGCGGCCTGGCCTATGCGCCCTACGCCGACCTCATCTGGTGCGAGACCGGCAAGCCGGACCTCGACTTCGCACGTCGCTTCGCCGAGGGAATCCAGAAGAAGTTCCCCGGCAAGATGCTGGCCTACAACTGTTCGCCCTCGTTCAACTGGAAGAAGAACCTCGACGAGAGCACCATCGCCAAGTTCCAGCGCGAACTCGGCGCCATGGGCTACAAGTTCCAGTTCATCACGCTGGCGGGTTTCCACAGTCTGAACTACTCGATGTTCAACCTCGCCTACGGCTATGCGCGCAACAACATGAGCGCCTTCGTCGAGCTTCAGGAAGCCGAATTTGCCGCGGCCGAACGCGGCTTCACGGCGGTCAAGCACCAGCGCGAAGTGGGAACGGGGTACTTCGATGCCGTCACCCAGGTCGTTCAGGGCGGAAAGAGCTCCACCACCGCGCTGCACGGCTCGACGGAGGATGAGCAGTTCTTCGACGACAAGAAGGCGGGCCTGAAGCTCGCCGTCGGTCAGAACGACTGATGCTCGCCGCGCGATCTTGCGAAATCGAGCGATGACTCTATAATCGGGGCTGATTTCCTCGAGGAGGAGGGAAGCCCTCAGCCCGCACGTGCCCGTCGCAAGACAGGTGCCTGCGGGTTTTTTTCTGCCTGAATTTTCGCCGGGGGAGGTTGGCGCGTCGTCGCCGCTGCGGTGCGTCGATCACAGCGCCACGCGCACCGACGACATTGCCTTCAGCCAACGCTCGAACGGCAGACCGAGCCCGGCGCGCAGCGCGCGTGCGCGCGCCTGCAAGGCGCGATCGTCGAGCGCCGGCAGTGGCGCCTTGCTCGCGATGACGGTGACGTTCTCGGTTGCCACGGCCGGCAACAGCGCGATGTTGTCGGCTCCGAACACCGCGCTCAAGCGCCGCAGCCCGCCACGATAGCGCGGCACATCGCTCCACAGGTTCGCCACCAGCACGCCGTGGCGGCGTAGCGCCCGGTGCGCCGCCTCATAAAACGGCGACGACTCCAGCGCGCCCACGCGCCCGCGCCCGTCGTAGCAGTCCACCCAGATCCAATCGACGCTCGACGCGCGACGCGTACGGATGGCCGCGGCCGCATCACCCTGGGTGAGGCGCAGGCGCGCGTCTTCGAGCGGCAGCGGAAACGTCCCCTGCGCGAGCGCGATGACATCCTCGCGGATTTCCACGATATCGAGGCGGCGCAGCGTCTCGCCCCAGTGCGCAAGCGCCCAGCGCGGCAGCGCGCCGACGCCGAGTCCCGCCACGTAGACATCACGCGGCGGCGGCACGAACAGCAGCGCCGCGCACATGTCCTGCGCATAGCCAAGCGCCAACTCATCGGGGCGCGCGATGCGCATGCGTCCCTGCACCCACTCGCTGCCGAAATGCAACGTGCGAAAACCGAGGTGTTCGGAGACCAGCAAATCGGACATGGCAACGACGCAAAACGGGATGCCGCATTTTGCCGATGCCGCTTGCCGTCGTGCCGTGTTGACGATTCATTCGATGCAAAATCGTATACAACTTGTTGGCAAAACCCGCATCCATAACGGGCTTGGCGGCTAATTTGATACGAAGTCGACTTGTTGGCAAAACGGCCGCCAAGCCCGTAACAAACGTCGTTTTTGACAAAAGCTGCTGCTTGTTTTCAAGGGTTTTGGACATCGATGTCCCGCCGCCCGAGAGCGACGTCGAGCCGTCGCGTGCAAGCCGGGGTGACGCTGGCGCGCGATCCGCGCGGCGTCGTCGCTGGTGCGGGCGCTCGAGTCTGTGCAATGCGGCGGACTAGAATCGAGGCCTCTCGAATCGGGACGCGCTCTTTGCCATGACGACCACGAAGCCCAACCTCGCCGCCGTCCGCGCGGCATCCCCAACCGTGTTGTCGCCGGTGCCGGAAATCCTCGCCGAGATCAAGGCCGGCCGCATGGTGATTCTGGTCGATGAGGAGGATCGCGAGAACGAGGGCGATGTGGTGCTTGCCGCCGACTTTGTCACACCCGAGGCGATCAATTTCATGGCGCGGCATGCGCGTGGTCTCATCTGTTTGACCCTGACTGCGGAGCGCTGCCGCCAGCTCGATCTGCCGTTGATGACGGCGAACAACCGCTCGGGCTTTGGCACCAATTTCACGATGTCGATCGAGGCGGCCGAAGGCGTCTCGAGCGGCATCTCCGCCGCCGATCGCGCGCGCACGGTGCAAGTCGCCGTGGCGTTCAACGCGAAGCCCTCCGACATCGTGCAGCCGGGGCACATCTTTCCGATCATGGCGCAACCGGGCGGCGTGCTGATGCGCGCCGGGCACACCGAAGCGGGGTGCGACCTCACGCGCATGGCGGGCCTGACGCCCGCCGCGGTCATCTGCGAAGTCATGAAGGACGACGGCAGCATGGCGCGGCTGCCCGATCTGCTCGTCTTCGCGCGCGAACATGGCCTGAAGATCGGGGCCATCACCGATCTGATCCAGTACCGCGCGGCGCGCGAGCAATTGGTCGAGTGTGTCGGCGAGCGGCCGCTGACCACGCCGCAGGGCCGTTTCGTGCTGAAGGTGTTTCGCGAGAAGCTCGCGGATGCCACGCATCTGGCGATTGTCAAGGGCACGCCGACGCCCGAGCGGGAAACGGTCGTTCGCGTGCATGAGCCGCTGTCGGTCATCGATGCGCTCGATGTCGACTCATCCGTCCACGCGTGGAGCATTCCCAACGCGCTGGCCCGGTTGCAGCAGGCGGAGGCGGGGGTTCTGGTGCTGCTCCACCGCAGCGAGAGCGCGAGTGCGCTGCTCGAACGCGCGCTGAGCCCCGAGCCGCTCAATGCCCATCGCATGGACCTGCGCACCTATGGCATCGGCGCGCAAATCCTGCGCGGACTGGGCGTCGGACGCATGCGCCTGCTGGCGCGTCCGCGTCGCATGCCCTCGATGACCGGTTTCGAACTCGAAGTCACAGCCTACGAAGAACACGCGTAGCGGTCGCGGCACATCACTCCATCCAACCCCTCCCGGATTGCCCCATGTCTTTGCAACCCCTCATGAAACTGCGCGGCGCGGGCTTGCGCATCGGCATCGTCACGGCCCGCTTCAACGCCGAGATCGGTGAGCAGTTGCTCGCGGGCGCCCGCAAGGCGCTGGCTGAAATGGGTGTCGAGGCGCGCGACGTCGCCGAACTGACGGTGCCCGGCGCGCTCGAAATTCCGCTCGCGCTGCAGGCGCTGGCCGCCACCGAAGCCTTCGATGCGCTGATTGCGCTCGGCTGCGTCATCAAGGGCGACACCTACCACTTCGAGGTGGTCAGCAACGAGTCGGCCAGCGGCATTTCACGTGTCGGTCTCGAGTTCGACGTCGCCATCGGCAACGGCGTGCTGACGACCCTCACCGAGGCGCAGGCCAACGAGCGTGCCGCCCAGAAGGGCTTCGAGGCCGCGCAGGCCGCCGTCGAGATGGCGCTGCTGCAGGAATGGGCGCATGCCCAGTTCGGTGAAAGCTGATGGCGAGCGCTGGCCACGCCCCGGCGGCGGAAGCGCCGCCCCGTCGCCCGAAGTCCGCGCGCCGCTGGTCGCGCGAGTTCGCGGTTCAGGCGCTCTACGAGCGCTTCGTTGCCGATCACGACGCGCTCAGCATTCGCCGCAATCGCGAGGCGGACGCGGACTTCAAACGCGTCGACCGCGAGTTCTTCGATGAGCTTTGGACCGCGGTGTCGACGCAAGGCGAGGCGCTGGCGGATCTCGTTCGCCCGCATCTCGATCGCAGCTTCGAGCAGATCAGCCCGATCGAACGCAGCATCGTGCTGATCGGCGCCTGGGAGCTTCAGAGCCGGCTCGACATTCCCTATCGCGTCGTCATCAACGAAGCGGTCGAGCTGGCGAAAACCTTCGGCGGCACCGACGGCCACAAGTGGGTCAATGGCGTGCTCGACAAACTCGCCCCGCTGCTGCGTGCCGACGAACTCGCCGATGCGGGCAGGCGCAAGCCCCGCTGATCGTCGGCCCGGGGCCGGCCTGAGGGCGATGCCGCGATGACCGAATTCGAACTGATCGAGCGCTTCTTCAAGCGCGGTGGCGGCACGGCGGTGCTCGGCAATGGCGACGACTGCGCGCTGGTGGCGCCGTCACCGGACAACGTGTTCGCGATGACGACCGACACGCTCGTCCTCGGGCGCCACTTCCTGCCCTCGCTGGCACCGGAGCGGCTTGGGCGCCGGGTCGTGCACGTCAATTGCAGCGATCTCGCCGCGATGGGGGCGAAGCCCCGCTATGCGCTCTTGTCACTGACGCTGCCTGAAATCGATACGTCGTGGGTTGCCGCGTTCGCCCGTGGTTTGTGGTCGGCGCTCGATGCGTTCGGCATCGAACTGGTCGGCGGCAACACGACGCGCGGCCCGCTGGCCA
This sequence comes from Pseudomonadota bacterium, assembly GCA_018241765.1. Classification (GTDB taxonomy): domain Bacteria; phylum Pseudomonadota; class Gammaproteobacteria; order Burkholderiales; family Casimicrobiaceae; genus Casimicrobium. Next base: position 40,691 of record JAFEDD010000038.1, on the reverse strand, counting down.
TCACGCTGACCGCCCTCGGCGACGTGCCGCCCGCGCAGGCGCTGACGCGCAGCGGCGCCCGCGCGGGTGACGAGCTCTGGGTCAGCGGCGAACTCGGCGATGCCGGCTGGGCGCTCGCGAGCCTGCTGCGCGAGCGCGATGGTGCAGGCGAGCCGGCCATCGTCGCGAGCGCGACCCAGATCGAGCGTTACGAATGCCCCACCGCGCGGGTGGCGCTCGGCATCGCGCTGCGCGGTGTGGCCAGCAGTTGCATCGATATCTCCGACGGCTTGCTGAGCGAGGCGCAGCACATCGCTTCGGCCTCCGGCGTCGACATCGACATCGACATCGGGGCCATTCCCACCGGCATCGCCGGGATCGACCGCAGCGACGTGTGGGCAGCGACGGCGATCGACGCGGTGGCTTGCGACGGCGAACGCCGCCGCATTGCGCGCGCGCAGATGGCGCAGCATTGCCTCTTGGCGACCGGCGACGCTTACGAACTGTTGTTCACGGCGGCGCCCACGCGCCACGATGAAGTCGCGCGCCTGCTGGCCGCGCATGCGCTCCCCGGCGCCTGCATCGGTCGTGTCAGCCGCACCGGCGGCGCGCCCACGGTCCGCGTGCTTGACGCACAATCGCGTCCCATGCAGATCGCCATCAAGGGCTGGGATCATTTTTCACATGAGTGAGGTCACCGCAGAGCGTCGACAGCCGACGCTGCGCTTCATGCTGTCGCATCCGGCGCACTTCATTTCGCTCGGCTTCGGCACCGGGCTCGCACCCTTCGCGCCCGGGACCTTCGGCACGCTGCTCGGGCTCTTTGCCGTGCGCTGGCTGCATTCGCTGCTCGACGACGCGACGCTGTTTGCCGGTCTGCTCGGCGCGCTGCTGATCGGCACCTGGGCCGCGGGCGTCACCGGACGGGCGCTGGGCGAGAGCGATCACGGCGCCATCGTTTGCGACGAGGTCGTCGCCATGGGGTTGGTGACGGCCATGCTGCCCGGCTCATTGTGGCTTCAGGCGTGGAGCTTCCTGCTCTTTCGGCTGTTCGACATCCTGAAGCCCGGCCCGGTGGGTTGGGCCGACCGCCACGTCAAGGGCGCGGTGGGCGTCATGCTCGATGATCTGGTCGCGGCGCTCTTGACGCTTCTCGTCATCGCGCTTGCGATACGGCTGTTCTGACGGTGGCGTCGATGCATGCCCTGTTCGACGAGTGGATGGCGCTGGCGGCGCGGCTCGGTCGTGTCTGCATGACGGGTGGCTGCGTCATCGCTGGCGCCGAGAGCTGCACCGGCGGACTGATCGCAGCGGCGATCACCAGCGTCGGCGGCTCCTCGGCGTGGTTCGACGGTGCCTGCGTCACCTACAGCAACGAGGCGAAGCAGACCTTGTTGGGGGTGAGCGCGTCCACGCTCGCCACGCACGGCGCGGTCAGCGTCGAGACCGCCGCCGAGATGGCGCTGGGCGCGCTGCATCGCAGCGGCGGCCGGGCGACGCTCGCCTATGCCGTCACCGGCATCGCGGGGCCCGGCGGCGGAAGTCGCGACAAGCCGGTGGGCACCGTCTGCTTCGGCTTTGCGCAGGCGTCGGCGCCATCGCCGCAGCTCGTCACCCGACGCCTCCACCTGCCCGGCGATCGCAGCGCGGTGCGCGAACAAAGCGTCAATGTCGTGCTGAGTGAACTGCTTCGCCGGGCGGAGCCGCACGCACGCTGACCCGATACACTGGGCGTCTCTGTCGTCGTGGCTTGGTGCGTGCATGAAATGCCCGTTCTGCGGTTCCGCTGAAACCCAGGTGATCGACTCGCGTGTTTCCGAGTCGGGCGACGCCATTCGCCGTCGCCGCAAGTGCGCCGAATGCGACAAGCGCTTCACCACGTTCGAGACGGTGGAGATGCGCATGCCGCAGGTCATCAAGAGCAACGGCACGCGCATCGACTTCAACGTCGAGAAAATCCGCACCGGCTTCAACCGCGCGCTGCACAAGCGCTTCGTGCCAACCGAATACGTCGATCAGGCGATCGCGCGCATCGTCGCCAATGTCCATGGCCTTGGCGAGCGCGAAATCACCTCGCGCACCATCGGCGAGATGGTGATGGCGGAGCTCTACAAGCTCGACAAGGTGGCCTACATCCGCTTCGCCTCCGTCTACAAGGCGTTTCAGGACGTCGAGGACTTCCGCTCGGCCCTGCACGAAGTCGAGCGGCCGGCCGCCTCCCGTGGCGCCCGCAAGGCGCCTGCACGCAAGGCGCGCGATGTTTAGCGCGATCGACGAGGCGCACATGCGTCGCGCGCTGGCGCTGGCCGCGCTGGCGATGAACCATGCGACGCCGAACCCGCGCGTCGGCTGCGTGCTGGTGCGCGACGGCGAGGTGCTTGCCGAGGGCTTCACGCAGCGGCCGGGCGACGCCCACGCCGAAGCGCATGCACTGCGCAACGCGCGCACCAAGGGCATCGATGTGCGCGGCGCGACGGCCTATGTGACGCTCGAACCGTGCAATCACTTCGGCAAGACGCCGCCGTGCACCGAGGCGTTGATCGGCGCTGGCGTGTCGCGCGTCGTCGCCGCGATGGAAGACCCGAACCCCAACGTCAGCGGCACCGGATTCGAGCGGCTGCGAGAGGCTGGCATCGAGGTTCGCGTGGGCCTCCTTGCGCAGGAGGCGGCGGAGATCAACATCGGCTTCATCAAGCGCATGCAGACGGGGTTGCCGTGGGTGCGCTGCAAGGTAGCCGCGAGCATCGATGGCCGCACGGCACTGGCCGATGGCGAATCGAAGTGGATCACCGGCGAGGAGGCGCGCCGCGATGGCCACCGCTGGCGGGCGCGTGCCTGCGCGGTGCTCACCGGCAGCGGCACCGTGCAGCGTGACAACCCGCAGATGACCGTGCGTGGCGTGTCGACCGTGCTGCCGCTGCGGCAGCCGCTGCGGGTGGTGTTCGATCATCAGGGCTCGCTGCAACCGAACGCCAAGGTGTTGCAGGGCGGCGCGCTCGTGTATTGCTCGGACGAGGTCAGCGTGGGCCTGCCGAGCAACGTGGAGATCGTGCGCCTGCCGGACGCGTCGGCACCGACCAAGATCGATTTGCCCAGAGCGCTGCGCGACCTCGGGGCGCGTGGCATCAACGAACTGCATGTCGAGGCGGGCGCACGCCTGATGGGGCCGTTGATCGCCGCCGGACTGGTGGATGAACTGCTGATCTACCTTGCGCCGCGCCTGCTTGGCCGCGACGCCCGCGAGATGTTCTCGCTGGCGGCGCCGGCCACGCTCGCTGACGCCATCGCGTTTGACCTGCATGACGTCGGGCGCGTCGGCGACGATGTGCGCGTGCTGTTGCGCCGCAAGTAAACACCAAGCAAGAGGGTGCCATGTTCACCGGAATCGTGACCGGACTCGGTCGTGTGACCTCCCATCAGGCCGTCGGCGACGGCCAGCGCATCACCGTCGCCTGCGGCGACTGGCCGCTCGATGATGTCGCCATCGGCGACTCGATTGCGCATTCGGGATGCTGTTTGACGATCGTCGAGAAAGCGCCGGGTGTGTTGCGCTCCGATGTCTCGGCGCACACGCTCGGCATCGTCACCGGGCTGGAAGTCGGCGCCCTGGTCAATCTCGAACAATCGCTGACGCTTGCCGACCGGCTCGGTGGCCACCTCGTCACCGGCCACGTCGATGCGACCGGCGTCGTCACGCAGTGGACGAACCGCGCCGAGAGCTGGCTGCTGGAAGTCGAAGTGCCGGCGCCTCTGGGCAGGTTCATCGCGCCGAAGGGCTCGATCACGGTGAACGGCATCAGCCTCACGGTGAATGCCGTCGCCGACACCGCCACGGCCACGCGGTTTCAGGTGAACGTCATTCCCCACACCTTCGAGGTCACCAACCTGCGTGAACTGAAGCAGGGCGGGCGCGTGAACATCGAAATCGACACCATCGCGCGCTACGTGGAGCGGATGCTGGGCGATTCGGTTCGCTAGTCGGCGCCGATCCCGCTCGACGGGTTTTTCAACGAAATTCCAACGCTGCGGCCAGAACGGTGCAAACCGGCCGCGCCCGGGGCCCTTGCGCCGTTGATGGACGCCCCTCGTGGAGGATGGGTTTCATTCGCTCGCCGTTTGGCCGTGAGCCAAGTGGACCGCACGACGCCCGAGCGCCGGGCAGAGCCCGACCGCCAGAGATGCACAACGAATTGATATACTTTGCGCTGTTGTATATCCAACCCGAGGACGAACCGAGATGCAAGTCGCGAAATGGGGCAACAGCCTCGCCATTCGATTGCCTGCTTCGGTGGTTGCGGCACTTGAGCTTGTGCCGGGCGACGAGATCGAGATCACGGTGATGGGCGCACGGGAGATGCGCGTGGCGCGCAAGGCGAGTTCACTGGAGGCGTTGAAGTCGCTGCGGCGTTTTCGCGGCGTGATGCCAGCGGATTTCAAGTTCGATCGGGACGATGCAGCGGCACGTTAGCCTCGTCTGAAGCCGGGTTGTCCGTGAAGCGAAACATCGCCGCGCCGCTTGCCTTTTTCGACACCAACGTCCTGCTGTATCTGTTGTCGCCCGATGAGGCCAAGGCGAATGTTGCCGAGACCCGGGTGTCGGAGGGCGGCACGATCAGTGTGCAGGTGTTGAACGAGTTCACCCAAGTGGCGTGCCGAAAGTTTCGTTTGTCGCTTGTGGACGTTCGTGAAATTCTCGGCGTGGTGCGACAGGCGCTGGCCGTCGTGCCGCTCACCGTCGAGACGCACGACTTGGGGCTTGCGTTGTCGCAGAAATATTCGCTCAGCGTGTACGACGCGATGATCGTCGCCAGCGCGCTGCGCTGCGATGCCGCAACGTTGTATTCGGAGGATATGCAGGACGGCCTGCTCGTCGAGAAGCGGCTGCGGATCGTGAATCCGTTTGGCGCGGCTTGAGCAGCCATCGGGCGAGCGTTTTGTGCGCGTCGATGCGTGGCGCAGGCACGCGCTTCGCCGCGTGAGCTTAGAGAATGCGTTGATTTCGCATCGATCCGGCCGGCGGCGCGGCGTGGGCTGACTATCATTGCACAAAATTGCGCCGGGGTGACATCAGCCTTGGCAGTGCGCGCCCTTCCGACCTCAGAGGATTTTCATGGCCACCAGCAAAGCGACCTTCCATTGGAGCGATCCGCTCCTGCTCGACCAGCAGTTGAGCGACGAGGAGCGCATGGTGCGCGATGCCGCGGCCGCTTACGCGCAGGACAAATTGCTGCCGCGCGTGACCGAGGCATTTCGCAACGAGCACACCGATCCGGCGATCTTTCGCGAGATGGGCGCGCTCGGCTTGCTTGGCCCGACGATTCCCGAAGCCTACGGCGGCGCCGGGCTGAACTATGTCTGCTATGGCCTCATCGCGCGCGAGATCGAGCGTGTCGATTCCGGCTATCGCTCGATGATGAGCGTGCAGAGCTCGCTGGTGATGGTGCCGATCCATGAGTTCGGCAGCGAGGCGCAGAAGCGCAAATATCTGCCCAAGCTCGCCACCGGCGAGTGGATCGGTTGCTTCGGGTTGACCGAACCGAACCACGGCTCCGACCCCGGCAGCATGGTCACCCGCGCGAGAACCGTGCCCGGTGGCTTCTCGCTGACCGGCGCCAAGATGTGGATTTCGAATTCACCGTTTGCTGACGTGTTCGTGGTGTGGGCGAAAAACGATGAAGGTCGCATTCGCGGCTTCATTCTCGAGAAGGGCATGAAGGGTCTGTCGGCGCCGGCGATCAAGGGCAAGGTCGGCCTGCGCGCCTCGACCACGGGCGAGATCGTGATGGATGAAGTCTTCGTGCCGGCCGAAAACGAAATGCCCGGCGTCGAAGGGCTGAAGGGGCCGTTCACCTGCCTCAATTCCGCGCGCTACGGCATCGCCTGGGGCGCGCTGGGTGCGGCCGAGGATTGCTGGCATCGCGCGCGGCAGTACGTGCTCGATCGCAAGCAGTTCGGCCGCCCGCTGGCCGCCAACCAGTTGATCCAGAAGAAGCTCGCCGACATGCAGACCGAGATCACGCTCGGGCTGCAAGGCTGTCTGCGGCTGGGGCGCATGAAGGACGAGGGCAGTGCCGCCGTCGAGATCACCAGCATCATGAAGCGCAACAGCTGCGGCAAGTCGCTCGACATTGCCCGTCTGGCGCGTGACATGATGGGCGGCAACGGCATCAGCGACGAATTCGGCGTGGCTCGCCATCTGGTCAACCTCGAAGTCGTCAACACCTACGAGGGCACGCATGACATCCACGCGCTGATCCTCGGCCGTGCGCAGACCGGCATCGCCGCGTTCGCGAACTGAGCCCCGCGCCGGCGCGATCCACACCCAACCGCCCCATGACGACACCCGCCGCGCGCATGAAGCTCTACAACTACTACCGCTCCTCGGCGGCCTATCGCGTTCGCATCGCGCTGAACCTGAAGGGCATCGCGTGGGACTACATCGGCGTGCATCTGCTCAAGCGCGAACAGCGCGCGCCCGAATACCTGCGCATCAATCCCTTCGGACTGGTGCCGACGCTGGTCGACGACGATGGGGCGGTGCTCACGCAGTCGCTCGCCATCATCGAATACCTCGACGAACTGAAGCCGCGCAAGTCGCCGCTGCTGCCGAAGGATCGCCATGCCCGCGCTCATGTGCGCGCACTCGCGCAGTCGCTCGCCTGCGATGTGCATCCGCTCAACAATGCCCGGGTGCTCAACTGGCTCACCAATGAGATCGGCGTCACCCAGCAGCAGAAGGATGCGTGGATCGCGCATTGGATCGAGACCGGGTTCGAGGCGTTCGAGCAGGCGTTGGATCGCTCGGGTCTGAGCGGCGCGTTCTGCTGTGGCGACCTGCCCACGCTCGCCGATTGCGTGCTGGTGCCGCAGGTGTTTTCGGCGCGGCGCTTCAACGTCGATGTCAGCCAATATCCGCGCATCGTCGCCATCGACGCGCTGTGCAACACCTTGCCCGCGTTCGTCGCCGCGCACCCCAAACAGCAGCCCGATTTTGCGCCGTGATGCGATACAACTTTTCCTTGAAAGGCGCATCCATGAAGGGCTTGGAGCGCGATTCGGCGAAAACCCGACTTTCGATGTTTTTCGGCGCGAAGCCCGTCATGGATGCGGCTTCCAGAGAAAAGTCGTTGATGATTTTTGGCGGATTGAGACGATGAGCGAGGCTCGAATCGGCATTTCCGAGGAGGCGCTCGCCGCCGTGCGCTTCGATGCGCGCGGCCTCGTGCCCGCCATCGCGCAGGACGCGGCGAGCGGGGAAGTCCTGATGCTCGCCTGGATGGATCGCGCCGCGCTGCTGCGCACGCTGGAGACGGGGCGCGCCTGCTATTACTCGCGCTCGCGGCAGTCGGCGTGGATGAAGGGCGAGCGCTCGGGGCACCTGCAGATCGTGCGCGAAATGCATCTGGACTGCGACGGAGATGCGCTCTTGCTGAAGGTCGATCAACTCGGCGGCATCGCCTGCCATACCGGGCGGCGCAGCTGTTTTTATCAGCGGCTCGAAGGCGCAGGCTGGGTCACGCGATTCGCGCCGATCAAAAGCGAAGAGGAAATCTATCGTGAACGCTGAGACCACGCGCGCCGATGCCGCCGGCGACGTGCTGGCACGTCTTGCGCAGACCATCGCGGCGCGCTCGGGAGGCGACCCGGCCGCGTCCTACGTCGCACGGCTTCTCGCCCGCGCGCCCGAGGCCGCGCTGAAAAAGGTGGGCGAGGAGGCGGCCGAATTCATCATGGCCTGCAAGGACGCGGAGCACGGCACGGAGCATGGCGAGCGTGCGCGCGTCGTCGCCGAGGCGGCCGACCTTTGGTTTCACATGCTGGTGGCGATGTCGCGCTACGATGTCGAAGGCGCCGACGTGCTCGCCGAGCTTGCGCGGCGCGAGGGCCTCTCCGGGCTCGACGAGAAGGCCGCGCGTGCGCGATGAATCGCAACCCACGCCCGCTGCCACCGAGCTTCATTTCAATCACGTAGTCGTTACGCATCATGAGCACTGACCCTGCCTGCATCTTCTGCAAGATCATCCGCGGCGAAATTCCCTCCACCAAGGTCTACGAGGACGACGACGTGCTCGCGTTCAAGGACATCCACCCGAGCGCGCCGGTGCATCTGCTGGTGGTGCCGAAAAGGCACGTCAGCGGGCTCTCGGCCACCGCGCCGGAGGATCAGGCCGTGCTCGGTAAAATGCTCTTGGTCGCGCCGCAGATTGCGCGTGAACAGGGCTCGGTCGACGGCCTGCGCACCATCATCAACGACGGGCGGGTCGGCCGGCAGGATGTGTTCCACCTGCACATGCACGTGCTGGGCGGGCCGGGGCCGCTGGGCCGCATGATGGCGATGGATGAGTAGCGGGGTGCCCGATGGTCTCGTTCTCGATCTGGCACTGGTTGATCGTGTTCATGATCGTGCTGATGCTGTTGGGTCCCCGTGAGTGGCGCGTGAGTGCACGCGTACGTTGGGAGCCGCTGTTGGAATGCGGCGCCGGTTTGTTGATAGCGTGGCTGCTGTTGGCAGTGCTGCGCGGATCTTGAGGAGTTGACACATGGGATCGTTCTCGATTTGGCACTGGTTGATCGTGCTGCTGATCGTCGTGATGGTGTTCGGCACCAAGAAGCTGCGCAACATCGGCAAGGACTTGGGCGGTGCCGTGAAGGATTTCAAGGAAGGCGTGAAGGGTGGCGAAGAGGCGGCCAAGGGTACGGTCGAAAGCACCGCCCAGGCCGCGCCGCAGGTGATCGAAGGCGAAGTCAAGCGCGACAAGGTATAGCCGCGTCGGCGCGTCTTCAGCAGTGAACCGTGAGCCGTGAGCGGCTTGCTCTCCGATCCCGGCACGCTTCTCCTCGCGCGGTCGATGGTGGCCGTGTGTTCGCGACGCCCTGCGTGCTGAACGATGTTTGAGCTTTCCTTCGGCAAGATGATGATCATCGCGCTCGTCGCGCTGATCGTGCTCGGGCCGGAGAAACTGCCGCGCGTGGCACGCACCATCGGCCATCTGCTCGGTCGGGCGCGCAGCTACGCCAACCAGGTCAAGGCGGACATCGACCGCGAGATGCAGATGGAGGAACTGCGCAAGCTGCAACAGCAGGCGCAGGACGCCGCGCGCAGCTTCGAGACCAGCGTCAACGACGCCGCCCGCAGCGTGGAGGCCGAAGCGACCAAGGTCGAGCAAAGCGTCAACACGGCGCTGGCGGCGGCCGAGGCCGAGGCCCTGGCCGCAGCGGAGAGCGGCCTGCCGCCTCCGGTGGCGTCGTCCGAGGTCGGCACCGCCCCGCTCGCGGACGCAACGCTCGATCACGAAGCCGCTGCGCTCGATCTTTCGATCGCCGAGCAGGCGAGTGCGGCGACGGCGCCGCGCGCGGAGGAGGCACCGGCAACCCCTCCGGCCCCCGCCAATGCCGCGGCCGGCAAGCCGGCCTGAGCGGCAACGCGCGCCACGTGAACCCAACGCCATCGCCATGACGGACGAATCGCCCCAGGAAACCTTCATCTCGCATCTGGTCGAGTTGCGCGAGCGGCTGGTCAAGGCGGTCGTCGCCGTGCTGGTTGCGACCTTTGCGCTGATGGCCTGGCCCGGCATGAAGGAGCTCTACTCGCTGGTGGCGGCGCCGCTGATGCATGCGCTGCCCGAAGGCGCGCGCATGATCGCCACCGACGTCACCGGGACGTTCTTCATCCCGCTCAAGGTCACGTTGATGACGGGCTTTCTGGTGGCGCTGCCGATCGTGCTCTATCAGATGTGGGCATTCGTGGCGCCGGGGCTCTACGCGCACGAGAAGAAGATGGCGCTGCCGATCATCGTCTCCTCCACGCTGCTCTTCTTCGCCGGCATGGCGTTCGCCTACTTCGTCGTTTTTCCGTCGATCTTCAAGACCTTCGTCAGCTTCACGCCGGTGGGCGTGCAGATGGCCACCGACATCGACAAATACTGGAGCTTCGCGCTCACCATGTTCATTGCTTTCGGCATCACCTTCGAGACGCCGGTGGTGCTCGCGGTGCTGGCGCGCGCAGGCATCGTCACCGTCGCGCAGCTGGCGGAGTTTCGCGGCTACTTCATCGTCGCCGCCTTCGTCATCGCGGCCGTCGTCACGCCGCCCGATGTGCTCTCGCAGCTCTTTCTCGCGGTGCCCCTGGTGCTGCTCTACGAGGTCGGCATCGTCGTCAGCCGCTTCATCACGCCGCGCAGCCGCGACGAGGCCGAGCGACAGGCGCCCTCGGACGCCTGAAAGGCCGAGTCAGCGCCGTCAGCGCCGCGGCTGCGGCCGCCGACCCAGCGTGATTTTCAGATCGACGGTTTCACCACCGCGCAGCACCTTGAGCGGAATCGTCTGCTCGGGCGCACTCATGGCGATGGTGTTGATGGCGTCGGCGGGTTCCTGGGTTGCCCGGCCGTCCACTTCGACGATGACGTCGTTCACGCGCAGCCCCGCACGGCTGGCCGGCGCGCCGTCGAGCACCGCCGCGACGAAGGCGCCACCGGTCTGCTTCAGCGCGAGGCGAGCGGCGATCTCCGGCGTCACCGGGCCGAGGTTGGCGCCGATGTAGCCGCGTTTGACTTCGCCGTGCGCGATCAATTGCTCCATGATGGGCTGCGCGATGGCGGTCGGGATGGCGAAGCCGATGCCGGAGAAGTCACCGGTGCGGGTGAAGATCGCCGAATTGATGCCGACCAGCTCGCCCTGCACGTTGACCAGCGCGCCGCCCGAGTTGCCCTGATTGATGGCGGCGTCGGTCTGGATGAAGCTCTCGAAGGGATTGCCTTCGGCGATCTGCGTGCGGCCGAGTGCGCTGACGATGCCCATGGTCACCGTGTTGCCGAACACGCCGAAGGGGTTGCCGATCGCAAGCACGATGTCGCCGACGTGCAGCGCCTGCGAGTCACCGAGCGGCACCGCGGGCAGCGCGTTCGCCTCGACCTTGATGACGGCGAGATCGGTCAGTGCGTCGGTGCCGATCAGACGTGCCGGCAGCACGCGGCGGTCGGAGAGTTCCACCTGCACCTGCTGCGCGCCTTCGAGCACATGGTTGTTGGTCAGGATGTAGCCGTCGGGGCGCACGATGACGCCCGAGCCTTCGCCGAGCACGGTCTGCCGATCGGCCTCGCGGCGGTTTCCGAAGAAGCTCTGGGGGTCGAAGGGATTGTCGACGGAGCCGCGAGGGCGACGCACACTGGTGGCAATTTTCACCACCGAGGGCAGCGCGCGCTCGGCAGCGCGGCGGAAGCCCCCGACCGATACCGACGCCGCGTCAGCCGGCTTGCCGCCCACGGCAACGGGCGTCACCGGGGCCGATGGCGACGAGGCCGACGCGGTGGGGGCCGGTGCGTGCGGCGCGGGCGCGGCGGGGCTTCGCGCGAGCCACTCTGGCCGCAGCGTGCTCACGGTGAAGATCAGGGCGACACAAACCGTGCAGACCTGAGCAAAAACCAGCCATAATCGTCGCAGCATCGTCAAACTCCCGCCGGGTAACAGTGGCCGAAAAAGCAGCACCTCGCCGCGCACGGCGCGACCCCCGGACGCTGGGCCCGGGCGGGTGAATGCGTGAAAGAAGCCATGCGCGCCGTTGAACCCTCTTCTATTATGCAATCCATCCCGAGCCCGACCGACGCCGCCGCGCTCGCCCGCCGCAGCGTGGCCCGCGATGAACTGGCGCGCCATCTCGATGACTTTCTCAACGTCCGCGCCTTCAAGGACGCAGCGTTCAACGGGCTGCAGGTCGCGGGCCGCGACATGGTTTCCCATGTGGTGGTCGGCGTGACCGCCAACAAGGCCCTGATCGAACAGGCGATCGCCATGAAGGCCGATGCGCTGCTCGTCCATCACGGTCTCTTCTGGAAGGGCGACAGCCCCGCACTGGTGGGCTATCACCGCGAGCGCGTGGCGGCACTCTTGGCGCACGACATCAATCTCTACGCCTATCACCTGCCGCTCGACGTGCACGCCGAGGTGGGCAACAACGCCTGCCTCGGCCGCCGCCTCGGCCTGTCGCCCACGGGTACTTGCGGTGAGGCGGGGCTCGTCACGCTCGGGCGGCTCGGCGTCAACGCGACGGTCGGTTGCACGGTGCTGGCGGCCTATGTCGCGCGGCACTTCGGGCGGCGCGTCACGCTCTTCTCGCATCCCGATCGGCCGATCCGCACCATCGCTTGGTGCACCGGCGCCGGTGGCTCGCTGCTGGGCGAGGCCATCGCGGCGGGCGCCGATGCCTTCATCACCGGCGAAATCAGCGAGCAGCACGTGCATCAGGCGCGCGAATCGAACATCACGCTGATCGCCGCCGGCCACCACGCCACCGAGCGCGACGGCGTCGCCGCGCTGGGCGGCCATCTCGTGCAGCGCTTCGGCATCACCTACCAGTTCATCGACGTCAATTCGCCGGTCTGATCGCTGCGGCCCGTCGCCGACGGCGTGGCTGCGCGTGCACCCGCATGCCGAAATTCGATCAACAACTTTGCTGCAAAAAGCGCATCCATAACGGGCTTGCAGCTCGGATTGTTCGAAAGTCGAGTTTGCATGAAATGTGCCGACAAGCCCGTTGTGGATGCGGTTTATGGAGAAAAGTTGCTGAGCTTTCCAAGGGTGTCAGGTGGCCGGTTGGCCGCATTCCCTGGGAAAAAATCCGTAATTTACGTAAAATACGAAAATTGCCCGCAGGATGGGTGCCCTCCGGCCGCATCCGATGCCGCGCTCCGCGAGATGACCGTCATGCCCGCCAGCCCTCGACGCCACGCCCGATCCGATGACCTCTTCGAGCAGTTGCCGAAGGTCAGCGCCAGTGCGCTGGTGACCGGCATGCAGCAGGTCAGCAAAACGGTGCTCCGACAGGGCGCCGTCGTCGTGACCAAGCACGATCAACCGGCGATGGTGCTGCTCTCCGTCGAGCGTTACCGTGAGCTCGCGCAGGCGGCAAGCCCCGACCTCGACGCGCTGACCCGTGACTTCGACGCGATGTACGAGCGCATGCAGGAACCCGGTGCCCGCGAGCGCATGGCCGACGCCTTCGCCGCTTCACCGGAGGCGATGGGGGACGCTGCCGTCGCGGCGGCGCTGACGCCGACGCAAGCCGAAGCCGACGCGTACTGACCCGCTCCGTGCCCGCCTGCATCTACGTGCTCGCCGGCGTCAACGGCGCCGGCAAGAGCAGCATCGGCGGCGCGCTGTTCGCCGCCCACCACGTCGACGTGTTTGACCCCGATCTCGCCGCACGGGCGCTGCTCGACGCCAAACCCAACCTCTCCCAGAGGGAGGCCAACGCTGCCGCTTGGGAAGTCGGTCGCCGCGGCCTCGTGCGCGCGCTCGAGCGCGGCGACACCTACGCCTTCGAGACGACGCTCGGCGCGCGCACGATCACGGATTTGCTGCTGCAGGGCGCGGCCAACGGCGCCGCCGTTCACCTCTGGTACGCCGGGCTCGCCACGCCCGAATTGCACATCCAGCGCGTCGCCGAGCGCGTCGCCGCCGGTGGCCACCCGATCGCGGCGGCGAAGATCCGCGAACGCTTCGATACGAGCCGTCAGAACCTGATCCGGCTCTTGCCGCATCTCGCCTCGCTGCGCGTGCACGACAACAGCGAAGCCAACGATCCGAAGCAGGGTCGGCGGCCCACGCCGACGCCGATCCTGCACATGGCCGATGGGCGCATCATCCGTCAGGCGGCGACCGTGCCGTCGTGGGCGAAACCGATCGTGATGGCGGCGCTTCGCTGCCATGCGGCCATCACGGCGGGAAGCTCCGTCAGGCGATATCGCCCTGAATGATCCGCAGCATGCGGCGCAGCGGTTCGGCGGCGCCCCACAGGAGCTGGTCGCCGATGGTGAAGGCGCCGAGGTAGTGCGGCCCCATCGCGAGCTTGCGGACGCGGCCGACGGGGATGTCGAGCGTGCCGGCGACATTCCTCGCGGTGAGTTGCGTCTCGGTGGCGACGCGTTCGTTCGGCACGAATTTCGCCCAGGGATTGTCGTGCCGGATCATGTCCTCGATGTCGGCGAGCGGCACGTCCTTCGTCAGCTTGAAGGTGAGCGACTGCGAGTGGCAACGCATGGACCCGATGCGCACGCAGGTGGAGTCGATCGGGATCTCGCGGGTGCCGAACAGGCCGCCCAGACCCATGATCTTGTTGGTCTCGGCGCCGCCTTTCCATTCCTCCAGGCTGGTGCCGTCGCCACGGTCGGCATCGATCCACGGGATCAGGTTGCCGCCGAGCGGGATGCCGCGGAAGTTCGCCGTCTCCTCGGGCGTGAAGGCGCGCTGTTTCGCCGTGACCTTGCGGTCGATGTCGAGAATGGCGCTGGCCGGATCGGCGAGCAGATCCTTCACCTCGGCATGGAGCGCGCCAAACTGCGTGAGCAGTTCGCGCATGTTCGGCGCGCCACCGCCCGAGGCCGCCTGATAGGTGGAGGTCTGCATCCATTCGACGAGCCCCGCCTTGTACAGCGCGCCGACGCCCATCAGCATGCAGCTCACGGTGCAGTTGCCGCCGATCCAGTTGCGATTGCCGCGGCCGAGCGCGTTCTTGATGACGGGCATGTTGATCGGGTCGAGGATGATGATCGCATCGTCGTCCATGCGCAGAATCTTCGATGCATCGATCCAGTGCCCCTTCCAGCCCGCTTCGCGCAGCGGCTTGTAGACGGCCTTGGTGTAGTCGCCACCCTGGCAGGTGATGATGATGTCCATGCCCTGGAGTGCGTTGATGTCATTGCCGTCCCGCAGCGTCGGGTCGAACACCTTGCAGCCGGCGATCTTCGGCGCCGGTTTGCCGGCGGCGGAAGTGCTGAAAAAGGTGGTTTCAATGGCGTCAAAGTCGCGCTCTTCGCTCATGCGCTGCATGAGGACGGAGCCGACCATGCCGCGCCAACCGACGAGGCCGACGCGCGGCACGGGGTTCTGGGCAGGTTGAGACATGATTTCCTCGCAAGGGGGACGGATAAGCGCCCGGCGGATCGTCCGTGGCGTGCCGGCGAAGTCGCGCCGGCGCCGATTGCTGCGGTGCAGCGAGCCGCCGAGGATACTGCATTCGCGCTGTTTTCGCAGCCGTCGATCGAGCCGCAGCGGCGGTGGCGGCACGTCGACGTCGCGGCTCGACCGCCGATCGGCTAAAATTGACCGGTTTTAGCGGTGCAAGCTTTTCGTGACCGACGCCACCGTCGATCGCAGAGGCGACCCGGGGGTCACACCGCGCCCGTCGTGGCGAAGCCAGGCACGACGGGAACACGTTTTTTCCAAGCCACCAGCCAAGTGCGAAAGCACGCGCAACCGCAATGAGCGAACCTGTCAACAAATCCAGACGCCGCACGCTGATCGCGGCCACCGCCGTTCCCGGCGCGATCACCGGCGCAGCGGCCGTCGCGCCGTTCGTCGCCTCACTCGCGCCGTCCGAGCGCGCCAAGGCGGCCGGCGCCCCGGTCGAGGTCGATCTCTCGACCATCAAGCCGGGCGAAAAGAAAAACGTCGAATGGCGAGGCAAGGTGGTGTGGGTGATCAAGCGCACCCCCGAGCAGGTCGCCTCGATCGAGAAGATTCCCGCCTCGCAGTTGCAGGACCCGAAATCCGAGAAAGCCATCCAGCCCTCTTACGTCAAGGGTGCGGAGCGCTCGATCACGCCTGATCTGATGGTCATGGAAGGCGTCTGCACGCATCTGGGGTGCTCGCCGGTCGAGAAGGCGACGCCGGGCGAACTCGGCAACGACTGGCCGGGCGGCTTCTACTGCCCCTGTCATGGTTCCAAATTCGACTTCGCCGGTCGCGTGTTCACGGGCTCGCCCGCGCCGCGCAACCTCGACATTCCGCCGTACAAGGTCGAGGGCACCAAGCTCGTCATCGGCATGGGTCAAGACGGGAAGGATGCGTAATCATGGCCGGCACCCCCAGCAACCACCCGTCGATGTTCAAAAGCCCGTTGATGAACTGGATCAACGATCGCTTTCCGCTCACCGCGCTCATCAAGGTCTCGGCCAGCGAATACTACGCGCCGAAGAACTTCAACTTCTGGTACTACTTCGGCTCGCTCGCACTGCTCGTGCTGGTGCTGCAGATCGTCACCGGCATCTTCCTCACGATGAACTACAAGCCCGACGCCGCCTACGCGTTCGGCTCGGTCGAGTACATCATGCGCGATGTCGATTACGGTTGGCTGATCCGCTACATGCACTCGACGGGCGCCTCGGCGTTCTTCATCGTCGTCTATCTGCACATGTGCCGCGGCCTGATGTACGGCAGCTATCGCAAACCGCGCGAGCTGACGTGGATCTTCGGCATGCTGATCTACCTCGCGCTGATGGCGGAGGCGTTCTTCGGCTACCTGCTGCCGTGGGGGCAGATGTCCTACTGGGGCGCGCAGGTCATCGTCAACATCTTCTCGGCCATTCCCTTCATCGGTCCCGATCTCGCCGTGTGGATCCGCGGCGACTACTCGATCGGCGACGCTACGCTGAACCGCTTCTTCGCTTTCCACGTCATCGCGCTGCCGCTGGTGCTGCTCGGCCTCGTCGTCGCGCACCTCATCGCGCTGCATGAAACGGGTTCGAACAACCCCGATGGCGTCGAGATCAACGCCGGCCCGAAGGGCAACCGCTGGTCGAAGGATGCGCCCACCGACGGCATTCCCTTCCACCCGTACTACACGGTGAAGGACATTCTCGGTGTCGTCGTCTTCCTGATGGCGTTCACGGCCATCGTGTTCTTCATGCCCGAGATGGGCGGCTACTTCCTCGAGTACAACAACTTCGTGCCGGCCGACCCGCTGAAGACGCCCGCGCACATCGCGCCGGTCTGGTACTTCACGCCGTACTACTCGATTCTGCGCGCGGTGCCGCCGATGTTCGCCTCGCAGTTCCCCGGCGTCATCGCCATGGGGCTCTCGGTGATGATCTTCTTCGCGCTGCCGTGGCTCGACCGTGGCGCCGTGAAGTCGATCCGCTATCGCGGCACGCTCTACAAGGGGTTCTTCGCGATGTTCCTCGTCTGCTTCATCGTGCTTGGCTACCTCGGCGTCAATTCGACCGACGTCTGGGGGCAGTTCGGCGAATGGGCGACCTTCATGGACACCAAGGATCGCGCCACCTGGGTCGCGCGCATCTGCACGGTAGGCTATTTCGCCTTTTTCTTCCTGATGCCCTGGTACACCAAGGCCGACAAGACCAAGCCGGAACCGGCGCGCGTCACGTCACACTAGGCGAGCGGAGACATCACGACCATGAAACTGAAATCGCTTCTCGCCTCCATTGCGCTGGTGGCCGTCACGCTGCCCTCGCTTGCGTTCGCCTCGGGCGGGCCGGAAATCAAGTACGTCGGCCCGACCGCGTCGCGCACCGATATCGAATCGTTGCAGCGTGGCGCGCGTTTGTTCGTCAACTATTGCCTCAATTGCCACAGCGCGCAGTACATGCGCTACAACCGGCTGAAGGATCTCGATCTCACCGAGGATCAGATCAAGCAGAACCTCATGTTCACGACGGACAAGATCGGCGACACGATGAAGGTGGCGCTGCGTCCGGCTGACGCGAAGGAATGGTTTGGCGCGGTGCCGCCGGATCTCTCCGTCATGGCGCGCAGTTACACGACCGAGCGCCTCGCCGGCTACCTGCGCAGCTTCTACGCCGACCCGAGCCGCGACATCGGTTGGAACAACCTCGTCTCGCCCGCGATCGGCATGCCGCATGTGCTCGCCGAGCTCTCCGGCCCGCGCAAACTGGTCGAAACGGTCTACGCCGCCGACGGCAAGGAGATGAAGACCGACCACGACGCCGAAGCGAAGGCCAAGGCCGCGTTCATCGCCGCCAACTCCATCGCATCGTTCGAGCATCACGTCGACAAGAAGGACGGCAAGATCCTCAACCGCTACATCGTCAAGACCATCGCGAGCGATGGGCCCGGCGCCATGAACGCCCAGCAGTACGACGCGGCGGTGGCCGACCTCGTGAACTTCATGGATTACATGGGTGAGCCGCACAAGTCCAAGCGCATCCAGATCGGCATCATCGCGCTCTTCCTGCTCGCCTTCCTGCTGGCCGCTTCCTATGCGCTCAAGAAGGAGTACTGGCGCGACGTGCACTGACGCAAGCTGCCGCCGATCGCGGGCGGGCAACGCGGCGAGCGTCGCCGCCACCCGCGACGCGATTGGACACCAACGCCGCCAAGGCAGGCCCCCGGCCTGCCTTGTGCATTGTGATCGAACCTGATTTTCCGCGTCACGGACTGTCGTCGACGCCGCGCTCGCAACGAAGGAACCCCGCTCCATGATGACCCTCTACTCTGGCACCACGGACCCGTTCAGCCATCAGTGCCGCATCGTTCTGCACGAAAAGGGCATGGACTTCCAGATCATCGACGTCGACCTCGATCACAAGCCCGAGGATCTCGCCGTGATGAATCCATACAACACCGTGCCGGTGCTCGTCGAGCGCGACCTGATCCTGCACGAATCGAACATCATCAACGAGTACATCGACGAGCGTTTTCCGCATCCGCAGCTGATGCCGGCAGACCCGGCGACGCGTGGCCGTGCGCGCCTGTTCCTGCATCGCTTTCATCGCGAAATCTTCGTGCATGTCGAAGAGCTGGAGAAGAAGAACCCGAAGCATGCCGACCGCGCGCGCGCGGCAATCCGTGATCGGCTGACGGAAATCTCGGTCGTCTTCACCAAGCAGAAGCACATGCTTGGCGATGACTATTCGATGCTCGACGTGGCGCTCGCGCCGCTTCTGTGGCGGCTCACGCACTACGAAATCGAACTGCCGAAAACCGCGGCGCCGGCGCTGAAGTACGCCGAGCGTCTGTTCAGCCGACAAGGGTTCATCGATGCGCTGACCCCGGCCGAGCGGGGCATGCGCCGCTGAACCGGCCACGAAATGCAGCATGAGCCAGCAGTCGGCCAAACCCTATCTCGTTCGCGCGCTCTATGAGTGGTGCGTCGAGCAGGGCTACACGCCGCACCTCGCGGTGCGCGTGAATGCGCGCACCCGGGTGCCCCCCGGCTTCGTGAAAGACGGCGAAATCGTTCTCAACATCGGCCCGCTCGCCACCCATCAATTGACGATGGACACCGAGTGGATTCTCTTCAACGCGCGATTCGGCGGTGCCTCGCAGGAGGTCGCCGTACCGTTTTCCGCGGTGGTTGGAATTTTCGCCAAGGAAACGGGATACGGCATGGGGTTCGAACCGGGCGACGAAGCGCTCGACAAGGCCGTGCCCGCCGGTGCTGACGCGGCTGGCCATGGCGTTGCCGGCGACGCAGGGAGTTCCCCGCCGCCGACCGCCGGTGCCACGGGCGTACCCGGCGCCACATCGAGCAAGCCCAAAGGCGGCCACCTCAAGGTGGTCAAGTAAAATTCACCGGCAGTCACTGCTCCAAGCCGATTTAGCTCAGTGGTAGAGCAACCGCCTTGTAAGCGGTAGGTCGTCAGTTCAATCCCGACAATCGGCACCAATCCCCTTCGTTCGCCACGCACCGCCTTCGAGCGGTCGACGCGAGCGGTTCTCACAGGCCGGCGCACGGCCTTCGATGTGCGCACGACGTCTCGCTCATTGTCGGGCCGTCACGCAGCACGCCGTCGCGTCGCACGGCCAGAATCCATTCAGGAACATTCATGTCACAAAACTCGAACCGTGGCAACGCGCCACGGCATCCGCGCTCGCCCTTGCCCAAACACGGTGGCAAACCGGCCGGCTCGCATCACGCGCCGCCGGCGAACCCGGCGCCTCGGTCGCCGCATGGGGCACCGCGTAGCCATCCGTCGGCACTATTCACCGCGCCGCCCAGGAAAGTGGTCAACTGGCTGGACGACGACGGCGGCGTGGCCGCCAGGCCGCCCAAGTCGCCCGCGCCAACGACCACGGCGCCAGCCACCTCCCCGGCCAGGAGCGTGCCGCCCGCACTCGTCCCCGCGCTGAAGCCCGTGGCCGCCGCCATCTCGGCGGATCCGGCGACGGTTAACGCCGATCACGGCTTCGCCGCGCTGGGCTTGCGCGATGAACTGGTGCGCGCCGTGCTCGCTCACGGCTACAGCACGCCCACCCCGATCCAGAAGCAGGCCATTCCCGCCGTGTTGCAGGGCGGGGATCTGCTCGGTGGCGCGCAGACCGGCACCGGCAAGACCGCCGGCTTTGTGTTGCCGATGCTGCAACGGCTCATGAACTCGACCGCCTCGATCGGCCAGCGCGGCAAGCGATTGCCGCGTGCGTTGATCCTCGCGCCCACGCGCGAGCTGGCCGCGCAAGTGGAGGAGAGTGTTCGGGTGTACGGCAAATTCCTGCCGCTCACCTCCACCTGCATCTTCGGCGGGGTCGGCATCCATCCGCAGATCGACGCGATTCGTCGCGGCGTCGACATCATCGTGGCCACTCCCGGTCGCCTTCTCGATATCCACGGACAGAAGGCGGTCGATTTCTCGGCCATCGAAATCCTCGTGCTCGATGAGGCCGATCGCATGCTCGACATGGGTTTCATCCACGACATCAAGAAGGTGCTCGCCGCGCTGCCGGCCAAACGCCAGAACCTGCTGTTCAGCGCCACGTTCAGCGACGACATCAAGGCGCTCGCCGACCGCCTGCTCAACAACCCCCAGGCCATCGAGGTCGCCCGCCGCAACACCACCGTCGAAGTCGTCGAACAATCCGTCGTGCAGGTCGAGAAGGCACACAAGGCGAAGCTGCTGATTCATCTCATCAACGAGCGCAACTGGCAGCAGACGCTGGTCTTCACGCGCACCAAGCACGGTGCGAACCGTCTCGCCGAACAGCTCGAAAAATCGGGCATCGTCGCCATGGCCATCCACGGCAACAAGAGCCAGGGCGCGCGCACCAAGGCGCTCTCAGGCTTCAAGGACGGCAGCGTGCGGGTGCTGGTCGCCACCGACATCGCCGCGCGCGGCATCGACATCGACCAGTTGCCGCAGGTCGTGAACTACGAACTGCCCAACGTGCCCGAGGACTACGTGCATCGCATCGGCCGCACGGGGCGCGCGGGCGCGAGCGGGCAAGCGCTGTCGCTGGTGACGCAGGAAGAACTGCCGCTCTTGAAGGACATCGAGCGATTCAGCAAGCAATCCATTCCGCGGGTGAAGATCGAAGGCTTCAACCCGGCCGCCATCGCCGAGCCGGTGGCGAGCACGGCAGACGCCCGCGATGCCGAATGGCAGGCGCGTGGCGGGCGACCGCCGCCTCGCGGACGAGGTTCCGGGCGTGGCGCCAATACGGGGGCCGCTGCGGGCCGCCGTTCCCGCTCGCCGGCGGGGGCGGGTGGCGTGCCCGGCGTGGGTGCCGCCCGCCGCCGAAGCGGCGGCTGAGACGGCGCGCGGACGCTACTTCTCGTACTTCTGGATCAGTGACTGCGCCTTGCTGAGCATCGCCTTGCCGTCGTTGCCCTTGGCGGTCACGTCGGCCACCCACTCATCGTAGAGACTCGCTGACGCGTTGCGCCAATTCGCGAGCTCGCTGGAAGGTACCGTGTAGAACACGTTTTTGTGATCCTCGGCCGCCTTGCGGCCGGCCGTGGCCGACTCGTCCCAAGTGCGGCCGGTTTGCCGGGCGAGTGCGGCACCGCTGTTGTTGTCGATGACCTTCTTCAGTTCGGGCGGCAGGCTTTCGTACTTGGCCGGATTCATCGCCATCAGGAACACCGCCGTGTAGAGCGTTCGCTCTTTCGGATCGGTCTCGGTGTCGTACTTGGTCAATTCCTGCAGCTTGACGCTGGGAATCACTTCCCACGGCAGAAGAAAGCCATCGATCACGCCCTTCGACATCGCCTCGGGCACGGCGGGCAGCGGCATCGCGACGGGCGTGGCGCCGAGCTTCGCGAGCAGCTTGTTGGTCTGCCGTGTCGGTGCGCGCATCTTCAAGCCCTTGAAGTCCGCGAGCGTCTTGATCTGCTTGTCTTTCGTATGCACGTATCCCTTGTCGTGCGTGTGCAGCATCAAGGGCTTGACGCCCGCGAGCTCCTTCTGCACGGCCGGGGTCGTCAGGTAGTACTCCCATACCGCCTGCGATGACGCCTCGGCGTTCGCCGTCAGAAACGGCAGCTCGAACACCTCGACCAGCGGAAAGCGTCCCGCCGTGTAGCCGGGCAGCGTGTAGACGATGTCGGCCACGCCGTCGCGCGCCTGATCGAAGAGCTGTGCCGGCGTGCCGCCGAGCTGCATGGCGGGGTACATCTGGCACTTGAGCTTGCCGCCGGATTCCTTGTTGATCTTGTCGCACCACGGCGCGATGACTTTGGTCGGCGCCATGGCGCCCGGCGCCCAGAAGTGCGCCACCTTCAGCGTGACTTCCTGCGCCTGCACGGGCAGCGTCGCGCACAGCGCGCCGACGAGCGCGGCGGCCACGAGTCGGATTCGGTGTCGGGGTTGCATCAGGTCCTCCTTGTCGATGGGTCATGCGGTGCCTGCGCACCGCGTTGGGTTGATTCGATGTCCGCTGCGACGAAGCGTGCGCCAAACGCCTGACGGCCCAGGGCGCGGCGGTTTGCGGGAGCGTGTGATCGGTCGGTCGTGGACATGCGTCGGGGTGATGGAAACAACGAGTCGTTCGCGAAAAAACAAGCGGTCAGGTACGCGCCGGCAGCAGCGTCGCTTCGCACGCACCAAAGCCGAGACGAACGAATCCGGGCGCCGCGCAATGGCCGTGCAGCGCAACGCGGTCGCCGTCCTCGATGAAGGTGCGTTGCTCGCCATCGGGGAGGGTGACGGGTTGCTTGCCGCCCGCCGTGAGCTCGAGCAGCGCGCCCATTTCGTCGGCGGTCGGGCCACTCAACGTGCCGGTGCCGAGCAGATCCCCGCTTTGCAGATTGCAGCCATTGACGGTGTGGTGGGTCACCAGTTGCGCGAGTGTCCAGTAGGCATGGCGGTAGCTCGTTCGGCACAGCCGGTGCGGAGCGAGTCCGCTCTCGCGCATGCGAGCGCTCTGCAACGTCACCTCGAGCTGGATGTCGATGGCCCCTTCGCTGCGCAGCGTCGGCGCATCGAGGTAGGGCAGGGGTTCGGGGTCACCGGCTGGACGCGACCACGCGGTGCGGTAGGGCGCCAACGCTTCCAGCGTCACGATCCACGGTGAGATCGTCGTGGCGAAGTTCTTGGCGAGAAACGGGCCGAGCGGCTGGTATTCCCACGGCTGGATGTCACGCGCCGACCAGTCGTTCAGAAGGCACAGCCCGAAGACGTGCGACTCCGCATTCGCCATGGCGATGCGCTCGCCGAGCGCGTTGCCGCGACCGATGAAAATGCCCAGTTCGAGTTCGTAGTCGAGCCGGCGGCTCGGACCGACGACCGGGGCCGTGGCGCCGGCGGGCATGCTCTGGCCGATCGGCCGATGGAAGGGCTGACCGGACACGATGACCGATGAGGCGCGACCGTGATAGCCGATGGGAACCCATTTGTAGTTGGGCAGCAACGGGTTGTCGGGCCGAAACAGGCGACCGACGTTGGTGGCGTGGTGAACCGAGGTATAGAAATCGGTGTAATCGCCGATGTGCGCCGGCAGCCCGAATTCGGCGTCCGCTTGCGCCACCAGAGCGTCGCGTAGCAGCGCCTCCTGGGGGGCGCCGCTTTGCAACGCATCCGACAACGCCGCGCGCAGTGCCGACCATGCCTCCGGGCCGAGCGCCATCAGCGCGTTGAGCGTGTCCCCGGCGGCGGCCGAAGCTGCGCGCGCCGCGAGGCCGCTGAACGCGCCGCGCGCGTGCGCCGCCGCGAGGTCGAGGATCTGCTCCCCGATCGCCACGCCACCGCGCAGCGCCTCGCCGCTGCCACGACGTCGAAACACCGCGACCGGCAGGTTCTGGATCGGGAAATCGGTTTGCCCGTCGTTGGCAGAGGCAACCCAGCTTCGCCGCGTCGCATCGTGTGTCGCATTCAATGCAGCCATGTCGTCGTGTCGGCTCCGTTCAGTGGCCGCCGCCGCTCATGCTGCCGTCGTGCAACCACGCGGCGTGCTTCGGTGCGCGTTTGGTGCGCGACCATTCCTCGATCATGTCGAACTTGACCTCATCGAGCTTGCGTTTCATGTCGGGCGTTGCGGTATCGGCGACCAGTTCGAGGCGATGCCCGTTGGGGTCGAAGAAATAGATCGACTTGAAGATCGTGTGGTCGGTCGGGCCGAGCACGTCGACACCACCGGCTTCGAGCCGAGCCTTGGCTTTCATCAGCGTGTCGAGTGAGTCGACCTTCATCGCGAGGTGCTGCGTCCAGCGCGGCGTGTTCTCGTCGCGGCCCATGGTGGGGCTGTTCGGCAGTTCGAAAAACGCGAGCACATTGCCCTGGCCCATATCGAGAAAGATGTGCATGTAGGGGTCCGGTTCACCGGTCGAGGGAACCCGATCCTCGGCGATGGCGAGCACCAGATCCATGTCGAGGTGCTTCTTGTACCACTCGACGGTCTGTTTGGCGTCGAGGCAGCGGTAGGCGACGTGATGAAGACGTTGAACGAGCATGAGACTCTCCTTGGAAAAAACGTGGTTAGGCTGGCTGGCCACGGACGGACGCGAAGGTTGCGGGCCGGCGCGGTCGGGCAACGCGGATGAACGCCGTTGCGACGAATCGCGGCCGGGTCCGAACCTACGGGGGAAGCGGTGATGGCATGGGTCAGGCGGTGTCGTCGCGCGCGACCTGCATGGCTTCGCGCAGGATGTCGAGGTTGCCGATGTGATTGGCGAGCAGCAAGACGAGCTTCGCATTGAGCAGCGCGCTGTGCTCGTCGCTCAGGTCGCGATGGGCGTCGATCAGCAGCTGGTAGAAGTCATCGCCCGGAGAGAAATCGCGGTGATAGCGATGTCCTGGCTGGTGAAAGTTCGGATCGAGTTGCAGCGGCATGCTTGGCTCCCGGTCAGGCGTTGCAGGTGGCGCGCCGCAATGCGGCTGCGATGTCGGCAGCATCGAAGCGGCGCCAGCGGGCGGCGACGTGCTGATCGGGGCGTGCCAGATACACCGTGCCGTCGCGAGCGTCGTAGCGCTGCGCGAAGCGGCCGTTGCTGTCGTGCAGCGTGAGGATGTCGGGCGCGGCGGCCGTTCCCGGCGTGACCACGATCGGCTGCACGCCGATGGCACCGGGTTGCGTGGTCAGCGCCTGCAACCGGGCAGTGTCGAGCGTCGCCGGGTCATCGACGAACAGCAGCAGTTGGAAGCGGTTGCCGAGATGATCGAGCAGCCAGCCGCTGCGGCCATCGACACCGTTGACGCGCACCGGCGCGTCGTCCATCGGTGCGCCCGGCTCCATCATGCCGGCGAAGCTGCCGTCATCGGGCGTGTTGAGCACGGAGGCGGTGTAGAACGCCGGCACCGACAGGCGCCCCGAGTTGACCAGCTTGCGTGCGAAGGCGTGCTTTTGCGCCAGTTGCAGCACGGCCGTGCGAATCAGCTTGCTGGCGTTGCTCTTGGGGGTGATGAAGTCCGTCGAGCGCGTCGAGTTGAGGATGTTCTCGTCCGCCGCCCAGCAGCGCTCGTCGGAGTAGGTGTCGAGCAGGCTGGCGGGTGCCTTGCCATCGATGACGAGCTTCAATTTCCAGATCAGGTTGTCGGTGTCCTGCACGCCACTGTTCGCGCCTCGCGCGCCGAAGGGCGAGACCTGATGTGCGGCATCGCCTGCGAACATCACGCGGCCATGGTTGAAGCGGTTCATGCGCCGACACTGGAAGGTGTAGACGCTGACCCACTCCAGTTCGAACTCGCGATCGCGGCCGAGCATCGCCTGAATGCGCGGGATGACGCGTTCGGGCTGCCGCTCGGTCTGCGGGTCGGCGTCCCAGCCGAGCTGGAAGTCGATGCGCCAGACGTTGTCGGCTTCGCGGTGCAAGAGGACCGACTGGTTGCGATGAAACGGCGGATCGAACCAGAACCAGCGTTCGGCGGGGAAGTCTGCCTTCATCACCACGTCGGCGATCAGGAAGCGGTCCATGAAAACCTTGCCGTCGATGTCCAGGCCCATCATGGTGCGCACCGGGCTGCGTGCGCCGTCGCACACGATCAGCCAGTCGCACTCGATCGCGTAGACGCCGTCGACGGTTTCCACTTGCAGGCTGACGTGGTCATCTGCCGGGGTGACCGAGACGACCTTGTGCTTCCAGCGAATTTCGACACCGACCTCGTTGCAGCGATTGACCAGATACTCTTCGAGGTAGTACTGCTGCAGGTTGATCATGCCGGGCCGCTTGTGGTCGGGCTCGGGCATCAGGTTGAAGCTGTAGACCTCGTTGTCGTGGAAGAACGTGCGCCCGACGTTCCATTCGACGCCCTTGTCGACCACCGCCTGCCCGACGCCCACGCGGTCGAGCACTTCGAGCGCACGCTTGGCGTAACACAGGCCACGCGAGCCGACGGACACCGTGTCGTCGTCATCGAGCACGATGGCCGGAATGCCGTGCAGATGGCAGTCGAGCGCCGCCGTCAACCCGACCGGACCGGCGCCGACGATGAGCACCGGGCGGCGCCCACCCGCGCCGTTCAGTTCGGGTGGGCGCTGGTAGGCGTACTTCGGGTAGGTGTAGGTCTTCAGCACGGCTTCGTTCCTCGTTGACCGGGGGGGGCTGCGGCGGGGCTCAGCCCTCCAGCGCCTTCCACATCTCGATGTCGCGCTCGGCCGTCCAGATGCGCGGGTCGGCGTGGCCGGTCGCGAGGTCGTAGGCGCGGGTCACGTCGAAGGGCATGCAGTGATCGAAGATGACCCAGTGACCGTACTTCGGCTTCAGGCGATCGAAGGTTTCGCGGTACACGCTCTTCAAGTCCTTGCCCGCTCTTGCGCCCGCTTTGACCGAGGCGTAGAGCTCGCTGACGAACTCGCGCGTGCCCTTGAGGCCGGCGGCGACCTGCTCCGGGGTTTGCAGCGCCGCGCCGCGGCCGGGCACCAACTTGTCGGGCTTCAGTGCGGCGATGGCGTCGAGCGTGGCCGGCCAGTCTTCGTAATACGCGTCGCCAGCGTACGGCGTGGCGTCGAATTCGACGAGGTCGCCCGAGAACAGTACCTTCTGCGACGGAATCCAGGCGATGGTGTCGCCCTTGGTGTGGCCGCGGCCCACCTGCATCAGCTTCACTTCGAGCTTGCCGAGCCAGAGCGTCATCTCGCCCTTGAAGGTCATGGTCGGCCAGGTCATGCCGGGTGGCACCGATTCGACGGCCTGAAACAGGCGCGGGAAGCGACCGATCTCGCTGGCCTTGTCCGCTTCGCCGCGCTCGACGATCAGCTCATAGGTGTCGTGGCTGGCGATGATGTGCTCCGCGCCTTCCGCCTTGTAGCCGCTGGCGCCAAGCACGCGCACCGCGTGGTAGTGCGACAGCACGACGTATTTGATGGGCTTGTCGGTGACCGTGCGGATGTGGCGGATCACGTCCTGCGCCATGACCGGCGTGGCCTGGGTGTCGATCACCATCACTGCGTCGTCGCCGATGATGATGCCGGTGTTCGGGTCACCCTCGGCGGTGTAGGCGTAGGCGTTCTCCGAGAGCTTGTCGAAGCTGACCTTCTTGATTTCGAGGTCGGCGTGGGAAGCGAATTTCTTTTGCGTGGTCATGGCGGTGCAACGAGTCGGCGCGAGGGGAATGGCGGAAAGCGATGTCGACGTTCGCGAACGTGGTGACGCAATCATCGAGCCGCGCTTGCATGCTAGCGCCAGATTCGCTAAAAGTAAACTAATTCGTTATAAACGAATTTGATGTCAACCAAAGTCAACGAAGCCCCTCGTCGCGACATGGCCAAAACACAGCGCGGAATTCAATCGATCGATGTCGGTGGCCGCGTGCTCGCGGCGCTCACCCGCAGCAGCGGCGCGATGATGCTGAAGGAACTTGCCGAGGCGGCCGGCATGCCGGCGGCGAAGGCGCACGCCTATCTGGTGAGCTTTTGCCGACTCGGACTCGTCGAGCAGGATGCCGTGAGCGGCCGCTATGACCTCGGAGCGTTCGCGCTCGAACTCGGGCTCCTGGCGCTGAACCGTCTCGACGCGGTGCGTGTCGCAACGAACGAAATGACGGGGCTTGCCGCGCGCACGGGGCACTCCACGGCCATCGCCGTCTGGGGCAACCATGGGCCGACCGTCGTGCGCCTGGTCGAATCGGTGCATCCGGTGTATGTCAACATGCGCACGGGCACCGTGATGGAGCTGCACCTGACGGCGACCGGCAAGGTGTTCGCCGCGTTTGCCAGTGCAGCGCAGATCGAGGCGCATCTTGCCTCGGCGAGCACGCGCCAGCGCAGCGAACTGCGTCGTGCGCTTGCCGCCATCGCGCCTGAGCTCGATCAGGTGCGCAGGCGCGGGCTGGCGCGTGCGCAGGGCCACCCGGTGCCGGGCGTCAATGCGTTTTCGGCGCCGGTGTTCGATCACACCGGCGAGATCGCGCTGGTGCTGACCGTGCTTGGCGCCGCCGCCGAGTTCGATGCGACGTGGAGCAGCCTGATCGCTGCCGATCTGCGGGCCGCGGCGCGGCGGGTGTCCGATCGACTCGGTGCGCGCGAGGCGCCCGGCGAATCCTGACGCCGGCATTTCATCGCCCGAACCGCGCGCGCTGGTGCCGCACGGCACATCGGTTAATCTGCGCTGCCCACGCAACCGCTCACTGCCGACCCATTCAGGAGACGACATGGCCGCACTGCTCGACGCGCTTTACGCGCAGGCCGACGAATTCATCGCGATTCGTCACGACATCCACAGCGAGCCGGAGCTCGCCTATGAGGAATTCCGCACTTCGGACCTGGTGGCCGAACGGCTCGCAAGCTACGGCTACGCGGTGCATCGCGGACTCGGGGGCACCGGCGTCGTCGGCCAGCTGGTGCGCGGCAGCGGCGCCAAGCGCGTCGGCTTGCGCGCCGACATGGATGCGCTGCCGATCGTCGAGAGCAACACCTTCGGCCACGCCAGCAAGCGGCGTGGCGTCATGCACGCCTGCGGGCACGACGGGCACACGGCGATGCTGCTGTCGGCGGCGAAATACCTTGCAGCCAGCGGGCGTTTCGATGGCACGCTGAACCTGATCTTTCAGCCGGCCGAGGAGGGCAAGGCGGGGGCGCGGCGCATGATCGAGGATGGGCTCTTCGAGCGCTTCCCGTGCGACGCGGTGTTCGGCATGCACAACATGCCGGGCATCGCGCAGGGCACGTTCCATGTGCGGCCGGGCGCCGCACTTGCCTCGTCCGACCGCGTCGTCATCACGCTGCATGGCGTCGGCGGCCACGGCGCGCTGCCGCAGCGCACGGCCGACCCGATCGTCGCCGCGGCGAGCCTCGTCATGGCGCTGCAGACGATCGTGTCTCGCAACGTCGACCCGCTCGACGCGGCCGTGGTCACGGTGGGCATGCTGCACGCGGGCGCGGCGAGCAACGTGATCCCGCCGAGCGCGACGATGGAGCTCAGCGTGCGCGCGCTCGACCGCGACGTGCGCGATCTGCTCGAACGGCGCATTCATGCGCTGGCGCAAGCGCAGGCGGAGAGCTTCGGGCTGCGCGCCGAGGTGAACTACGAGCGCAGCTATCCGGTGCTGGTGAACACGCAGGCCGAGGCCGAGTTTGCCTGCTCGGTGGCGCGCGATCTGGTCGGCGACGGCAAGGTGCGCTGGAACGCGCCGCCGGTCACCGGCAGCGAGGACTTCGCCTTCATGCTCGACGAGGTGCCTGGCTGCTACTTCTTCATCGGCAACGGCGAGGGCGACGGTGTCGGCGCCTGCTCCGTCCACAACCCGGGCTACGACTTCAATGACCGCAACATCGGTGTCGGCGCGGCGATGTGGGTGGCGCTGGCCCAACGCTTCCTGCAGGCTTCGGCCTGAGCGTGCGCACTTGCACGTTCGGATCGGCGACCGGGCTATCACCTTTTTTCTGAAATGGCGTCCACAACAGGCTTGGCAGTCAATTTCATGCAAAGTCGATTTCGTGTCATTCGTGGCGGCAAGCCCTTTGTGGGTGCGGTTTCCAGCAAAAAGCTGATGGGCTGACAGAGCGCGTCGAGCCGTGTTAGCCGTGTTTGTCGGCAACGCCGGCCGCACTGCCGCGCGCGCCTGTGTCGGCGCGGCTTGCCTCTACACTGCGGCCTTCCAACGTCCGGGCACGGCCCCACGCCTCCATGTTCGACCGCACTCGCGAAGACATCGCCGCCATCCGCAGCAAGGATCCGGCCGCGCGCTCGGCGCTCGACGTCTGCCTGTCCTATCCGGGGTTTCATGCGGTGCGCCTGCACCGCGTGGCCAACAGCCTGTGGCGACATGGCTGGCGGCGCAGCGCGCGCTGGGTGTCACACCTGTCACGCTTTCTGACGGGCATCGAGATTCACCCCGCTGCCTACATCGGACGCCGCGTGTTCATCGACCACGGCATGGGCATCGTCATCGGCGAGACGGCGGAAGTGCATGACGACTGCACGATCTATCAGGGCGTCACGCTCGGCGGCACCTCGCTCGAACGCGGCGCCAAACGGCACCCCACGCTGGAGCGTGGTGTCATCGTCAGCGCCGGCGCCAAGGTGC
Source organism: Pseudomonadota bacterium (assembly GCA_018241765.1). GTDB lineage: Bacteria > Pseudomonadota > Gammaproteobacteria > Burkholderiales > Casimicrobiaceae > Casimicrobium. The sequence goes on along the minus strand of JAFEDD010000038.1, from coordinate 10,287 downwards.
TGGGCAGCTTCACGGTGGGCGAGGGGGCGCGCATCGGCTCCAATTCGGTGGTGCTGAAGGCGGTGCCGCCGGGCGCCACGGCGGTCGGCATTCCGGCGCGCATCATCACCGCCGAGACGCGCGAACAGCGCGAGGCGACGGCCCAGAAAATCGGCTTTTCCGCCTACGGATTGTCCGCCGACATCGACGATCCGCTGGTGCAGGCGATCCACAAGCTCCTCGATCACAGCGCCGAACTCGATGCGCGCCTCAATCGGATCTGCGCGGCGCTCGAGCGTCAGGGCATCGACTGCGCGACGCTGCGCGGCCCCGGCGTCGATGCCGCCGCCATCGACCGGCTGCTCGATGCCGATTGAGACGGCGCCGGGCGCGCGACAATGGCTTGATTTGGAATAAGAAAACGCCAAGCGAGCACGATCGTGCTTCGCACCGCAACATAAAATTGAGACAATTCAATCCCTTGCAGGTCTCTGATCCCGTGGACATGACCGTCAATCCCGCGATTCCCGAAGCGCTTGCCGCGGCGGGCGGCCCGATCGAAGCCGATGCCGTCATCGTCGGCGCCGGGCCGGTCGGCCTCTTTCAGGTGTTCGAGCTCGGGCTGCTCGAAATCAAGGCTCACGTGATCGATTCGCTCACGCAGGTGGGCGGCCAGCCGATCGAGCTCTATCCCGACAAGCCGATCTATGACATTCCGGCCATTCCGGTGTGCTCTGGCGCCGAGCTGACCGAGGGGCTCCTCAAGCAGTGCGAGCCGTTCAAACCAACCTTTCATCTCGGGCAGGAAGTGAGCAAGGTTGCGCGGCGCGATGACGGTCGCTTCGATGTCGAGACGTCGGCCGGCACCCGTTTCATCACGAAGACGGTGTTCATCGCTGCGGGCGTCGGCGCGTTTCAGCCGCGCAAGCCGAAGGTCGAAGGCATCACCGAATTCGAGGCCAACGGGCAACTCGCCTACCGCGTGCGCGACCCGCAGAAGTACGCCGGCAAGAACGTCGTGATTCTCGGTGGCGGCGACTCCGCGCTCGACTGGGCGCTCGCGTTGCAGCCGATCGCCGAGAGCGTCACGCTGATTCACCGCCGCGAAGAGTTCCGCGCCGCACCCGCGAGCGTGGCGAAAATGAAGGCGCTGGCCGCCAACCACGAACTGATGCACCTGACCGGACAGGTCACGGGCTTCGAGGCCGAGGACGGTGTGCTGAAAGAAGTGAAGGTGACGAGCTTGGACGGCGTCACGCGTCGGCTGCCGCTCGATAACCTGCTCGCGTTCTTCGGGCTGTCGCCGCGTCTCGGCCCGATCGCCGAATGGGGGCTCGAACTCGAGCGTCGGCAGCTCAAGGTCGACACCGAAAAGTTCGAAACCAGCATTCCCGGCATCTTCGCCGTCGGCGACATCAACACCTATCCGGGCAAGAAGAAGCTCATCCTGTCAGGCTTCCATGAGGCCGCACTGGCCGCCTTCGGCGCCGTCAGGTACGTCTACCCCGAGAAGAAGGTCACGCTGCAATACACGACGACCAGCACCAAATTGCACGAAGTGCTGGGCGTCGAATCGCCGGTCTTCGACTGACAGGCGCCGCGCGTGCCGCCCCACCGGGCGGACGTGGCCGGACGCGGCGTCAGAACGCCGACTCGGCCAGTGCCATCGTGCCCTCGGCGCCGTTGACGACGACGTCGGCGGCGGCGATCGCCTCCGGCAGCATGGTGTCGACGTAGAAACGCAGCGTCGCGAGTTTCGCTTCGAGAAACTCGCGGTCGGGGTCGCCCGCCGCCAGCCGGCGCTCGGCGGCCAGCCCCACACGCGCCAACTGCCAGCCACCGCAGACGATGCCGAAGAGCTTCACCATCGGCACCGAGCCGGCGAAGCAGGCACGAATGTCCTGATTGAAATGCGCGAGGTTGAAGGCCACGGCGCGTTCGGCGGCATCGATGCCCTCGCGCAGGCGGCGGGCCGCGACGATCAGATGCGGGTGCGTCGATGGCGCCAGTTCGGTGACGAAGGCGCGCATCGTCCCGATCAGCGCGTTGGCCGTGACGCCGCCTTCACGTGCCATCTTGCGACCGATCAGATCGTTCGCCTGGATCGCCGTCGTGCCTTCGTAGATCGTCGTGATGCGGGCGTCGCGGTAGTACTGCGCGGCGCCGGTCTCTTCGATGAACCCCATGCCGCCATGCACCTGAACGCCCTGATAGGTGACGTCCTGCGCCATCTCGGTGGCCCAGCCTTTGTGGATCGGGATCATCAGCTCGGCAAAGGCCTGTTGTGCGCGTCGCACCTCGGCATCGGGGTGCGCCTGCGCCAGGTCGAGCGCGCAGGCCGTGGCCATCGCCAGTGCGCGAGCCGCCTCGGTCTGCGCGCGCATGCGCAGCAGCATGCGTCGCACATCGGGGTGCCGGATGATCGGCACGGACGGGTTTTTCGGCGCACCGACGTCGCGCGACTGCACCCGTTCGCGCGCATAGGCAACCGCGTGCTGGTAGGCGCGTTCGGCAAGCGCCACGCCTTGCAGCCCGACGCCGAAGCGCGCGAGGTTCATCATGACGAACATGTATTCGAGACCGCGATTGACTTCGCCCACCACGAAGCCGACCGCACCACCGGCGTCACCGTACTGCATGACGCAGGTCGGCGAGGCGTGAATGCCGAGCTTGTGCTCGATCGAGACGCATTGCACATCGTTGCGCGCGCCGAGCGAGCCGTCGGGCTGCACGAGGAACTTCGGCACGACGAATAGCGAGATGCCCTTGACGCCCTCCGGCGCATCCGGCAGCCTCGCCAGCACGAGGTGCACGATGTTCTCGGTGAAGTCGTGTTCGCCGAAGGTGATGAAGATCTTGGTGCCGAAGATGCGGTAGCTGCCATCGGGCTGCGGTTCGGCGCGCGCCTTGACCAGCGCGAGGTCAGAGCCTGCCTGCGGTTCGGTCAGGTTCATCGTGCCGCCCCATTCGCCGCTCGCCATCTTCGCGACGTAGGTGGCCTTCAGTTCGTCGGAGCCGGCCAGCAGCAGCGCCTCGATCGCCCCCTGCGTGAGCAGCGGCATCAGCCCGAAGCTCAGGTTGGCCGAGTGCATCATCTCGTCGGTCAGCGTGACGACGGTGCGCGGCATGCCGAGCCCGCCGAACTCGGTGGGTACCGGCAGCGCGGCGCCGCCCATCTCGCGGTACGCCTCATACGCGGCGCGGAAGCCTTCGGGTGTCGTCACCGCGTGCTGCGCGGCATCGAAGCGCGCGCCGCTGCGGTCGCCGGTCGCGTTCAGCGGATCGAGCACCTCATGCGCGAATTTCGCCGACTCTTCGAGGATCGCGTAGACGGTGTCGGTCGTCGCCTCGGAGAAGTGCGGCAACTTGGCCAGCTCCGCGATCGGGGCGACGGTTTCGAGGAGGAGGCGGTACTCCTTGGTCGGGGCGTGATAGCTGCTCATGGCGTTGACGTGTTGCGCAATCGTTGAGGGGCGCGCGTGAGCTTCTACCCACGCCGCAGGGTCAGAGCTTGGCGGTCAGTTCGGGTACGGCTTCGAAGAGATCCGCCACCAGGCCGTAGTCGGCCACGCCGAAGATCGGCGCGTCCGGATCCTTGTTGATGGCCACGATCACCTTGCTGTCCTTCATGCCGGCGAGGTGCTGGATGGCGCCGCTGATGCCCACCGCGATGTAGAGCTCGGGGGCGACGATCTTGCCGGTCTGTCCGACCTGAAAGTCGTTGGCCACGTAGCCGGCATCGACGGCCGCGCGGGAAGCGCCAAGCGCTGCGTTCAGCTTGTCGGCGAGCGGCGTCAGCACCTCGCGGTATTTTTCGCCCGAGCCGAGGCCACGGCCGCCGGAGACGATGATCTTCGCCGCCGTCAGCTCCGGCCGCTCGCTCTTCGTGATTTCGGCGGACACGAAGCTCGCCACGCCACTGTCGGCCACGGCGCCGACGTTCTCGACGGCGGCGCTCCCACCCGTCGTGGCGGCGGGCGCGAAGGCGGTGCCGCGCACCGTCAGCACCTTGACGCTGTCGGAGGACTTCACGGTGGCATAGGCGTTGCCCGCGTAGATCGGGCGCACGAAGGTGTCGGCATCGACGACGCGGATGATGTCGCTGATCTGCGCGCGATCGAGGAGCGCGGCGACGCGCGGCGCCACGCCCTTGCCGTAGGCGGTCGCCGGCGCGAGGATGTGGTTGTAGGCCGCGGCCACGGCCACGACCTGCGCCGCGGCGTTTTCAGGCAGCAGATGGCCGTGCGCCGCGCCATCGGCGAGCAGCACCTTGCCGACACCGTGAACCTGCGCGGCGGCAGCGGCGGCGGCCGAGGCGTTGTGCCCGGCGACCAGTACGTGGATGTCGCCACCGATGGCGGCGGCGGCGGCGATGACGTTCAGCGTTGCCGCCTTCAGCGTCGCGTGATCGTGTTCGGCAATGACGAGACAGCTCATGATCAGATCACCTTCGCTTCGTTCTTCAGTTTCTCGATCAGCGTGGCCACGTCGGGCACCTTGACGCCACCTTGACGCTTCGGCGGTTCCTCCACCTTCAGCGTCGTCAGACGCGGCGTCACGTCGACACCGAGGTCGGCCGGCTTCACGGTGTCGAGCGGCTTCTTCTTCGCCTTCATGATGTTCGGCAGCGTCGCGTAGCGCGGCTCGTTCAGGCGAAGATCGGTCGTCACGATCGCCGGCAGCTTGAGCGCCACCGTTTCCAGCCCGCCGTCGACTTCGCGCGTGACGGTGACCGTGTCTGCCGTCAGCTCCACCTTCGAGGCGAAGGTGGCCTGACCCCAGCCGAGCAGCGCGGCGAGCATCTGCCCGGTCTGGTTGGCATCATCGTCGATGGCTTGCTTGCCGAGAATGACCAGGCGCGGTTGTTCGCGTTCGACGACGGCCTTCAGCAGCTTGGCGACGGCGAGCGGCTGCAGCTCGGCATCGCTTTCGATCAGGATGCCGCGATCGGCGCCGATCGCCATCGCGTTGCGCAGCGTCTCCTGACACTGCGCGACGCCGGCCGAGACGGCCACGATCTCGCTCGCCAGCCCCTTCTCCTTCAGCCGCACCGCTTCTTCCACCGCGATTTCGCAGAACGGATTCATCGACATTTTCACGTTCGCGATATCGACGCCCGATTGATCGGGCTTGACACGCACCTTCACGTTGTAGTCGACAACGCGCTTGACCGGGACCAGAATCTTCACACCTTCTCCTGAGGCAGGGGCAGGCACGGGGATGCGCTGGAGCGCGCCGTGCTCCGCTGGTTGCTGTTCACGTGAGCCCACCATTATAAAAACCCGTAGCAGGCGCGACGATTGTCCATGTCGGGCGCCGAGTGGTGGCTCTAAAACCACGAAGTGGAGGCGCGGGCCTGATACGCTCGGCGCATGTCCGACACCGAATCGCGCGAACCTCGGTCACCTGCTCTTTTGGCCGGACGCGCACCGAGCCGCGAAACCGCGGGCCAGATAGGGCGCTACCTCATCGGCGCCATCGTCGCCCTGGTGCTCGATGCCACGCTCGTCTCACTGCTGTTGTCGGTGGGACTGCCGATTTTCGGTGCGCGCACGCTGGGCCTGATGGCCGGCATGACGACGACGTACTTTTTCAATCGCCGCTACACGTTCGACGTCACGCACGGGGCGTCGCTCCACGACTGGTCGCGTTATCTCGCCGCGCAATCACTCGGCAGCGCGCTCAACTTTGCCGTGTCGAGCGCGTTGCTCTATCTCGGCAGCCGCGTTTGGTGGCAGGTATGGGCCGCCATCGGCGTTGGCGCGGCCGTCGGCTTCAGCGTCAATTTCTTCATCGCCCGCCGCCTGCTGCATCGGCGGGGGTAACACCAGGCCTGACCAAAGAGCGAAACACTAATTCGGCAGCGCTCCGCACTGGCTGACGAGCTGGCCGCGAACGGCGGCGGCTGTCGTGTTGGTTGCGTTGTCCGGGAGTGCGATGCCGCTGAGCAAGGCGCTGTCCGGGAACCCCATCAGAACGCGCAGGAACACGAACGCATCCTGCGTCGCCGTGACGCGCGGCGCTGGCGGCACCGGTGCCGGATTGCGGCCAAAAACGTCGTACGACGCGAGATTGGCATTGATGTAGTTCTGGATGTCGCCGGGCAGTGTTCGTGTGGCGCCCGTTTGTGCAATGTTGGCGATCAGTGCCGTGTCGCGGAACCCGAACAGGTAGCGCATCAGGAGCACGCCGTCGCGATCGGCCGTGATGTGGCCGTCACCATCGATATCGAGCGCACACGCGGGTGCGCTGAAGGGTGTGACGGGAGCCGAAGGAGCCGACCACACGGAATCGAGAGGAACGTTGTTGGTTGCCTTGACGGTGCAGGTGTAGGCCGTGCCATTGGTGAGTCCGCTGACGACGATGGGTGAACCCGCGCCCGTGTTGGTCTGGCTACCGCACTGTGCGGTGTAGCCGGTCAGCGTTGCCGGCGCTCCGCCCGGAAGGGTGCCCGGCGAAGCCGACGCGGTGAACGACACCGTGATCTTGCTATCACCAGGGGTACCGTTCACGCCCGTGGGCGGCACCGGTTCGGTGGCGGTGTTCGGCGTGACGGAATTGCTCGCGGCCGACGGTGCACTCCAACCGACTGAATTGTGTGCCGTCACGGTGCAGGTGTAGGCCGTGCCGTTGGTCAGTCCGCTCACGATGATGGGAGAGCTTGGGCCGGTAGCGCTCGCAGTGCCGGGGTTGCAAGTCACCTTGAAACTGTCGATCGCTGCGCCGCCGTTGCCGTTGGCGGTGAATGTCACGGTGGCGGTGTTGACGCCCGGCGTCGCCACGCCAATGCTCGGCGCGTCGGGTACGGAGAGAGGGACGACCACGGCGACAGGCGCCGGGCGCGTGGTCGTGCTGTTGTCGCCGAGCTGTCCGGCGATGTTGTAGCCCCAACAGGTCAGCGTGCTGTCGGTCTTGACCGCGCAGCTGTGGTTATAGCCGGTTCCGACGCTCGCCACGCCGCTGGTGAGCCCCAGGACATCGACGGCAACGGAGCGATCGATGTAGGTGTTGTCTCCCACCTGCCCGTTGCCGTTGCTGCCCCAGCACTTCGCGCCCGAGGCGGCGCTGCGCATGCACGTGTGGTTGCTCCCGGTGGAAAGCTGAGCCACCGTAGTGCCGACGCTGGACACGCCTACCGGCGTCAAGCGATCGATCACGGTGCCATCGCCCAACTGGCCGTTGGCATTGCTGCCCCAGCATTGGGCGCTGCCGTCCGCGAGGCGTGCGCAGCTGTGGCTGCCACCCGTGGCGACGGCTGCCACGCCGCTGCTCAATCCGGACACGCTGACGGGTGCGAGGCGCGTGTTCGTGCTGTTGTCGCCTAGCTGGCCCGAGTAGTTCCAGCCCCAGCACTTCGCGGCGCCACCGGTCGTCACCGCGCAGGTGTGAAATGCCCCGGCGGCGATGGACGTTGCGCTGCTGATGCCGGAGACCGTGGCCGGTGTCCACCGGTCGAATGTGCTGTTGTCACCGATCTGGCCTGCGCCGTTATAGCCCCAGCATTGAACGGCTCCGGCCGCCGTTATCGCGCAGGTATGGTTGCCACCAGCCGAAATGGCGACGGCGCCACTTCCAAGCCCGGAGACGGCGACCGGCGCCGTCCGGTTTGTCGTGCTGTTGTCGCCGATCTGGCCGAAGTAGTTGTAGCCCCAGCACTTGACCGCACCACCATTGGTGAGTGCGCAGGTGTGATATCCGCCCGCCGCGATCGCGGTCACGCCGCTGGTGAGTCCCGAGACGGTGACTGGTGTCGGGCGGTCGATGGCCGTGCCGTCGCCCAGTTGCCCGGACCCGTTGCTCCCCCAGCACTTCACGGCGCCTCCCGACATCAGCGCGCAGCTGTGCGAAGCGCCGGCAACGACGGCCGTCACGCCCGAAAGCGGCCCTGTTGTCTGTGCCACAGCCGATGGTGGATTGAAGCCGAGCGACAGGACGAGCGCGAACAGCAGGCCCGGCAACGAACGCAGTGGCGACGGGAACAACGAAAGGGTCAACATGTGGGGGCGATCCAGGAGGGTTGAAGCGAGTCGACGACCGGTACGTGTGCGTTCAGGCGATGAAGCGACCGTAGTCTGCGCAGCGCTCTTCGCGGCGCAAACAGGCGATCAGCGGCATGCTGTTGCGAGGTGCGTTGGTCGTCGGAGATCAAGATCGATTCAGTCAGCTCTGCTGCTTGGCGCGACGGCGCTCACACGACCCACGCACGCATGGCAGGGGTGGTTCGTGTGTGCCGTCGTCGCCGGCACAGTACGTTTCCGGGTTACGCGCTGACGGGCCTTTTCTTGCGGTTCGATTGCAAACCGACTGCCCCGGAGCATCTCGCCAGCGGTGATCCGCTGAGCATTCTACGGCTTTGACCGGATGTATCGATGCCGTGACACAAGCGTCCGAAGTTTCTGACGTGCCGTGCAGTCTTCGACGGTGCGCCATCGCGGTGTCGATTCAGGCCGATGGATCAGCGCTCGCGCAGGGTGCGCTCTCGCCACCGCTACACGGGCGGTGGCCGGGGCGGGGCGCGACGGATGTCGACGGCGGTGGTGGGGTCGAGGCTGGCTGGGGAGATGGGGGGAACCAGCGCGGCCGAGTGGTCGAGGCGGCGCATGTGACCGAAGGCGGCGAGCGGCATGGCGACGAGCCAGAGCAGGGCGATCAGTGTCACGCTGCGCCACGACGGCTCGACGAACAGCAGCGCCGCGCCGCCGACACCGACCACGGCGCTGACGATCGGCAGCATCATGCGCAGGCTGAGGCGGAAACGCTCGCCGGTGCTGCGCTGCGACCATTCGCGCAGCGTGTCCCAGGCTTCCTGGGGCGGTGGCGCGTCGCGACCGATGACGCTCATCCGCCGCTCCATGTCGGCATCGGCTGCTTGTGGATGAAGGCGTCGATGCCGGCCTGGGCGTCGCGCGAGTCCATGTCGCACGCCATGTTGTTGCTGGCGAGTTCGTACTGCGTCGCACTGGGGCCGCGGCGCAACTGCCGCAGCAGCCGCTTGCCCGAGGCGAGCGCATGCGGCGACTTGCTCGCGAGGAGCGCCGCCATCGCCTGCGTCTCGGCTTCGAGCGCGCCATCATCGACCGCGCGGTTGATGAGGCCCCAGCGCTCGGCGGTGTCGGCATCGACGAAGGCGCCGGTCAGCAGCATTTCGGAGGCGCGTTTGGCGGTCAGCGTCGCGTTCAGCGCCACCGCCGGCGTCGAGCAGAAAAGCCCGAGATTGATGCCGCTGGTGGCGAAGCGGGCCGATCGCGCCGCGATCGCGAGATCGCAGCTGGCGACCAGCTGGCAGCCTGCCGCGGTGGCGATGCCGTGCACTCGCGCGATGACCGGTTGTGGCAACTCGGCGATGTGCAACATCAGGCGCGAGCAACGGTCGAAGAGCGCACGCTGCAAGGCGTGCTCGGGGCGTGCCCGCATCTCGCGCAGGTCGTGTCCGGCGCAGAAGGCGCGGCCCTCGGCGGCCAGCACGATGACGCTGCAACCGTGCTCGCGGCTGGCCGCGTCGAGCGTCGCGTGCAGCGCCTCGATCATCGCTTCCGACAGCGCATTGAACTGCGCCGGGCGGTTCAGCGTGACGGTGGCGATGGCGCCGTCGTGGCGGCGCTTCACCAGAGCTTCTTCTACACTACCCGAACGCTGGTTTTCCATGAGCGCCCCCTGCGGCGATTCGACAATGGGTCATCGACTGTCCAAGATTACAACGAAAACCGGAGACCGGGGCACGACGGGTCTCGGTGACGGCTCGCGCGTTCCGAAGACGCACCCGCGCATCGCGGCGATCGGTGACGTCGACGAGCTCAATTGCGTGGTCGGATTGCTGATGACCGAGGCGTTGCCCGATGACATTCGCGCGGCGCTGGCGGAGACGCAGCATGAGCTCTTCGACCTCGGCGGCGAGTTGTCGATTCCGGGTTACACGGCAATCGGCGACGTGCAGATCGCGCGCATCGAGGCGTGGGCGACCGAGCTCAATACCGGGCTGCCGATGCTGAAGGATTTCATTCTGCCGGGAGGTTCGCGTGCCGCAGCTTGGGCGCACCTCGTGCGCACGGTGAGCCGTCGCGCCGAGCGCACGGTGTTGCAGCTTGCGGCGACGGACACGGTGTCCGAGGCCGCGCGCATCTACCTGAATCGCCTGAGTGACCTCGCGTTCGTGCTGGCACGCGTGCTGAACCGTGCGGCGGGGCGGCCCGATGTGATCTGGCAAAAAGACCGTCACAAGCCGAGCGACGGCGCCTGAGCGCCACCACGCCCCTCACGCCCCTCACGCCCCTCACGCCCCTTTGCCAAGAACGGAACTTCACGCCATGA
>JAFEDD010000037.1 GCA_018241765.1 Pseudomonadota bacterium | reverse complement strand
CTTGCCCATGGTCGTCGGCGACGCAGCCTGCCCGTGCGTGCGCGAGAGCATCGGCAAGTCGGCCGTGGCGACGGCGAGTTCGGCCAACGCATCGAGCATGCCGTCGAGCGCAGGCAGCCACACATCGTGGACGCCGCGCCGCAGCATCAGCGCGTGGGCGACGTTGTTGATGTCCTCGGAGGTGCAGGCGAAGTGCACGAACTCAGCGTGGCCGGCGAGTTCGGTGCGTGTGGCGAAGCGATCCTTGATCCAGTACTCGACCGCCTTCACGTCATGGTTGGTGCTCGCTTCGATCGCCTTGACTGCACTGGCATCAGCCGCCGAAAAGGACGCGAGCAACGCATCGAGGAAGCGGCGGGAATCGGCGGTCAGCGGCGGCAATTCGGGGATGCCGGGTTCGTCCCCAAGCGCCGTGAGCCACGCCAATTCCACGCGAACGCGCTCCCTTGTAAGCGCGTACTCACTGAACGCGTCCGCCAGCGCGGACACCTTGGTTTGGTAGCGGCCGTCCAGGGGTGACAGGGCCGTGAGCGGAGCAAGCAAAGACATGACGGAGCCGTGACGAGAGAGGGGGCGACGAGGCGGACGCGCCACGAACCGGCGCGGCTCCCGAAAGCCTCGGGAGAGCCCGGTATTATCGTCGTTCGCGCCGCGGGTTCGGGCCACACCGCCGGCACCGTCGTGTCATACTGATTTCCCCGCCACGGCGCGCGCAGCCGAACCCTCTCGATCTCGCCACATGAAACTTCTGCACTCCCACACCAGCCCCTACGCACGCAAGGTCCGCGTCGTCGCCGCCGAAAAGAAGCTCGAGCTCGAACTGGTGGAATCGGATCCGTGGTTGCCCAACCCGACGCTGGTTCGCCTCAATCCGCTCGGCAAGGTTCCCGCCTTGCTGCTCGACGATGACACGAGCCTCTTCGACTCGCGGGTCATCGTGGAGTATCTCGACGGCCTGTCGCCGGTGCACCGCCTGATCCCGGAGAATTCGCGCGAGCGCATCGCCGTCAAGCGCTGGGAGGCGATCGCCGACGGGTTGTGCGACGCCGCGATCCTCGCCCGACTGGAGAACGCACGCCCGGACAAGAACGACTCGAGCCACAAGCAGATTGCGCGGCAGCGGGGCAAGATTTCTGACTGCCTCGACGAGATGGAGCGCGAACTCGGAGAGCGCGAGTTCTGCGTGGGCAACGTGTTGACACTGGCCGACGTTGCCGTGGCTTGCGCGCTCGGTTATCTGAAGCTTCGCTTTCCCGACATCAACTGGGAGGCGACGCATCATGCGCTGGCGCGACATTACCGAAAGCACGCGACGCGGCCATCGTTCCGGGCGACCGAACCCGCCTGATCCACGGCGCGCCCCCACGCGCGGCCGCTCAATCCGATGCCGCCTGCGCCTCGGGCGAACGGATGTGCTCGACCAACGCCTGCGCCGCCGCCGGTGGCTTCGGCGTGACCAGGCTGACCAGCACGATGACGGCGAAGCCGACCGGCACGCCAAACGCTCCCGCGGAAATCGGTTGGATGTCGAACCACATCATGTCCGAAATCGATCGCGTGACGCCGAACATCGCGCGCAGCCAGGGCTGAGTCGTCGCCATGTAATAGAACGTCACGGCGAAACCGGCGAGCATGCCGAGCACGGCCGCGCGCCCGGTCGTGCGCTTCCAGAAGATGCCAAGCACCAGCGCCGGGAAAAAGCCGCTGGCCGCAAGCGAGAACGCCGCCGACACGAGAAACAGGATGTCGGCGGTCTTGAGCGAGGCGACGTAGGCGGCGGCCACGGCAACGACGAGCAACAGCAGCTTGGCAACGCCCACGCGAAGCGCCGTCGACGCGTTGGGGTTGAAAATTCGATAGTAGATGTCGTGCGAGAGCGCGTTGGCGATTGTCAGCAGCAACCCGTCGGCCGTCGACAGTGCGGCCGCCAGTCCGCCGGCCGCCACCAGGCCGGAGACGACATACGGCAAGCCCGCGATCTCGGGCATCGCAAGCACGACGATATCGCCGCCGATGGCAATTTCCGCCAACTGCACGAAGCCGTCACGATTGACGTCGGTGATGGACAACAGCGAAGGGTCGACCCGCGCCCATGAGTTGACCCACGCCGGCAAATGCGCGAACTCGCTGCCGACCAGAGACGAATAGATGTCGTACTTCACGAGGACGGCCAACGCCGGAGCCGTGAAGTACAGCAGGAACACGAAGAAGAGCGTCCAGAACACCGAAGTGCGCGCTTCAGCAACACTGGGCGTCGTGTAGTAGCGCGCAAGCACGTGCGGAAGCGCGGCGGTACCCACCATGAGGCAAAACACGAGCGCCAGAAAGTTGCGCCGCGCGACGTCGCGTGCGGCGTCGTCCGTCGCCGGAAACGGTTCGGCGTGCGGCAACAGCGGCGCGGTACGACTGACCAAGGCCGCCTCACGCGTCCAGATTGCCTTGGCCGCGGCGGCATCACGGGGGTAGGTGTCGACGGCACGCTGCGCCGAGGCAATTTTCTCGACGCCCGCGCGCGTGGCCTTGGCCTGCGCCAAAGCCGCCAGCAGCGCCGCGCGTTCGTCCGTGAACGACTGCGGCCAGCGCGCGAGACGCTCGGCGGCGGCCGCCGCGCGGGCGGCGAACTGCGCGCGTGCGTCGGCCTCCTTGCGATCGTCGATCAGTTGTGCCTCGCGCGCCGTCACCTTTTCGAGCACCGAGCCGTAGACGAGCTGCGGGACCGGTGTGCCGGTGTGCTTGACCGACAGCCAGACGACCGGGATCAGGTAGGCGACGATCAGCACGATGTACTGCGCCGCCTGTGTCCAGGTGACGGCGCGCATGCCACCGAGCAGCGAGCACACGAGCATGCCGGCAAGCCCGACGAACACGCCGACCTCGAAGGCCAGTCCGGTCAGCCGCGCGGTGATCAGGCCGACACCGTAGATCTGCGCCACCACATAGACGAAGGACACGAAGATGGCCATGGCCGCACCGATCACGCGCGGCGCGTGCCCGCCGTAGCGTTCGCCAAGAAAGTCCGGAATGGTGTAGCGCCCGAAGCGGCGCAGATAGGGCGCGAGCAGCAAGGCGACGAGAACGAAGCCGCCGGTCCAGCCGAGCACGAAGGCAAGCCCCGAGTAGCCCGTCAGGTAGAGTGTTCCGGCGAGGCCGATGAAGGATGCCGCCGACATCCAGTCGGCGGCCGTGGCCAAGCCATTGAAGAGCGCCGGCACGCGCCGTCCGGCGACGTAATACTCCGTCGCGTCGGACGTGCGGCTCAGCACGCCAATCGTGGCGTAGAGCAGCACCGTTGCCAGCAGAAAAATGTAACCGATCCAGGGTCGCGGCAGGCCGATGCGCTCGAACACCGCGAGAGCGCCAACAAACACCAGAAAGCCAAGCGTGTACCACGCGTAGATGCGCCCCATGCGGGCAGCGAACGCCTGCTGCTCCCGCGCGTCGCTCACGTGCCGCCGTCCGCGCCGCGCGTTGCCTCGCGATCACGCCGATTCATCGTGCGTGCGTAGTAACCGACCAGGATGACGAAAATGAGCGGTGCACCCTGCGCAGCCATCCAGAAGGAAAATGGCCAGCCGAAGAACGGAATGGACAGCGCCCGCGCGGCATAAGGGACGACGAATGCGGCAACGAACCAGATGCCAAGCAGCACCGCGATCAATCGCATGTTGCGCCGCCAATAGGCACGCGCCCGGTCGTTTGCCTGCATCGCCCCTCCCCATCGGCAGCCAAGCGTAGCCGATTTCGGGCGATGCCGAAAGCGCCACCGCACCGCCTCAGGCGGCGCTCGAACCTTGCCGCCCCCGCGTGCGGCACGGCAAGGTGGTGGTTCGGGCGATCAAAGGCTTTGCTTGAGCTGCTCGAGAATTGCCGGGTTTTCCAGTGTCGAGACGTCCTGCGTGATCTCCTCGCCCTTGGCGATGGCGCGCAGCAGCCGACGCATGATCTTGCCCGAGCGCGTCTTGGGCAGGTTGTCGCCGAAGCGAATGTCCTTCGGCTTGGCGATGGGACCGATCTCCTTGCCCACCCAGTCGCGCAGTTCGCGCGCCATCTTCGCCGCGCTCTCACGGTCGGCGGGCCGCGCGCCCTTCAGCACGACGAAGGCGACGATGGCCTCGCCCGTCGTATCGTCCGGACGCCCGACCACGGCCGCTTCGGCCACCAGCGCGGTGTTGGCGACCAACGCCGATTCGACCTCCATCGTGCCCAGACGATGCCCGGAGACGTTCAGCACATCATCGATGCGGCCGACGATGCGGAAGAAGCCGCGCTCGGTGTCGCGCACGGCGCCATCACCGGCAAGGTAGCAGCCCTTCAGTTCCTCGGGGAAATAGGTCTTGCGGAAGCGCTCCGGGTCGCCCCAGATCGTGCGGATCATCGACGGCCACGGTTTCTTCATCACGAGCATGCCGGCCATGCCGTTGGGTACATCGGCGCCCGTCTCGTCGACGACGGCGGGGAAGATGCCCGGCAGCGGCAGCGTGCATGAGCCGGGCACCAACGGCGTCACGCCGGGCATCGGGTTGATCATGTGGGTGCCCGTCTCGGTCTGCCAGAACGTGTCGACGATCGGGCAGCGTTCGCCGCCGATGTTTCGGTAGTACCACATCCACGCTTCGGGGTTGATCGGCTCGCCCACCGAGCCGAGCAGCCGAAGCGAGCTCAGGTCGTATTTGTCCGGAGCGAACGCGGGGTTCACTTCGGCCGCCTTGATCAACGAACGAATCGCCGTCGGCGCCGTATAGAACACGGTGCAGCGGTGCCGCTGGATCATCTCCCAGAAGCGCCCGGCATTGGGGTAGGTCGGCACGCCCTCGAACACGATTTCGGTTGCGCCCGCCGCCAGCGGGCCGTAGGTGACGTAGGAATGCCCCGTCACCCAACCGACGTCGGCCGTGCACCAGAACACGTCCGCCGGTTTGATGTCGAAGGTCCATTTCATGCTCATCAGCGCCTGCAGCAGATAGCCACCGGTGGAGTGCTGCACGCCCTTCGGTTTGCCGGTCGAGCCCGACGTGTAGAGCACGAACAGCGGGTGCTCGGCGCCAACCATGACTGCCGGACAATCGTCGCTCTGGCCGCCTTCGACTTTCGCCCAGTCGATGTCCTTCGCGCCCCATGCCACGTTGCCGCCGGTGCGCCGATAGACGATGGTGTGACGCACGGCATCGCAACCACCCATCGCGAAGGCTTCATCGACGGCGGGCTTCAGAGCGATCGCCTTGCCGCCACGCATCTGTTCATCGGCAGCGATGACCAGCGTGGCACCGACGTCGATGATGCGCTCTTGCAGGCTCTTGGCAGAGAAGCCCCCGAAGACGACCGAATGGGTGATGCCGAGCCGCGCGCAGGCCTGCATCGCAATCACGGCTTCGATCGACATCGGCAGGTAGATGATCGAGCGGTCGCCCTTCTGGTAACCCAGGCCCTTCAGCCCGTTGGCGAAGCGGCACACACGGCGGAGCAGTTCGCGATAGGTGATTTTGGTGACGGCGCCGTCGTCGGCCTCGAAGATGATGGCGGTCTTGTCGGCCACCGGGGTGCCGAGGTGGCGGTCGAGGCAGTTGTACGAGGCGTTCAGTTCGCCATCGGCAAACCAGGTGTAGAACGGCGCCTTGCTGTCATCGAGCGAACGGCTGAAGGGCTTCGACCAGATCAGGTGCTCGCGCGCCAGGTCCGCCCAGAAACCGGCGTGGTCACGCTCGGCGTGCGCACGCATCGCATCGAGATCGGCGGGTTTGACGTTGGCCTGAGCGGTGAACGCGGCCGACGGCGGAAACACGCGATTCTCGACCAGGACGGACTCGATGGCAGACATGATGCACTCCTCCAATTGTTTTGCGCGGCGCCGTGGCGCCACAAGACCCAGATTCGCTGCGAAACCCTATCACCACGGTCGTGCGCGGCAGGGCAATCGTATCAACCATAGCCAAGCCGATTGACGCGAGTCTTACATGGCAGATGCTTACAACTTTTCATTCAATGGCGCATCCATAACGGGCTTGCACGGTGAAATGGCTCAAAGTCGACTTTCGGTGATTTCTGGACCCAAGCCCGTTGTGAACGTCATTGCAGATAAAAGTTGCTTGACACGATGACGCACGCACACGCCATTTCGACGAGGCGGGATGAACGTGCTGCGGAGCGTCATTCGACGCTCGGTGCGGGTGCTAAACTGCCCTTCGCTGTCGCCGACCGCGCCGCGCATCGATGTGCGTAACCGAATCGTTACCCTGCCATGCCTACCGTCATCAAGTACGCCGATTTCGTCGAATCCATCGCGGCCTCGCTGCAGTTCATCAGCTACTACCACCCGACGGATTACATCGAGCACCTCGCGCGCGCCTATGAGGGTGAAGCCTCGCCCGCCGCGAAAGACGCGATCGCGCAGATCCTCACCAATTCGCGCATGTGCGCCGAGGGGCACCGCCCGATCTGCCAAGACACCGGCATCGTCAACGTGTTTCTCAAGATCGGCATGGACGTGCGCTTCGAGGGCTTCGCCGCCGGCATCGACGCCGCCGTCAATGAGGGCGTTCGTCGCGCGTACCTGAACGCCGACAACACGCTGCGCGCCTCGATCGTCGCCGACCCGCTCTTCGATCGCAAGAACACGCGCGACAACACACCGGCCGTGATCCACACTTCGCTGGTGCCGGGCAGCACGGTCGACGTCACGGTCGCGGCGAAGGGCGGCGGCAGCGAGAACAAGAGCAAGTTCGCCATGCTGAACCCGAACGACTCGCTGGTCGAATGGGTGCTGAAGACGGTGCCGACGATGGGTGCCGGTTGGTGTCCGCCCGGCATGCTCGGCATCGGCATCGGTGGCACGGCCGAGAAGGCGATGCTGCTCGCGAAAGAGTCGCTGATGGATCCGATCGACATGTTCGATCTGCTCAAGCGGGGACCGAGCAACAAGGTCGAGGAGCTGCGCATCGAGCTCTACGAGAAGGTCAATGCGCTCGGCATCGGCGCGCAGGGGCTCGGTGGTCTGTCGACCGTGCTCGACGTGAAGATCCAGCTGTACCCGACCCACGCAGCCTCCAAGCCGGTGGCCATGATTCCGAACTGCGCCGCCACGCGACACGCCCATTTCGTGCTCGATGGCTCCGGCCCGTCCTACTGCGAGCAGCCGTCACTGTCGATCTGGCCCGACGTGCACTGGGCGCCCGACGTCAAACACTCGCGCCGTGTCGACCTCGACACGCTGACGCCCGAGGACGTTGCAAGCTGGAAGCCTGGCGAGCGACTGCTGCTCAACGGCAAGATGCTGACCGGCCGCGATGCCGCGCACAAACGCATCGCCGACATGCTCGCACGCGGCGAATCGCTCCCGGTCGACTTCCGCAACCGCGTCATCTACTACGTCGGCCCGGTCGATCCGGTGCGCGACGAAGTGGTCGGCCCGGCCGGCCCGACGACCGCAACCCGCATGGACAAGTTCACCGAGATGATGCTCGCCCAGACCGGCCTCATCGCGATGGTGGGCAAGGCCGAGCGCGGTCCGGTCGCCATCGAATCGATCCGTCGACACAAGGCTGCGTACCTGATGGCCGTCGGCGGTGCCGCGTATCTGGTGGCCAAGGCGATCAAGGCAAGCCGCGTCGTCGGGTTCGCCGATCTCGGCATGGAGGCGATCTACGAGTTCGACGTGCGCGACATGCCGGTCACCGTGGCCGTCGACGCCACCGGCACCAGCGTGCACGAAACCGGCCCGAACGAGTGGCGGGCACGGATCGGCAAGCTGCCGCCGCTCGTCGCCGGTTGATGGCTTGCCCGCGATGACGCCCCGCCTCTGACGCGCCCGCTGCGCCGTGGCCATGTTCGAACAGTACAAAGTCTTCGACCTGCTGGTCATCGGTGGCGCCGTGCTCGTCGTGTGCCTCATCGCTTGGCTCAGCCGGATGCGCAATCGGCGCACGCTACAGGCATTGACGCAGGCGACACGCGCGTTGTCGCAAGGCGACTTCCAGGTCGAAGTGCCGCTGCATTCGCGCGGCCCGGCGGGCGAACTGGTGCGCGCCTTCAATGAAATGGCGCACCAGCTCGCATCGAGCCGTCAGCAGATCACGAACTACCAGCGCACGCTCGAGACCCGTGTCCGCGAACGCACCCGTGAGCTGCACATGGCCACGCAACGCGCCACCCAGGTTGCGCAGACCGATCCGTTGACCTCGCTGCCGAACCGGCTGCTCTTTCGCGGCAAACTCGACGATGCCGTGAAGTCGGCTGCCGCCGACAAGAGCCGTGTCGCCGTCATCTTCGTCGATCTCGACTTCTTCAAGAATTTCAACGACAGCCTGGGTCACGACGCGGGCGACGCGGTGCTGCGCGCCGCGGCGGCACGGCTCAAGGAGGCCGTACGCCAGGATGATCTGGTGGCGCGGTTCGGTGGCGACGAGTTCGTCATATTGATCGCGCGTCTCGAAGCGCAGCATGCCGAGCATGTCGCGCTCTCGGTCGCGGAGGGCATTCTCGAAGCGCTCAGCAAACCCTTCGAGGTTGCCAACACGTCGCTCAGCATGCCGGCCTCGCTCGGCATCGCCATCTACCCACAGGATGGGGCCAACGCCTCGGCCCTGCTGAAAAATGCCGACACCGCGATGTACGCCGCAAAGCAGGCCGGGCGCAACCGCATCGAACACTTCTCCGGCGGCTCGAGCCGGCAGCAGGCGCTGCGTACCCAGTTCGAGAACGACATCCGGCGCGGCATCGCAGCGGGAGAGTTCTTCCTGATGTTCCAGCCGCAGGTCGACGCCGACACCGGCTCGCCCACCGGGCTCGAAGCGCTGGTGCGCTGGCGTCATCCCACGCGCGGCCTGATCCAGCCAGCCGAATTCATCGCCGTGGCCGAAGAAAGCGGTCTCATCAACCCGCTCGGCGAACGGGCGCTGTCACTGGCATGCGAGCAGTTCAAGCTCTGGCAAACGCTCGACATTCATCCACGCGTCTCGGTCAATGTTTCGGCGCGGCAACTGCAAGACCCCGGCTGGCTGCGCTCGGTCGATGCCGTCATCCAGCGCACCGGCATCCCGCCCAATTTCCTCGACCTCGAAATCACCGAGTCGATGCTCGTCGGCAATCCGCAGCACGTCATCGACACGCTCGATACCTTGGGGCAAATGGGCGTCACCTTGACGCTCGACGACTTCGGGACCGGGTATTCGAGCCTGAGCTATCTCACGCGTCTGCCGTTTCACACGATCAAGATCGACCGCAGCTTCATCCAGCACATCGACGAGAAGCCGCGTCGCGGCATCGTGCAGGCCATCGTCGCCATCGCGCACAGCCTTGACATGCGCATCATCGCCGAGGGCGTCGAAACGCCCTTGCAGCTTTCGATCATTCGTGATCTCGGCTGCGAGGAAATTCAGGGCTTCTATATCGCCAAGCCGCTCGATGCCCAGGCCATCGAGTCGTGGTGGCGCATGCAGCTCGGCAACGTGGGCGTGATGGCGCTCTGAACGACGCCGGGCGTCGCGCCACCGCCGCGACTCACGCCGAACCCGGCAGGTCCTCGCGCGTATCGACGTCGCGCAGGACGCCCGAGTCCGCCACCGCAAGCGCCACCACGCGCGTGGCTTCGCGCCTGAGCAGCTCACGCGCCCCGACATCGCCCCGACACGCCGCGAGCGCATCCGCAAAGGCCACCGGAAAGACGACGGGGTGCCCGCGCTCCCCCGCGAATTCCGGTTGCACGATGGCGTCGCGCCGCTGCGAAGCGTCGACCAGCGCACGCACGGTGTCCGCCTGCACCCACGGCATATCGGCGAGCGCGACGACCAAGGTTCGCGTACCGCCATGACGCGCCGTCGCGGCAGCGGCCAACGCGGCAAGGCTGTGCCCCATGCCAAGGGTCGCCTCGGTCGGCACCAACAGCTCCGCCCCGAGTTCGCGTGCGCGCCGCGCGAAGGCGCTGTCGAACGATCGCACGGCGACGATGACCGCGTCGCAGGACGCAAGCAGTGCCATCAGCGCGTGCTCTGCGACGCTGCGCCCGTCGATCACTTGCTCGAGCTTGCCCCCGGGCACCGCCGCATCGAAGCGCTCGCCGCGGCCTGCCGCGAGCAGCAAGCCCACCACACCGGCACGGGGCTGCGCCGAAGCGGGATCGATCATGACGATGAGCGCTTCACTGACGTCGCCAACTCCACGCAACGCACGTCGCTCAGGCCTTGGGAAGCGTCACCCCGCTCTGACCCTGGTACTTTCCGCCACGATCCTTGTAGGACGTTCCACACACCTCATCGCTCTCGAAAAACAGCACCTGCGCGCAGCCCTCGCCCGCATAGATCTTGGCTGGCAACGGCGTCGTATTGGAAAACTCCAGCGTGACGTAGCCCTCCCACTCGGGTTCGAACGGCGTGACGTTCACGATGATGCCGCAGCGCGCGTAGGTGCTCTTGCCGACGCAGATGGTCAGCACGTTGCGCGGAATGCGAAAGTACTCCACGGTGCGCGCCAGCGCAAACGAATTGGGCGGGATGATGCAGACCTCGCCCTTGAAATCCACGAACGACTTTTCGTCGAACGCCTTGGGGTCGACGATGGTCGAGTTGATGTTGGTGAAGATCTTGAATTCGTTCGCACAGCGAATGTCGTAGCCATAGCTCGACGTGCCGTAGGAGACGATCTTGTGTCCATCGCGTTGACGCACCTGCTCCGGGGCGAACGGTTCGATCATCGCGTGGTCACGGGCCATGCGACGTATCCAGTGATCGGCTTTGATGCTCATGACGGCGTGCCTGCGACGGTGCGCAGCGAGGGGCGCGGGGGATTCCGCCCGCCATTGTAGGGAGAGCATGGACGGGCGCCAACGACGCGCCGCGACGGGGGATAACCCTGTGCATAACCGCATGAGCATCGGGCCCGGACGGCGTGGATGGAAGGTGGACAGCGGCACCGATCGCCCCGCAAGCCCCATCGTGACGGCCGTTGCGCGACGCGGCGCAGACGCACCGGGACGTCGTGATAAAACAACGCCCCCGACCACAACATCTTGTGGGGCGGATGATGCTTGACCACTAGATATTGTTGGTCTTATCCTTCGTCCGTTTCGTTGTCCACGCCATGGAAGCCGCCTGCGCCGCGCGCCGACGCCGCAGCATCCGCAGCAAACGACAGCGATGACACTCGGGCAATCCATCGCGCCCACGCACCGAATGACGCCACTCCCGGAGATGACTACATGCTCGAACCCGCTTCCGCCCCGACGGGCAGTACCGCTGTGAACCCCGCCCTGCATCCCGCCCACGCCGGCCCGATGTCCGCGGGTTCCGCCGCGACGCCCGAGGCGAGTCGGCTCATGCTCTACAAGGTGATCCGGCGCAACGGGTCGGTGGTCGGCTTCGAGCCCTCGAAGATCACGGTGGCGATGACCAAGGCCTACCTGGCCGCGCACGGCAACCAGAGCGCGGCGTCGGCGCGCGCGCGTGAACTCACGCAAAGCCTGACCGACGCCGTGTTGCGCGCGCTGATGCGCGTGAAGCCCGAAGGCGGCGCCATCCATATCGAGGAAATTCAGGACCAGGTCGAGCTGTCGCTGATGCGCTCGGGCGAACACGAAGTCGCACGCGCCTATGTCCTCTATCGAGAAAAGCGTGCGCAGGAACGGGCGGCACAGCACAAGAACGCGCGCCACGCCGATCAGGAGTCGATTCTGCACGTGGTCGAGGATGGCGTGCGCAGGCCGCTCGATCTGCTGCGCCTGCGCGAACTCATCAAGAGCTCCTGCGACGGACTGCACGGGGCGGCCGATGCCGATCTCATCCTCAAGGCAACGCTGAAGGACCTCTACGACGGCGTCTCGGCCAAGGAGGTGCGCAAGTGCCTGATCCTCGCCGCACGACAGTACATCGAAAAGGATCCGGCCTACAGCTTCGTCACCGCGCGGCTGCTGCTCGACTCCATTCGCTTCGAGGTGCTCGGGCACGAAGCCACGCAGGCCGAGATGGCGACGCAGTATGGCGAATACTTTCCGCGGTTCATTCGCCACGGCGTCCAGATCGGTTTGCTGAACCCCGAACTGGAGCAATATGACCTCGAACGACTCGGTGCGGCGCTCGACCACGGGCGCGACTTCAAGTTTGGCTTCCTCGGGTTGCAAACGCTCTACGATCGCTACTTCCTGATCGATCGGCACACGACGGGCGCCAGCGGCGGGCGCCGTTTCGAGCTGCCTCAGGCATTCTTCATGCGCGTCGCCATGGGGCTCGCGCTCAATGAGACGGATCGCGAGGCGCGCGCGATCGAGTTCTATCAATTGCTGTCGAGCTTCGACTTCATGTCGAGCACGCCGACGCTGTTCAATTCGGGCACCCATCGCTCGCAACTCTCCTCGTGCTACCTGACGACCGTTGCCGACGATCTCGACGGCATCTACGAAGCGATCAAGGAGAACGCACTGCTGTCCAAGTTCGCCGGCGGTCTCGGCAACGACTGGACGCCCGTGCGCGCGATGGGCTCGCACATCAAGGGCACCAACGGTGAATCGCAAGGCGTCGTGCCCTTCCTGAAAGTGGTCAACGATACGGCCGTCGCGGTCAATCAGGGCGGCAAGCGCAAGGGGGCGGTTTGCACCTACCTCGAGAGCTGGCACCTGGACATCGAAGAGTTCCTCGAGCTGCGCAAGAACACCGGCGACGACCGCCGTCGGACGCACGACATGAACACCGCCAATTGGGTGCCCGACCTCTTCATGAAGCGCGTCATGGAAAACGGCACCTGGACGCTGTTTTCACCGGCCGATGTGCCGGATCTGCATGACCTGTACGGCCGTGCCTTTGAGAATCGCTACGTCGAGTATGAAGCTCGGGCCGCACGCGGCGATCTCAAACTGCACAAGACCGTGCAGGCCACCGCGCTTTGGCGCAAGATGCTCACGATGCTCTTTGAGACCGGGCACCCGTGGATCACGTTCAAGGATCCATGCAACGTGCGTTCGCCGCAGCAGCACGTGGGCGTCGTGCATTCGTCAAACCTCTGCACCGAGATCACACTGAACACGAGCGACAGCGAGATCGCCGTATGCAACCTGGGCTCGGTCAACCTGGTCAACCACATGGTGCAACGCGACGGGCACTATGTACTCGATCACGCCAAGCTCAAGCGCACCGTCAGCACCGCCATGCGCATGCTCGACAACGTCATCGACATCAATTACTACGCCGTCAAGAAGGCCCGCAGCTCCAACCTCAGGCATCGCCCGGTCGGTCTGGGCATCATGGGATTCCAGGATGCACTGCACATGATGCGCGTGCCCTACGCGTCGGCCAATGCCATCGAATTCGCCGATCGCTCGATGGAAGCCGTGTGCTATTACGCCTACTGGGCATCCAGCGAACTCGCCGAGGAGCGTGGCCGTTACAGTTCGTACAAGGGCTCGCTGTGGGATCGTGGCATCCTGCCGCACGAGTCGCTCGCACTGCTCGCCGAGGCGCGTGGCGGTTATGTTGAAGTCGACTCCTCGATCACGATGGACTGGGACGCGCTCAAGGAGCGCATCGCGCTACACGGCATGCGCAACTCGAACTGTGTGGCCATCGCGCCGACGGCAACCATTTCCAACATCATCGGCGTTTCCGCCTGCATCGAGCCAAACTACGAGAACCTGTTCGTCAAGTCCAACCTCTCGGGCGAGTTCACCGTCATCAACGAACACCTCGTCGACGATCTGAAAGCGCGCGGGCTGTGGGACGAGGTCATGATCGCCGATCTCAAGTACTTCGACGGGGCACTCGGCAAGATCGACCGAATTCCCGAGGATCTCAAGGCGAACTACGCCACCGCCTTCGAGATGGATCCGTCGTGGCTGGTCGAGGCCGCATCGAGGCGGCAGAAGTGGATCGATCAGGCCCAGTCGCTCAACATCTACATGGCAGGTGTCTCCGGCAAGCGTCTCGATGACCTGTACAAGCTGGCCTGGAAGCGTGGGCTGAAGACAACGTACTACCTGCGCTCGCTCGCGGCCACCAGCGCCGAAAAATCGACGGGACGTGGCGGCGAACTCAACGCGGTCCCCTCGGACGGCCTCATCGCAGCCCACGCGGCCGCGGCGGGCGTTTCAGGCGACGCTGCGCTCCCCGCCACCGACGTGAAGTTCTGCAGCATCGACAACCCCGACTGCGAGGCATGCCAATGACGTTCGGACGCCGGATCCGCGGAGGCTCGCCGAATCAGATGTTTCGCAGCCTCAGGTAGCCCGATAATCGCCCGGATGATCAGGGCCCACGGCCCCACGTCACCATCGCAATCCACATAGCAAGGAGCACATCATGGGATTTTTCAGTTTCATCAAGGACGCCGGCGAAAAGCTGTTCGGCCACAAGGACGCCGAGGCCGCCGCCCAGCAAGCAGCGAGCGATGACGCGGCAGCCAAGGCCAAACTCGACGGCGCCAACCGCCAGGCCGGTGACGCCATTCAGGCGTACATCGAAGCGCAGAACCTGACCATCACCGGTCTCGTCGTGACCTTCGACGCCACGACATCGACCGTCAGCATCTTCGGCGTCGCGGCGGATCAGGCCACGAAGGAGAAGGCGCTTCTCTGCTGCGGCAACGTCGCCGGCGTGTCGAACGTCAACGACAACATGTCGGTCGACCAAAGCGAACCGGAGGCCACCTACCACGACGTCGTGCGTGGCGATACGCTGTGGGCGATCGCGAAGGCCGCCTACGGCGATGGCAACAAGTACCCGCTGATTTTCGAAGCCAACCGCCCCATGCTTTCGCATCCCGACAAGATCTATCCGGGCCAGAAGCTGCGCATCCCGCCGCTGTAAGCTGCCTTCGCCCTCTCGCCAACCGAGGCGAGAGGGTTGGGATGAAGGCTTGGCGCAAAGCATCGCATCGAGCCTTGATCGCAACCGGTCGTCACCACGTTCCGTCATCGTCCGATGCGGAGCACCCCGAGCGAAGGGGAGGTGGCGTCTGTTGCAGGAGCGAAATGGCGTTCGGTTCGCGCGACGCCAGCTTCGCGTGTTGCACGCCACCCGGGATCAACGGCCCGCCCCGGCGCGGGTCATTCGAATTTCGAGTGTGTGTGTCTTGAGGAAAGGAGGTGATCCGTGGCAACCAAAGAGCACAAGTGGGAGTTCTACCAGGACAAGGCAGGCAAGCATCGCTGGCGTCGCATCGCATCGAATGGCAACATCATCGGTGCATCGTCGCAGGGCTACGTCACGCCCAAGGATTGCAAAGAAAACGCACGCCTGAACGGCTACGGCGGCGCCTGAGCGCATCGCAATCCGCGTCTGGTTCCCAGCGCGAAATGACCGCCGACGCTGCCCGCGGCAGCGTCGGCGCTTTTTGCCTGCGCCCGCACCGCGCGTCCCATTCTCCGGTCGCCACTCGCCGTTCGAGGCCGTGACGCACCAATGTGACGGCGGCCAACCGCCGCCTGCTTTCAGCGACGCCTTCAATGCGCGCCTTCGCAACACCGAATAGAGCCCCTCATGCTGAACTTTGATGACGACGTAGACACCGCAGCCACCCCCTCCCCGACCGCAACGAGCGCGCGCCCCTCGGTCTCGCCTCCCGCCGTTGCGCGGGTCGCCGAGTACCGCGCGCAGATGCAGGAACAACCGCAGTCGGTCACGGCGAGCGAAGGCGCCTCGCGTGTCGGCAACCCTGAATTCGACGATCGCTGGCGGCGCGTGCGCGTCGACGACAAGCGCGTCATCAACGGTGGCGCCGACGTCAACCAGCTCGTGCCCTTCAAGTACTCCTGGGCCTGGGACAAGTATCTGGCCGGTTGCGCCAACCACTGGATGCCGCAGGAAATCAACATGCAGCGCGACATCGAGTTGTGGAGGCGCGCGGACGGACTGAGCGAAGAAGAGCGGCTGATCGTCAAACGCAATCTCGGTTTCTTCGTCACCGCCGACAGTCTCGCGGCCAACAACATCGTGCTGGGCACCTACCGCCACATCACGGCGCCGGAATGCCGCCAATACCTCCTCCGGCAAGCGTTCGAGGAAGCCATCCACACTCACGCCTACCAGTACATCGTGCAGTCCCTCGGCCTCGATGAAGGCGAAATCTTCAACGCCTACCACGAAGTCAAGTGCATCCGCGACAAGGATGAATTCCTGATCCCGTTCATCGACGTCTTGACCGACCCGAGCTTTCAAACGGGAACCTTCGAGAACGACCAGAAGCTCCTGAAGAGTCTCATCGTGTTCGCCTGCATCATGGAGGGGCTCTTCTTCTATGTCGGCTTCGTTCAGATCCTCGCCCTCGGGCGCCAGAACAAGATGACCGGCGCGGCCGAGCAGTATCAGTACATCCTGCGTGATGAATCGATGCATTGCAACTTCGGCATCGACCTCATCAACACGATCAAGCTCGAAAACCCGCACCTGTGGACCGAATCGTTCAAGCAGGAACTGCGTGCGCTCTTCAAGCGCGGCGTCGAACTCGAATACGCCTACGCTGAAGACACCATGCCGCGCGGTGTGCTCGGGCTCAACGCGCCGATGTTCAAGGAGTACCTGCGCTTCATTGCCAATCGTCGCTGCCAGCAGATCGGGCTCGATGCGGTCTTCGAGCGCGCGGACAATCCGTTCCCGTGGATGAGCGAGGTCATGGATCTGAAGAAGGAGAAAAACTTCTTCGAGACGCGCGTGACCGAGTATCAAACCGGTGGTGCACTGAACTGGGAGTAGTCGGCACGCGCACCGCCGCCGCCGACGCGGCCCCGCCGTGATCACTCGCTGAACCTCTCCCGCCCTGATCCGCTCGGCGTGCGGTAAAAGCACGTCTGGCATCTCAAAAGGAGGCAGTCATGGCGGAATTCAGTGGCGGCGAGATCATCGCGCGCATGCTGCAGGAGGAGGGTGTCGAGAAAGTCTTCGGCATCATCGACGGCACCTACTTCGGCTTCTACTCGGCGCTGCATCGGCTTGGCATCGAGATCGTCACGCCGCGCCATGAAACGAGTGCGGCTCACATGGCGGGAAGCTATGCGCGTCTGACGGGTCGCCTCGGCGTATGCATGGCAAGCAACGGGCCGGGCGTGGCCAACCTGCTGCCTGGGCTCGTCGTCGAACAGGGCGAAGGCAATCGCGTACTGGCCATCACCAGTGCGCGTCGACCGGGGATCATGTACCCCGATCGCGGCGGTGCCTACCAATGCTTCGATCAGAGCGGCGTCATTGCGCGCATCGGAAAATGGAGCGCCGCGGTGTCGAGTTTCGAGCGCGTGCCCGAGATGATGCGCAAGGCGTTGCGCAAATCATGGGACGGACGCCCCGGCGTCGTGCATGTGGATGTTCCCGAGAACATCATGAATTCCAAGGCGAAGAGCAGCGTCGCGTTCTGGGCGCCCGCGCGCTACCGTCCGGTGGAGCCGATCGAGCCATCGGCGGAAGCGGTCCGCAAGGCGGCCGAACTGCTCACCTCAGCACAAGCCCCGATGATCCACGCCGGCAGCGGCGTCGTGCATGCTGATGCGTTTGCCGAGCTCGAACGGGTGGCGGAACTGCTGCAGGCGCCGGTGACGACGAGTTGGGCCGCGCGCGGCGCGCTCGCGGAAACCTCGCCACTGGCCATTCCGATGCCTCACGTCAAGCTGAACCATCAGGTCCGAAACGACGCCGACGTCGTTCTCATCCTCGGTTCGCGCGTCGGCGAGACCGACTGGTGGGGAAAGCCACCGTACTGGCGCGACCCAGCGGACCAGCGAACGATTCAGGTCGACATCGACGCCGACATCATCGGCTTGAACAAGCCAGTCGACTTGGCGGTCCGTGCGGATGTGCGGCGCTTTCTCGTGCGCCTCGGCGAAGCCCTCGAAGCGCGGCGCGACGAAGCTCGACTGGAGCAGCGCCGCGCACGCAATGCGGGTTACACCCGAGCGATGCACGCCGAGCGCAGCGAGTGGGACAAAGCCCTGGCCGACGCCCGCATTCCGATGCATCCCGCACACATCGGCGCCGTATGTCGCGACGTATTTCCTGCCGACAGCGTACTCGTCGCCGATGGCGGCAACGCCACCATCTGGGCGATGTTCTATCACCGCGCTGAGGTTCCCAACCGGATCCTGTCGACGTTCAAGTTCGGCATGCTCGGCGCGGGCATGGCGCAAGCCATTGGCGCCGCCATCGCGCTGCCAGGCAAGCCGGTGTGCTGCATCACGGGTGACGGAGCGTTCGGATTCCATCCGCAGGAGGTCGAAACGGCGGTGCGCAACCATGCGCAAGTCATCTACATCGTTCTGGTCGACCGCCAATGGGGCATGGTGAAGATGAATCAGCAATTCATGTTGCGGCCGTTCAAAACATTGCTCTTCAAGCACCTCGACCCCGAGGAGACGATCAAGGCGGACCTCGGCGAGATCGCATACGACAAACTGGGTGAGGCGATGGGCGCATGGGGCGCTCGGGTTTCCGACCCGAAGGACTTGAAGCCAACGCTTGAACGCGCCCTGCAATCCGGTCGCTGCGCCGTCATTCATGTCGACGTCGATCCGGTCAAGCATATGTGGGCTCCGGGGCTCATTCATTTCAAGAAGATGCACGAAGAGCCGAAGGCATGAGCCTCGCGCGCGCACCCACGGCACGAGCACGCCGCCAAGTCCGATGCGTGGCGTACGGCCGGATTCACGGTTGGCTTTGCGATCCGACGGAGGATCAAGGGTCGATCCCATGAGCGACATCGATCTCGTTCGCCTGAACTTCAACCCGCAGACACTGTTCGTCTTGAACTGTGTGCTCGGATTCGTCATGTTCGGCGTCTCGCTCGAACTGAAGGCCTCGGATTTTCGCGAAGCATTGCGAACACCGCGAGCGTTGGCCATCGGGCTGCTTGGACACCACGTCGTGTTCCCTGCGTTCACCTACCTGCTCGTGCATCTGCTTGAGCCACGCCCCAGCATTGCACTTGGCATGATCCTCGTATCCTCGTGCCCGGCCGGCAACATCTCCAACTTTCTCACGCACTTTGCCCGCGGCAACACGGCCCTGTCCGTATCGATCAGCACACTCTCCACCCTGGCCGCCATCGTGATGACACCGTTGAACATCGCATTCTGGGGAGGGCTCTACGCGCCAGCGCAACCGATCCTTCGCCAGGTTGCCGTCAACCCACTCGAGATGCTTGGTCATGTGTTCCTGCTGCTCGGGTTGCCGTTGGCGCTCGGGCTCATTGTGTCGCGACGCTGGCCACGCTTCACGGCATGGGCACAACGCCCCATGAAGTTCTTTTCGCTGGTGTTCTTCCTCGTGTTCGTGCTGGCGGCGCTCGGCGCCAACTGGCAATACTTCGTGATCTACGTCGGCATGGTGGTCGGTGTCGTGTTCCTGCACAATGCCTCGGCCTTGGCGACCGGGTACGGTCTTGCCTGGGCGGTACGGCTGACAGAGCCCGATCGCCGCGCCGTCGCAATCGAGTGCGGCATCCAGAACTCCGGGCTTGGCCTCATCCTCATTTTCAATTTCTTCGACGGCCTCGGCGGCATGGCGGTGGTCACCGCGTGGTGGGGCATCTGGCACATCGTGGCCGGGCTTTCGCTTGCGACATTCTGGTCGAGGCGCGCGCCCGTACCAGCGCGTCCATGAACACGAGTGCACCCTGCGTGCTGGTCACCGGCGCCGGCGGCTTCCTCGGCAGCCAGCTGCTCAGAGCGCTCGCGCGCGAGCGCGGTGCCGCACGCCGTGTCATCGCCGTCGACGTCCGCGACACGCCGCGCGAACGGCGCATCGAAGGCATCGAATACGCCGTCGCAGACGTCCGATCCGAGCAGCTGACGAGCGTGTTTCGGGAAACGTCGCCCGACGTCGTCGTGCATCTCGCGTCGATCGTGACGCCCGGCAAGCACAGCAACCGCGCGTTTGAATATTCCGTCGACGTCGAGGGCACCGAGAATGTGCTGAAGGCTTGCCGCACCAGCGGCGCGCGGAAGATCATCGTGAGTTCGAGCGGTGCGGCCTACGGCTACCACGCCGACAATCCACCGTGGATCACGGAGCAATGCCCCTTGCGCGGCAACGAGACATTCGCCTACGCGTGGCACAAACGTCTCGTCGAGGAAATGCTCGCGCGCTGGCGCATCGACCATCCGGAGCTTGCTCAGGTCGTGTTTCGCATCGGCACCATTCTGGGCGACACCGTCCACAACCAGATCACGGCACTTTTCGAAAAGCCACGGTTGATCGCCATTCGCGGGTCCGACAGTCCCTTCGTGTTCATTTGGGATCAGGACGTCGTCGCCTGTCTCATGCACGCGATCACCAGCGATCGCGTCGGCATCTACAACGTTGCCGGCGACGGCGCGCTCACCATCCGGCACATCGCAACGAAGTTGAAGAAACGCTGCATCGTGCTTCCGCCGACAGCGCTACGGTACGCGCTTGCGGCGCTCAAACCGCTCGGACTCACGCAGTACGGGCCGGAGCAGGTCGACTTTCTTCGGTACCGCCCGGTGCTCGACAATACGCGTCTCAAAACCGAATTCGGTTACGTACCCGCACTCAATTCGGAACAAACCTTCGATCGATATCTCGCAAACCGCCCACGCTAAACGGAGCCTTCGACCGGTCGGGCGCATCGGTCGCGAAGGTGGCATACACTTGGTCAGGTTCCACACCGATCGGCGCGACGTCATGGTCAAGTTTCGAGCTTGGCTGGTCACTCCGAGGCGGTCGTGGGGCAGCGTTACTGAATCACTGGCTGCAAGCTGTACCCGTCACCAGCATCATGATCCCCACCCTCGCGGCAGTCCTCGCAGGCAAAGCGCCGCATGGGTCACCCGTTCAACGCCACGCCACCGCACACGGCGCACACCATGCCGAGACGGCTGGCATGGCATGCCCGAGGCACGTGCGAACCTGAGTACCCCATGAACAACGAACAACACGCCGCGCTCGGCCGCGAGCTCCATGACGCGCTGATGCAGCGCCGGACCCTCGAACCCCTGAGCAGTCGTCATCCCGACATCACGGTCGACGACGCATACGCCATCCAGCAATGCATGCTGGAGCACCGCCTTCGCGCTGGCGAACGGGTCATCGGCAAGAAGATCGGCGTTACCAGCAAGGCCGTCATGAACATGCTCGGTGTCTTCCAGCCCGATTTCGGCTGGCTGACCGACGGCATGCTCTACAACGAAGGCGAAGCGGTGCCCATGGATCGCCTGATCCAGCCGAAGGCCGAGGGCGAGATTGCGTTCGTCCTGAAGCGAACGCTGCGTGGACCCGGCGTGAGCGTCGCCGATGTGCTCTCGGCAACCGAGGGTGTCATGGTCTGTTTCGAAATCGTCGATTCACGCATCCGCGACTGGAAAATCAAAATCCAGGACACCGTTGCCGACAACGCGAGTTGCGGCGTATTCGTGCTCGGCGACCGACTCGTCGACGTGCGCGATGTCGATCTCACGACCTGCGGCATGGTGCTGGAAAAAAATGGCGAAATCGTTGCCACCGGCGCTGGCGCCGCGGCACTCGGGCACCCGGCCAACGCGGTCGCATGGCTCGCCAACACGCTCGGCAGCCATGGCATTGCGCTCGAGGCCGGTGAAGTCGTGCTCTCGGGATCGCTCGGCATCATGGTGCCGGTCAGCGCAGGCGACAACCTGCGGGTGACGATCGGAGGCATCGGTGGCTGCTCCGTTCGCTTCGTCTGAGCGGCATCGAGGCTCGGAGAGACTGGAAAAGGACAAGTGATGAGCAAGAAAGTGAAATGCGCGCTGATCGGCCCCGGCAATATCGGAACCGATCTACTCGCGAAGCTGCAACGCAGCGCGGTGCTGGATCCCGTGTGGATGGTGGGCGTCGACCCCATGTCCGATGGCCTCAAGCGTGCGCGGGAACTGGGCATCAAGACCACCGATCAGGGCGTCGATGGCCTGGTGCCGCACATCAAGGGGGACGGCGTGCAGATCGTCTTCGATGCCACGAGCGCCTACGTGCATGCGGAGAACTCGCGCAAGGTCATCGAGCAGGGCGCGATGATGATCGATCTCACGCCGGCGGCGATCGGCCCCTATTGCGTACCGCCGGTGAACCTGAAGGAACACGTCGGCAAACGGGAAATGAACGTCAACATGGTGACCTGCGGCGGACAGGCGACGATCCCCATGGTCGCCGCCGTTAGCCGCGTGCAACCGGTGGCCTACGCCGAGATCGTCGCCACGGTATCGAGCAAGTCGGCGGGTCCCGGAACACGCAAGAACATCGACGAATTCACACGAACGACCGCCGGCGCCATCGAGCGGGTTGGCGGCGCCAAGCAAGGCAAGGCGATCATCATCATCAACCCGGCGGAGCCGCCGTTGATCATGCGCGACACCGTGCATTGCCTGACCGAGACCGAGCCGGACGCCGTCGCGATCACGCAGAGCATTCAGCGCATGATCGCGGAAGTCCAGCAATACGTCCCTGGCTACCAACTCGTCAACGGCCCGGTGTTCGACGGCAAACGGGTGTCGGTCTATCTCGAAGTCGAGGGGCTCGGCGACTATTTGCCGAAATACTCCGGCAATCTCGACATCATGACGGCGGCCGCGGCACGCACCGCCGAGATGTTCGCCGAAGAGCTGCTGAGTGGCCGATTGACACTCGAAGCCGCCGCAGCGTAAAGGAGAAATCGATGACATCCGCACTCAAGGGCCGCAAGGTCACGCTGCACGACATGACGCTGCGCGACGGCATGCATCCCAAGCAGCACCGCATCACGCTGGTGCAAATGAAGAGCATCGCGCAGGGACTCGACGCGGCGGGCATGCCGCTCATCGAGGTCACCCACGGCGACGGTCTGGGAGGCGCTTCGGTGAACTACGGTTTCCCGGCGCACAGTGACGAGGCGTACCTCGGTGCGGTCGTGCCATTGATGAAGCGCGCCAAAATCTCGGCACTGTTGCTGCCGGGTATCGGCACCGTCGATCATCTCAAAATGGCACACGAACTCGGCGTGCACACGATCCGCGTCGCCACGCACTGTACGGAAGCCGATGTCAGCGAACAGCACATCACGTTGGCCCGGAAAATGGGCATGGATACGGTGGGCTTCCTGATGATGAGCCACATGAACAGCCCCGAGGGGCTGGTCAAGCAGGCCAAACTGATGGAGGGCTACGGCGCGAACGGCATCTACGTCACCGACTCGGCCGGACACATGCTCCCCGAGGATGTGCGCGCGCGGCTGGGCGCGGTGCGTGAAGCTCTGAAGCCGGAAACCGAACTCGGGTTTCATGCGCACCACAATCTCGCGATGGGCGTCGCCAACTCGATCACGGCCATCGAAATGGGCGCCAACCGCATCGATGCCGCGAGCGCAGGACTTGGGGCGGGCGCGGGGAACACGCCGATGGAAGTGCTCGTCGCGGTGCTCGACATGATGGGCGTGGAAACGGGCGTGGACGTCTTCAAGATTCAGGACGTGGCCGAAGATCTGGTCGTGCCGATCATGGATTTTCCGATTCGCATCGACCGCGATGCGCTGACCCTCGGTTATGCCGGCGTCTACGGCAGTTTCTTGTTGTTCGCCAAACGCGCGGAGCAGAAGTACGGCGTACCGGCGCGCGAAATCCTGGTCGAGATGGGCCGCCGTGGCTGCGTCGGTGGCCAGGAAGACATGATCGAAGACACGGCGTTGACGCTTGCGCGCAGCAAGCGCACGGCGTGAACCACAACACCCGGCGGAGACATCGATGGCACTCGACGACAAGACACTGACGCAACTGGCAGAGCATCTGCACGCCTGTCAACGCAAGGCGCAGGACACGACGAAGATCACCGACGCGCACCCCGACATGAGTTGGGATGACGCTTATGCCATTCAGGATCGCATTCTCGCGGCAAAGTTGAGCGGCGGCGCACGCATCGCGGGCTACAAGGCCGGACTCACATCACACGCGAAGATGAAACAGATGGGGGTGACCGATCCGGTGTTCGGTTTTCTGGTCGACGAGTTCGCCGTCCCCGATGGTGGCGAAATCAAGATCACGGAACTGATTCACCCGAAGGTCGAGCCGGAGATCGGCTTCGTCACGCGCAGTGAGCTTCGTGGTCCCGGTTGCAGCATCGCGAGCGTGCTCGCCGCGAGCGACATCGTACTGCCCGGCATCGAGGTCATCGACAGTCGCTACCGTGACTTCAAGTTCGACCTGAAGAGCGTCGTCGCCGACAACACGTCGGCTTCACGCTTCATCGTCGGTGGGCACGCCGTCGACGCGCGGAGCGTGGACTTGCGCACGACCGGCATCGTGCTCGAGAAGAACGGTGAAGTCGTCGCGCTCGGCGCCGGAGCGGCCGTCCTCGGGCACCCGGCCGCCGCGGTGGCCATGCTGGTCAATCACCTGGGGCGTCGCGGCAAGAGTTTGCCGGCCGGGACGTTGGTGCTGTCCGGCGGCATCACCGAAGCCGTCGCCGTCAAGGCCGGTGACAACGTGACGCTTCGGGTGCAGGGCATGGGCAGCGTGAGCGTGCGTTTCGTCTGACGCATCAGTGTCTGCCTGTCGTTCGCACGCAACCGCCTGCTCGAAGGTCGCGCGGAGGACGTCGAACACACTCGGCGCCCACGGCCTGCGCGGTGCCGCCCGACACCCCGCTTGAAACGCTCGCCGCGACGCACCGCCGATCCGGATGAATCGCTATGATTGTCGCGAGACGCGCGATGCATGCGTTCAGGAATCGAGCGGAGGGGCTGCGGCATGACTTCGTCACAATCCGACGTTCTGGTCATCGGTGGCGGGCTCGCGGGCATCGTGACGGCGCTCGAGTGCCTTCGCGCCGGCAAACGCGTGACCGTCGTCGACCGCGACACGCCGGAGCGCTTCGGTGGCTTGGCGCTGTGGGCTTTCGGCGGCATGGCGTTGGTCGGCACGCCGCTGCAGGCGCGAGCGAAGATTCCTGATTCGCCCGAACGCGCTCTCGCCGACTGGATCCGCTTTGGCGAGCTTGGCGACCATGAACACTGGCCGCTCGCGTGGGCGCGACTCTACGTCGAACGCTCACGCCCGGACGTCTACGACTGGCTGACGCGGCACGGACTGAAATTCATGCCGGCGGTGAATCTGGTCGAGCGCGGGCGCCACGGCGATGGCAACAGCGTCGCCCGCTATCACATCGTCTGGGGCACCTCGCGCCACATGACGCTGACGCTGATCGCGGCGTTGCGCGAAGCCGGCAACGACGGTCGCCTCACCCTGCTCCACCGCCACCGCGTGCTCGATCTCGAAACCGAAGGTGGCCGACCCGTCGGCGCACGCGTCATGGACGAGTCGGCGGGACGAGAATTGCGCCTCGGCGCCTCGACCGTCGTCCTGGCAATGGGCGGCATCAATGGCAGCCACGAGGAAGCACGGCGCAATTGGCCAAAGGAGCGGCCGCTGCCCGCCACCATGCTCAACGGGGCGCATCCGTTTGCCGATGGACGTTTGCACCACTGGACTGCCGATCGCCTCGGCGCCAACATCACGCACGCGGGCGAGATGTGGAATTACGCCGCCGGCATTCCACACCCCTTCCCCCATTTTCCCGGGCATGGCCTCTCGCTGATTCCCTGCAAGTCGGCGCTGTGGCTCAACCATCGTGGCGAGCGCATCGGGCCTGAGCCTCTGGTCACCGGTTTCGATACCCATTGGCTATGCCAGCGCGTCGCCGAACAGGAGAAGCCGTGGACCTGGCAACTGCTCAACCGTCGCATCGCGCTCAAGGAGTTCGCCGTCTCGGGCGCAGAGCACAACCCGCGCATCCGCGACCGCCAGTTCCTGCGTTTCGTCAAGGAGACGTTGCTCGGCAACGCGCGTCTGGTCGATCAGATGGCGCGCGAAGCGCCGCAGTTCATCGTCGCCGACACCTTGGCCGAACTCGCGACACGCATGAACGCGCTCAGCGGGTCGTCGGACATGCGCCCGGACGTGCTCCAGGCCACGGTCGATGCCTTCGATGCGCACTTCGCGCCGGGTGCGACGCCGGAAGACGACGAGCAGGTTCGGCGCATCCTCGAGGCACGAAAATGGAAACCGGACAGCCTGCGCACCTGCAAACCCGCGCCCATCCAGCAAAGGGGCGCCGGCCCCTTCATCGCGATCCAGACGCAACTCATCACGCGCAAGAGTCTCGGGGGCCTGCAAACCGATCTGCAAAGCCGCGTGCTCGACACCGACGGCGCCCCGATCGATGGACTCTACTGCGTCGGTGAAGCCGCCGGCTTCGGCGGCGGCGGCGCCAGCGGCAAGCGTTCGCTGGAGGGAACCTTCCTGCCGGGCTGCATCCTGACCGCGCAGGCTGCGGCGCGACATATCAGCGGCCGATGATGCCGTGCACGGTGCCGATCAGGCGCGCCGCGGCGTGACGAATATTTCCGTGTGAACCCCCATGGGCAGTGATGCACCCAACGAAGTCGATTTCATCGTCATTGGCGCCGGGCCGGCCGGCTGCGCAGTCGCCTCCCGCCTGTCGGAAGATGCGCGCCATCACGTGCTGCTGCTCGAAGCAGGGCCGGGCCAGCGCAAGGGCGTGCTCGCCACCAACGCCGCGCTGGCCTCGCTCGTCTACGGACTCAAGCGCAGCGCCTACAACTGGGGCTTCGACACCGTCGCCGATCCGGGTCTGAACGGGCGCCGCGCCTACCACCCGCTCGGACGCGGTCTTGGCGGCGGCACCAGCATCAACATGCTGATGTACATGCGCGGCAACCGCCTCGATTACGATGGCTGGCGTGACGCGGGCAACCCCGGTTGGGGCTGGAGCGATGTGCTGCCCTATTTCATCCGCAGCGAGAACAACCAGACGTTCCGCGACGACGCGCTGCACGGCGCCAGCGGCCCCGTCTGGGTGGAGGAGCTGCGCACCGACAATCCGTGGCATGCAACGCTTCGCAGCGCCTGCGAAGAAGCCGGGTGGCCGTACAACACCGACCTGAACGGGGAACGACAGGATGGTTTTCGCCCGACCCAGGTCATGATGAAGGGCGGCGAGCGCCATCACGCGGGGCAAGCCTACATCCTGCCGCATCTCGGGCAGCGTGCGAATCTGCATCTGCGCTGCGAGAGCACCGTCGCGCGAATCCTGTTCGAAGGCAAGCGTGCCGTCGGCGTCGCGGTCGTTGAACGCGGACGCATGCGCGAGATTCGGGCGCGCAAGGAAGTCATCGTGTCGAGCGGCGGCATTCTGTCGGCCAAACTGCTGCAACTCTCCGGCGTCGGCGATGGCGCGCAGTTGCAGCGCCTGGGCATCGCGCCCGTCGCGCATCTACCTGCCGTCGGCGAGCATCTTCAGGATCACATCGATGTCATTCTCGGACACCACGTGCCGGCCGACCCCGATCTGATCGGCATCTCGCCGACCGGAGCGCGCAGCCTGTGGCGCGCCATCGGCCGCTGGCGACGGGAGCGGCGCGGCATGGCGACGACGAACTTCGCCGAAGTCACCGGGTTCATGCGTCTCACGCCCGATTCGCCGAAACCCGAGATCCAGTTCGAATTCGTCATCGTGCTCGCCATGGATCACGGGCGGAAGATGTATGCGAAACATGGCCTGTCGACGCACGTGCTGCTCCTGCACCCGAAGTCGCGCGGCAGCGTGAAGCTCGCGAGCGGGCGCTGGCAGGATGACCCGCTGATCGACTTCCACTATTTCTCGCACCCCGACGACATGACGACGATGTTGCACGGCATCCACGCGGTGCGCAAAGTGTTCACCACACCCACACTCGGCAGCCGCATCCGGCGCGACCTGCGTACGGCGCATTGCCACAACGACGCCGACCTGGAGCAGTTCTGCCGCAACGTGGCCGGCACCAACTACCATCCCGTTGGCACCTGCCGGATGGGCCCCGACCCGCACGACAGCGTGGTCGATGCGCGGCTGCGGGTGCACGGACTGGCCGGCCTTCGCGTCATCGACTGCTCGATCTTCCCGACGATTCCCGGTGGCAACACGACGGCGCCGACCTACATGGTGGGTGAGAAAGGCGCGGCGATGCTGCGCGAGGAGTGGGCATGACGCTGCGCTGGAGATTCGGCCCGCCACGTACCGTCTTCATCACCGGCGGCAACAGCGGCATCGGGCGCGACATGGCGCTGCGCCTCGCGCATGAGGGCGCGAACATCGTCATCTTCAATCGCGGCGGCGCACCGGAGGTCGCCGCCGAACTGCGCGCCGCAGCCACGCGTCCGGAGCAGCGCGTGGCGTCCTACGCGGCGGACGTCTCCCTTGCCGCATCCATCGCGCAGGCCATCGAGCGTGCAGTCGCCGAGATCGGTGCGCCCGACCTCGCCATCCACTCGGCGGGCGTCATCC
Source organism: Pseudomonadota bacterium (assembly GCA_018241765.1). Classification (GTDB taxonomy): domain Bacteria; phylum Pseudomonadota; class Gammaproteobacteria; order Burkholderiales; family Casimicrobiaceae; genus Casimicrobium. The sequence goes on along the minus strand of JAFEDD010000037.1, from coordinate 21,824 downwards.
ACGCTCTGCCGTTCGCAGCGACGGCGGCCGAAGACTTCGAGCGCGTCATCGCGATCAACCTGATCGGCTCGCGGCACTTCGCCGCCGCGGTGCTGCCGCACATGCCGCGCCAAAGTCATCTGGTGTTCATCGCCTCGCTCGCGGCACTGACCGGCAACTACGCCTACACCGCCTACTGCGCCTCGAAGTTCGGCGTACGCGGACTGGCCGAAGCGTTGCGCTACGAACTGAAGCAGGAGGACATCGACGTCAGCCTGTGCTGCCCCGGCGAAATCATGACGCCGATGGTGGAAGCAGAGAAGCGTCAGCAGCACCCGGTATCCGCCGCGCTCAAGGCCTTCGCCGGCAGTTCGACCGTGGAACGTTCGGTGCCTGCGATGCTGCGCGGCATCGCGCGGCGTGATTTCGAAATCATCGATGCCCCTCGCCCTCGCCTCACCGCGTTCATGGCGCGCCACACGCCACGGCTCGCACGTGCCGTGGGAGACGCCATCGCCGCTCGCGCCGCCCGGCGCATGTCCAAGGACACCCACCCTGTCGCACAGCCTCCGGAGAAACTGCCATGAACGGCGCCCAAGCCCTGATGAAAACGCTGGCCGATGCCGGCATCGAAGTCTGCTTCACGAACCCCGGAACGAGCGAGATGCATTTCGTGGCAGCGCTCGACTCCGAGCCGCGCGTGCGCGCGGTGCTCACGCTGTTCGAGGGAGTCGCCACCGGCGCCGCCGATGGCTACGCCCGAATGGCCGACAAGCCGGCCGCGACACTGCTGCATCTGGGTTGCGGCCTCGGCAACGGGCTCGCCAACCTGCACAACGCACGCAAGGGCAAGGTGCCCGTCGTCAACATCGTCGGTGATCATGCGACGTTCCACGTCCCGCTCGACGCGCAATTGCAGTCGGACATCGAAACGGTCGCCCGCAACGTCTCACCCGGTTTCGTGCGCACGAGCCGGAGCACGGCCTCGCTGTGCAGCGATGCGATCGATGCCATCGCGGCGGCGCGCGGCCTGCCCGGTCAGGTGGCCACGCTGATCCTGCCGGCGGATGTCTCTTGGGGTGAGGGTGCCACCACAGCGGCGTCGCACCCGCCTGCGGCACCGGCAGCTGCGGACAGCGTCACCGTGCAACGCATCGCGGAGATCATCCGCGGCGGCGGCAAGTCGGCGCTGCTGCTCGGTGGCCGCGCGCTGCGCGAAGCCGCCCTGATGGACGCGGCGCGCGTCGCCACGCAACACGGCGTGAAACTCTTCTGCGAGGTCTTTCCGACTCGCCTCGAACGCGGCGCGGGTCTGCCCGCGGTCGAGCGCATCGCGTACCTGGCCGAACTCGCCACGCTGCAACTGAGCGGCATCGAGCATCTGATCGTGGTCGACAGCAAGCCGCCGGTTTCGTTCTTCGCCTATCCGGGCAAGAAAAGCCAACTGGTGCCCGAAGGCTGCGCGGTGCACGTCCTGGCGACTCCGGCGCAGGATGCGGCCGCGAGCCTCGCGTTGCTCGTGGAGGCGTTGGGCGCCCGTGGCGTCAGTCCCGAGTTGCAGGCTGGCGCACGCCCCGACCGCCCGCGCGGACGATTGACTGCGGCGAAAGTCTGCAAGGCCGTCGGTTCCATGCTGCCCGAGCAAGCGATCCTGATCGACGAGGGCATCACCTCCTCGCTGATGCTCGGTGTGATGACGCAGGGCGGACCGCGGCACGACTTGCTGACGCTGACCGGCGGCGCCATCGGGCAGGGCTTGCCCAACGCGGTGGGCGCCGCCATCGCCTGCCCCGGGCGCCGCGTCATCGCCCTGATCGGCGATGGCACCGCGATGTACACGATCCAGGCCTTGTGGACGATGGCGCGCGAGGGCCTCGACGTGACGGCGATCATCTTCAACAACGCCGCCTATTCGGTGCTGAACGTCGAGCTCGAGCGCGTCGGTGCCGGAGCAAGCGGTGGGCCGAAGGCGAAGGCGCAGCTCGATCTGCACGGCCCGGTGACCAACTTTTCGCTGCTCGCGCAGGGCATGGGCGTGCCCTCGACACGTGCCGGCACGGCGGACGAATTCTGCGCGGCGTTCGAGCGCTCGCTGAAGGAGCGGGGCCCGCATCTCATCGAAGCGCTGGTGCCAGAGTCGCTGGGCGGCGCCAAGCGCCGCGTGCTGCCGTGGCTGCTGCGATCGTTGCCGAAGCTGCCGCCGACGCTCGCCCATGCACTGAAGCGAAAGATCGCGCCGTAGTCCCCCCTCGGCGCAACCCATGCGCCGCCAAATTGGCGCCCATTGAAAAAGCGCCCCTCGGGGCGCTTTTTGGTGTCTGCTCTACCGAGCAGTGTGGCGCATTACGCGCAAGTCGTGTCTTCAGCAATGTCGGCGGAACACTCCGCTCAAAAGGGTTTTCGCGATGGCGGTCTCCTTTCGTACGAATGGCGACGAGCACACGATAGCACCGTTCAGGCGGCGGCGCAACCCGACCCTTCGCTGACCCAGCGCAAGACGCCACCCGCCGCCGCGACTATGCTCTGCGCCCTCTCCCGTCCGCGCTTGCCATGAACGACATTGAACCCACTGCCACTCTGGACGCCGAACTCGAAGCGAGCTCGCAGCGCACCAGCCACACCATGCTCGAGGACGTGCAGGGGGTGCTGATCGGCTGCCTGTTCGTGGCGCTCGCGTTGCTGCTGCTGCGCGACGCACGCCTGCTTCCGGGCGGCATTGCCGGCCTTGCGTTCATCGTGCACTACGTGACCGGCTGGTCACTCGGCGCGGTGCTCTTCGTGTTGAGTCTGCCGTTTTATGGCTTCGCGTGGCGAACGCTCGGTCCGCGCTTCACGGTGAAGACGTTCATCGCCATCGCCGTGCTCTCGCTCTACACCGAGTGGGTGCCGCGGCTCGCGTCGTTCGCCAACCTCGACGCCACGTTCGCCGCGGTCATGGGCGGGTTCCTGGCCGGCACCGGTATCCTGATCCTGATTCGCCACGGCGCGAGCCTTGGTGGTTTCGGCGTACTGGCGCTCTATCTGCAGCAGCGGCGTGGCTGGCGGGCGGGCACGGTGCAGATGGTGTGCGATGCGGTCATCCTCACACTCGCCTTCATGCCGCTCGCGGCCGATCGCGTCGCGCTGTCGGTGCTTGCGGCGGCGGCACTCAATTTCGTCATCGCGATCAACCATCGGCCCGACCGCTATCACGGCGTGTGAGGCCAGCTCCGGTGCCGACGACGCCCGCGTCTGCGCTCAGGCGCCGGTGAGCGTGGCGGCCACCAGGCGCTTGAAGGGCGTGATCCGCTCACCGAGCCCGAGGAAGGCTTCGCGCAGCACGCGACCCGGCAAGGATTCCGTCGTGTAGAGCTTGGCCACCGTGTGCGTGGCGAGAAAGAGCGGCAGCGTCGCGCGTCGGTGCGCGCTTTCGTAGCTGCGCAGCACGGCGTTCGAAGCGAAATCGGCGCCGGTTGCGTGCGCCTTCTGGATGCCGCGTCGCAAGGTGTCGGCGCCCTTCAGGCCGAAGTTGAACCCGTGCGCGGTGACCGGGTGCATGCCGACGGCCGCATCGCCCATGAGCGCGAAACGCTGCCCGACGAAGCGATCGGCATAGACGGTGACCAGAGGGTAGCAATGCCGCGTGCTGGTGAGGCGCATCGCACCAAGACGACGATTGAAGCGCGCCGTGATCGCCTCGCTGAACGCCTCGGGCGTCATCGCCACGAGCGGCTGCATTTCGTGTTGCGGCAGCGTCAGCACGACGGACGCGCGCTCGCCGTTCATCGGCAACAGCGCGAGCGTCTGGCCGTAGTCGAACCACTCCCACGCGACGTGATCATGCGCCAGTTCATGTTCGACCTGACAGACCATCATCGTCTTGCCGAAGTCGTGCATGCGCGCCGGAATGCCCATCGCGCGGCGTGCGGCCGAGAAGCGGCTGTCGGCGGCGACGATCAGGCGGGCGCCGAGTGTTCGCCCATCGGCAAGCGTGACGTACCCGCCGTCGCCATCGGTGCGCAGGTCCTCGACGCGCACGCCGGTGATCAGCGTCACGTGCTCCGACGCCCGCACGGCCTCGTACGCGGCCCGGCGAATCCGATGATTCGACACCAGATAGCCGAGCTCTTCCTTGTTGCCGTGCCGGTGTTCGATGTTCATGCCACGCAGCGACAGCCCGTTCAGCACGCGCGCATCGCGCAGCGGCGACACCGCGCCCTCGGCAAACCGTTCCCACAGCCCGAGTTCGCGCAGCACGCGCGCCGAGAAGTGGGTGAGCGCGATCTCGCGCCCGTCGAAGGCGGGTTCGGCCAGCGCGCTCTCGGTCTGCGTCTCGACGACGGCGACGCGCAGCGGCGCCGAGGCCGCGCCCTCGGCCACGCCCAGCGCACGGGCGAAACACAGTCCGGCCGGCCCGCCGCCGATCACGATGACATCAAAATCCATGTTGCGCTCTCCCGAAAGGCGGGTGCCGGACAACGCGCCCGCCCCCTCCGCCGCGCGTCGATGTTGCGCGCGACGTAACTGTAGCGAAGCACGGGCCGACCCAACCATGACCGTGGTCAAGGCGCCTCGGCCCAACCTCCTGCGCCGAGCGCATCTGGGGTTTCGGGCGCTCTGTGGTGTCTCCCCGCCGCGTGAGGTGATGCAGAAGTTCCTTGATTCGCGAGGCGAAAACCCAATCGCGCCGCAGACGCCGATGAACGTGGCGCACCAAAGGCAATGGCTTTTTCGTCAAATGACGCCCATGATGGGCTTGCAGCCAGAAATCGTCATAAGTCGACTTGAGGCAAAACCGCGCTCCAAGCCCGTTATGGACGTCGTTTGGATGAAAAGCTGCTTCAGTCGATTTGCACGATGATGACCACCCGCCGATTCTGCGCGCGGCCCTCCTCGGTGCCGTTGTCGGCCACCGGCACGGCGTAGCCGAGTCCCCGCGAATCCAACCGCGCCACGGGAAATCCGCTGTCGGTCAACACGCGCGCCACGGCGTCGGCGCGCCGCTTCGACAGTGCGAGGTTGAATTCGTGAGAGCCGATGTTGTCGGTATGCCCGCGCACCAGCACGCGCGCGACGTCGAGTTCGGTCAGTTGGCGAGCGACGCCGCCCAGGCTCTGCCGTGCTCCCTCGCCGACCACGTCACGCCCGAACTCGAACAGCAGCGGCACCGGCAACGACAGATACCAATCATCGCCTTCGGGAGAAAAGTTCATGGCCCGCAGGGCGGCCGCGATACGTTCGCGCCGCGTCGGCGCAGCCGCTGCGGGCGCCGGAGGCGTGCTGCTGCATCCGGCCGCCGCCGCGAGTGCTGACAGCGCGAGCGCCAACAGCGCCCTGCGCCGGGTCGCGTCGACGCGCCGCTCAGCGCGTCGAGGCATCGGTGTTCGATCTGCGTCCATCGTTGTCTGCCCCCTTCACGTCGCTGACGAAGCGGATGCCATTGCGTCCCGCTGCCTTGGCGTCATACATGGCAGCGTCGACGCGCGCCATGATTTCGTTGGTGGAACGGCCATCCTCGGGATAGAGGCCGATGCCGAAGCTCGCCGTGCAGCTGATCGGCAGGGTGTGCACATGGTTGGCGGCGTGCACCGCCTCGGCCAGTTTTGCCGCGACGATCGCCGCGCGCTCGCGGCTGTCGACGTGCGGCAACAGCACCACGAACTCGTCGCCTCCGAGCCGCGCGAAGGTGTCGGTCGCGCGCAGCTCGGCGCGGCAACGCGTGCTCATTGCGCGCAGAAACTCATCCCCCCCGGAATGCCCGAGTTGATCGTTCAGCAGCTTGAAGCCATCGAGATCGAACTCGACAACGGCAAAGCCGCGATCATCGCGGGCGTGGGCGTCGATCAGTTGCGTGATGCGGTCGAGCAGCAACACGCGGTTGGCGGCGCCCGTCAGCGGGTCGTAGAACGCGAGCCGCGCGAGCTGCTTGTTGCGCTCGTTGAGTTCGGCGCTGCGCAACTCGATCTCGTCGAGCATCGCGTTGAACTCCTCACTCAATTGCTGCACTTCGACGACCTGCGTGCGCGGAACGCGATGCTTGAATTCACCGGTATCGCGGATGTGGCGCGCGACGTTCGTCAAGCGCATCAGCGGCAGCGTGATGCGGCGCCCGATGGTGCCCGACAGGAACGCCCATCCGATCGACATCAACAGCAGCACGAAGGCGCCGCACATCAAGAAGAACAGCAGCGCACGCGCGAGCTGGGGGCCGAACACCGTCACCTCGACATAGCCCAACAGGTCGCCGCCATTCATGACCGGGCGGCGCACCGTGCGCTCGCCGATGAACGGCAGCCAGGTGCTCCAGACCTGGTCCCATTCCCCAAACAGCGCGTTGTTGTCATCGAGATGCCCTCGCCTCGGTGCGTAGGTGCTGAGGGGCACATCGTTGGCAAGCAACAGCCGCGCACTGTGCACGGCGCTCGATCCATCCAACGCCGCGAGCGCCTGTCGCCCGCGCTCAGCGTCGCGCAGCGCGAGCGCCACGTCGGAGTTCGCGGCCAGCAGTTCCGCGATGGTGTCGGCGCGCTGCTGCATCGACCCGATCGCGAGCGCACCGACCACGGCCATCATCGAAACCATCGTCGCCAGCACCGCGAGCGTCGTGGCGATCAACACCGCCCGACTCACCTGCGCCGAGATCGATACCGACCGCGCGGCCGCACCATCTCGCTCGCAAGCGGCGCGTCGATGGCGTTGGTGTCGTCGCGCCGGCTCATCGCTCACTCCGTCTTGCCGAGCAGCGCCGGCGTGCGCAGCAGTTGCGACTTCACCTTGAGCCCCGCACGCGCCAGCGTCTCGAGGTTGACGCGATAGCTCTCGCCGCTGCCGCCATCGTCGGGTACGAGACAGATGGCCGCGCCTTGCTCGCAAGCCGCAGTGCCACGGCCGATCGTCAAAATCGGTTTGCTGCGCGTCGCTGCGATCCACGGCGTCCAGTCGAAGCCGTTCGTCTCCGTCGCCTTGTCCGGACGCGCCAGCGCCGCGAAAATCTGGCAGCGATCGACATAGCGCGGATTGCCGAGTCGCAACACCAGCAGCGACACACCGCGCACGGGCTTGCCGACCAGATCGAGCTCGGGTGTCCCGGGCGGGGCGCAGACGACGAGCGCGTTGTCGCTGCCGAGGCCGGGCCAATCGACGAAGCGCACGAAGGCGGACACCCACTCCTCGTTGGACAACGCGAAGGCCGGCGCGACGGACAGACAGCCAGCGATCAGCGCCGCCAACAGGGCCGCGCGCGTGCGCCAAGCCGCCCGCTGCGTCGCGTCGATTCGGTGCCGGTGAATCTCCCCCATCGCGCGATTTTGCGGGAAAGGCGCGCGCTTGTGTACGTTCGGGGCGGGCGAATTGTCTGATAGCGCGGCGCTCCACGTTACGCAATGTCACGCCACCGCCACCGCGGGCGCATGACAATGGCACGCCGGTCACGCCCCCGCCGCCGTGCCGCGCGCACGCACGATCACGCCGTCATCTGACGCCGATCACGGCAACGTTTGCCGATTCGTACTCTAATGGCGATGGCGCCGCGTTCGGCCGCGACGGTTTTGCCGCGGTTCACGCGGATGCGCCCGGTCGCGGCCATTGCGTTTCGCGTCCGAAACTTGCGAAGTTCCGAAGGAGAACACCATGAACAAAAACGTCGGCGGCATCGACCGCGCCTTGCGCATCATCGTTGGACTCGTGCTGATCGCGCTCGCCGCGACCGGAACGGTCGGCTGGTGGGGCTGGCTCGGCGTGGTGCCGCTCGCCACCGGCCTGATCGGCTGGTGCCCGCCCTACGCGATCTTCGGCATCAAGACCTGCAAGATGCGCGATCAGCCACCGGCGCGCTGATCGCGCCGATGGCCGTCGCGGGCCGCGCTCGCGCGTGAGCGCACGCGGTCCGCGACATCGTCATTGCATCATTCGATGGCCAGACGCTGGACACCAGGACCGCTTTTCTTCGGAAGGGTCAGCGACAGCACGCCGTTGTCGTACTTCGCCTTCGCGGCCGCGGCATCGATCTCGACGGGCAGCTGGAAGCTGCGCGACACCGCGCCATAGTAGCGCTCGCTGCGCAGTACCTTCTCGCCCTCGGTCTTCTTGTCTTCCTGCTTCACCTCGGCGCGCAACGTCACCACGTTGCCATCGATACCGACGTGAATGTCGTCCTTGTTGACGCCGGGCAGTTCGGCGTTCACGACGTAACCGCTGTCGATCTCTTTCACATCGACCTTGACCTGCGCGGGAAGCGCGTCGCCATGCAAGGGCTTGATGAAGTAGCCGGGCGTGAAGTCGCGGAAGATGTCGTCGAAGAGGCTGTTGCGGGCCATCAATGAGTTCATGGTCATGCTCCTGATCGTTGGGTTGGGGGCGCCACAACCCTTGCGCTCGCGCGCTCGGTGCTGCGTGCCTCGATGCACTTGCAGATTGGCTCCGCGCACGAATTCTCAAGGGCGACGCGCCGAATTTTGATGCGCGTCAAACGCGCGACGGCACGCGTTCGGTGTCATACTGCGCGCCATGCGTCGCCCCCCGATCCAGGTCCTTCATTTCGTGCTGCGCGACGATCACGTCGAACTGCACCATTTGCTGAAACACGTCGGCGTTGCCGCCAGCGGCGGCGAGGGCAAGGCGATCGTGGCCTCCAGCTGCGTTGCCGTCGACGACGTGCCCGAATCGCGCAAGACGGCGAAGATCCGCGCGCATCAGAAGGTCACGCTGCCCGGCGTGACCATCCATGTGCATGCGCCCGACGGGGCGCCGTGAGTCATGCCGCTCATCGCCGCGCTGCTCGTCGTCGTTGCGCTGATCGCGGCAGCGCGTGACTGGGCCGATCGCGCCATCAGTCAGCCACCCGGCGTACTCGCGCCGGCCGAGCCGCTGCAGCGCGACATCGAGGCACCCGTTTTCACGCTCGATCGATACCGGCTGCGGCCACGCGCCCGCTTCGCCGTCAAGGCGCGGGTCCTGAGCGGCGAGCGCTATCGGCTCGCCCGCGGCGCGCACCTGATGCCGCGCGATCTCGCGCTGGGCTGGGGCATCATGTCCGACAGCAACACGCTCGATTCGCTCTCGATCACCCAGAGCGATCGCTGGTACTACGTCAAGGCGCGCGGCGACAGGCTCCCCATCCCGTCCGAGATGATCACGACGAATAGCGCCAACATGCACCTGATCGCCGCGAACCCCACCATCGCACGGCTGATCGATCGCGTTCGCGTCGGCGAAATCGTCGAGTTCGAGGGCATGCTGGTCGACGTCGAGATGCCGAACGGCGCTCTGTGGCGAACCTCGCTCAGCCGCACTGACACCGGCGCCGGCGCCTGCGAGACGGTCTACGTCGAGCGCATCGACATCCGCCACTGAGGCGTGTCACACTTCGTCCCCGTCCCCCGCGACCGTCCCCCGATGAGCCACTTCACCCAGATCATCCTCGACACCGGCCCCGACGGCCGCGCCCGCTTCCGCGAAGCCGCCATTGGGCTCGATCACGGCTCGCCGCAGTCGATGCTCTCGGCGTGCATGGACGCCTCGGGCATGCAGTTGCGCGAGAGTCCGGTCGGGTTCCGCAGTGCGCCGCACTGCACCGGCACGCCGCAATGGGTGTTCATCCTGAGCGGCGCCATGGAAATCGGGCTCGCCGACGGCAGCTCGCGCGTCTTTGCGCCAGGCGAGCATTTCTATTCGGCCGACGTGTTGCCGGAGGGCGCCGAGTTTGACGCTGCCGTGCACGGCCACTGGAGCGCGCAACGCGGCACCGAGCCTCTGCGCACGCTGTTCGTGCGCGGCTGAACGCCGATCGGGGCACGATCGGCGTTTCCTGAATGCGGCGACTTCGATCCGCAACGAATCGCGCGACAATTGCGCCATGGCCAGCCACACCCTGTTGCTCTATCTCGTCGCCGCCTTCGGTCTGTCGCTGACGCCGGGGCCCAACAGCCTGCTCGTGCTCACGCACGGAGCGCTGCATGGCCAGCGCCGCACATGGTTCACGGTGTGGGGCGGCGCGCTCGGCTTTCTGCTGCTGATCGCGCTGTCGATGGCGGGCATCGGCGCGTTGCTGAAGGCTTCCGCCCACGCGCTGATCGTGCTCAAGCTGATTGGCGGCGCCTATCTGATCTGGCTCGGCATCCAGCTCTGGCGCGCGCCGCCGGTGGTGCTCGAAGACGGTTCGGAGCACGCGCCGCTCACCGGCCGCGCGATGTTTCGGCAAGGGTTGCTGACGGCGATCTCAAACCCCAAGGCGCTCTTGTTCTACGGCGCGTTTCTGCCGCAGTTCATCGATGCCTCGCGTGAACTGATGCCGCAATTCCTGACCATGGCCACGATCTTCGTCGCCGTCGAAGTCCTCATCGAGTGGCTGCTTGCGCTGCTCGCGCACCATATCCGCCCCTGGCTGCGCCGCGCCGGCCGCCGCTTCAATCAGACCTGCGGCGGCTTGTTCATGGCCATGGGCATTGCCTTGCCCATGACGCGCTGAGGCAGCGAGCATGCTCCGTCGGCCGAACGCCCGCCCGAGCGCGCCACGCGACCCACACCACGGCGCGGCGCGTCGCCGATGAACCGCCTGACGCAATGGGTCGGCGGTCGCCTTGGCCGCTACCTGACCCGACCGATTCGCAACACGAGCGCCGGCTGGCCGCTCGATCGCGCCCAACTCGCGGCCCATGTACGGGCCGGTGACGTGCTGCTGATCGAGGGCGTGTCGCGGGTGAGCAGCGCCATCAAATACCTGACGCAATCGACGTGGTCGCACGCAGCGTTGTGTGTCGGCGACGCGACGGGCTTGCACGCGCCCGACGGCGAGCCGTTGAGCCTGATCGAGGCCGACATCGTCGACGGCGTGCGCGCGGTGCCGCTGTCGACCTACGCGGGCTGGCACGGTCGCATCTGCCGGCCGGTCGGACTCGCCACCGATGATCTGGCGCGGTTGTGCGCGTTTGCCGTCGCTCGCCTCGGCGAGCAATACGACTTGAAGAACCTCGCCGACCTCGCGCGCTATCTGTTGCCGCACCCGCCGGTGCCGTCGCGCTTTCGGCGACGCATGCTGGCCCTCGGCAGCGGCGACCCGACGCGCGCCATCTGCTCGACGCTGATCGCGCAGGCCTTCGAATCGATCCGCTACCCGATCCTGCCGATCATCGAGACGGTGCATCGCGGCGACGCCAGCCGCGCCGATTGCATCGACGAAATCCTGCATGTGCGCAACTACAGCCTGTTCGTGCCGCGCGACTTCGACGTCTCGCCCTACTTCGACGTCGTCAAGCCCGCCATCGCGAGCGGCTTCGACTTTCATCATCTGCATTGGGAAGGCGCGGCGACACCGGCCGCACTGGCGTCACCAGAACCCGCGCGCGAGCAGCGGACGCCCTGACGACGAGCCGCCCGGCCTGCCGCACGCGCGGCGCGACCGGATCATCAGTTCAGCGGCAACTCAGACGTTGAGAATAAATTGACCGTGCCCGAGAGGTGCGTCAAAACACGCCCAATCGAGGCGGAAAACGCAGCCATAGCTCGGGCTATGGCGAGTATTGGCAACGATGAGTGGGGGTGTTTTGGCGTGCATGGCGGGCATGGGGGATTTTTTCTCAGCCTCTCCCATTCGGTCTGGGCGCCGTGGCTTCACCGCCCGTCGGGCGCCGTAACCGGCACGCGGACAGCGCTATCACCGACGCCAACCCTAATCTCCAGGAACTCGGCCGTTGGCCACCAAATTCGGCCGTTTCCAGCGAGGTTCACGATTCCACTGCTACCCAGATCGATCTTGCGGACGCAGTCACGAAACTTCATGAAGCGCGGCAACGTTCCTCGCGACCAAGTGTATGAGCTATACAAAGGCTCACATTTCACAATCTCGTAGCTCCCACCCGGGCTGACCCTTGGGGGATCGCAGAACGCCAAGCCGCGCTGCGCCCACAGCACGAACGCGATGATGCAGAGCAGCGCCAGCACGCCCACCGCCATGGGCGTTGAGCGGCGCTTGCGTGAGGATGGGTTGCGTTGGTCGTTCATGCCATCCTCACAAGGCAATTTCGCGAACGGTCGGTGCAATCCATGCGACATCCGAGTAAACCAGAAAATCGCCCCCCGGCCGGTCGCGGCGCGCCAGCGGCGGAACGTCGCGTTGAACACCTCCTCGAAGCCCTGCGAACGATAGTGCGAATACACCCAAGCGCGGTCGAGCCCGCGCCTACGTGCTGTAGGCGACGGCTTGACGTCGCTTTCGTGGGGTTGATTCATCGTCAACGGTCATCGAGTGCAGCCAAGCGCGGTCGAGCCCGCGCCTACAACTTGTAGGCGACGGCTTGACGTCGCTTGCGTGGTGTTGATCATCGCCAGCGGTCATTGAATGCGGCCAAGCGCGGTCAAGCCCGCGCCTACCGGTTGTAGGCGACGGCTTGACGTCGCTTGCGTGGGGTCGAGTCATCGTCAACGGTCATCGAATGCGGCCAAGCGCGGTCGAGCCCGCGCCTACCAACTGTAGGCGACGGCTTGACGTCGCTTTCGTGGGGTTGATTCATCGTCAACGGTCATCGAATGCAGCCAAGCGCGGTCAAGCCCGCGCCTACGGGTTGTAGGCGACGGCTTGACGTCGCTTTCGTGGGGTTGATTCATCGTCAACGGTCATCGAATGCAACCAAGCGCGGTCAAGCCCGCGCCTACGAGCTGTAGGCGACGGCTTGACGTCNNCGCATGGCGAGGGCGATGTCGGGAGGGGTGATGGCCATGGGTTTCCTCGAAGGGGTTCGGCACAGGCGTGCGGTATCCGCGCACGGGCGGACGAGGCCGTGGCGTGCATGGCGGGCATGGGGGATTTTTTCTCAGCCTCTCAGACCTGCCCTGCGAGGCGCGCCCCCATGGCCTCGGCGAGCGCCTGCAGAGCACTGGCCGGGCGCACCATGACTTCGAAGTCGACGATGCGGCCGTCGGCGCCGAAGCGGATCATGTCGATGCCTTTCAGCGATCGTTCGCCCACCTTTGCGCTGAATTCGAGCACCACCGAATGCCCGTCATCGCTGACGAACGCACGGTGATAGGTGAAGTCGGCAAACACGGCAAGCGCCGTGCGCAAGATGAGCGCCACCTTGTCGGCACCGTGGTAGGGATGGTGCGCGACCGGCGAACGAAAGACGGCGTCGGGCGCGAGAAGCTCCGGCAGCGCGCCGAAGTCTCCGGCGCGCACCATCGCATGCCACCGCGCCAGCGTGGTGGCCGCGGCGGCATCGAGGGTTTGGGCGGAAGTCATGGCGCCCGTTACTTCTTCGTGAGCCCTTCGGCTTCGAGCGCCGCCTGCACGGCCGGCCGCGCCGACACGCGCGCCATGAAGGCGCCGAGGTTCGCGTAGCTCGACAGGTCGACGCCGACGTACTGCGCCCAGGTGGTGACCACGAACAAATAGGCGTCGGCGACGGTGAACTGCTCGCCCATCAGGTAGTGACGACCAGCGAGCTTGCCGTCGACGTAGGCGTAGCGCTTGGCCAGCGTGGCGCGCGCGATGGTCTTGAACTCCTCGGGGGTGTCGGGACGAAACAGCGGCGAGTAGCCCTTGTGGATTTCGCTGGTGATGAAGTTCAGCCACTCCTGCAAGCGATAGCGCGGCCACGTGCCGTTGGCCGGTGCGAGGTGCTTGTCCGGCGCCTGATCGGCGAGGTATTGCACGATGGCGGGGCCTTCGGTCAGACGCTCGCCGTTGTCCAGCTCCAGCACCGGCACCGATCCCTTCGGGTTGATCGTGTAGAAGTCGGTGCCGTCATCGAGCGCGTGCGTCTTGGTGCTTGCACGCACCAGCGTGAACGGCAGCCCCGCTTCGCGCAGCACGATGTGGGGAGAGAGGGAGCAGGCCCCGTTGCTGTAGTAGAGTTTCATCGCTTGTCTCCTGAAAATGGGATGCCGATCGCTCGCCACGCGCACGATGCGCCCGTCGCGACCGACCTTGGGTAGCTGGGGACGATTTGACCTGCATCAAGCCTGCCGCCGTGGCGCAGGCCAAAGGATGGCCCATGGATGCAAACGCGGCGGCACACTCGCAATTTTTCGACACCGCCCCCGGCATTCGCCTGCATGCCCGCGTGAGCGGGCCGGAAGGCGCGCCGACGCTGCTCTTCGTGCATGGCTTTCCGGAGTTCTGGTTCGCGTGGCGGCGGCAACTGGCGGCCTTCTCGCCGCGCTATCGTTGCGTGGCACTCGACCTGCGCGGCTTCAATCAATCGTCGCAGCCGCCCTCGGTGGCCGATTACGCACCGAAGCGGCTGGTGGCGGACCTCGCCGCCGTGGTCGATGCGCTCGGGGCGCCGCTCTATGCGCTGATCGCGCACGACTGGGGCGGCGCGCTCGCCTGGTCGTTCGCGGCGCAGCACCCGTCGCGCCTCGCGCGGCTCGCGATCCTCAACGCGCCGCACCCGGTGCCCTTCGCCCGCGCGCTCGCGCACGACGCCGAGCAGATCGCCGCAAGCCAGTACATGAACTGGTTGCGGCGCGAGGGTTCGGAGCAGGTGCTCGCGGCCGAGGACTTCCGGCGCCTCTTTGCGATGCAGGACACGATGGACGACGCCGAGCGCGCCGCGTATCGCGCGGCGTGGCAACGCGGACTGAGCGGCGGCTGCAACTACTACCGCGCGTCACCGCTGCACCCGGATGAGGCGGGCGAGACGGGCCGCGCGGCCGCATTCGCCGCCTCGCTCGACGTCGCGCGCACGCGCGTCGAGGTGCCGACGCAACTCATCTGGGGCATGGCCGACCGCGCGTTGCGGCCAGTGCTGCTCGACGGGCTCGAGGCGCTGGTGCCGCGTCTGCGGATCGAGCGCATCGCGGACGCCGGCCACTGGTTGCTGCGCGAACACGCCGATGAGGTCAACGCCGTGCTCGCGCGCTTTCTGGCGGAGCCCGTCGCGACGAATGCCGGAACCGCTGACGGGCGCTTGACTTGACAGCTTTTCGCGCGAAGGCGCATCCATGACGGGCTTGCAGCCAGATTCCCGACAAAGTCGACAGTGCTCGAAAACTGTAATAACCAATTGTTTTTATTGCCAAATATGGAAAAAGTTGGCGTCCGGCTCTGAGCTGACGCGGCTGCGCCCGAAAATTCGCGATCAGCTTTTCGTGGAAATGACGTCTGCATAGGGCTTTGCGTCCTGTTTTGGCACATGGCGACTTGATGCATTTCCACGCTCCGAGCCTGTCATGGATGCGGCTTCCAACAAAAAGTTGTTGGGTTTCGGATATCTGCTTGCCTGACGCGAAACGCGCTCGCTACACTGCCCGCATGAAGACGCGCATCGCCCTCCCCACGCTCTCCACCTGGCTCGGGCTCGAAGTGGCGCTGTCGGACTGGGTCGAGATCACGCAGCAGCGCATCGACCAATTCGCCGAAGCCACCGGCGACCGGCAGTGGATTCACGTCGACCCGATCCGCGCGGCGAAGGAATCCCCGTTCGGCACCACCGTCGCGCACGGCTTTCTGACGCTCTCGCTGGTGCCGCTTTTCAAGGACGACTGCCTCGAGTTCACCGGCGTGCGCATGGCGATCAACTACGGCTGCAACCGCGTGCGCTTCATGGCGCCGGTAAAGGTCGGCACGCGACTGCGCGGGCGCTTCAAGGTGCTCGCCATCGAAGAGATCAAGGGCGGCGTGCAGTTGACGATGGAGTGCACCATCGAAGCCGACGGCAGCGACAAACCCGTCTGCGTCGCGGAACTCGTGACCCGCCTCTACGCCTGACCCGCCACCGTCGCGCCGAACGCGGCGATCTCCTGCGGCGTGAGCCACCGCCACTGCCCTTCGGCGAGCGTGGCATCGAGTGCGAGCGGGCCGATCCGCGAGCGATGCAGCGCCTCGACCCGATTGCCGACCGCCGCGATCATGCGCTTCACCTGATGGTATTTGCCCTCGTCGAGCGTCATCTCGATCGCATCGGCCGCCAAGCGCTCACAAGCGAGCGCCGCCACCGGCAGCGCTTCGTCACGCAGCAGCACACCGGCCGCGAGCGCGGCGAGCTCGGCGTCGCCCATCGGGTGACAGGTGCGCACGCGGTACACCTTCGGCACATGGTGCTTCGGAGAGGCCATGCGGTGGATGAACTGCCCGTCGTCGGAGAGCAGCAAGAGGCCCGTCGTGTCCTGATCGAGCCGGCCCACGGCCTGCACGCCGGCCACGGCGCCCCGGGTCGGCCGCGTGCGTAGCGGCGGCGGCAGCAGCTCATAGACGGCCGGCCAGTGCCGCGGGCGATGCGAGCACTCGTAGCCTGCGGGCTTGTGCAACATGACGTAGGCGCGCTCGTGCCACGGCCAGCTCACGCCATCGACCTCGAAGCAAAGCCCCTCGGGCGCAAACACCGCCTCGGCGTCGCGGCACACGGCCCCCGCGATGCGCACCGCGCCGCGCGCGATCAGCGCACGGCACTCACGCCGTGTACCGAAGCCTTGACCAAAGAGAATCTGCTCGAGCCGCAACGCGACGCCACGCCGCGTTATTTCGGCGCCATGCGCAGCGCGCCGTCGAGGCGGATCACCTCACCGTTCAACATCACGTTGTCGAAGATGTGCATCGCCAGCGCGGCGAACTCCGGCGGGCGCCCGAGCCGCGGCGGAAACGGCACCGTCTGCCCGAGG
The DNA here is from genome assembly GCA_018241765.1 of Pseudomonadota bacterium. Lineage (GTDB taxonomy): Bacteria > Pseudomonadota > Gammaproteobacteria > Burkholderiales > Casimicrobiaceae > Casimicrobium. The sequence continues at coordinate 5,273 of JAFEDD010000037.1, read as the reverse complement.
CTCGCCTGCACCTCGGCCGGCAGGCCCGCCATCATGGGCGTCTCGAAGATGCCCGGCGCGATGGTCATCACGCGAATGCCGCTGCGCGCGAGTTCGCGCGCGATCGGCAGCGTCATGCCCGCGATGCCCGCCTTCGAGGCGCTGTACGCCGCCTGTCCGATCTGGCCGTCGAACGCCGCCACCGACGCCGTGTTCACGATGACGCCACGCTCGCCATCGGCCGTCGCCGGCAGCGACTGCATGACGGCCGCCGCCTGATTGAGCAGGTTGTAGCTGCCGATCAGGTTGATCGCCACCGTCTTCGCGAAGAGCGCCGTCCCGCTCGCGCCCTCCTTGCCCACGACCTTCTGCCCCGTCGCAACGCCCGCGCAGTTGATCAACCCGCGCAGTTCGCCGAGCGCTGCGGCCGCCGCGACCACGGCCTTCGCATCGTCCTCGCTGGTGACGTCGCACTTCACGTACTGCCCGCCCAGCGCCGAGGCCACCGCGCCGCCGTCCTGGATGTCGGCGATGACCACCTTCGCACCCCGCGCCGCCGCCGCCCGCGCACTCGCCGCGCCCAAGCCCGACGCCCCGCCGGTCACGATGACCACCTTGCCTGAAAGATCCATGATTTCCCCGCTGCCCGCTTCCGGTTGACACTGCGCCGCATTATCGGCCATCCGACACGGCGCAGCAGCAAGGGTACGCTTCAAAGACCAAACCCGACTGCGGTCGCGTTTCGTGTTACGTTTTGCGTTTCATCGACAATGGGTGAGCTCACTCCCCGCAACGACCGCACGCCATGGCCAACCCCTTTCTGATCGCCCGCACCACCGACACCAACGCCGATGTGCTGCTGCTGCCCAAACTCGGCAATCGTCATGGCCTCATCACCGGCGCCACCGGCACCGGCAAGACGGTGAGCCTGCAGGTGCTGGCCGAGGGCTTCTCGCGGCTCGGCGTGCCGGTCTTCATGGCCGACGTGAAGGGCGACCTGACCGGGCTGTCGCAGGCCGGTGGCGGCAATCCGCGCGTCACCGACCGCGTGAAGCTGCTCGGGCTCGAAGGCTATGCCAACGAGGCCTTTCCGGTCACCTGCTGGGATGTCTTCGGCGAGCAGGGGCATCCGCTGCGCGCGACGATCGCCGAGATGGGCCCGCTGCTGCTCTCGCGCATCCTGAACCTGAACGACACGCAGGCCGGCGTGCTGACCGCCGTCTTCAAGATCGCCGACGATCGCGGCCTCTTGCTGCTGGACCTGAAGGACCTGCGCGCGATGCTGGCGCACGCCGGCGAGAACGCCAAGGAATACCTGCTGCGCTACGGCAACATCTCCGGCGCGAGCATCGGCGCCATCCAGCGCGGCTTGCTGACACTCGAGTCCCAGGGCGGCGAGAAGTTCTTCGGAGAGCCGGCGCTCAACCTGGCCGATCTGATGCAGAGCGTCGACGGCAAGGGCGTCATCAACATCCTCGCCGCCGACAAGCTGCTGAACAGCCCGCGCCTCTACGCCACGTTTCTGCTGTGGCTCCTGTCCGAACTCTTTGAGACGCTGCCGGAAGTGGGCGACCCGGAGCAGCCGCGCCTCGTGTTCTTCTTCGACGAGGCGCACCTGCTCTTCAACGACGCGCCGCCGGAACTCAAGTCGCGCATCGAACAGGTGGTGCGCCTCGTTCGCTCGAAGGGCGTCGGCGTCTACTTCGTCACGCAAAACCCGCTCGACGTGCCCGAGGTCGTACTCGGCCAACTGGGCAACCGCATCCAGCACGCGCTGCGCGCCTACACGCCGCGTGACGCCGAGGCCGTGCGCACGGCAGCTTCCACCTTCCGTCCGAACCCGAAGCTCAACACCGAGCAGGCCATCACCGAACTGGCCACCGGCGAAGCGCTCGTCTCGCTGCTCGACGAAAAGGGCAGGCCCAACCCGGTCGAGCGCGCGTGGATGATCCCGCCTTCTTCGCGCATCGGGCCGATCAGCCCCGCCGAGCGGGCGGCGCTATTGAAGTCCTCGCTGGTCGCCGGCGTCTACGACCAGAGCGTCGACCGCGAAAGCGCCTACGAGCAACTGGTCGGGCGTGTCGCCGGCCGCGCGGGCGAAGCCGCCACCACGGCGGACGGTGGCGCGGCGACGACGCCGGCGCCCGCCGACGGCGGCGGCTTCTTCGGCAAGGTAGGCGACATGATCGGCGACCTCTGGAACAGCAAACCGACGCCACGCAGCCGGCAGAGCGTCGGCGAAGCAGCCGTGAAATCGGCCGCCCACGCCATCGGCAGCGAGGTCGGGCGCCGCGTCGTGCGCGGCGTGCTCGGCTCGATCTTCGGCGGCAAGCGCTGAGCGACGGCGAGCGCGTGCGGCGTCAGCGCAACGCGCAGAACACCACGCCCTCGTCCGTCCAGCCGAGGCGGTTCACCATGTCCTGATGCTGCGTGAGGCTCAGGCTGAAGCGGTGATTGCCATCGTCGACATAGCGCGGCGGCCCCTTGAACGCACGGTACACCGGCAACGTGTCGCCGGGACAGGCACCGCCTGCCGTCTTGGGCACGACGTGCCCTTCCACCCCTTCGAGGAACGGCTTGGCATCGAGCGGCAGATTCTCCGGGTTCAACCCGGTCAACAGAATCTGCTCGTTGGGCAAAGCCGTGAAGAAATGGCTGCCGCGCGCGCCACCACGGGCGACATGCGCAAAGAAGTGCCGCTCGAGCGCCGCCGTCTCGACGTTGGCGCTGGTGTAGACATTGATCACATTGCCGGTGCGTGCCCAACCCGGCGCGCTGTCGAGCACCGCGCGGTCGCCGGCGCGGCCGGTCAGGAAGTAGTAATCGAAGCCGGCGTGGTAGTACTCGACCAGCGCCGTGCGCACATTCACGCCCGGCGGCAGCAGTTCGACGCCGACGGAATTGCTGTTCACCGCGCACGACATCGACAAGACGTTGGTCACCGTGACGCTTTGCCGCCCGTTCGCGGCGATGCTGCCGCGGTTGACCGTCACCTGCAGCGTGCGGCTGTCGACGAAGGTCACGCGCTGCGCCGAGCCGCCGATGTAGACGAGCGATTGCGGCGTGAACCCGCTTCCTTTCAGCGTCATCACCGTGGCGAGCGAATCGTCGCCGAACACCGTGGGCGACGCCGACGTCAGGGCGAGCGCATCAGCCACGGCGTTGAAGTTGGCGACGTATTCCGGCACCGCGGCGCCGATCGTGGTGTTGACGGTCATCGGCTTGCCGGACAGCGCCGCCAGCGTCCCGCTCCAGCCGGCGAACGCGGCCGGCATCGACGAACTCAGCGTGACCGTCATCGGGCTTCCGTAGCGGACCCAGGTGCTGCCGTCACTGAGCCCGATGCTGCCCGCGCAGGACGGAATCACCTGCTTGTACGGCGCAAGCTCGCGATGCGCGCGGATGGTGACGCTGCGGCTGCCACTCGCGGGCATCGCCACCTCGGCGGTCGTCGCATTGTCGAACCCGTCGTAGCCGTCGAGGTAGTGGCGGATGCTCGAGCCGAGCAGTTGCGGCGAGGTCATCTCGAACTTCCAGGTGCCCTGCGTCGTGCGCGCGATGCGCGGCGCAATCGACGTGCTGACCGCTCCACCCGGCGCCGTGATGCGCACATTGATGCCATCGATCAAGCCGTCGCCCTGGGCGTCGACGATCAATGCCGGGCCATTGTGGAAACCCGCGCCCACGGTCTGCTGCGACACGCTACCGGTCGCCAGCAGCGTCAGGTTCGGGCGGACCGCGGCGCCGCCGTTCGAGGCGAAGGCGGAACCCCAAGTGAACCAGTGCAGGTAGCCCGGCGCCGCGCTGGCGGCGAGATCGAACACGCTGAATTGCGGATAGAGCGAAGCCGTGCCCGGCCACGGCGCCGAGCGCGCCGTCACCGTCGAGGTGCCGCCCACCTGCACGTCGGGCGTCGCCGTCACGTTGATGAGCCGCACGAAGTTGGCCGTGAGGACCGTGCTCGCCGGTGCGCTCGCGGGCGAGCCGAGCGAACCGTCACCCGCCGTCACCTGCCAGGTGAGCTGACGCGACGGCGTCGGCATCGCGTCATGGCTCCAGCGCCCAAAGGCGAAGCTGAAGCCGTCCTTCGATTGCAGGTTGTCGGCCGCCCACAGCCGGTGCACGCTGCCGATCGGCCAATCGAAAGTGGCCGGCGTCGTCACGGCGCGACCGTCGACGACGACAGTGAGGCCCGGCGGATTGGTCACCACCGTCGTGCGGCTGGGCGCACCGCCATAGAGGCGAAGCAACGCATCGATGTCGGCTGCTGAATAGCTGCCCGTCCCGCCGACGTCGATGCCGGCTGGTTTCGTCTCCAGCGTGACGCGATCGCCGGAGAGCGGGAACGAGGTGCGCGAGTAATGCATGATCGACGCGTAGTCGTAGCCATCGAAGGTGCGCGTGCCGAAAATCGGTTGGTTGTTGCCGCGCTTCGAAGGGTCCATCTTGTCCATGCGGAAGTCGACGAAGGCATTGGCGTTGGCGTCCTGCTGCACGTGCCACAGGCCCATCGCATGGCCCATTTCATGAACCAGCGTCGAGACGCCGCAAATCGGGTCGCCGGTGATCTTCTGCTGGCCACCGGCGCGCCCCACGAAGCTCGCGCAGGCGCCGGAGTTCGGCGAGGTCAGGCTGAAGGTGACGTAATCGGCCTCGGCCGTGCGCGGCACCCAGCGCAGCACGCCGGCGAGCACCCGATTGATTTCGTCGACCGCGCCCTGAATGTTGGTTTCGCTGCCGGCATCGATGGTGTAGGGCACTTCGACGAGGCCGCTCGGCGCGCGCTGCCACAGGCGCCAGGAGGCATCGAGCGTAAGCGCCTTGTGGCCATCAACGCCCCCGCTCTCGGCCGCCTCGCGCGCGCGGCGCAGCGCAGCCTTCGGTCCGAGGATGATGTCGCCCTCGGTGATGGCGTAGTCACCCTCTTCGACATAGTCGATGGTCTGACCATGCCACAGGATGCGAAAGCGCTCGCGCGTCTGGCCGCCATCATCGGCCGCCAACAGCGCATGCGGCATGAGCAGCACGGCACAGGTGGCAGCGCTGCGCAGAAGGAAGGGAATCGATCGCTTCATGGCGGACCCGGGTCGGAGTGGAGCGTTGTCCTCAACCGTAGCCGAAGACGGGGTCCGCTGACAAGCCCGAACGCGACGACTTGCGACACGCGGCGACTGTGCGCGATGAGCGACGATGGCGCGGCGCGCTCCCGCTCGCCGCGCCACCCCGTCGGGCGCTCAGGCGAGCGCGGCTTCGGTGTCCATCAGCGGAGCGAGCCCGGCGCGCGCCGTGATGGC
>JAFEDD010000036.1 GCA_018241765.1 Pseudomonadota bacterium | reverse complement strand
CTCTTTTTACTTTGCAAGTGGGGTGCGCAACTTCGACCTAATCCTTCGCCAAGACCGACCCATCACGAACGGCCGCGCGGCTCAAAGGCCGCGGCGAAGTCCTCATCGACGCGGCACTGGCCCGTCGCAGCGGCGACGGGTCGAGCATCTGCACGCGTGTCAGGGCGCTTCCCGGCGGCGGATTTCCTCATCACGAAGTTCGCGCCGCAGGATCTTCCCCACGTTCGACTTTGGCAGCTCATTGCGAAACTCGACGTACTTCGGAACCTTGTAGCCCGTAAGACCTTCGCGACAGTGCGCGAGCACCTGTGGCCCGGTCAAGGCCGGGTCCTTGCGCACGACGAAGACCTTGACGACTTCTCCCGATTTGTCGTCCGGCACACCGACGGCGGCGACTTCGAGAACATCCGGATGCATGGCAATCACACCCTCGATCTCATTCGGGTAGACGTTGAAGCCCGACACCAGAATCATGTCCTTCTTGCGGTCAACGATGTAGAAGAAGCCATCGCCATCCATGCGCCCGATGTCTCCAGTGGCCAGCCACCCCTGCCCGTCGAGCACCTTCGCCGTTTCATCGGGGCGCCGGTAATAGCCCTGCATCACTTGCGGTCCGCGCACGCAGATCTCACCAGTCGATTCGTGATCGTCGAGCGCGATGAAGCTGCCATCGTCTCGCCGCAATCGCACTTCAGTCGAGGAGATTGGAAGCCCGATCGATCCGTTGTAGGCGGCGTTCGTGATGGGATTGATGGTCGCAGCGGGCGACGTTTCGGTCAGGCCATAGGCTTCGATCAGGGGCTTGCCGGTGACGCGCAGCCAGTCCTCTGCGGTGGCCCGCTGAACCGCCATGCCACCGCCCAGGCCATACCGGAGCGCGCTGAAATCCAGCTTCGGAAAGTCCTCATGATTGAGCAGCGCAGTAAACAGCGTGTTGACGCCGGGGACGACGGTAAAGCGGTGCCGCGCAAGTGTGCGCACGAAGGCCGGAACGTCGCGCGGGTTCGTGATGAGCACCACCTTTGCGCCGATCGTGACGTAGACGAACGTGCATGCCGTCAAGGCGAAGATGTGGTAGAGCGGCAACGCCGCGATGACACATTCATCGCGCGCCCCATCCTGAAAGCCGAAGAGCCACGATCGAGCCTGCATGACATTGGCGACGATATTGCGGTGCGTGAGGATGGCCCCCTTGGAAACCCCGGTCGTGCCGCCGGTGTACTGTAGAAAGGCAATGTCGTCACCCGTCAAGGCTTCGCGCTCGATCCGGCCACCGGCGCCATCGGCCAGCGCAGCATTGAAGCGAATCGCCGCGGCGAAGCGGAATTCCGGCACCAGCTTGGCGACATGCCTGACCAGGAAGTTCAGACCTGGCCCCTTCCACCAGCTCAATCGATCGCCAAGCCCGGTGACGACGACGTGCTTAACCTCCGTGCGTTCGATCACCTCGGCAAGCACGCTGGCGAAGTTCTCGATGACCACGATGCCTTTGGCCCCCGAGTCGCGCAGCTGATGCTCCAATTCGCGCTCGGTGTAGAGCGGGTTGCAATTGACGACGGTCAGCCCAAGACGCAGGCAGCCCATCAACGCAATGGGGTACTGCAAAACGTTCGGCATCATCAGCGCAAAACGGTCGCCGCGCTTGAACCCGTGTCGCGCGAGATGCACGGCGAAAGCCATACTCAGGCGATCGAGTTCGCGATAGGTGAGATCGGTGCCGCTGCAATGAAAGGCGACGCGGTCAGCGTAGTTGGCAAACGCCTCTTCGAGCAATTGCGCCAAATTGGCGTCGTCCGCCACCTCGATGTCCGCAGCGATGCGCGCCGGATAGTGCTTGAGCCAGGGTCTTTCCGCAGTACTGCTCACCGTGACGTCCTCCTGCTGCCGATTGTAGGGACCCCCGTGGCAAGACCGGCGTCGCCGAAGGTCCGCAACGTTACGAGTGGCCGCGCCGGTGACGCAGCGTGGCGGCGATCGCATGCGACGATCGGCGAGCGAACGCACGGGCACCGCGCAGCATCCATCGCCCGTGCATGAACGGCCGGCGCCCGATGGTGAACGGAGAATTACGGGGCGATGCAACACCACCCGAGATGCGATTTCCATCGCAAAACTTTAGGCGGGCCGATTGGTTGGAAGATCGCCCGATCGGGCTGGAACCCGCATCTGGATGCGGTTCTTGGCGGAGAGGGGGGGATTCGAACCCCCGATACCTTGCGGTACGCCTGATTTCGAGTCAGGTACATTCAACCACTCTGCCACCTCTCCGAACCGATCATTATAGTGCACGAAAACGCGGTGAGCGTGGCGCGCGGGATCGAGGCTGGCGAATGGTCCCCTCGCGCGTCGCGGGATTGGGGAATCGAGCACAATTGCCCTTGGTGCAGTCGATGCGGTAGCCGCCACAGAACCATGGGTGAACGTTCACATGTTCCAGGAGTGATTGGCCCTGAGCTCGATGCGGCGTCGCAACGACCGGCGGCTTCGGTGGCGGCCGACGCGCTGGCCGCGCTGCAAGGCTCGGGGCGTGTGCTCGATCGGCGCAACCGCCGTTTGCACGATTTGCGCATTTCGGTGACGGACCGCTGCAATTTCCGTTGCACCTATTGCATGCCGAAGGAGCTCTTCGGCCCCGGTCATGTGTTTCTGCCGCATGCGGCGCTGCTGACCTTCGAGGAGATCACGCGGGTTGCGCGGCTGGCCGCATCGCTGGGCGTCGAGAAGCTGCGTCTGACGGGTGGCGAGCCGACGCTGCGGCGCAATCTGCCGACGCTGATCGAGATGCTCGCGGCGCTGCGCACGCCAGCGGGCGAAGCGCTCGACCTGACGCTGACCACCAATGGTTCGACGCTGGCGCGGCAGGCGACGGCGCTGCGCTCGGCAGGGTTGCGACGCATCACGGTGTCGCTCGATTCACTCGATGATGCGGTATTTCGGGCGATGAATGACGTCGACTTTCCGGTGGCGGACGTGCTGCGCGGCATCGATGCGGCGCTCGCGGCGGGCCTCACGCCACTGAAGGTGAACATGGTGGTGAAGCGCGGCGTCAACGACCACGACATCGTCGCCATGGCGCGGCGCTTTCGCGGCAGTGGGGTGATCCTGCGCTTCATCGAATTCATGGACGTCGGCGCGAGCAACGGCTGGCGGATGGACGATGTGGTGCCGAGCCGCGAGGTGATCGCACGCATCCACGCCGAACTGCCGCTCGTGGCGCTCGATGCGCAGTATCCGGGTGAAGTCGCGCAGCGATGGCGGTACGCCGACGGCGGCGGCGAGATCGGGGTGATCTCGAGCGTGACGCAGGCGTTTTGTTCGAGTTGCACGCGGCTGCGTCTGTCGACCGATGGCAAGCTCTTCACCTGCCTCTTTGCCGCGAGCGGCACCGACGTGCGCGCCTTGTTGCGCGGCGGCGCCGATGATGATGCGATTGCGGCGCGTCTTGCCGGCGTATGGCAGGCCCGAAGCGATCGCTACAGCGAGCTGCGCACGGCAGAGACGGCGCGACAGCAGAAGGTCGAGATGAGCTACATCGGCGGTTGACATGAGAGCGAAGCCGCAGGCCGCGGGCATCGCACGCCGCGCACGGCGGGTGCTTCTGGCCGCCACCCTTGCCGCCGCGAGCGCGCTGCCCGTGTCGGCGCAACCGGCCAATCGAACCACCGGCGATGCCGCGTCAACATCCGTTCGCGGCGCCGATCGCGTCGAACTGAGCGCGGCTCTTGCGCACGCCGCGTTGAGCCTGCCGGCCGAGGCGACGGGCGCGGCGATCTGGAGCGGCCTGTTCGCAGACATGCCGACGACGCACGGCGGCGCGGTCGCCACGGTCATCTTCGTGCCGGACGCGGTTGGCCTCGACCGCCGCGCCATCGCGTCGTGGCAGCGCTGGCTGGCGGGACTGGGCGTCGCCAGCGTGGCGCTCGATGTGCGCGGCACGACGGCCGCCATGCCATCGCCGCCGACGCCTTCGCTCGCGCAGCAGGAACGCTTGCAGGAAGCCCGTCGCGAGGCGATCGCCGCGGCCCTGCAGGCGTTGGCCGCCGTGCGCTGGGCCGACGCTGGCCGCCTGCTCCTCGCCGGCTCCGTCGATGGGGCGGTGGCCGTGGCGCGCTATCCCGGCGACGGTTTCGCGGCACGCATGATCTTTGGCTGGGGTTGCGAGGCCAACGCGTTCGTCCACGATCCGATGCTCGCGTTGCCGCCGCAGCGGGCGCTTCTCGTCGTGCTCAGCGCCGACGATCGTCGCTACGGCAGCGACAACGTATGGCTCGGTCACGCCGTCACCAAGGCGCACTGCGGCGACGCGTTGGCCGACCCGAAGTTCGGCACCATCGCGCTGACGCCTGGCGCTGCCGACACGCTGTTCGATTCACCCGCTGCACGCGCGCTGACCGCAGGCTTCCTGCGCACGACACCGGCGCGCGACGGCCGCCCGATGCTGCCGCAGCCAGCGGCCTCGTCCGATGGCGGCCGCCGCTGAACGCATGAAAGCGCCCATCGAGCGGGTTGGATCCATCGGCTTGGGTAACAACTTTTTCCGTAGATGACGTCTACAACAGGCTTGGCAACGAAAAATGCCCAATGTCGACTTTATGCGATTTATCGCGGGAAGCCCGTTATGGACGTCATTTGAGCGAAAAGTTGCTTGTCGATTTCGCTCGTTCGAGCGTCGCGCGCGTGCGTGCGGTGACGCGGTAGCGCGCGCCGACATCGGGGACCGCACCCGCGCCTCGCGCACGGGACGATCCCCCGAGGCGTTGCGTCGCTACTTCGCGAGGAAGGCGCGGATCACGTCGGCGGCCTTGCCCACGTTCAGCACGCCATCGAGATGGCCGCCATCGCCTTCGATGACGAAGACTTCCGCCGTCTTGCCGAGAGAGCGCAGTTTCTCGGCGGCTTTCTTCGACATTTCCGGCGGAAAGATCAGATCGCTCGACGCCGGGATGAAGAGGATCTTCGCCTTGATCTTCGCGGCGTCGTCCTCGACGTTGAAGAGCTGGTTCGCCTTCGCCATGTAGAGCTTGTTGTTGGCATCGGTCGTCGATGCCCGCGCGATGCCCGCCTTGGCGAGCGCGTCCTCGATCAGGAAGCGGTTGCCCATGGCGTCGCCCGGCGCCTTGGCGGGATCGGCGAGCTTGTAGCCGAAGGTCTTCTCGGCCCAGCCCCAATGCCGCGCCGTGATGGTGACCGCGGTCAGCGCATTGGCGACGCCGGCCAGCGGCTCCTCACGGCCGTAGTAGTCACCGCCATTCCATTTCGGGTCCTGATAGATCGGCGCGACCCACAGTTGCAAGAGCCCGATCGCCCACGGCGAGATCGACAACCCCGGCGAGATGACCGGAATGGCGCGCTCGACCACGTCGGGGTAGAGCACCGCCCACTCCACGGCCTGCACGCTGCCGCCCGAGGCGCCGGCCACCGCGTAGAGCTTCTTCACGCCCAACGAATCGACCAGCGCCTTGTGCACGCGCACCGAGTCGCGCATCGCAATGACCGGGAAGCTCATGCCGTAGTGCTTGCCGGTGTCCGGGTTGATCGACGCCGGGCCGGTCGTGGTCACCATCGGATCCTTGGTGTTCAGGTTCGACAACGTGTCGGCACTGATCACGTAGAAGCGGTCGGTATCGATGGGTTTGCCAGGGCCGATGATCGAATCCCAGTACCCCGCGGCCGCGTCGCCCGGCTTGTATTTGCCCGCCGCATGCGAGGTGCCCGAATAGAAATGCGCGATGAAGACCGCGTTGTCGCCCGCCGCATTGAGCTTGCCATACGTCTCGTAGCCGACCCGGACGTTCTTGATGGTCTTGCCGCCGAACGTCGTGTAGCTCGGCATCTCGAACACCTTCTTCTCGGTCAGCAACGGCGCCGTCTGCGCGACGGCCGCCGCGCTCCACGTCGCCCCGATCAGCGTAGCACCAAGCGCGCCCGCCACCGTCCAGCCATGCCATGTCTTCATGTTCCCTCCGTTGGATTTCGCCGCAAAGCCGGCACCACGCCAGCATTGCACCGTGAGCCGTTTTAGCACTGGCCGCCATCACAAGGCGCGCACCTATTGAAACCGGGCGGGAGCGCCATTAGCATGGGCAACATTCGGACACCCCGTCAAAGCAGCCAAGGAGGAAGTCATGGCTTTCACGCGAACTCTTGCAAGCGCAGCGCTCAGCGCCGCGCTGCTGTCGTTTTCCCCGATTGCGAGCGCCGTCGTCATCACGCCGTCGGCGCTGGGAGGATGGTCCTCCGACGTCACCGGCGCTGGCGTCACCGCCATCACGACGGCGTTTCCACGCAACGGCGACGGCTCCATCGAGATCACGTTGCCCGACACTTCGGCCGAAGTCGACTGGTCCTACACGCTGCCGACGCCCGTCCCGCTGAGCGCATTCACCGCCGCGAGCTACGACTACTATCGCGATGCCGCCAGCACCAATCCTGCGATCCAGGCGCCGTCGTATGCGTTCTACATCGATGCCGACTGCAATTCGGCAACCACGAACGATCGGTCGTTCCTGATCTTTGAGCCGTACTACCAGACGAACAGCAACGCGCCGACCAACACCTGGGTGACCAGCACCATCACACCCTCGAGTCTCGTATGGCAGACGGGCATCGCGTGGTCCTCCCAACCGATCTCGGCGTACATGAATGGCACCGCCACGGGCGGCACGGCGATCCGTGGCTCGAGTTGCATCACCGACATCGTCGCCTTCGCCGGTTCCGGGTGGGCGGGTCGCTTCCACGGCGCGATCGACAACATCACCTTCAGCGCATCCCCTGCGGGGCAGATCGTTTCGGCCAACTTTGAAACCCGCGCCGCCGCCGATGCCACGGCGGTTCCGACGCTTGGCCCGGCCGCCACGGCAGGCCTCGCGCTGCTCCTTGCGGCGTTGGTTGCGGCGCAACGCCGGCGCCGTCCGGGCTGACCGCGCTGTCGGGGCGTTGCCTCAATCCCGAGCCAACTCCGGTCGGTTGCGAAAGAACTCCAGCGCCTCGGGGTTGGCGAGCGCCTCCACGTTCTTCGGGTTGCGTCCGTGCACGACATCGCGCACGGCGAGTTCGGCCAGCTTGTTGCTGCGCGTGCGCGCAATATCGGGCACCTGAACGATCTTGGCCGGCACGTGGCGCGGCGTCGTGTGCTCCGCAATCTCGCGACGAATGCGTTCGCTCAACGCGACGTCGAGTTCGCGCCCCGCTTCGAGCACGACGAACAGCACCACGCGCACATCGTCGCGGTAGTGCTGGCCGATGGCGACGCATTCAACGACCTCCGGGATGCGCTCGACGCGCCGATAGATCTCGGCGGTGCCGATGCGCACGCCACCCGGATTCAGCGTGGCGTCCGAGCGTCCGGTGATCAACATCCCGTCGTGCGTCGTCAGCTGACACCAATCGCCGTGATGCCACACGCCGGGATAGCGCTCGAAATACGTCGCCCGATAGCGTGCGCCGTCGGCGTCATCGATGAACCCGAGCGGCATCGACGGAAAGGTCTGCGTGCAGACCAACTCACCCATCTCGCCTTGGAGCGAGCGTCCCGCCTCGTCGAAGACATCGACCGCCATGGCGAGCGAGCGGCACTGAAGTTCGCCGCGCCACACCGGCAGCGTCGGGTTGCCGATGGCGAAGCAGGCCATGATGTCGGTGCCTCCGGAGATCGATGCCAGATGCACGTCGGGCTTCACGCACTGGTAGATGTAATCGAAGCTCTCAGGCGCCAGCGGTGCACCCGTCGAGAGCACGGTGCGCAGCGCCGGCAGATCATGCGTGCGGCGCGGCACGACGCCGGCCTTCTTGATCGCCTCGATGTAGCGCGCGCTGGTGCCGAACAGCGTGCAGCGCTCGGCCTGCGCGAAATCCCACAGGATGCGCCCGCCCTCGGCGAGCGGCGAGCCGTCGTAGAGCAAGAGCGTCGCCTCGCTCGCGAGTGCGGCGAGCAGCCAGTTCCACATCACCCAGCCGGTCGTCGAAAAATAGAAGACGCGATCGAGCGCATGAACGTCGCAGTGCAGCTGATGTTCCTTCATCTGCTGCAGCAGCGTGCCGCCCGCTCCATGCACGATGCCCTTCGGCAGCCCCGTGGTGCCGCTCGAGTAGGCAATCAGCAACGGGTGATCGAAGGCCAGACGCGAAGGCGGCGGCAACGAAGTCAACGCGCCTTCGGCGGCAAACTGCGTCCAGGCGACGTGAGGCGCGCCGTCGGGCAGCGACAGGTCAGCGACGTAGTCGAGCCACACCACCGCACGCAACGTCGGCAGTCGGCGCACGACGTCGAGCACCCGTGCGCGCACATCGATGCGTTTGCCGCCATAGACGTAGCCGTTCACGGCAAACAGCACGACCGGCTCGATCTGCGCGAAGCGGTCGAGCACGCCCTCGACACCAAAGTCCGGGGAGGCCGATGACCAGACGGCGCCGAGGCTCGCCGTCGCCAGCATCGCGCTGACCGCCTCGGGCACGTTGGGCAGCAGACTGGCGACGCGATCGCCCGTGACGACGCCACGCATGCGCAGCGCGCCGGCGAGTCGCCCCACCTCGTCGGCGAGCGCCGCCGCGCTGATCCGCCTGCGCGCGCCGCTCTCGTTCCAGAACACCAGCGCCTCCGAGGCATCCTGTCGACGCAGCATGTTTTCGGCGAAGCTCACGCGGGCGTCGGGAAACCAGCGCGCTCCCGGCATCAAGTGCCCGTCGACCAGCGCGCGCTCGCCGATCTCGCCGCGCACGCCGGCGTAATCCCAGAACTCACGCCAGAACACTTCCTTGTTGGCGAGCGACCAGCGCCACAGGCTCCAGTAGTCGGTAAAGCGCTGCCCGTAGCGATCGCGCAGGCGCGCCGTGAATGCATGCATGTGCGTGCGCTCGACCCGCTCCCGGCTCGGCACCCACATCGGCTGCTCGCTCATCTGCGTGGCTCCGCTACCGAAGGTTGCGACGACTACGGTCGGAACGCGAGCAGCCGTGCGCGCACACTGTCGGGCAATGGCACCGCGCGATTGGCCGCGCGACTCATCCAGAGCAACTTGCAGACGCCGCTGGCATGGAGCGCATCGCCCACGAAGAGATCATGCACCGTCTCCACCACCTTCGGGCCGATATCGGTCACCCGCAGCGTCACCCGCACGTCGGCCGGAAAGGTCACCGCGCGCAGGAAGCGGCAATTCGCCTCGACCAGAACCGGGACCACGTCGACGTCGACGGTATCGAAACCGAGCTTGCCAAACCACTCGAGGCGGCACTGCTCCATATAGCGGAAATACACCGTGTTGTTGACGTGCTGATAGGCATCCATGTCGCCCCAGCGCACGGGCATGAGCACCTCGTGCATGATGATGTCGCGCAGTGCCGCGGCGGCAACGGGTTGTTTGGAGTGATCCATCGACGAAACTGCCCCATCATTGGCGAATTCAAGTTCTGCGTACCAAGGAGCCTCGGCATGAGCGCTCGCGGCAGGCAGGCGCTGCGAGCCGCGCATGGCCGCAGATGCCTGCGGCGCAGGGGCTCATGCCGAGATTCCCTAACTATAATCGTCCGATGCTCTCCTCGACCGAATCGCCGTCCGGCGCCTGCCGCAGGTCGTGGCAGTCGCAGGCGTGCACCACCGCCACGCGCGAAGCGTCGCCCATCCGACGCATCGATTACGTCGCGCTCGCCACTACCGATCGGCGCCTCGAATACTGCATCGAGCTGACCGCGAGCAACATGGCGCCCTACCTCGCGCGTCGCGGTCAACGCTTCGATGCCGTGCGCTGGCGCAACGTCGCGCCGCGCTGCCGCTTTCACCTGATCGTCTGCGCGCTTGCCGCCGACGCGGCCGACACCTCGCGCGTGGCCGGCTTCATCAGCGTGCGCGACGAGCCCACGCGGCCCGCGGCGCTGCACATCGGCGACATCCAGCTCGAAGCGTCGCTGCGGCGGCGCGGCATCGGCACCGACGCGCTCACGCATGCGGCACGACTGGCGCGCTCGCTCGGGCGCAGCGAACTGACGCTGCATGTGTTTCGCGAAAACCCGGCGTTTCATTTGTACGCGCGGCAGGGCTTCGAGCACATCGCCACCGACGTCATCAACGGCCGCTACACGATGTGCAGGACGCTGCCGCCCCCGGCCCCCGCCTGAAGGACCGGGACGGCACCGCGCGACCAATGACGAGTGGCGACGCACACGAGCGGCGCCGTCACCCGTCATTCGTCACCCGGAACAGATCATGACCAGCATTCGAGCCGACCGCGACGCGATGGAATACGACGTGGTGATCGTCGGCGCCGGCCCCGCCGGACTCGCCGCCGCCATTCGCCTGAAGCAGCTCGCCAGCGAAAACGGGCGCGAAGTCTCCGTGTGCGTTCTCGAAAAGGGCAGCGAGGTCGGCGCCCATATCCTCTCCGGCGCGGTCATCGACCCGCTGGCTCTGAACGAGCTGCTTCCCGACTGGAAGGAGCGCGGCGCACCGATCCACACGCCGGTCACCGATGATCAGTTCTGGACACTCACCGAACGCGGCGCCTCACGCATGCCGAACTGGACGCTGCCCCGGCTGATGAACAACCACGGCAACTACATCGTGAGCCTCGGACGCGTCTGCAAGTGGCTCGGCGAGCAGGCCGAAGCGCTCGGCGTCGAGATTTACCCCGGCTTCGCGGCCGCCGAGGTGCTGTTCAATGACACCGGCGCCGTGATCGGCGTGGCCACCGGCGACATGGGCATCGGGCGCAACGGCGAGAAGAAGCCGGACTTCCAGCCGGGCATGGAGCTGCACGCGAAATACACGCTGTTCGCCGAAGGCGTGCGCGGTTCGCTGTCGCAGGACCTGATGAAGAAATTCAACCTGCGTGATGGCATCGACCCGCAGAAGTACGGCATCGGCATCAAGGAGCTGTGGCAGGTCGAGCCGTCGAAGCACCGACCCGGCCTCGTCATGCACTCACAGGGTTGGCCGCTCGATGCCAAAACCGGCGGCGGCTCGTTCATCTACCACCTGACCAACGAGAACCACGACGCGCTGGTGGCGGTCGGTTTCGTCGTGCACCTGAACTACGAGAACCCCTGGCTGTCGCCGTTCGAGGAGTTCCAGCGCTTCAAGCTGCACCCGCACATCCGCCCCCTCTTCGAAGGGGGCAAGCGCTTGGTCTATGGGGCCCGAGCCATCAACGAGGGCGGACTGCAAAGCGTGCCGAAACTCAGCTTCCCCGGCGGCGCACTGATCGGCTGCAGCGCCGGCTTCGTCAACCTGCCGCGCATCAAGGGCACACACAACGCCATGAAGACGGGAATGCTCGCCGCAGTGGCCGCCTTCGATGCGCTGAAGGCCGAACGCGAGCACGACGTGCTGCACGCCTACAACGACGGCTGGAAGAAGAGCTGGGTCTACACCGATCTCTACAAGGTGCGCAACGTGAAGCCCGGTCTCAAGTGGGGCCGCACGCTGGGCACGCTGCACGGCGGCGTCCACATGTGGATGAACGATCTCGGGCTGGGCAAGCTGGTCGGCTGGACGCTGCGCCACGGCAAGCCGGACAACGAATCGCTGAAGCCGGCCGATCAGATGCCGGTCATCGACTATCCGAAGCCCGACGGCGTCGTGAGCTTCGACCGGCTCACGTCGGTGTTCCTGTCCAACACCAACCACGTCGAAGACCAGCCGGTGCATTTGCAACTGCGCGACGCTTCGATTCCGGTGAAGGTGAACCTCGCCAAGTACGCCGGCCCCGAGTCGCGCTACTGCCCGGCGGGCGTCTACGAGTTCGTCGACGACGACAACGGCGGCAAGCGCCTGCAGATCAACGCGCAAAACTGCGTGCACTGCAAGACCTGCGACATCAAGGATCCGTTGCAGAACATCCATTGGGTCACGCCCGAAGGCGGCGGCGGCCCGGTCTACAGCGTGATGTAGCGGCGGAAGCCTCGCGCGGCAGCGCGCGCGCCCGTCAGTCGCGCAAGAGCGCCATCGCGGCCACTACGCCGCTTGCGGCAAGCCCGACGCCGGCGCGCGCCAATCCCATCTCCACCGCGCAGAGCGTGGCGAGCAACGTCACGTCGTTGCAGTCACCAAGGTGGCCGATGCGAAACATGCCCCCCTTCAATTTGCCGAGCCCCGCGCCGAGCGAAGTGTCGAAGCGCTGATGGATATCGCGGCGCACCGCGTCGGCATCGATGCCTTCGGGCATCACCACGCCGGTCAGCACCGGCGAGTGGGCGGCAGGATCGGCGCATTGCGTTTCCAACCCCCACGCCTCGACCGCGCAGCGACAGGCCCGCGCAAGACGCTGGTGGCGCGCGAACACGGCCGTCAGTCCTTCGCCCTCGATCATCGCAATCGCCTCGTGCAGGCCATAGAGCAGGTTGGTGTTCGGTGTGTACGGAAAGTAGCCGTTGGCGTTGAACGCGAGCATCTCATCCCACGCCCAGAACGACTTCGGCAACCGCGCCGCGCGGCTCGCCTCGATGGCACGCGGCGACAGCGCATTGAACGAGATGCCGGGCGGCAGCATCAAGCCCTTCTGCGAGCCGGATACGGTGACGTCGACGCCCCATTCGTCGTGACGATAGTCGGCACAGGCCAGCCCCGAGATGCTGTCCACCAAGAGCAGCGCCGGGTGGCCGGCCGCGTCGATGGCGGCGCGCACCGCGCGGATGTCACTGGTGACGCCGGTGGAGGTCTCGTTGTGCACGACGGCGACGGCGCGGATCTGCCGCTCGGTGTCGGCGCGCAGACGTGCTTCGATCTGCGCGGCATCGATCCCGAAGCGCCAGCCATCCCGCCCGTCGGATGCGAGAAATTCGACGGCGAGACCGAGGCGCTGCGCCATGTTGCGCCATAGCGTCGCGAAGTGACCGGTCTCCACCATGAGCACGTGCTCCCCCGGCGAGAACAGATTCACCAGCGCCGCTTCCCAGGCGCCGGTGCCCGACGCCGGATAGATCACGACCGGATGCTCGGTGCGAAAGATACGCCGCAGGCCCGCGAGCACCGAGCGTGCGAGCGCGGCGAACTCGGGACCACGATGATCGATGGTCGGCAGGCTCATCGCGCGCAGAATGCGGTCGGGAACCGGCGATGGTCCGGGAATCGCGAGTTGATGGCGTCCCGCGGCGTGCACGTTCAGTTGCAGCATGGTCGCTCCTCGCGTCGATCCGGCATCGGTGCTCGCGAGCGCCTCATGGCGCGCTCCGGCCCAGCGCCCGCTCCATGCGCCGATCGGGGACCAGCCACATCGCGGCAACGAGCGCGTAGAGCAGCACGCCGAGCCACGGCGCCACGAAGGTGAGCGCGATGCCAGCCACATAGAGCACGATCGAGAGCCTGCCCTTGCGATCGGCACCGAACGCCTGGGCGAGCGCGGAATCGCGACCGTGGTGCGCGATCAGGCGCTGCGCCCAAACCCAATAGGCACAGGCCGCGAGGAAGAGATTCGCGCCATAGAGCAGCACCGGACGCGCGGCGAAGTGGTTCTCGCCCATCCACGCCGTGGTCAGTGGCAGCAACGACAGTGCGAACAACAGGAACAGATTGCCCCACAGCACGCTGCCCGACACCGAGCGCACCACCTGCATCGTGTGGTGATGGTTGTTCCAGTAGATGCCGACGTAGACGAAGCTCAGCACATAGCTCAGAAACTTCGGCCACAGCGGTGCCAGCGCTGACCAGTCGTCGCCGTGCGGCACCTTGAGTTCGAGCACCATGATGGTGATGATGATGGCGATGACGCCGTCGGTGAAGGCTTCGAGACGACCCTTGTTCATGCCTGCCGGGATGGGTTTGCGATGATGCAACGATACACCCGAGCGGCGCGCCGGCCGCGCCGTGCGACCTGTTACGCTCATTCGATGCACCGCACCGACCCACGCCCCGACATCGATTGCGCCCGCCTCGCCCGCGAACTGAGCCAGCACACCCGGGGCGAAGTATTGTTCGGCGGCGCGGACTGCGCGCGCTACGCAACCGATGCGTCGATCTACCAGCAGATGCCGCTTGGCGTCTTCGTGCCCCGCACGGCGGACGACGTGGCCACCGCCATCGCCATCGCCGCGCGTCTGCACGCGCCCGTGCTCGCCCGTGGCGGCGGCACCAGCCAGTGTGGGCAGACGACGGCCGAGGCGCTGGTCATCGACACCACCAAGCACCTGCGCGGCGTGCTCGCGGTCGACGCCGCGCAGCGTACGGCCACCGTCGAACCCGGCCTCGTGCTCGATGCGCTGAACGCGCACCTGAAGCCGCTCGGGCTTTGGTTTCCGGTCGATGTCTCGACCAGCGCGCAGGCGACGCTCGGCGGCATGGCGGGCAACAATTCCTGCGGATCGCGCTCGATCGCCTACGGCAACATGGTGCACAACGTGCTTGCCATCGATGCCTGGCTGGCCGACGCGTCGCTCGCGAGCTTCGGGCCACTCGAAGCGGCAACGGGAGTCGCGCGCGGTCTTGGCGAACGCGTCGCCGCACTGGCCGCGACGCACCGCGCGGAGATCGAGCGCGTGTGGCCCAAGGTGCTGCGCCGCGTCGGTGGCTACAACCTCGACATCTTTCATCCCCAGAGCCCGCGCCCCTACACCGCCGACGGCAGCGTGAACCTCGCGCATCTCTTGGTGGGTTCCGAAGGCACCCTCGCGTTCAGCCGCTCACTGACGCTCGCGCTGTCGCCGCTGCCTGCGGCGCGCGCACTCGGCGTCATCAACTTCCCGAGTTTCGCGCAGGCGATGGCGGCGGCGCAGCACATCGTTCGCCTCGGCCCGACGGCGGTCGAACTGGTGGACCGCACGATGATCGATCTCGCCCGCGCCAACCCGGCCTTCGCGCCGATCATCGACGCCGTGCTGCATGGCACGCCGGAGGCTCTGCTGCTGGTCGAATTCGCGGGCGATGAGCGCGCCCCGCTCGAACGCGCGCTGACCGATCTCGATGCGCTGATCGCGACGCTCGGGCTGCCCGATGCCGTGGTGCCGCTCACCGATGCGGCCGCGCAACGCGCGCTGTGGGACGTTCGCAAGGCCGGGCTCAACATCATGATGAGCCTGAAGGGCGACGGCAAGCCGGTGAGCTTCATCGAAGACTGCGCCGTGCCGCTCGAACATCTGGAGGAGTACACCGCGCAACTGACGGAAGTCTTCGCGCGCCACGGCACGCGCGGCACCTGGTACGCGCATGCGAGCGTCGGCACGCTGCACGTGCGCCCGATCCTCGATCTGCGCTCGGGCGACGCCACGAAGATGCGCGCGATCGCGGAGGAAGCGAGCACACTGGTGCGCCGTTTCCAGGGGGCCTACAGCGGCGAGCACGGCGATGGCATCTGTCGCGGCGAGTGGGTCGCGTGGCAGTTCGGGCCGACGCTCAATGCGGCGTTCGCGGAAATCAAGGCCGCGTTCGATCCGCACAACCGCTTCAACCCCGGCAACATCGTCGCGCCTCCGAAGATGGACGACGCGCGACGCTTTCGCTTCGCGCCCGGCTACCGCGTGACGCCGCTCGCCACGGCGCTCGACTGGAGCGCGTGGGACGTGCAGAACGACCCACGCACCGAGTCTCTCACCGCCCCCGGCACCGGCGGCGACCCCGCGGAGGGTCTCGCCAAGGCCGTGGAGATGTGCAACAACAATGGCCACTGCCGCAAGTTCGACGCCGGCACCATGTGCCCGAGCTATCGGGTGACGCGCGACGAGCAGCACCTGACGCGCGGCCGCGCCAACACGCTGCGCCTTGCCCTCTCGGGCCAACTCGGCCGCGACGGCATCGCAAGCGAGGAAGTGCACGCAGCGCTCGATCTGTGCGTGAGCTGCAAGGGCTGCCGGCGTGAGTGCCCCACCGGCGTCGACATGGCGAAAATGAAGGTGGAGCACCTGCACCACTACAAGAAGAAGCACGGCTTTTCGCTGCGCGACAACCTGATCGCGCGGCTGCCGGCAACGGTGCCGACCGCCGCACGCTGGCCGGCGCTGTTCAACCTGCGCAATCGCTCGCCGCTCTTGCGCTGGCTGGGCGAGCGGCTCTTCGGCCTCAGCCGCCACCGCGCGCTGCCGCAGTGGCGCGCCGACACCGCGTGGGCCTGGCTCGATGGTGCCGACCGGCCCGCCGTGCTGTGCGACGCGCCGACGCTCCTCGAAACCCACGCCGCAGGCGGCCGCGCCGTGGTGCTCTTCGTCGACACCTTCAACGGCGCGTTCGAGCGCGAAAACGTCGTCGCCGCGCTCGACGTGCTGGCGGCGGCGGGTTATCGCGTGCATGTGCCGCGCTGGCGGCGCGAGGGCGAACGCGACGAGCGCAACCTCTGCTGCGGGCGCACCTATCTCTCGGTCGGCATGGTCGATGAGGCGACGCGCCACGCCGAACGCCTGCTCGACGTCATCGCGCCCTTCGCCCGCGCCGGCATCGCCGTGCTTGGGCTCGAACCGAGCTGCCTGTTCACGCTGAAGGACGAGCTGCCCTCGCTTCGACTGGGCGAGGATGCGACGGTGGTGGCCGGGCAGGCGATGCTGATCGAGACCTTCCTCGATCGCGAGGCGCGCGCCGGTCGCCTCGATGCGCTGCGCGCGCGGCTGCGGCCCGCGACCGCGCCGCTCCTGGTGCACGGGCATTGCCACCAGAAAGCGTTTGCCGAAATGCAGCCGACGCTCGCGCTATTGCGGCTGATCCCCGACGCCGACCCGAAGCTCATCGAATCCTCCTGCTGCGGCATGGCCGGCGCCTTCGGCTACGAGGCACGGCATCAGGACATTTCGATGGCGATGGCCGAACAGGCGCTGCTGCCCGCCGTGCGCGCGGCCCCTGGCGCCACGCTGGTGGCCACCGGCACCAGTTGCCGCCAGCAGATCGCCCACGGCAGCGCACGCACCGCGCGGCACGCGATCCGCGTCCTCGCGGAGCATTTGACGTGAACGATCGGACGCGATGTTGTCGGTACAACTTTTTTCTTAAAGGCGCATCCATAACGGGCTTGGCGCCACAAAACGCACAAAGTCGACTATTGACGTTTTTGGCCTGGAAGCCTGATTTGGATGCGGCTTTGACGTTGAAGTCGTTGCCAAATTTCTGCGCCGCGAATCACGCGTCAGAAGCCGAATGGCGTCACATTTTCGTAATCCATTGATTTTATTGACTTTTTGACAAGGAGCCGAAACCATGCGAATCCTTCACACCATGCTGCGGGTCGGCGATCTTTCGCGCTCGATCGACTTCTACACCCGCGTGCTCGGCATGCAACTGCTGCGCACCACCGATCGGCCGGAGCAGAAGTACTCACTCGCCTTCGTCGGCTACGGGCCGGAGCCGGAACACGCGGTCATCGAACTGACCTACAACCACGGCGTCGACCACTACGAGCTCGGCACCGCGTTCGGCCACATCGCCATCGCCGTGCCCGATGCGGCTGCGGCCTGCGCGGCCGTGCGCGCCGCCGGTGGCAACGTCACCCGCGAGGCCGGCCCGGTCAAGGGCGGCACCACGGTCATCGCCTTCGTGCAGGATCCGGATGGCTACAAGATCGAGCTGATCGAATCCTCGCGCGCCTGAGCGACTCTCACGCCTCGACGAGGCCGCGCTTGCGCAGCATCGCGCCCACCTCGGCATCGCGGCCGCGAAAGGCGCGGTAGCCCTCGGCCGGGTCGATCGCGCCGCCCTTCGAATAGACGAACTCGTGCAGGCGCGCGGCGGTGGCGCGGTCGAACACGTCGCCCGCCTCCTCGAACGCTTCGAAGGCGTCGTTGTCGAGCACTGCGGCCCACAGGTAGACGTAGTAGCCCGCGGCGTAGCTGTCGTACGAGAAGAGATGGCGAAACCCGGTGAAGCGGTGCATCGGATGCGCTTGGCGCGGCATGCCGATGCGCGCGAGTTCCTCCTCTTCGAAGCGCATGACATCGAGCCCCTCGAAATCGCTGCGCGAATGCAGCGCGAGGTCGGTGAGCGTGGAGGCGAGGTACTGCACGTTCTCGAAGCCGTTGCCGAAGCGCGACGCCGCGCGGATGCGCTCGCTCAGCGCCTGCGGCAGCGGCGCACCGGTGCGATGGTGGCGCGCATGCTCGCCCAACACCTCCGGGGCCATGGCCCAGTGCTCCATCAGTTGCGACGGCAATTCGACATAGTCCTGCGGCACATGGGTGCCGGAGAGGCGTTCGTAATGCACCTCCGAGAGCATGCCGTGAAGGCCGTGGCCAAACTCATGGAAGAGCGTGCGCACGTCATCGAACGAAATGAGATTGGGCTGCCCGGCGGGCGCCTTGCCGAAGTTGTTGTGGTTGCCGACGATCGGAATCACCTCGCCACGCACGGCATCGCGATGCTGCACGCGATAGCTCGACATCCAGGCGCCGCCGCGCTTGGACGCCCGCGCAAAGTTGTCGGCGATGAAGAGCGCCTTCAGACGCCCTTCGCGATGCACTTCGAACAAACGCACGTCGGACTGATAGAGCCGCACACCGGGCGCGTGCGTGACTTCCGTGAAGGTCAGTCCGAAGAGCCGCCCGGCGACACCGAACATCGCCTGCATCATGCGGTCGAGCTCGAAGTAGGGCTTCACCTCTTCGGGGTCGAGCTGGAAATGCGCCTGGCGCACCTTTTCCTCGAAATAGCGCCAGTCCCACGGCGCCAGCGCCTCGCTTTGGCCGTGCGCGACGCGGCTCGCGTCGAGCAGCGCCGCCTCGCGGGCGAGCGTCGCCTTGGCCGGCGCCCACACTTCGAGCATCAGCGAGCGCGCGGCGGCTGGCGTCTTCGCCATGCGATCGACCAACTGGTAGTCCGCGAAGGTCGCATAGCCATGCAGCGTCGCCTGCTCCTGACGCAGCTTGAGGATCTCCACGATGAGCTGGCGGTTGTCGGTCGGCCCGTCGTGCGCGCCGCGCGACACCCACGCCGCGAACGCCTGCTCGCGCAGGTCGCGCCGCGCCGAAAACGTCAGGAACGGCACCACCGAGCTGCGCGCAAGCGTGATGGCGTAGCCCTGTGCGCGGCCACGCGCACTCGCCGCCTCGCGCGCGGCGGCCAGCACGTCCTCGGGCAATCCGGCGCGGTCGGCTTCGTGATCGAGCCACAGCACCCAGTCCGTTTCATCCTTCAGCACATGCTGCGAAAAGCGGGTGCTGAGCGAAGCAAGCTCGGCGACGATCGCCGCATAGCGCTCGCGCTGCGCCGGCGCAATCTGCGCGCCACGACGCACGAAATCGAGATGGATGCGCTCCGCGAGCCGCCGATCCTCGACACTGCGCGTCGCCATCTGCGGCGAGCGGCACACGGCATCGATGCGCGCAAAGAGCAGCGCGTTCATGTACACCGAGCTCTCATGGCGCGCAAGCTTCGGCGCGAGCTCGCGCTCGGCCGCCTCGAGCTCGGCGTTGGTGTGCGCCGCGCAGAGGTTGCCGAACATGTCGTGGATGCGGCGGAACGTGCCGCCGGCGTGGTCGAAGGCCGCGATCGTGTTGTCGAAGTCCGGCACCTCGGGGTTGCTCGCGATGGCATCGAGCTCGGCATGGTGCTCGGCGAACGCCGCCTCGAAGGCCGGCGCGAAGTGCTCGGGACGCGTCGTCGCGAACGGCGGCAGGCCGTAGGGGGCGTCCCAGGGTTGCAGCAGCGGATTGCTCATGGCGTGAAGTTCCGTTCTTG
>JAFEDD010000035.1:9411-50897 GCA_018241765.1 Pseudomonadota bacterium | reverse complement strand
GGAGCCGGTCGGGCGGTCCGTCGTAGACGACCAGACTACGGCTCATGCCGATCACGCGCTCGGCATATCGGCGGCCGAGCTTGACCTGATGGATGTTGATCATCACCGGAATCGCGTTCTCGGCGGCGAGGTCGCGCATCAGTTCCATGATTTCGACCGAGGTCTTCGGGTCGAGCGACGAGGTGGGTTCGTCGGCGAGCAGCAGGCCGGGCGATTGCATGACGGCGCGGGCGATGCCCACGCGCTGGCGCTGGCCGCCGGAGAGTTCGTCGGCGCGTCGATTGGCGAAGTCCGCGAGCCCGACGCGGCCGAGCAGATCGAACGCCTTCTGGATGTCGGCGTCGTCGAACTTGCGTCGCCACGCCGTCCACGCGCTGACGTAGCCGAGACGGCCGGAGAGCACGTTCTCCATGACGGTCAGGCGCTCGACCAGGTTGTATTCCTGAAACACCATGCCGATGCGCCGCCGCGCCGCGCGCAACGGCTTGCCGCTGAGCTTCGCGAGGTCATTGCCTTCGAAGAGGATTTCCCCCGCCGTCGGGTTGACCAGGCGATTGATGCACCGAATCAGCGTCGACTTGCCGGTACCCGAAGGTCCGATGATCGCCGTGATGCCGCGGCCTTCGATGTCGAGCGAGATGTCGCGCAGCACCGGTTTGCCGGGGACGTATTCCTTGACCAGATGCTTGATGGAGAGCGTGCTCATGCTTGACGGGAATCCGGGACGAGGGGCCGCGTCGCCGTCGCGCGACGACGCGCCGCACCGTGCAGCGGTCGGCGCGAGGGCGCGGGCGAGCGGGCGCGGCGTGGAGCCTATTTCTTCTTGGCCGCCGCCTCGCGCTCGGTTTCCTTGATGTAGGCGGCCTTGCCGAAGCTCTCGCCGCCGGCGGCGGCAACCTGACGGACCGGCTCCCACGTCGTCTTGTAGTTGATCGGGAAGAAGCGGTCGGCGCCACCGAAGGCCTTTTGCATGTCGGGCGTGAAGCGATAGTCGTAGAAGCACGACAGCACCTTGTCGGCGAGCTTCGGATCGAGGTCATGCGCGTAGGCGAAGCTCGAGGTCGGGAACTTCTTGCTGCGATAGATCACGCGGAAGTCGCTCTCCTTGATCTGTCCGCGCCGCGCCATGCGCTCGAAGACGTCGGAGGCCACCGTGGCAGCGTCGTAGTCGCCCTTCTCGACACCGACGATGGCGGAGTCATGCTTGCCGGCGTAGACCACCGTGTAGTCCTTGTCGGGCGTCACGCCGAGCGCCGGAAACAGCGCGCGCGGCGCCATGTTGCCCGAGTTCGACGAGGGCGCCGTGTGCGCCACTTTCTTGCCTTTGAGGTCGGTGAGCTTGTGCAGCGGGCCCGATGCCTTGACGACGACGATCAGGTTGTAGCCCTGGAAGTCCTTCTCGTAGCCCTTGACGGCGAACGGAATGGCGCCGGCGACGTTCACCGCGAAGGCGGTCGGCCCGGTGGAGAACCCGGCCACATGCAGTCGGCCGGAGCGCATCGCTTCGATTTCGGCAGCGTTGCTCTGCACCTGGAAGAACACCACTTTCTTGCCGGTGCAGGCGGCCAGATGCTGCGTGAACGGCGAGAAGATCTTTTCGTAGACGGCGGGGTCTTCCACCGGCGTGTAGGCCCAGACGAGCGTGGACGGGTTCTTCCACTTCTTCGGGTCTTTCGGCAGATCGGCGACCAGATCGCCGTTGTCGTCGCAGTAGGCGACGTCGAGTTCACCGCGGTTCTTGCATGCGGTCTGCGCGAAGGCGCCGCTCGCGGCGAACAAATAGGCGGCGACGAGGCCGGCGGCAAGCAACAGTTTCTTCATGTGTCCCTCCTTGATCATTTTTTCTTGGCGTTTTCCTTGTCGAACTGCGCCCGGTTATACGGCGTTCCCGAAGCGACGGCAACCGCGCGTACCAGTTCCCAATCCTTCTTGTAGTTGACCGGCAGGAAGCGGTCGTCGCCGAGAAACTCCTTCTGCAGTTCCGGTGAAAATTTGTAGTCGAAGAAGCACTTCTTGATCTTCTCGGCCAGCGGCGGCGCGAGATCGTGCGCGTAGGCGAACGACGAGGTCGGGAAGGTGCCCGAGCGGTAGATGATGCGCACATCGTCGGCCTTCATCTGTCCGCGCATCACCCAGCGGTCGTAGATGTCGCTGGTGATCGGCGCGGCGTCGTAGTCGCCCTTCAGCACGCCGGCGAGCGACTGGTCGTGCTTGCCGGAGAACACGATGGTGTAGTCCTTGCCCGGCGTCACGCCCTCCTTCGGGAACAGCGCGAGCGGCGCGAGATGTCCGGAGTTCGACGATGGCGAGGTGTGCGCGACCTTCTTGCCCTTCAGGTCGGCGAGCGACTTGATCGGGCTGTCCTTCTTGACCACCACCACCTGCCGATACATGCGCGGGCCGTCCTTGTTGCCCTTGATGGCAAACGGCACCGCGCCGGCGAGGTTCACGGCAAAACCCGTTTCACCGGAGGCGAGACCGGCGACGTGCAGGCGACCCGAGCGCATCGCCTCGATTTGCGCCGCGTTGCTCTGCACGGTGTAGTAGACGACCTTCTTCTGCGTGCACGCCGACAGGTAGTCGGTGAAACCCTTGAACAGGTTCTGGTAGACGGCGGGATCCTCGATCGGCGTATAGGCGAAGACCAGCGTGCCGGGGTCTTTCCATTTGCTCTTGTCCTTCGGCGGCTCGGCGACCATGTCGCCGTTGTCGTCGCAGTAGATGGTGTCGAGTTCACCGCGGTTCTTGCAGTCGTCGGCGGCGGCAGCGGCGGTCGCGCCGAACGTGAGCGCGAGCGTCGCGCAGGCGGCGGCAGCGAGCGCCGCCCGTCGTGTTTGGATCATTGCATTTCCCTCCTTGCAACGCGAACCATTGTAGGCCGATCGCCTCTGCCTGCGGCCCGCTCGGCCCGCTCCGTAGAATCGTCGGCCAACGCCATCCGTCCGTACTGGCTTCCTCCCATGCGCCCACCATCGCCCCCGCTCTCGGTCATCGTGCTCGCCGCCGGCAAGGGCACGCGCATGAAGTCGCAACGGCCCAAGGTGTTGCAACCGCTGGCGGGGCGACCGCTGCTTGCGCATTCGCTGCGCGCGGTGCGTGAGCTCGAACCGCGGCAGACGGTGGTCGTCGTCGGCCACGGCGCCAATGCCGTGCGCGAGGCGCTGGCCGACGCGGCCGTCACCTGGGTGTTGCAGAGCCCGCAAAATGGCACCGGTCACGCTGCGGCCGTCGGGTTGGCGGCCGTGCCCGACGAGGGCGTCACGCTTCTGGTGACCGGCGACACGCCGCTCATCGAGGCGGCGACGCTGCGTGCGCTGGCCGAGCGCGCCGGGCCGCAGTGCTTCGCGCTGCTCACCTGTGTACTGGCTGACGCCACCGGCTACGGGCGCATCGTGCGCAACGCGTCGGGCGAGGTGGTGAAGATCGTCGAACACAAGGACGCGCTGGCCGCGCACGACGCCGCCGCCCTCGCCACGAACGAAATCAACACCGGCATCATGGCGGCACCGACGGCGTGGCTGCGTCAGGCGCTGTCGCGGCTCACGCCGCACAACGCGCAGGGCGAGCTCTACCTGACCGATGTCATTGCCATGGCCGGCGTCGACGGACTCGCCGTCGTCACCGCACAGCCCGCCGATGCGATGGAAGTCAGCGGCGTCAATGACAAGGCGCAGCTCGCCGCGCTCGAACGCGCGGTGCAGGCGCGCGAGGCGCAGCGCCTGATGCGCTCGGGCGTGACGCTGGCCGACCCGGCGCGCATCGACGTGCGCGGTACGCTCGAATGCGGCAGCGACGTCGCCATCGATGTCGGCTGCGTGTTCGAGGGTGTCGTGCAGCTTGCCGACGGCGTCACGATCGGCCCCAACTGCGTGCTGCGCGACTGCCGCGTGGAGGCCGGCGCCGTCGTGCATGCGATGAGCCACCTCGAGGGCTGCGTGGTCGGTGCCGATGCCCGCGTCGGGCCGTTCGCCCGGCTGCGCCCCGGCGCCGCGCTCGGCGAGGAGGTGCACATCGGCAACTTCGTCGAGGTGAAGAACGCGACGCTCGGCAAGGGCGCCAAGGCCAATCACCTGGCCTATCTCGGGGACGCCAGCGTCGGCGAGCGGGTCAACTTCGGTGCCGGTTCGATCACCGCCAACTACGATGGTGCCAACAAGCACCGCACCGTCATCGAGAGCGATGTCCACGTCGGCAGCAACTGCGTGCTGGTGGCGCCGGTTACGCTCGGGGCCGGCGCTACGGTGGGCGGTGGCAGCACGGTCACCAAGGATGCGCCACCCGGCGCGCTGACGGTGGCGCGCGGCAAGCAGGTGAGCATCCCGAACTGGAAGCGACCGCGCAAGGGCGGGTGACGCGGCGCCGTCGTCGTCAGGCCAGTTTGGCGGCGAACTCGACCAGCCGGCGGGCCTGATGCCCGATCGCGGCCTGGGCGTGCTCGTCGAAGTCGCGCCCCTGGGTGTGCGAATAGCCGTACGGGTTGCCGCCGGCCTTGAAGATGGACGGGTCGGTGAAACCGGGCGCCACCACCGCGCTGCCCCAGTGGCAGACCGTGGCGTAGAACGACAGCAGCGTCGCCTCCTGTCCACCATGCGGGTTCTGCGCGGAGGACATGGCCGACACCGCCTTGTTCGACAGCCCGCCCTTGGCCCAGACGCCACCGAGCGTATCGATGAAGGCGCGCATCTGGCTCGCCATCACGCCGAAGCGCGTCGGCGCTGAAAACAGATAGGCGTTGGCCCATTCCATGTCGGCCGCCGAGGCGTGCGCGATGTGCGCGGTCGCCTCAGCGTGTGCGCGCCACGCGTCGTTGCCGGACACCGTTTCCGCAGGCGCCGTCTCCGGCGCTTTCAGCAGCCGCACCTCGGCGCCGGCCGCACGCGCGGCGTCGGCGGCGATCGCGGCCATGCGGTGATTGGTGCCGTAGGTCGAGTAATAGATGATGGCGAGGCGAACGCTCATGGGAGGCTCCTTGCTGATGTGCGTCTTGTCGAAAAGAAGGGCTATTGTGCCGCAGGCGGATCGGGTGGTCGTCGCTTCATCGCGTGACCGGCGTTTGCGGCGCCACCGGCGCATCGCGGCCCACGGAGATCATCGCGATGCCCGCCAACACCAGAGCGGCGCCGAGCAGTTGCAGCACCGAAATCGTCTCATCCAGCAGCAGCGCGCCGAGGAAGATCGTGATGACCGGACCGATGCTGCCGATCATCGAGGCATCGTTCGCCCCGATCCGCTTCAGCGCCTCTGCCATCATCCACACCGGCGCCGCCGTCGAGAACACCGCGAGTGCAACGCTCAGCGCATAGACCTGCCACGGCAGCACGAGCGCCGACAGCGGCCGCATGATGACGAACTGCGCGAGCACGAACAGCGTCGCCACCAGCATCATGTAGGCCGTGAAGCGCGTGCTGCCGATGCGCCGCGTGACGCCGGTGCCGACCAGCATGTAGATCGCGTAGCAAAACGCCGACAGCAGGACGAGGCCGGCGCCGCCGATGATCGCTTCGGTGTCGCGGCTCTGCGCGAGATCATGCCAGTAGGCCAGCGCCAGCCCGAACCACGACACGAGGAGCGCAAGGCCGACCCGGCGCGTCAGGCGCACGCCAAGGAAGATGGCCGAGAGCAGCGCAACGATGCTCGGGTTGGTGAAGAGGATCAGCCGTTCGAGCCCGGCGCTGATGTATTGCAGGCCCCAGAAATCAAAAAAGCTCGAAAGGTAGTAGCCGACGAACCCGAGCAGCACGACGAAGCCCCAATCGCGCCGCGTCAAGGGCGCCGGCGGCGCGGCGCCCGCGTTGCGCCGCGCGAGCCAAGCCATGATGAGGAAGAACGGCAGCGAAAACAGCATGCGCAACGCGAGCAGCGTCACCGCGTCGAGCCCCGGATGCGCGACATAGGCGAGCTTGATGAAGATGGCTTTGGCCGCGAAGCCGAACTGCGCGGCACCGGCAAACAGCGCGCCGGCGGGGACTGCCTTGAGGAGGGAGAGCACGCACCCATTTTATGGGCCGCCTCCGTGCCGGGGCGCGCGCCGGGCGCGGTCAACCGGGGATGCGCACCAACGGGCCGAGCGCCATCGAAGCCCCGACGCCGAGCGCCCAGTTGGCGCCCTGTGTCTGAAACTGAAACAGGACGCCACCGGGCAGCTTGACCGGGTTGCCCTGGGCGCTGCGTTGCCAGACGCCGGCCGCCGTGAACGTGATGACGGCGAGCGCGTAGCCTCTGATGGCGCCTGCACCGGCCTGACTCACGCGCACCAGGCAATCCTCCATTTCATCCCAGGTGACGGGCAGGCTCGTCTTCACGGCCGTGAAATCCGGCGGTGATCCCGAGACGCCGGTGACGATCTGCTGGATCGCGCTCAAGATGGGCTTCAGGTTGGGGATGCTGAGCGACCCGCCGACACCGCCGACCGGCTGAATGTAGCCCCGCAGTTCCTTCAACTTGACGTTGCGTATGAAGAACACGTTGAAACCCCCGCCAACGACGTAGGTGACGATGGCGCCGCCGGGTGAGGCAATTTCCCAGTCGGTGAAGCGCTCGCCGCCCGGCAGGGGCACTTCCTTCCTTGGGACGGGAATCCACTTCGGCGGCGGTGGCGGGATGTCGCCGATGAAGATATGCACCTCGACTGCGCGCCACAGTGCGTCGTCATCGCTCTCCGGCGCGACGTATGCCTCTTCGCCGTTCGAGCGAAATGTCTCCACGCGATCGTTGGCTGGCCCATGCAACGACACCATGTACTTCAATACAGCATTGGCACGGTTGTACGACAGGCTCATATTGGAGTCCGAGCTGCCCTTCTTCGAGGCATATCCCACGAGACGAATGCGGTACATGGAGTTCGTCTTCGCGGTTGCCATCTGCATGCGCAGCCACGCCATGTGCTGGGCTTCCAGCGCGGCACTACCGGTGTCGAAGTCGATCAGGCGACCCTTCAGGAACGCGTTGCTGTGCAAAAGTGGCGCAACCACTTGCGCTTTGACGGGAGGCGATTTGCGGGCCATGATGATGCTCGGTTCTGGGTCGGCGGGGCGAATCGTCCCGGGGTGCTGCCCAGGTATAGACGTGAATCACCGACCTGTCGCGCCACCACCAGCAGCGGGTTCGGGGCGCCGCAACGCCACCGGGCTACGACGCCGGCCACTGCACCCAGCCGAGCGCGCCGGCGGCGATGATGAACGCGCCGAAGGCGAGGCGGTACCAGGCGAAGGCCATCAGCGAGTGGCTGGCGATGAAGCGGATCAGCCAGCGGATCACGACCAGCGCGACGAGAAACGAGACGATGGTGCCGACGGCGAAGGCGGGCGCGTCGGCGGCGGAGAGCAGCGCGCGCTCCTTGTACAGCGAGTAGAGGCTTGCCGCGGCGAGGGTCGGCACGCCGAGAAAGAACGAGAATTCGGTTGCCACCTGCCGTGACAAACCAAACAGCATGCCGCCGATCAGCGTCGAGCCGGAGCGCGACATGCCGGGAAACAGGCCGAAGCACTGCGCGACGCCAACCTTCAGCGCGTCGCGCCAGCCCATGGCGTCGACATCGCGCACGCGCGCGCTGCGTTCGCGGGCGTCGCGCACGCCGGGGCGCTCGACGAACAGGATGACCAGCGCGCCGACGATGGAGGCGGCCGCCACGCCCCATGCATTGAAGAGAACGGCCTTGATGGCCTTGTTGAACAGCAGGCCGAGCACGGCGACGGGGAGAAAGGCGATCAACAGGTTGAGCAGGAAGCGCTGGCCACGCCCCGGCTGCAGGAAGGTGCGCGCGGTGGCGACGAAGCGCTCGCGGTAGACCCAGACGACGGCGAGAATGGCGCCGATCTGGATGGCGATTTCGAACACCTTGCCGCGCTCATCGTGGGCGCCCAGCAGCGATGCCGCCACGATGAGGTGGCCGGTGCTCGAGATCGGCAGGAATTCGGTGGCGCCTTCGACGATGCCCAGGATCGTCGCGTCGAACAGGTTCAAGAGGATGCTCCGCCGCAAAAAGCCGCGAGCTTATTGCATTTCATGCGCGGGATGGGTCAGCGTGTCGGCACGCAGAAGCTCACGCCTTCACCGTCCCAGCCGCGAGCCATGAATTCCTGATAGGTGGCGAGCGATGGCGTGAAGCGATGGTTGGGGTCATCGGGAAAGCGTGGCGAACCCCGAAACAGCCGATAGACCGGCGTGAGGCCGCTCGCGCAGCCGCCCCCCTGTGCCGGCATGGCGAAGGCGTCGATGCCTTCGTCCTGCGGCAGACCCGGCGCCTTGCTGGCGCCCGGGTTCTGTGCGCGGAGAAGGGCGACGTCGTCGTCGCGGATCGTGTAGAAGTGACTGCCGCGCGTGCCGCCGCGAGCCACGCGATCGAAATAGAAGCGCACGATGCCGGCCGCGCCGACCGCTCGCGTCACGTACACCGGAAACGAGGCGCCGGTGCGAACCCAGCCGGGCGTGGTGTCGAGCAGCGCCTGCTCGTTGCTGCGCGAGGTGACGAAGTAGTAATCGAGCGGCGCGTAGCGGTATTCGATCATCGGGCGCGTATCGGCACCGACGTCGAGCGGTGCTCCGTACAGCGCGCGGCAGCCCGCGATGTCATCGGCCTGCAGCGTTTCGAGGCCGCTGTAGCGAGTCGACGGATCGGGTGGGTTGTTCGGCCCCGACATCACGGTGTCTTCGACGTCGGAATGCTTGAGGCCGAGCAGGTGCCCGATTTCGTGCAGCAGCGTGGCATCGAGGCGTGGGTTGAACTGGGCGTTCAGCACCATGTCGGCTTCGTCGAGCGTGAACGAGGCGCTGTTCGGCCCGCTCGCGCTGACCCAGGTGACGCCGGTCGTGTTGCCGCTCAGCGCGCCCCAGGTGATGACGTTTTGCTGGTCGCGGACGCCGCCTTGGGCAAGGCTGGCGCCGGCGCTGCTCGGCCCGTCGTAGACGAAACGAATGGCACACTGCGCCGACCATTGCCCCATCGCGCGCTGAATGCGGGCAACCATGGCGCTGGCATCGGGAACGATGGCCGGCGGACGGTTGGCGTCGTCGTAGCGCCAGTGCACAACTTTCGCGGCCCAGCCGTTCCAGCCGTAGGACAGGAACTTGTGATGCGCCGCCGAGCCTGGCTCGGTCGGCGCGATGATGACGAAGTCGGTGGCGGCTTCGTCATCGCCCACCGCAACGGCAGGCGCGGGAGCCACCGCTGCCGCCAGCGCGCAGCCCAGCAGCACGGCGACGAGCGGGCGAGCGTGTCGCCGATGCCGTGTCGCGGTGCGGGGCACTTGCCGTGCCCGATCAGCCGAAGAGGCCGCCGCGCCCTGTCGCGCCGCCGCCCCCACCGAGCGCGCCCTTCAGCACGTTGCCAAGGACCCCTTGCAGCATGTCGCTGCTGTGCTCGGCCGGCGCCTGCCCGGTGGGCGTCATGCCATCGAGTACTTGCGGCAGCACCTGCGCCAGCAATCCGCCGAGCTGGTCGTGGCCGATGCCCGCCTGCGCGAAGACATCGCCGAGCGAACCACCTGCCGACGGCGCGGCGGCGCCGCCACCGCCGAGCACCTGACCGAGGAGGCCACCCATGCCGCCCGACGCCGGTTGTGCGCCACCCGCCGCGCCACCGCCGAGCACTTGCCCGAGCAGCCCACCCATCGCCCCGCCGCCGGCGCCGCCGCCGCCAAGCACGCGCATCAGTTCGGCCGGGTCGATCGGCAGGTTCTGCCCCGTGCCTTGCCAGGAATCGGCCTGCTGTCCGAGCCCGCCCTTGCGCAGCATGTCGAGCAGGCCGCCGACGCCGCCCGCTTGTTGAATGAGCCCGCCGATCAGGCTGCTCATCATGTCCTGTTGTCCTCCGCCCCGGCTGTTCAAAACGGCACCGAGCACACCATCCAGCAAACTCATGATTCGATCCTTTCACTGCGCGACCGCCGCGCGGTCGCCAACCGTTCAAGTTAGCACAGGCCGGCGTTGTTCGCCAACGGCGGCAATTCTGATTTGCGAGCGCCGGGCGCTCAAGCCGCCGCCGTGTGCCCGATTTCGCGTTGCGCGAGCAGCGCGACCAGCCGGTCGAGGTGCGGGTCGGCGAGTCCGACCGCATGCAGCGCCGCCGCCGTCTGGCAGAGGTAATCGGCACCGGAGCCGAACTGGCCGTGGGCACGCGCCAGCCGCTCGACGACGTCGGCGTCGGCGAGGCGCCCGGCGTAGAGCGGCGAGGCGTGGTTCATGACGAACCCGAGCGCCGGCACGATGCCGTGGTCGGTGTGGGCGCGCAGCCACTTGGCTCGGTAGCTGCCGGCGAACATTTCGCGCCGCCAGAGCAGGCGCAGTTCGTGCCGCGCCCGCTCTGCGGGCAGGCGGTAGATCACACCGCGGCAGGCGCCACCGCGGTCGAGCGCGAGCACGAGGCCCGGCCACTCCGGTGTACCGCGATAGGCATGGCTCCAGTGGCAGAAGCGGCGGTGGTAGCCATGCACGGTGGCCACGTCGCGACCGCCGTGTTCGAGGCACGGATTCCAGATCAGCGAGCCGTAACCGAAGACGTGGAGATCGCGTTGCCCGTCCCACGCGGCGAGCTGGGCGTCGAGCGAGGCATCGAGCGCATCGTCGTCGAGGACATCGTGGCCGACTTCGGCGCGCAGGCGCAGTTCGCGGCGGGAATGGTCGCGTTCGATCGCTTCACGCGTGATGCCGGTGAACGATGCGCTGCGCCCTTGGTTCACGAACGACGGCTTTCGGCGTGATAGGCCGCCACTCGCTCGACCTCGTTGCGGCTGCCGAGGATCACGCTGATGCGCTCGTGCAGTTTGCCGGGGCGCACGTCGAGGATGCGCTCAAGGCCCGTGGTGGACGCGCCACCCGCCTGCTCGATGATGAAACTCATCGGGTTCGCCTCATACATCAGGCGCAGCTTGCCGGGCTTGTCGGGCTCGCGCTTGTCGCGCGGATACATGAAGATGCCTCCGCGCGTGAGGATGCGGTGCACGTCGGCCACCATCGAGGCCACCCAGCGCATGTTGAAGTCCTTGCCGCGGGGGCCTTCGCGCCCGGCGAGCAGTTCGTCGATGTAGCGGCGTACCGGCGGCTCCCAATGCCGCATGTTGCTCATGTTGATCGCAAACTCGCTGGTGTCCTCCGGAATCTTCAGGTTCGACTGCGTGAGCACCCAGGAGCCCATCTCGCGGTCGAGCGTGAAGCAGTGCACGCCGGTGCCGACGGTGAGCACGAGCAAGGTGGTCGGGCCGTACACCGCGTAGCCGGCCGCCACCTGCGCGGTGCCCGGCAACAGGAAGCTGCGCTCGCTGACCGGCCCGAGCTCATCGGTCTTCTTCAGTACCGAAAAAATGGTGCCGATCGAGACATTGACGTCGATGTTCGACGAGCCATCGAGCGGGTCGAACAGCAGCAGGTATTCGCCCTTCGGATAGCGGTTTGGAATCTCGTGGATCGTCTCCATTTCCTCGCTCGCCATGCCGGCGAGGTGGCCGCCCCACTCGTTGGCCTCCATCAGGATTTCGTTCGAGATGACGTCGAGTTTCTTCTGCGCTTCACCCTGCACGTTGTCGGTGCCGGCATTGCCCAGCAGGTTCGCGAGCGCGCCCTTGCCGACGTTGACCGCGATGGCCTTGCAGGCGCGGGCGACGACCTCGATCAGCAGGCGAAGCTCCGGCTTGATCGCGCGTGCCGAGCGTTGCTGCTCGACGAGAAACTGGGTCAGCGTAGTGCGGCGCATCGACGTCTCCTGATTGCCGGGCCTGAGGACGCGAGAAGAACCGCAGCATTGTAAATGCCGCTCCAACAACTTTTCGCTCAAATGACGTCCACAATGGGCTTCGAGCGAGGAAACGGGGAATGTCGTGTTTCGGGGAAATCATCATCGAAGCCTCTCTTGGATGCGGCTTTCAGCGAAAAGTTGCTGGCTCATGACGGCTTCCAGTCGACGCAAAAAAACCCCGATCACGCTTTGCCCGAATGTCGCAATGGCTCCGTGTTTTCGTCTACGTCCAGCGTGAGCTGACTTCGTCGATGAAGGCAGTGCAAGCTGGTGGGTTGGATTACGGGCGCCAAGCGGCGCGGATCGATCAATGATTCGGTCACGAACTACGAAGAAGGGCGAAGAGTCATCAATGGCAAAGACAAGAAATATGAAATTGCCCAACTGGCGCAGCAGTACGAAGACCTGCTGATGAGCGCACGTCTCACTCCTGTCGTGGCAACGGAATAGGGCGGCGAACTCATGACCTCACATCGCTTGCGCGTCTTTCTGGTGGGGTGCCTTGCCGCGGTGGCGTGGCCGGCCATGGCCCAGCTCGTTCCGATCTCGAAGGTTCTGGGGGGCTGGGAAGTCACCGACGTGGTGCGCCGCCAAGGGGCAGAGCCGTCCAGGCGGGCGGTGCTGGGCTACGCCAACATGATCGGCACGCAGGTGACCATACACCGCAAGGGGCTGGAAGCACCCATCTTGATGTTCGGTGGCGGCCACCCCAGTGGGTTTGGTGCGTTGAAGCTCTATATGCCGCGCGCGTGGCCACTGAGGCATTATTTCCGGGACAACAAGGGGGAGCGCGACAGTTCAATCTGGGATGGCCTGTTGGCCGAGTATTCGTTGCGCGACGTACTCGGCAGCGAGATGGATCGGCCGTTCACGGCGTACCACTTCAAGGTCGAGCGAATGACCACGGTGTACCCCTACAGCAGCACGTTTCTGACGACGGGCTCCGTTCTGTTGATGGACACGGATGGTGACTCCATCCTCGTCCTTCGCCGCCCACCGAAGCCGCGCGAAGCCGCGCACGCGGCCTACTGCCGGCAGTTGAGCAAGACGGCCAGCGTCTATGAGAAGCAGATTTGCGCGAGCCGAGAAACGTGGCTGCGCTATCGCTTCGTGGAAGCCTCGAAACCCTGCGCGTTGACGCAGCCGCAGGTGCTCAATGAAAGGAGTCTCGAATTTCTAGCTTCCCGCGACATGCGGCCGGTGCTCCAATGCAAGGGCGATGACGCGACCTGCGTGCTCACGGCCGTGCAGGCATGGCTCAAAACGCACCACGAGCAGCAAAGCCAATGCAGCGACAGGGATCGCTATTGCGCCTTCGGACTGCTCCACTCTGAAGCGCTGCTCTTGGGCGCGCTGATGCCCCCCACCAAAGCCTGCGTGGACGGGAAGTATGTGGACGCGGTGAAGTAGGCGTCGCGTTCGTTGGATCGAGCCAGCCATCGTAGCCTCGATGCAACGAAGTGGAATCGAGGGCGCTGCGGCGCGCCCATGACCGCGTCGGCGGCTTGCTCGACGGCCGCAGACGATTGGTCATGGTGGAGAAGTCGGCGCCGTTCGGCGAAAGGGACTGGAAAAAAGGGATCGTTGGCGGCTTCGGCGTTCTGTAGTGGGCTTTCTGTCTTCGTGAGTGGGCCACTTCTCGTACCCAAAATTTCTGACCGGCTCCCTCGATTCCACTTCGTTGCATCGAGGCTACGGTCGGCGCGCGGATGGCGGGGTCGTGTTCGCCATGAGTGAATTGGCTGTTTTCGTTGATTGATGCGGCTTGCGGAGCAACTTTTACGGTTTGACGCCATTTGCGCGTCATTCGCACGCTCTCGATGCTCATTGATACGTCTCTATCACGTTGATTATCAAGTGTAATTTTGTTTGTGAGCACGGAGAGGTGATTTTTCGTGATTTCAAATCGACTTTGCCCGCAATTCGCGCTCCAAGCCCGTTATGGATGCGGCTTCCAGCATCAAGCTGTATCGCGTGCGGAATCAGCTCGCCGACGTCTCATCGGCCGCGCCGCGGCGCAGCAGTTGCGCGATGGGCTTGGGCACCGCCGCTTCGGCCGCGGCGTCGAGAGCAAGCCACAGCACGCCCGGCTCCGCCGCGTGCGGCTCGCGGCGGGCGCAGGCGATGCGCTCGGTGGCGAAGGTCAACTGAAAGTGCGTGAAGCGATGGCGCACGTCGGCGAGCGTCTGTCTTGCGCCGAGCGCGCGTGCGCCGAAGCGCGCGGCGATGGCGTCGATTTCAGCGTCCGAGGCATCGAGCGGCAGTTCCGGCAGGCACCACAGCGCGCCCCAGACGCCCTGTCCCGGTCGTTTGACCATCGCCACGTCGGCGCCGTGGGTCAGCAGGAGGAAGCGGCCGCGGCGCTCGGTCAGCGCCGGCCTTGTCCGTGCGCGAGGCAGCTCGGCGCTCCGACCCGTCGCCCGCGCCACGCAATCGTCGGCGACCGGGCAACGCGCGCAATCGGGCGCGCCGCGCGTGCAAACCGTGGCGCCGAGGTCCATCGAGCCCTGCGTATAGGCGACCATATCGGCGCTGCTTTGCGGCAGGCGCTCGCCTGCGAGGCGCCACAGCGTGCGCTCGGCGGCTGCGCTGCCGGCGACGGCTTCGACGGCGGCATGGCGAGCGAGCACCCGTTTCACGTTGCCATCGAGGATCGGAGCCACGACATCCCACGCGAAGGCGGCGATGGCGGCGGCCGTGCTGCGGCCGATGCCCGGCAATGCGGCGAGCGCATCGACCGAGCGCGGAAACTGCCCCCCGTGTTCGGCCACCACCGCGCGCGCGGCGGCGTGCAGATTCCGGGCGCGGCGGTAGTAGCCAAGTCCAGCCCAAAGGGTCAACACCTCCTCTTCGGAGGCCGCCGCGAGCGTCGGGACGTCCGGAAAACGCGCCAGAAATCGCTCGTAGTACGGCCGCACCGTTGCCACCTGCGTCTGCTGCAACATGATCTCGGCGAGCCACAGCCGGTAGGGGTCGCGCGTGCGTTGCCACGGCAGGTCGTGGCGACCGTGCGCGCGTTGCCAGGCGACGATGCGCCCGGCGAAGGAGGTTGCGGCCGCCGGGACCGTGGCCGCGCCGTGGGCGATGCCGTGCACCGCCGGCGTCAGCGCCCGCCGAGTCGCTGCCGCGCCTTGGTGGCTGCCTCGGAGTTCGGGTATTTGGCGATGACTTCCTGAAGGCTGCTGCGTGCGCCCTGCAGATCGCCGAGGTCGGATTGCGCGGTGGCGATGTTGAGCAGCGCGTCGGGCGCTTTCGCGCTGTCCGGGTACTGCGCGAGCAACTGCCGCTGCGCCGTGATGGCGCCGCGATAGTCGCGTGTGGCGTACAGCGCGTTGCCGATCCAGTATTGCGCCGAAGGCGCGAGGGTGCTGCGGCTGAACGTGCGCAGAAAGCTCTGGAAGCTCGCGATCGCTTCGCTGAAGCGGCCGCTGCGGAAGAGATCGAGGCCCGCTTCGTAGCTGCGCTGCTCGGCCACGGGATCGATCGCCGGTGGCGTGACGGCCGGCGCCGACGGCAAGCCGCGCGGCGGCTCGGCTGCCGCGGGTGCTCCGGTGGCCGGCGCGGGCGCTACCGTGCCGGAGGGTGCGCTGCCGGGCGCAGCCTGCGCCGTGGCGCTGGCTGCGAGCTGTGTCTCGATCTTGCGCAGCCGGCCATCGAGATCGACGTAGAGATCGCGCTGGCGCTTCTGGCTGTTGTCGAGCTCGTTCTGCAACATCTCGATCTGCCCGCGCAGCTTCGCAAAGTCTGCCTTCAGGGCTTCGACCTGGTTGAACAGATCGATGATGCTGCGGTTGCGCGCCTGCGCTTCGAGCTCGCCGATGCGCTCGCCGAGCGAGCGCTGGGTCTGGTCGAGCTGCGTGCGCAGTTGCAGGATCTGCTGGCGCGCCTCCTCGTCATCGAAGAGCCCGGCCTGCGCGCCGGTCATGAAGCCGAGCGCGAGCACGGCGGCGCCGAGCCCATGGCGCAGGGGGGCGCGACTCGGTCGCAACGACGACGGGGACAGGCGCGACATCGATCACTCTCCGGCGTAGCGCAGATCGCAGCGACGGTTCTCGGCCCACGCCGCTTCGTTGGACGCCGTGTTGCGCGGCTTTTCCTCGCCGAAGCTGACCGTCTCGATCTGCGCCGGATTGACGCCGAGCAGCGTCAACACCTGCTTCACGCTCTCGGCGCGCTTTTGCCCGAGCGCGAGGTTGTACTCGCGACTGCCGCGCTCATCGGTGTTGCCCTCGACGATCACGCGCGCGTTGCGGTTGCCTTTGAGATAGGCGGCATGCGCTTCGAGCAGCGGCTTGTATTCATCTTTCACGACATAGCTGTCGAAGTCGTAGAAGATTTCGCGCCGTGACAACGGGCTGCGCGGATCCCGCAACGCGTTGGCGCCGCTCGCGCCCTGCAGGTTGCTGCCGCTGGTCGAGCTTTGATTGCCGGTGCCGCTGGTCGAGGCGCCACTGCCGGCAGTGCCGCTGCTCGTGCTGGTGCTGCCCGTCGCGTTGGCATCGGTGACTGGTGCCGCCTGCTCCGGCGTCGACGAGCACGCCGCGAGCGTCACCGCGGCGGCGGTTGCGAGAAGCACAGTCCAGAGTCGTTTCATGGCCATCCCTTTCAAAAGTCGCCGGCTCGAAGCGGTCGGCATTGCGTGACATCCGGCCGCCGCACGAACGCCTCATGCGCTCGTCCGACGGTCATGATGATTCATCGTGGCAGCGGTCCCCAGGCCGGTTCGCGCACATCCGCGTTGCTCGCACCGAGGCGCTGCTTGACGCGGCCATCCGAGGACACCGTAGCCAGTACGCCTCTGCCGTTATACACCGAGGCATAGGCGATCAGCTTGCC
Organism: Pseudomonadota bacterium; assembly: GCA_018241765.1. Taxonomy (GTDB): domain Bacteria; phylum Pseudomonadota; class Gammaproteobacteria; order Burkholderiales; family Casimicrobiaceae; genus Casimicrobium. The sequence goes on along the minus strand of JAFEDD010000035.1, from coordinate 34,333 downwards.
ATTGGGCGCGAACGAGGGCGATTCATCGACCGGGCCTGACGTCAGCACCTGCACCTGACGCGACGCGAAATCCTGCACTGCGAGCACTTCGCGGCCACCATCGCGGCGCATGAACACCATGCTCTTGCCATCGACGGCGACACGCGGGTTCGCGTTGTAGCTGCCCTCGAAGGTCACGCGCTCGGCGCCGCCGCCCTCGGCCGCCATGCGATAGATCTGCGGCGAACCGCCGCGGTCGCTCATGAAGTAGATGCGGCCGTCGACGGCCCAGTTCGGCGTCGTGTCGATGGCGCCGCTCTGCGTCAGACGCCGCAGATTGCTGCCATCGGCATTGACGACGAAGAGTTGGGTGCCGCCCAGATGCGACGACGCGAACACGAGCCGCCCCCCGTCGGGCGACCAGGCCGGGGCCGACTGGTTGCCGGGCAGCCGCACCAGCAGCGCGCGCTCGCCGCTGGCCACGTTTTGCAGATACACGCTCGGCTTGCGGCCCTCGAACGAGACGTAGGCGAGGCGGGTGCCGTCGGGCGACCAGGCCGGCGAGATGATCGGTTCGACCGAGTTGACGACCGCGATGGCGTTGGCACCGTCGCTGTCGGCGACGATCAACTGGAAGCGGCCGGGGGACTTCGCAACGTACGCCAGCCGCGTGCTGAACACGCCCTTCTCGCCAGTCAACTGCTCGTAGACGATGTCGGCGATGCGGTGCGCCGTGGCGCGCAGATCCTTCGCGCCGACGTTGAACACGAGGCCCGTGAGTTGCGCCTGCTTCGGCACGTCGAGCAGGCGGAAGCTCACGCTGTACTGTCCGTTGCCACTGGGCTGCACGCTGCCGACGACGACCGCGTCGGCGCCACGGCTGCGCAGCTCGGCAAACGGCACGGCGGCGAGGTCGACGCCGCGCGAAAGCCCGCTCGCGTTGACCGTCTTCAGCAAGCCGCTGCGGCCGAGGTCGGCCTCGACGACGCTGGAGAGTTGTTGTGCGCTGGCATCGGCGCCGGCGAACGCGGTGACCGCGACCGGAATCTGCTGCGCGCCGACACCCACGATGTCGATGGTGAGCTGGGCATGGGCGACGCCGCCGACGAAGGCGATGACGGCGGGCAGAAGGCGGTGCAACAGGAATTTCATCGGGATGGGCCGCTGACGATGGGGAGCGAGGTGGCAAGGATGGACTGGGCGCGGTCGCGTGCGGCGATGGCCGCTTCGCGGGTGGCGAACGGGCCGAGGCGGACGCGGTACAGCGCATCGATCTGTTGCACGCGCGGGGCGGTCGCGAGCTCGGAATTCATGCGCTGTTGGAACGTTTCGGCGTTGGCAAAGTTTCCGAAGGCGCCGAGTTGCACGTAAAAAGCCTCGCGCGCGGCGTCGACGGTCGTGCCGGCGGGCAGCGGCGGCGGCTCCACCAGCGCGGCCGCGGGCGGTGGGGTCGGCGCCGCGGCGACACTCGTCGAAGCAGCGAACGGCGGCAGCAGCAGTTCGAAATCGACTTCACCGCTGCCGCCCTGGGCGATGCCGAGGCGGTGCGCCGCCGCGTAGGACAGATCGATGATGCGGCCGGCGTGGAACGGGCCGCGATCGTTGAGCCGCACGATGACGCTGCGCCCGCTCGCCACGGCGGTCACCCGCGCGAAGCTCGGCAGCGGTGCGGTCGGGTGCGCGGCCGTCATCGCGAACATGTCGTAGGGCTCGCCGATGGCCGTCTTCTGGCCATGAAACTTGCGGCCATACCACGACGCCACGCCGCGCTGGTGCAGCGGCGCGAGCGAGGAGAGCGGCGCGTAGTCGACACCGAACACGTTGTACGGGCGGTTGGCGAAGCGGTGCAGCGTCTCGACGCGCGGCGCCGCGTCGGGCACGCGATCGAGCCCCTCGGGCACGTTCGCGGCCGGGCCGTCGTCCTTGTAATAGGCGCCGGGGCGAGCGCTCGGCGCCGGCCCCGTCGCGCCCGCCTTGGGCGAAGCGCCGCTCGTGCCTGCCGTGCTGCGGCCGGCGCTCGGCGGTGCATTGCTTGCGCAGCCAGCGAGCGCGAGAGCGAACGTGAGCAGCAGCGCCGTCGTGCAGCGGTTGGCCGGAGTCAGTCGTCGGGTCATCATGAGTTCACCAATTTGCGATGCGTCTGCACACTCATCAGGATACCGACCGCAATGAACAACGTCATCAGCGCCGTGCCACCGAAACTCATGAACGGCAGCGGTACGCCGACCACCGGCAGCATGCCGCTCACCATGCCCATGTTGACGAAGGCGTAGGTGAAGAACATCAGCGTCAGCGCGCCCGCCATCAGGCGGCCGAACAGCGTCGAGGCGTTGGCGGCAATGACGAAGCAGCGCCCGATCATCAGCAGATACAGCACGAGCAGCACGATACCGCCGAGCAGACCGAACTCCTCACCGTAGACCGCGAAGATGAAGTCGGTGTGCTTCTCGGGCAGGAACTCGAGGTGCGTTTGCGTGCCGTTCAGCCAGCCCTTGCCAAGGAGTCCACCCGAGCCGATCGCGATCGCCGCCTGCGTGGTGTGCCAGCCAGCGTCCTGGGCATCGCGCGTCGGATCGATCACGGTCAGGATGCGCTCTTTCTGATAGTCGTGCAGCCAGTTGAATTCCCACGCCGCCCAGAAGCCGAGTGCACCGAGCAGCGCGCCGCCGACGATGATGCGCCAGTCGAGTCCGGCGAGATAGAGCACGTAGAAGCCGCAGGCGCCGATCAGCAATGCGGTGCCGAGGTCGGGTTGGCGCACGACGAGCCCGAAGGGCACCAGCACGAGCGCCGAGGCAACCGCGAAATTGCGCCAGTTCATGCTGCCTTCGTGGCGCTCGAAATACCAGGCGAGAATCAGCGGCAGCGCGATCTTCATGATTTCCGACGGTTGCACGTTGCCGAGACCGGGAATCTTCAACCAGCGGCGTGCGCCCTTGACGACCTCGCCGCCGAAGGCAACACCGAGCAGCAGCACGATGCCGAGCGCGTACAGCGGCACCGCAAAGCGGGCGATGAACTGCGGCGACAGGTGCGCGATGCCGATCATCAGCACGACGGCGATGGCCACTTTCTGCGACTGCGACACTACGCGCGCCGTCGCCTCATTGGCCGCGCTGAACAGCACGAGCAAGCCGAGCGCCGTGATCGCGGTGACGATGGCGAACAGGAAGGGATCGAGGTGATCGGTGAACTTCGCCCAGAGCTGCTGCATCATCGTGCGCGCCTCGTGGCGGCGTCGGGGCGGGCGGCCGCGAGCTGCGTCGGCTCGCGCTTCAGCGCTGCGGCCAGAAGTTCGGGATCGAAATGGGCGTCCATGACCTTGCGGGCGATCGGCGCGGCCGCCTCGGCACCAAAGCCGCCATTTTCGACGAAAGCGACCAGCGCGATGGTGGGTTTTTCGAGCGGCGCCAGCGCGATGTACCACGCGTGGTCGCGCATGCGCTCGTGCACCTGCGAGGCGCGGTATTCGCCGCCGCGCAGGCTGAACACCTGGGCCGTGCCGGTCTTGCCGCCGCTCGTGTACTTGGCGCTCTGGAAGGCGACGCGCCCGGTGCCCTCCTTGACGACGCCGGCGAGACCTCGCATGACGGCGTCGATGTGCTCGCTCTTCAGTGCGATGGTGTAGATCGGCGCCGGTTGCGTCAGACGCGATTCGCCGGTGCGCGCGTCCTGCACGCGCTTCACCACATGAGGCTTGAAGGCGACGCCGCGGTTGGCGAGGATCGCCGTGGCGTAGGCCATCTGCAGCGGTGTGAAGGTGTTGAAGCCCTGCCCGATGCCCAGCGATACCTGATCGCCGACGTGCAGCTTCGGGTCTTTCGGGAAGCGCTTCGCCTTCCATTCGCGCGTCGGCAGCAGGCCCGGCAGTTCTCCTTCGATGTCGATGCCGGTCTTCTGCCCGAAACCGAACGGCTTCATGAAGGCCGACCAGGCATCGATGTCGGCTTCGGCGGCGACTTGGTAGTAGTACGTGTCGCACGATACGACGATCGACTTCACGAGATCGACGGTGCCGTGTCCGCCCGCCTTGTCGTCGCGCCAGTAGCCGCCGCCGAGGCGGAAGAAGCCTGGGTCGTGGATCGCCTGCTGCGCCGTGCGGATGCCGAGCTCTTGCGCCATCAGCGCCATGAACGGCTTGTAGGTGGAGCCCGGTGGATAGGCGCCTTGCAACGGTCGGTTCAACAGGGGTTTGTCCTCGGAGGTGTTCAGCGCGTCCCAGTTCTGCGGGTCGATGCCGTCGACGAACAGGTTCGGGTCGTAGCCGGGACGGCTGACGAAGGCGAGAACGTCACCGGTGGCCGGCTCGATCGCCACCAGCGCACCACGTTTGCTGCCGAAGGCGTCTTCGGCGATCTTTTGCAGGCGGATGTCGATCGAGAGTTGCAGGTTGTTGCCGGTGACCGGCGGTTTGCGTGACAGCGTGCGGATCACGCGACGCGAGGCGTCGACCTCGACCTCGTTGGCGCCGGCGCTGCCGTGCAGCTCTTTCTCGTAGGAGAGTTCGATGCCGACCTTGCCGATGTAGTCCGAGCCGCGGTAGTTGTCACTCAGACCGTGTTGGTCGATGCGCTCCTTGTCCTTCTGGCTGATGCGCCCGATGTAGCCGATTACATGCGAGGCGAGCTCGCCGAACGGATATTGCCGAAAGAGCCGCGCCTTGATCTCCACGCCCGGCAGCCGGTAGCGGTTGGCCGCGATGCGGGCGACCTCGTCATCGGTCAGTCGCGACTTCAGCGGCAGGCTGTCGTTGCTGCGAAACTCCTCGTACAAACGCTTGAAGCGGCGCCGATCACGCGCGGTCACCTCGACGATGCGGCTGATTTCATCGATGGCGGCGTCGAGATCGGCGATTTTCTGAGGGTTGAGCTCGAGCGTGTAGGCGGAGTAGTTCGATGCCAGCACGATGCCGTTGCGGTCGGTGATGATGCCGCGGTTGGGCGCCTCCGGCTGCACGTCGATGCGATTGGCCTCGGCCATGCGCGCGAAGTGCTCGCGCTGGATGACTTGCAGGTAGAAGAAGCGGCCGAACAGCGCGCCGAAGGCGACGATGACGACGACCGCGGCCACGGCGAGACGGCGCCGATACCAAAACAGCTCCTGGTCGTGGTTGCGCAGCTCCGAATGCATCATCGGACTCCGCTAATCTAGCAATGAGCGCACGCGTTGCGGCCACTGCAACAGCGCGGAGATGAGCGGCCAGATCAGCGCGCTGGCGAAACTCGAAAGCAGAAAAATCACGTTGGGCATGCCGGCCCCGCTCATCAGGCGCAGCACCAGCACCACGATCTGCGCGACGAGCAGAAGGCCGAGCACATGCAGCGCCTGCTGCCACAGCGGAAAGCGCAGCACACGGCGATGAAAGTACCCCGCCGCGAAGCCGAGGATCGCGTAGGCGAGCGCGTGCTGGCCGAACAGGTTGGCCTCGACGACGTCGGTCAACAAGCCGCAGCACCACGCCACGCCGATGCCCACCCATCGCGGCTGATGAATGGCCCAATAGAGGAGCACCAGCGCGAAGAAATCGGGCCGCAGCGCCAGCGCGATGCCCGACAGCGGCAGCAGGTTCACGGTGAAGGCCAGCGCCAGCGTCAGCGCGACGAACCATGGCTTCGGCGCGAGCAGGATGTCCTCGGGCTTCGCGATGCGAAACAGCGGCGAATCGGGCAGATGGAAACGGCTCATCGTCTTCGCTCGCGGCGATCAGCGGCGCTTGCGGCGCACCGGTTCGGCCGCCGTGTCATCGGGGTTGGGTCGCGCCGGCAGCGCCGCCGGCTTGTCGAGCACCAGGACCCGTTCGGCGCCGCTCAGATTGGCGCTTGGCACGCACTCGACGCGGGCGAAGGCGCTTTCGGCATCGCGCTGCACGCTGCCGATGCGGCCGACACGCACGTTGCCCGGATACAGGCCGTCGATGGCCGAGGTGAGCACGACGTCGCCCTCGCGCACGTCGGCGTTGCTGGCAACGTAGCGCAGTTCGGGCAGTTTGCCGGGGCCGCGACCGTAGAGCAGTGCGCGGCCGCCGGTGCGCTCGATCTTCACCGGTACCGCAAAGTCCTTCTCGGTCAGCATCGTCACTTCCGCCAGGAGCGGGTGCACGCGGGTGACCTGACCGAGAAGCCCGGCCTCGTCGACCACCGCAGAGCCAGGTTCGAAGCTCTGCCCACCGCTGCGTTCGATGAACAATTTTTGCGAGAACGGGTCGCGCCCGACATAGGCCACACGCGTGGCCTGCGCCCGAGTGGCACCGGTTTGCGCGATCTGCAGCAACTTTTGCAGGCGTTCGCGCTCTAGCTGCGCCGCCGTCAAGGCCTGTCGCGCTTGTTCCGCATCCAAGAGCTCGGCCTTCAGTGCCGCGTTTTCCTGGCGCAGCGCGGTGCGGCTCTGGAAGAACTCGGCCATGTCGCGGGCAAGCACGCCGGGGACGAGCGCCGCCTGTTGCACGGGATAGATCACGGTGGCGATCGCCATGCGCACCGTCTCCAGCGTGCGGAAGCGGGCGTCGATGAACATCAGCGTCAGCGACGCGACACCGAAGAAGGTCAGCCGCGCCAGCGGGCTCGGGCCACGCTTGAAAAACGGTGGCGGCTCGGCAGGCAACGAGGTGCTGTGCGTGGGCATGCCTCAGCGTCGCGCGGGGTTGGCGTTGTGGTGCTGGCGGCGTTCGTCGTGCCGCGTCCCGGTGCGTGCGCGTTCGACGGACGCGACGAGCATGGTCACTCAGTCGGTGGTGAAGATGGAGGACAGACGATCGATGTTTTCGAGCGCCTTGCCGCATCCGCGAACCACGCAGGTGAGCGGGTCTTCGGCCACCACGACGGGCAGGCCGGTCTCTTCCATCAGCAGGCGGTCGAGGTCGCGCAGCAGTGCGCCACCGCCAGTGAGCACCATGCCCTTCTCCGCGATGTCGGCACCGAGTTCCGGCGGGGTGCGCTCCAGCGCCTGCTTGACGGCGCTGACGATGGCGTTCAGCGGGTCGGTCAGCGCTTCGAGAATTTCGTTCGACGACACGGTGAACGCTCGCGGGATGCCTTCGGCCAGATTGCGGCCCTTGATCTCCATGTCGCGCACCTCGCTGCCGGGGAACGCGGAGCCGATGGTTTTCTTGATCGTCTCGGCGGTTGTTTCGCCGATCAGCATGCCGTAGTTGCGGCGGATGTAGTTGATGATCGCCTCATCGAACTTGTCGCCGCCGACGCGCACCGAGCCGGCGTAGACCATGCCACCGAGCGAGATGACGCCGACCTCGGTGGTGCCACCGCCGATGTCGACGACCATCGAGCCGGTGGCGTCGGAGATCGGCAGGTCGGCGCCAATGGCGGCGGCCATCGGCTCTTCGATCAGGAACACCTTGGAGGCGCCGGCGCCCAGCGCGGACTCGCGAATCGCGCGGCGCTCCACCTGCGTCGAGCCGCACGGCACGCAGATGATGATGCGCGGGCTCGGGCTGAACATCTTGCTGTCGAGCACCTTGCGGATGAACTGCTTCAACATTTGCTCGGTGACGTTGAAGTCGGCGATGACGCCGTCTTTCATCGGGCGAATGGCGGTGATGTTGCCGGGCGTGCGGCCGAGCATCTGCTTGGCCGAGAGGCCGACGTCCTGAATCACGCGCTTGCCGTTGGGGCCGCCTTCCTGGCGGATGGCGACGACCGAGGGTTCATCGAGCACGATGCCCTTGCCGCGCGCATAGATCAGCGTGTTGGCGGTGCCGAGGTCGATCGCGATGTCGGTGGAGAGATAACTGCTGAGAAACTTGAACATGGATATCGATTGACTGACACACTCGCATCGCACTCGCGGCGCCGACGGTGCGGCCGCCCCGCTGGCAACGCATGACGGCCCGACGTGCGATTGACAGGTCGGGCGCGGCTTTGAATTCCCCCGGAAACATCGCCTGCACGCCGTTTTCAGCGCGGGCGGAGTCATTTCGACTCAGTCCGGTATGTTACCCTAGCGAGCTTCGACGAACTGCCCTTTCGAGCCCGGCCGGACGGCCCTTCGGCGCCTGGCGCCGGCTCGGAAACGCTTCATGAGTCTCACCACCCAAGATATCGAGCGCATCGCGCATCTGGCGCGCATTGCGGTCACGCCATCGGACGTGACCGATGTGCAGGCCAAACTCGCCGGCATTTTCCAATTGATCGACGAGATGCAGGCGGTCGACACCCGCGGCGTCGAGCCGATGTCGCACGGCCTCGACATGGTGCTGCGCCTGCGCGAGGACGCGGTGACGGAAACGAATCAACGCGACAAGTTTCAGCGGAATGCGCCGGCCGCGGCGGACGGTTACTACCTCGTGCCGAAGGTCATCGAATGAGCGTCTGGAACCCCTTCGCCACCGTCGCCGAGACCAAGGCCGCGCTGGATCGCAAGCAGGTCAGCGCCAGCGAGCTGGCCGAGCATTACCTCGCCCGCGCCGAGGCGCTGAACCCGACGTTGAACGCCTACGTCACGCTCGATCGCGACAAGACGCTGGCCGAGGCGCGCGCCGCCGACGCGCGCCGCGCCAGCGGCGACACGGCGGCGCTGCTCGGCGTGCCGGTGGCGCACAAGGACATCTACCTGATCGACGGTTGGCGCACGACCTGTGGTTCGCGCATGCTGGAGAACTTCGTCGCACCCTACACCTCGACGGTGGTGGCCAACATGGCCGCCGCCGGGATGGTTACGCTGGGCAAGCTCAACATGGACGAGTTTGCGATGGGTTCGTCGAACGAGACTTCGTATTTCGGCACCGTCAAAAACCCGTGGGATCTGACGCGCGTTCCCGGCGGCTCGTCGGGCGGTTCGGCCGCCGCCGTTGCTGCTGGGCTGGCCCCGGCCTCCACCGGTACCGACACCGGCGGCTCGATTCGCCAGCCCGCGATGTTCTGCAACCTGACCGGGCTCAAGCCGACCTACGGCATCTGCTCGCGCTACGGCATCATCGCTTTCGCCTCGTCGCTCGATCAGGCCGGTCCGTTCGCTCGCACCGCCGAGGACTGTGCGCTGTTGCTCAACGCGATGGCCGGGTTCGATCCGCATGACGCGACCTCGCTCGATCGTCCGCGCGAGGACTACACGCGCAACCTCGCCCGACCGCTCGCCGGCCTGCGCATCGGACTGCCCAGGGAATTCTTCGGCGAAGGCGTCGCTCCCGACATCGCCCGCGCCGTCGACGCCGCGCTCGATGTCTACCGCAAGCTCGGCGCGACGACCGTCGAAATTTCGCTGCCCAACGTCAAATACTCGGTGCCGGCGTACTACGTCGTCGCACCGGCCGAGGCATCGAGCAACCTGTCGCGCTTCGACGGCGTGCGCTACGGCCATCGCGCCGAACGCTACGACGATCTGCTCGACCTGTACAAGAAGAGCCGCGCCGAAGGCTTCGGCGCCGAGGTCAAGCGGCGCATCCTGATCGGCACCTATGTGCTGTCGCACGGCTACTACGACGCCTATTACCTGCAAGCCGGAAAGCTGCGCCGGCTGATCGCCGAGGACTTCAAGCGTGCCTACGAGGTGTGCGATCTGGTGATGGGCCCCACGGCGCCGGAGAGCGCGTTCGCGTTCGGCGCCAAGAGCGATGACCCGGTCAAGATGTACCTGAACGACATCTTCACGATCTGCGCCAATCTCACCGGCCAGCCGGCGATGAGCCATCCCTGCGGCGTCGATGACAGCGGCCAGCACGTCGGCATGCACATCATCGGCAACTACCTCGACGAGGCGCGCATGCTGAACGCCGCGCACCAGTTTCAACGGGCGACGGACTGGCACACGCGCCATCCGTCCATTTGAGCCGAGCACGACCATGGCACAGTGGGAAATCGTCATCGGGCTGGAGACGCACGTCCAGCTCACGACGCAATCGAAAATTTTCAGCGGCAGCAGCACGGCATTCGGCGCCGCGCCCAATACGCAAGCTGCCATCGTCGATCTCGCGTTGCCCGGCGCGCTGCCGGTCATGAACCGTGGCGCCGTCGAGCGCGCGGTGCGCTTTGGCCTTGCCATCGGCGCGACGATCAACCAGCGCTCGATCATGGCGCGCAAGAATTACTTCTACCCCGACCTGCCCAAGGGCTACCAGATCTCGCAGTTCGAGACGCCCATCGTGCAGGGCGGCGGGCTCACCATCACGCTCGACGACGGCGCGACCAAGTTCATCGAACTCACCCGCGCCCACCTCGAAGAAGACGCTGGCAAGCTGGTGCACGATCTGTTCGAAGGCCAGTCCGGGGTCGATCTCAATCGCGCGGGCACGCCGCTTCTGGAAATCGTCACCGAACCGGTCATGCGCTCGGCGCACGAAGCCATCGCCTACGCCCGCGCGCTGCACAACCTGGTGCGCTACCTGGACATCTGTGATGGCAACATGCAGGAGGGTTCGTTCCGCTGCGACGTCAACGTCTCCGTGCGCCCGCTTGGGCAAACCGAATTCGGCACCCGCCGCGAGATCAAGAACCTGAACAGCTTCAAGTTCATGCAGCAGGCCATCGACTACGAGGTGCGCTGGCAGATCGAGCAGATCGAGGACGGCAAGAAAATCGTGCAGGCCACGGTGCTGTTCAATCCCGACACCGGCGAGACGCGCGCCATGCGCACCAAGGAAGATGCGATGGACTATCGCTACTTCCCCGACCCCGACCTGCCGCCGCTGGTCATCACCGATGCCGAGCTCGAACGCATCCGCGCCGCGCTGCCGGAACTGCCCGCCGCCAAGTGCGCGCGCTTCGCGTCGCAGTATGGGTTGCCTGCGTACGACGCGACGCTCTTGTCGCAGGACGGCGCGACGGCGGCGTTCTACGAGGCGACGGTTGGGGGCGGTGCGGATGCGAAGCTCGCAGCGAACTGGATGCTCGGTGATCTGGCGGCGGCGTTGAATCGCGAGGAATTGAGCATCGAGCAATCCCCCGTCGGCGCAGCGCAGCTCGCCGGCGTGATCCAGCGCATCAGCGACGGCACCATCAGCCACAAGATCGGCAAGAGCGTGTTCGAGGCCCTCTGGAACGGCGAGGGCGAGAACGCCGATGCCATCATCGACACACGCGGCCTGCGCCAGATCAGCGATGTCGGGGCGCTCGAGCGGATCGTCGACGAGGTGCTCGCGCGCAGCGCCGCGCAGATCGCCGATTACAAGGCCGGCAAGGAAAAGGCGCTGATGAGCATCGTCGGCCAGGTCATGAAGGCCTCGCAGGGCAAGGCCAACCCGGCGCAGGTCAACGAGATCATTCGTCGCCGGCTCGGCTGACCGCCGGCGCCGCGCCGGGGGCGGGGAAGTGCCAACAACTTTCCACGCAAATGGCGTCCATGACGGGCTTGCGACGCAAAATCGCCAAATCTCGACTTTTGGCAAAAACATGCGCGAAGCCTGTCATGGATGCGGGTTTTGGCGCAAAGTTGTTCATCGTCTGACACGGTTCGACGCGCCGCAACCGACCGCAACGCGACGCTTGGGATAATTGCGCAATGCAAAATGAAGTCTTGAATTCATGGATTGCCGACGGCCTGCGCTCGGCGTTCGGCGACAGCCTCGGCGTGGTGCCGGGGCTCGAGCGGCCGAAACAGGCGGCGCACGGAGACTGGGCGACCAACGTCGCGCTGCAGCTGGCAAAACCGCTCGGGCGCTCGCCGCGCGACGTCGCCGTGGCGCTGAAGGCAGCGCTCGACGCGCAGGGGCATCCGTGGGTGCAGGAGGTCACGATTGCCGGGCCCGGGTTCATCAACCTGCGGCTCCATCCCGCGGCCCGCTTTGCCGTCGTCGCCGAGGTGTTGCGCGCCGGCGCCGCCTTCGGGCACAGCGCGAGCCGCGCGGGCGAGAAGGTGCTGGTCGAATTCGTGTCGGCCAACCCCACCGGCCCGCTGCACACCGGGCACGCCCGCCAGGCCGCGCTCGGCGACACGCTGTGCAACATCCTCGACACCCAGGGTGCCAGCGTGCACCGCGAGTTCTATTACAACGACGCCGGCAACCAGATCGACAACCTCGCCCGCTCGGTGCAACTGCGCGCGCAGGGCATCGGGCCGGAGGCGCCGGAATGGCCGGAGGACGCCTACCGCGGTGACTACATCATCGAGATCGGCCGGGCGTTCCTCGAACGGCATGGCGACGTCAACGACATCGACGCCGTGCGTCGCTTCGCCGTCGACATGCTGCGCGCCGAACAGGACCGTGACCTGACCGCGTTCGGCGTGCGGCGCTTCGACTGCTATTACCTCGAAAGTTCGCTCTACGCCGATGGCCGTGTCGAGCGCACCGTCGCCGCCCTTCAGGCCTCCGGGCACACGTTCGAGCGTGACGGCGCGCTGTGGCTGCGCAGCACCGATTTCGGTGACGACAAGGACCGCGTGATGCGCAAGGCCGCCGGTGGCTACACCTACTTCGTGCCCGACGTCGCCTATCACGTCGCGAAGTGGGAGCGCGGCTTTCGGCAGGTCGTCAACATCCAGGGCACCGATCACCACGGCACCATCGCCCGCGTGCGCGCCGGACTGCAGGCGCTCGCGATCGGCATCCCGAAGGGCTACCCCGACTATCTGCTGCACTCGATGGTGCGCGTGATGCGCGGCGGCGAGGAGGTCAAGCTCTCGAAGCGGGCGGGCAGCTACATCACGCTCGGCGAGCTGATCGAATGGGTCGGACGCGACGCCGTGCGCTTCTTCCTCGTCTCGCGCAAGGCCGACAGCGAATTCACCTTCGACATCGACCTCGCGCTGTCGCAGAGCGAGGAAAACCCGGTCTACTACGTCCAGTATGCGCACGCCCGCATCTGCTCGGTGTTGCGCGAGGCGGCGCTCACGCCGCAGGCGCTTGCCGACGCCGATCTCGCCGTGCTGACCCACGACAAGGCGCAAGCGCTGGCGAGCCGCCTCGCCGACTACCCGGCGCTCTTGACGACCGCGGCCCGCGATCTCGCGCCGCATCTCCTGCCCTTCTACCTGCGCGAGGTGGCTGCCGCGTTTCACGCCTGGTACAACGCCGAGCGGTTTCTGGTCGACGCGCTGCGCGAGCGAACCGCGCGGGTCGCGCTCGCCGCCGCGACCGCGCAGGTGCTGGCCAACGCGCTCGCGTTGCTTGGCGTGTCGGCGCCCGAGAAAATGTAAGAATCCGCGCCGTGGATAGCTCAGCGACCAACGCGGGCGGCAAGACCGCCACCTTTCTGTTCGGCGGCCTGATCGGCTTCGTCGTCGGTCTCGTCGTGGCGGGCGTGCTCGCCATCTGGATCTACAACTCGTCGCCGTTTCGTGCCGATGCGGTGCCGGCCGCGCGCGTCGACCCGATCCGTCCCAAAGTCGATGCGAAGACCGAGGCGAAGCCCACCGGCCAGACCGGCGCCATCGCCAAGGACGAGAACAAACCCGATTCCGAGCGCATCGTGCAGCCGGGCGCCGCGCCGACCGCCAGCGCTCCCAGCGCGGCGCCGGCGCCACCGCCCGTGGTCACCGCACCGCCTGCGCCGAAGGCAGGTGATGCCGAGCCCGCTCCGAGCGCCGTCCCACGGGGGCGCCTGTGGCTGCAAGTGGGCGCTTACGCCAACCGACAGGATGCCGAAAATCAACGCGCCCGCTTCGCCATGCTCGGCTACGAGGCCCGCGTCGAAGCGGTCGATATTCCCGACAAGGGCGTCGTGCACCGTGTTCGCGTCGGCCCCTACCGCGACCCCGACGAAGCGAGCCGTGTGCGTGGCGAACTCGCCCGCCAGGGCATCGAGGTCTCGGTCGTCAAACCCTGAAGCGGACAGGGACATGGCAGCGCCGGACAAGGCCGTTGTCAGCGAACGAATCGATCGTGCGTTAGTCGAACGCTGCGTCGTCCTTTTTGTGCAACGAAAATACACGGAGACCCCATGATTCGCTGGTTGAAACCCCTCCAATGGCTCGCCCTTGGCCTGCTCGCCACCACGCTGTCGGCCGCCGCCCAGGAGCAACTGACCGAGGGCAAGCAGTACCAACGCCTGAAGCAGCCGCAATTGGTCGAGTCGGGCAACAAGATCGAAGTCATCGAATTCTTCAGCTACGGCTGCCCGCACTGTCGCGACCTCGAGCCGTATCTGACGGAATGGGCGGCCAAGGCACCGGCCGACGTCAGTTTCAAGAAGATTCCGGTCGTCTTCCAACCGGCGTGGCTCAATCTCGGCAAGATCTACTACACGCTCGAAGGGCTCGGCCGCGAGGATCTCTCGCCCAAGGTGTTCCAGGCCCTGCACGGCGCCGGCATCAAACTGTGGGACGACAAGACCTTCTTCGACTGGGCCGTGAGCAATGGCCTCGATGCGAAGAAGGTGCAGGAGATGTGGGCGTCGTTTGCCGTCAACAGCAAGATGAATCGCGCGAAGACGCTGGCCGCCAACTATCGGGTGGACAGCACGCCCGTGTTGTTCGTCGACGGCAAATTCATGGTGCAATCGGGCGCACTGAAAGACTCGCACAAAGGTATGCCGGCCGCGCTCGATTTCCTCGTCGCCAAGGCGCGCAGCGAGCGCAGCAAGAAATAGGCGCGCCGCACATCGAGGTGCGTGTGGCATGACGCACCTGCCCGACGCGATCGGTACGCGCCACCGGCGTTTTCACTCGCCCGAGCGAGCGCGTATCGCCAGTCTCGTGCCGTCGCTGACCGAGACGCTGTTTGCGCTCGGGCTCGGTGACCGCGTCGTCGCCCGCACCGGGTTTTGCATTCACCCCGACCCCGCCGTGCGCGAGGTGCCGAAGGTGGGCGGCACGAAGGACGTCAACGTCGCCAAACTGCTGGCCACCGAACCCACGCACGTCATCGTCAACATCGACGAGAACCGGCGCGACACGGTCGAGCATTTGCGCCGCGTCGTGCCGCACGTCGTCGTCACCCATCCGCTGACGCCCGAGGACAACGTAGCGTTGTTCGCGCTGTTCGGGCACGTCTTCGCCGTCGCTGACGCCGCCGCGGCGCAGGCCGCCGCGTTCGCGCAGGCCTTGCAGCGCGCCCGCGCGGTCGCCGCTGCGCTGCCGCGCGAGAGCGTGCTCTACCTGATCTGGAAGGACCCGTGGATGACGGTGGCGCGCGACACCTACGTCAGCGCCATGCTCGCCACGGTGGGCTGGCAGACGCTGCCGATGCAGAGCGAGCGGCGCTATCCGGAACTCGTCGCGGGCGACGCGCTGTGGCAGCAGGCCGATCGCGTGCTGCTTTCGAGCGAACCCTACGCCTTCGATGAGCGACACGTCGCACCGTTGATCGCGACCGAGCATCCGGCTGGCCCGATCACGCTGATCGACGGCGAAATGACGAGTTGGTATGGCAGCCGCGCGACGCTCGGGCTCGACTATCTGGCCGCGTTGCGCCGCGGCGTGTCGGCGCTCGCCGACGCGCGCTGACCGGGGCGACGCTCAGGCCGCGGCGCGGGTGGTGCGGCCCGATGCGGCCGTTGCCAGCGCCTCGCGGATGCTGCGTTCGATGCCGCTCGCGTCGAGTCCGGCGGCGGCGAGCAACAGCGCCGGATCGCCCTGATCGATGAAGCGGTCAGGCAGCCCGAGCAACAGCAGTCGCGCCTCGATGCCCGCCGCGCTCAGCGATTCCGCCACGGCGCTGCCGGCGCCACCGTGAACAGCCGCTTCTTCGAGGGTGACCACAACGTCATGGTGTCGCGCGAGTTCGCGCACCAGCGCCTCATCGAGCGGCTTCACGAAGCGCATGTTGACGACCGTCGCGTCGAGCTTCTCGCCAACGGCCAGCGCCGGATGCAGCAGACTGCCCCAGGCAAGGATCGCCACGCGCGGCGCGCCGGTGTGGCCCCCCTTGCGCACGACGATGCCGCGCCCCTGCTCGATGGCCGGAATCACCGCGTCGGCCGCGCCCTGCGCCGCGCCGCGCGGATAGCGCACGGCGGCGGGCGCCGCCAGCGCCACACCGTGCGACAACATGGCCCGGCACTCGGCGGCGCTCGTCGCGCTCATGATCGTCAGGTTCGGCAGGCAGCGCATGAAGGCGACGTCGAAGGACCCGGCATGGGTTGGTCCGTCGGCTCCGACCAGCCCGGCGCGATCGATGGCAAACACCACCGGCAGGTTTTGCAGTACGACGTCGTGCACCAGTTGATCGTAGGCGCGCTGCAGGAACGTCGAGTAGATCGCGACGACCGGTTTCAGCCCCTCGCAGGCGAGTCCGGCGGCAAAGGTCACGCTGTGCTGCTCGGCGATGCCGACATCGAAGTAGCGGTCCGGGAACTCCTTCGAAAAGCGCACCATGCCCGAGCCTTCGCGCATGGCGGGCGTGATGGCGACCAGCTTGTCGTCGACGGCTGCGGTGTCGCACAGCCAGTCGCCGAAGATGTCCGAGTAGGTCTTTTTGGGCAACGCGGCCGGCACCGTCGGGATGCCCGAGGCGCGGTCGAACTTCGGCACGCCGTGGTAGAGGATCGGGTCGTCCTCGGCGCGCTCGTAGCCCGCGCCCTTGCGGGTGACGACGTGCAGGAACTGCGGACCGCGCCGATCCTTCACCTTCTGCAAGGTATCGACCAGCAGATTGACGTCGTGGCCGTCGATCGGCCCGATGTAGTTGAAACCGAACTCTTCCCACATGGTGCCGGGCAGCACCATGCCCTTGGTGTGTTCTTCCCAGCGCCGCGCGAACCGCGAAACCGGCGGCAGCGCCGACAGCACGCTCTTGCCGACATTGCGCACGGCGCCGTAGGTTTTCGAGGCGAGCAGTCGCGCGAGGTAGTGATTGAGCGCGCCGACCGGCTCGCTGATCGACATCTCGTTGTCGTTGAGAATCACCAGCAGGTTGGCGTCCATCGCGCCGGCGTTGTTCAAGGCTTCGAAGGCCATGCCGGCAGTCATCGCTCCATCGCCGATCACGGCGACGACACGCCGACTCTCACCCTTGGCTTTCGCGGCGACGGCCATGCCGAGCGCGGCCGAGATGCTGGTCGAGGAATGGGCGACGCCGAAGGTGTCGTATTCACTCTCGTCGCGTTTCGGGAAGCCGGCCAGCCCCTGCCATTGGCGCAGCGTGTGCATGCGCTCGCGGCGACCGGTCAGTATCTTGTGCGGATAGCACTGGTGCCCGACGTCCCAGACCAGCCGGTCGTGCGGCGTGTCGAGGCAATAGTGCAGCGCGACCGTCAGCTCGACGACGCCGAGGTTCGACGACAGATGGCCGCCGGTGCGCGAAACCGAATCGAGCACGAAGCCGCGCAACTCGTCGCACACACCTTTCAGCTCGGCGAGCGGCAGTGCGCGCAGCTGCGCCGGTTCGTTGATCGTCTCCAGTGTCGCCATCGCATCGACTCCGTTCAGGCCTGTCGTCCGGCCATGGATTGCGCCAGCGCCGCAAGTCGCGCGCCACGCAGATGCCCCGGCAGCGCCGCGACGGCCGTGGCGGTCAGGCGTTCGGCATGGTCCCGTGCGCCCACCACGCCCATCAGCGTGACGAAGGTCGGTTTGTCGGCGGCCGCGTCCTTGCCCGCCGTCTTGCCCAGCGCCGAGGTGTCGGCGGTGGCGTCGAGGACGTCGTCGAGCACCTGAAAGGCGAGCCCGACCGCGCGGGCGTAGCGCGTCAATGCGTCGAGCGTCGCGTCGTCGGCGCCGGCGAGCAGTGCCGGCAGCGTGACCGCCGCCTCGAACATGGCGCCCGTCTTCATCGCGTGCATCTCCTCGAGCGCCGAGCGGGTCATCGCGTGGCCCACGTTGGCGAGGTCGATGGCCTGGCCGCCGGCCATGCCGCTCGCGCCGGACGCCTTCGCCAGCGCCGCCGTTGCCGCCACCAGGGCGCGCGGCGCTGCCGGCGCGGCGAGCAGCACGGCGAAGGCGAGCGGTTGCATGGCGTCGCCCGCGAGCATCGCCGTCGCCTCGCCGAAGGCGACGTGGTTCGTTGGCTTGCCGCGCCGCAGTGCATCATCGTCCATGCACGGCAGATCGTCGTGAATCAGCGAATAGGCGTGGATCAGCTCGACCGCGGCGGCGGCAGGATCGGCCAGTTCCGGCTCGGCGCCGAGCGCCTCGGCACTGGCATAGGCGAGCAGCGCGCGCAGTCGCTTGCCGCCGCCGAGCGCGCTGTAGCGCATCGCCTCACACAGTCGTCCCGAGGCGAGTTCGCCTCGCGGCAGCGCCTGCTCGAGCACGCGCTCGACGCGAGCGCGATGTTGCGCGCTCCAGTCGGCAAGCGTGATCACCGGCGGCGAGACGTCGTTCATGGCTCCGGCTGAAACGGCTTCAGCAGATCGCCCTCGAGCACGCGCACCTCCGCCTCGACCTGGGCGAGCTGCGCCTGCGCGTACTTCAGCAGTTCGGCGCCGCGCTTGTACGCGGCGAGCGAATCGGCAAGCGGCAGGCGGCCGCCTTCGAGGTCGGCGACCAGCTTTTCCAGTTCGCCGAGCGCGGCTTCGAAGGTTGGGGCAACGGGTTTGGCCATGGTGCGGTGTGAAGCTCGGGGCGCGACGAGGCGATCGTCAACGCCATCGTCTGCGCAAACGGGTCATTTTACGGGTCTTGCCGCTGCTGGCCGACGGCCGCCGGGCCGACTGACACAGGCGTTCATGGGATAATCAAAGCGTTTGTCGATGCAGCCTCCGGCCGCCGCTCGCTTCGGGGCAGAGGTTGACTTAGCAAAGGTTGGGTGCCTTCCGTTAATTGCACCTGGTTTGTGTTGGGTTAACTCCTGTGACTGGAAAGGGTCTGCGATGAGCCGCCTGCTTTCCGCCGCAGAACTGTCTGCGCCGGTCTCTCAACTCCCTCCCGCCGCCTATTTCGACGAGGCCTTGCTCGCCCGCGAGCGCGAACTGCTGTTCGCTGCCGGCCCCGGCTACGTCGGGCACGAGCTGATGGTGCCCAAGGTCGGCGACTTCGCCGTCCTGGCCAACCGCCACGACGGTCAGGCATTGGTTCGCAGCGAACGCGGCATCAACCTGATCTCCAACGTCTGCCGGCACCGCCAGGCGTTGATGCTGACCGGGCGCGGCTCACTGGCCGAGAACGGCGGCAACGTGGTCTGTCCGGTGCACCGCTGGACCTATACGCCCGAGGGGCAACTGATCGGCGCGCCGCACTTCCCGTGCAATCCCGCACTGCACCTCGAGAACCGTCCGCTTCGCCAGTGGAACGGCATGCTCTTCGATGGCGCGCGCGACCCGGTGGTCGATCTCGCCTCGCTTGCGGCGACGACGCGGCAGGCGCTCGACTTTTCCGGCTACGTGTTCGACCGCGCGATCGCCCACGATTGTGACTACAACTGGAAGACCTTCGTCGAGGTCTATCTCGAGGACTATCACGTCGGCCCGTTCCACCCGGGGCTCGGACACTTCGTGACCTGCGACGATCTCGCCTGGGAATGGGGCGGTGACTTCTCGGTGCAGACGGTCGGCGTGTCGAGCGCATTCGACAAGCCCGGCTCTCCGACCTACCAGCGCTGGCATGACCAAGTGCTGCGCTTTCGGCAGGGCGTTCCGCCCGAACGCGGTGCCATCTGGCTCACCTACTACCCGAACATCACCGTCGAGTGGTATCCGCACACGCTGGTCGTCTCGTCACTGTGGCCGCAGGGCGTTCAGAAAACCTTGAACGTGGTCGAGTTCTACTACGCCGAAGAGGTTGCGCTGTTCGAGCCCGATTTCATCGCCGCGCAGCAGGCGGCCTACATGGAAACCTGCGTCGAGGACGACGAGATTGGCGTGCGCATGGACGGTGGTCGCCGCGCACTGTGGCGTCAGGGCAAGGTCGAGGTCGGGCCCTACCAAAGCCCGATGGAAGACGGCATGCAGCACTTCCATGAGTGGTACCGGGCACGCATGGGAGACGCGCTGCACGCGCTGTGACAGCAGCGGACGCTCACGGTTGGCATGGCCGGTCAGACGCGACCGGACCGGCAACACGCAATGACAAGGGCACATACTCCCGGCCTCACTTGGAGCCGTCGGGGTTTTGCCCGTCGTGGTCATCGCAGCGCGCCGTTTCGCCCGACGGCGGAACGCCTGCGTTTTTCTGGAGCGAAACGTGTCACGCCCTTCTCGGCGCGACGGTATTGCAAGGGCTTTCGCGGCCCCGACACAAATGGCTTTCGTTGGGAAATACTTATGACTCAGGCGGCAATCAGAAAATCGGATACGGGATGGGCTTGGCCAGTCCCGGGGCACTATCGACTGAACGAGCGTGTTCCAGCAGTACGTCAAGGAGGAGGCCAGTTCGGCGACGCACGTGGACACGGCGCACACAATGGCATTGATATTTCGGGCCACCTCGGCGCGGGCATCGTTGCAGCAGCCGATGGCGTGGTATTCAATTTGCAGCCGAATCCCAGCAACGACTACGGCAACATCCTGGCGATCGAGCATGCGGGCAAGATATTCAGTGTTTATGCGCACTTGCAGCAGATCTTGGTGGCACCCGGATCAGCAATAAAAGCAGGCCAATTGGTTGCGCTGATGGGCGATAGTGGCAACACGCCGAGCGTTGCACGGGTACATCTTCATTTCGAAGTACGTGTTGGCTCATGTCTTCCGGTCTCCATGGGTGGACGAGTTGCCAGCCCGTGGACGTATCTTTCCAGACCTCCTGCGGTCCCGTCTCGGGGTGCATGGTGGAGGCATTGATGAACCACTTGCTTCGACCGCTCGTAGCGATATTTCTTGCCTTTCCTATCGCGACTGTAACGGTTGGCGCAAAGGAATCTATGCGCAAACAAATTTCGGATCGTGAGGGAAAACTGGTCCTGGCAAAGGGAGTCATTGGTGGACAATTTGCGGCATTACCTCGACCATTGATAAAAGAAAAACCCGAGCAATGTGTTGAGGACTTGCGACGTTCCGCGTTTGACTGCGAGTACCGAGGTGCCGATGGCGCGCTCTACTTGATGTCGGGCTCGATGCTGGGTCGCGTCATCATTCCCGACGTCCCAAACTACCGTGGTGTATTGCCTGTGGGTATCAAGCGTACCGACGGTAAAATTACGGTGCTCAACAAATTGAGGAAACGCAGCGGATGCGCAACATGTTGGCAAATCGTCGACTGGAACGATATTGGCGGCCAAACGATAATGAGCGGGCTGGATTTTGTTTCGAAACACAAGATTGAATTTGGTTTGTCGTTTGACTTTGACGGCGACGGCGTATTGAGAATCGTTCGCGCAGACACGCCTACGAACTGACGACGCCGCCCGTGCCCACTGCACGCCGTGCGCGCGGCGGACGCCTTCGATGGGTCCCATGCGTCAGGGTGGTTGTCACCCCCGTAGACCACCCTGGGGGTGGCGATGAAGAACAGGCTTCGTTCGAGCGCTAGTGGTGACTTATGCGACCCTTGCTGTCGATCGCGGTGACGACCACGTGGTACACGTCCGTGATATCCCTCTTCCGACGAGAAAGCGCGCGCGTTTCAGTCGACGCACGCATTATCCGAAACATCATTGGCCTCCATGAACGTGAGTTACCACCAAACGTACTCCTCGGGATCTGGCGGTGGTTCCGGTTGCTCAGCAAGCGTTGCCTCGATGCAACGAAGTCGAATCGAGGGAGCCAGTCAGAAATTTTGTGTGCGAGAGGTGGCCGCATTCGTCAAGACAGCAAACCCCGAAAGATAAGTGGAACTCGGAGGGTTGCTTGAACGCATGGCGCTACAACGCAAGCGGCGAGACACACGATACCAAACCCAACAAAAATCCCCTTCTGACCATCGCTGCCGCAAAACGGCTCCGACTTCTCTACCATGACCAACCGTCTACGGCCATCGAGCGAACCGCCGACACGGTCATGGGCGTGCTGTAGCGCCCCTCGATTCCACTTCGTTGCCCGAGGCTACGCTTGCTACGAACTGACGACGCTGTCCGTGCTCGCGGCGGGCGCCGTCGATGGGCAGTGCCGGTGAAGCGCCGCTCTACTTGGCAACACCGCACGACAAGCGCATATGGCAACCGTAGCCTCGATGCAACGAAGTGGAATCGAGGGAGTCCGTCAGAAATTTTGTGCGCTGACGGCGAGCCGTATTGCCACCGGCACGCATTTGCCAAAATGCGGCCATGGCCGAGTCTGATTCCGCTACGCGCGATCCGTCATCACCCAGCCTTGCCGCGGCGGCGCCGCGCGCTCGCCGCCGAGGGTGGCGATGGGCTCTCATCGCGCTCGCGACGGGCGCTGTGCTGGTGGCGCAACTGGCGCTCAGTGTGCCGTGGGCTTTGCAGTCGTGGTTGCCGCGCTGGGTACAACAAAAGACGGGGCGCGAACTCGTCGTCGGCCGCGCATCCTTCAATCCCTTTACGCTCGAACTCAAGCTCGGTGATGTGAAACTCGCCGATGGCGACCGCGTGCTCGCACGCTTCGATGGGCTGGACGTGCGTGGGGCCTGGTCGTCGCTCGCCCACGTTGCGTGGACGACGCAACGCATCGCGCTGATCCGGCCGCAGGTGTTTGCCCAGATCGACCGCAGCGGATCGCTCGACTGGCAACGCTTCATCGCGGCACTGCCGCACGGTAGCGACGCGCAAAGCGATACGCTGCCGCGCGTCGTGCTGACCGATGTGAAGGTGACCGAGGGCGCGTTTCATTTGCGTGACGAGCGCGCCGACACCGGAGCCGATCGGCTGACGTTGGCACCACTTTCATTCGCCATCGAGCGCCTGTCGACGTTGCCGCGCGATCGCGGTGAGTACACGCTCGACGCCACGCTCGACGACAAGACGCGCGTGCACTGGCAGGGGCGCGTGGGGCTCAATCCGATCGAGAGTTCGGGGCAGCTTCGCATCGGACGCTTGCCGCTGAGCCGACTTGCGACGCTCTTGGCGCACCCTCTGCCGTTCAATATCGATGGCACGGCGAATCTTCAGGCCGGATACAGCGCGGTCTTCGGCACCGATGTCGCAGCGCTCGGCATTGGGGATGGCGCGCTCGACATCGATGCCCCGGCACTCTCGCAAGGAGGCGACATCGTGCAAATGCGGGCGCTGCACGTGGCGCCGCTCTCCGCATCGTGGGCGAAGACGCGCGTCGAGGGCCGCGACCAGCACTTGCTGGCGGTGCTGCCGCTGTCGGTGAAGTTGACGGCCATCGAAGCGCGGGCCGCCGCCCAAAAAGGGAAGACGCCGCTGGCGACGATTGCCGAAGTGGCGACCGTGCAACCGATCACCGTGGAGGTTGCGGAGCGCCGGGTCGTCGTGCCGGCGTTGCGGGTGGCGGGCGCGCAGATGATGCTCGAGCGCGCCGCCAATGGCTCGGTCGTGTTGCCGTTCACAGCGAGCGCGGCCGCCGCGTCGCCATCACCGGTCGCCGCCACCGAGTCGAGCGCCAGCGGCGTGACGGCGACAAAGGACGCGCCGCCGCCGTGGCGGCTCAGCCTCGGCGAAGTGGCGACCGATGATGCACGTGTGGGCCTGCTCGATGCGTCGTTCGCCAGCGCGCAGCGCGCCGATTTCAAGCTCGGCGCCGCGTTGGCGGCCGAGGTCGACCTCGCGGACGTGCCGCGCGTGGCCGTCACCGGTCAGCGCCTGGCCGTGAGCGATCTGTCGCTGCGTGACGCGACGGCGAGCACGCCTTGGCTCGCCGCACGAGAAGTTCGCGCGGCACCCTTCAAGCTCGCGTGGCCGGCCCCGACGATCGAGTTGCCCAAGCTCGACATCATCGCGCCGCAGATCGCGCTGTCGCTCGATCGTGACGGCCTCGATGTGCAGCGTCGCCTGCAATCGGCAGCGCCGGAAGCCGGCGCGCGCGAGAGCGCGAGGACAGCCCATGATGGCCGCGCACCCACGCTGGCGATGCCCGGCATCGCACTCAGCGAGGGGCGCATCACGCTGACCGACGCCACGTTGCAGGTTCCGCTGACGCATACGCTCGATGCGCTGTCGGCGACGGCAGGGCGCGCCACGTGGCCACCGACCAAACCGCTCGACGTGACGGCGCGGGCAACGCTCGGCCACGGCGGGGAGGTCGGCGTCAAATGGCGTCATGACCTCGCGCGAGGTCGCGGCGAGGGCGACATCGACGGCGAGGGGTTGAAGCTCGCGCCGTATTCCCCCTATCTCGCCCGTTCGACGCGACTCGCGCTTGCTTCGGGCGTGGCCGCGCTGCATGGGCGGGTGACGCTGGAAACCGCAAACCCGACGCCGTCGATGCGCTTTACCGGCAATGCGGCCGTGCGCGAGGTGCGTATCGACGACCGCGCGAGCGGCAAACCGTTCGCGCAGTGGGCCGACTTGTCGAGCCAGAACCTGAGCTTCGATTGGGCCGCTGGTCGCGCCCGCGCGGCATTGGCCGATCTGCTCCTCGATGCGCCGCGTGGCGAAATCATCATTGGTGAAGATGGCACGCTGAACCTCACGCAGATCGGCAACGATGGCGCGGTGTCGAAGCAGGCACCGCTGCCGGTCGATGCGCCGAGTTCGAACCTCGACGTTCGCATCGATCGCATGCAGGTGAGTGGCGGCGACATCCACTATGCCGATCTGTCGTTGCGGCCGCAGTTCGGCACCCGCGTGTCCGACCTCTCGGGGCTCATCGTCGGCATTGCCAGCGACGGCGCCGCCCGCGCCGAGGTTGCGCTCGAGGGCAAGGTCGATGAATACGGTCTGGCGCGGCTGTCGGGTACTGTGGCGCCGATGGCTGCGGCCCAATACACCGATCTGAAGGCGAGTTTTCGCAATCTCGACATGGCGAGCCTGACGCCGTACTCCGGCAAGTTCGCCGGCCGCCGCATCGATGGCGGCAAACTCTCGCTCGAACTCGAATACAAGGTCGTCGATCGCAGGCTGAAGGGTGAGAACCAGATCGTCATCGACAACCTGCGGCTCGGCGAGCGCGTCGAGAGCAAGGATGCGACCAGCCTTCCGCTCGATCTCGCCGTCGCCCTGCTGGCGGACGGCAACGGCGTCATCGAACTCGGGTTGCCGGTGCAGGGCTCGCTCGACGATCCGCAGTTCTCGTTCGGGCAACTGGTCTGGAAGGCCATCACCAACGTGCTCGGCAAGATCGTCAGCGCGCCGTTCCGCGCGCTCGGCGCCCTGCTCGGCGGC
>JAFEDD010000035.1:0-9321 GCA_018241765.1 Pseudomonadota bacterium | reverse complement strand
GAGCCGTTGATCATCTCGTTCACCGATCCGCGCGTGCAGGAGGCTCTGGACGAACTCGCCAGCGGCGCGGGTGAGGCCGCGACGGCGCTGCGTGCGCAGTATCTGCCAGCCGCCGGCAATGCGCTCGGCGGTCTGCTGCAGGGTGCGCGTGAGCGCTTCACGGCGAAGGGGCGCAGCGACGCGGCCGAGGCGCGCGGCAAGTACTACCCGGCGCTGTTCCGGCTGCTGCGCGACCGGCAGAACGTGCCCGAGCTCGCCTTCACGACGCTGGCCACGCTGCGCGCCGAGGCGATTCGCAACACGCTGGCCGCCGTCAACCAGTTCGACATCAACCGCGTTGGCGTCGCTGCGCCGCAGCCGGTGAAGACGAGTGAACGCGATCGCGTTGCCTCCACCTTCGCGCTGGCGGTGCCATAGCGCCGGTTCGCCGGAATCGTCGTCGGGTCGCAGCTTTTCGTAGGAGTGCCGTTTCATGTCGTCCCAATCCACCGCCCGTCCGCTGCCCGTCGTCGTGAGCCCCGTTCGCGAGCCGCTCTCGGGGCAGGCGAAATGGAAGCGGGTGATCATCGCGTTGCTGGCGTTGCTCTACGTCCTGTCGCCGCTCGACCTGATCCCGGACTTCATTCCCGTGATCGGTTGGCTCGATGACCTCGGCGTGCTGGCCTGGGCGGCGCGTCAGGTGTTTTTCGCGCGCTCGAGCTGAGCGTGACCGCGCCCGGCGCGATGTCGGGCATTCATCGGCGTGATCGTCGCGCGTGCGGCGTGCCCCTATCATCGCGCCATGAGCACGCCGTTCGCCATCCGATCTTCCCTTCTGCATTGTCGGCGCGACCCCGGACTCGCCGGTGAGCGCGCAGCCATCGAGGCCATCGATGACGCGCTGACGTTGATCGACGGCGAGCGCATCGCGGCCGTCGCTCCGGCGTCGGCCTTGTTGCCCACGCTCGGCGCCGAGGTGACGATTCTCGACCGACGCGGCCAGTGGCTGCTGCCGGGGTTCGTCGATGCCCATGTGCACTACCCGCAGGTGGACGTCATCGCAAGCTACGGCGCGCAGTTGCTCGACTGGCTCGATCGCTATACCTTCCCGGCCGAACGCGCCTTCGCCGACCTCGCGCATGCGACGGCCGCGGCCGAATTTTTCGTCGACCGGCTGCTGGAGAACGGCACCACCACGGCGGCCGTCTTCTGCACGGTGCATCCGGGGTCGGTCGACGCGCTGTTCACGGCGAGCGAAGCGCGCGGGCTCGGGCTCATCGCCGGCAAATGCCTGATGGACCGCCACGCACCGCCGGGCCTGACCGACACGCCCGAAAGCGGATACCGCGAGAGCAAGGCGCTGATCGAACGCTGGCACGGTCATGCGCGCTCGCGCTATGCCATCACGCCGCGCTTTGCGCCGACCTCGAGCGATGCGCAGATGCGGGCGGCGGCGCAGCTCGCGCGCGAACATCCGGACGTCTACATCCAGTCGCATCTCGCCGAGAACCGCGCCGAACTCGCCTGGGTGGCCGAACTCTTTCCGGGGCATCGCAGCTATCTCGATGTCTATGAGCACTACGGCCTGCTGCGCGATCGTGCGCTCTACGGCCATTGCATCCACCTCGACGATGCCGACCGCGCACGGCTCAGCGTCACCGGCGCGCGGCCCGTGTTCTGCCCAAGCTCCAACCTCTTCATCGGCAGCGGGCTCTACGACCTGCGCCAGGCGCTCGCCGCCGGCAACACCGTGGCGCTCGGCACCGATGTCGGCGGCGGCACCAGCTATTCGATGCTGCGCACGCTGGGCGAGGCCTACAAGGTGCAGCAGTTGCTCGGCACCTCGCTCACGCCGGCGTACTCGCTCTATCTCGCCACGCTCGGCGGAGCCCGCGCGCTCGGCCTCGACGACGAGATCGGCAGCATCGCGCCCGGCAAGTTCGCCGATCTGGCGCTGCTCGATCCACAGGCGACGCCGCTGCTCGCGCGCCGCAGCGGCCAGCGCGAGGACCCGCTCGACACCTTCTTTGCGATGATGACGCTCGGCGACGACCGCGCCATCAGCGAGACGTGGGTTGCCGGCCGCAGCGTGCACCGGCGCGGGCGCACCGGCGAGCGTTTACGCTGAAATCACGGCAACGACTTTTTGCTGGAAGCCGCATCCACAACGGGCTTCCCGGCGAAAAACGCGGATTGTCGACTTTGCCACAAAACGCGCGGTAAGCCCGTTGTGAATGCGGTTTTCCGCGAAAAGTCATTGGTTCTTCAGCACCGCCTGCAGGAAGCTTCGCGTGCGTTCCTGCGTGGGTTGGCTGAAGATGACGTCGGGCGGGCCGGCCTCGATGATGCCGCCGCCGTCCATGACCAGCACGACGTCGGCGACCTCGCGGGCGAACCCCATTTCGTGCGTGACCACCATCATCGTCATGCCGTCGGCGGCCAGGAGCTTCATGACCTGCAGCACTTCATCGACC
The DNA here is from genome assembly GCA_018241765.1 of Pseudomonadota bacterium. Taxonomy (GTDB): domain Bacteria; phylum Pseudomonadota; class Gammaproteobacteria; order Burkholderiales; family Casimicrobiaceae; genus Casimicrobium. The sequence goes on along the minus strand of JAFEDD010000035.1, from coordinate 6,868 downwards.
AGTTCGGGGTCGAGCGCGGACGTCGGTTCGTCGAACAGCATCACGCGCGGCTGCATCGCCAGCGCCCGGGCAATCGCCACGCGTTGCTTTTGCCCGCCGGAGAGGCTCGCGGGCATGGCGTCTGCCTTTTGCGTGAGTCCGACCTTCTCGAGCAGCGCGCGGGCCGCAGCCTCGGCGTCGGCGCGCGACAGGCCGCGCAGCTTGCGCGGGCCGATCGTGATGTTGTCGAGCACGCTCAGATGCGGGAACAGGTTGAACGCCTGAAAGACCATGCCCACCTCCTGGCGCAGCCGGTTCAGCTCCGGCTCGGGCAGCATGACGCCCTCGTCGACCAGGGTGCGGCCGCAGATCTCGACGCGCCCGCCCTCGGGGCGTTCGAGGCCGTTGCAGCAGCGCAGGAAGGTGCTCTTGCCGGAACCACTCGGGCCGATGACGACGACGACCTGAGACGCCGCCACGTCCCAGTCGATGCCGGAGAGCACGACGTGCTCGCCGAACGCCTTGCGCAGACCCCGGATGCGCACGATCGGGTCGGTGGTGTCGCTCATTGCACCATGCCTCCGGCGCGCAGTCGTTGTTCGACGTGTCGAAGCAAGAGCGTCGTGGCTCCGGTCAGGACGAAGTAGATCGCCGCCACGGCGAGGTAGACCTCCAGCGAGCGATAGGAGACGCTGATGATTTTCTGCCCCTCGTGCATCAAGTCATGAATGGTCAGCAGCGACACCAGCGCCGAGTTCTTGATCAGCGCGATGAACTCGTTGCCGAGAGGCGGAATCATGCGCACGAAGGCCTGCGGCAGGATGATCGAGCGCATCGCCTGTGCGTAGGACATGCCGATCGAACGCGCCGCCTCCATCTGACCACGATCGACCGACTGGATGGCGCCGCGCACGATCTCGCTGACGTAGGCGCCGGAATAGATGCCGAGTCCGAGCATGCCGCACAGAAAGGCGGGCAGCAGGATGTTGAACTGCGGCAGCCCGAAGAAGAGCAGAAAGAGCTGCACGAGGAGCGGCGTGCCGCGAATGGCGCCGACGTAGACGGTGCAGATGCCGTAGATCAGTCGCCGCTTCGGGTTCAGGCGGCCGATGCCGACCAGGAGCCCGAGCAGCGCACCGAGCAGCAGTGAGGCGGCGGTGACTTCGATGGTGACCAGCGCGCCGTGCAGCAGGGCCGGGAAGCCGGCCCAGACGGGGGAAAAATCGAGTTCCATGATGACGGAGCCGGTCACGCACCGATGGCGCGACCGGCAACGCTCAGCCCATCAGCGCGGCATCACTTCGCGGGCGCATTGCTGAACCACTTCTTGACCAGCGCGGCGTAGGTGCCGTCGGCCTTCAGTTGCGCGATGGCCGCGTTGACCGCGCGCGTCAGATCGGCGCTGTCCTTGCGCAGCGCCATGCCATATTCCTCCGTCGTCAGCTGCTGGTCGAGCACCTTCAAGCCGCCACGCGTGCGAACGTAGTGAAAGGCGGCCGGTTTGCCGGTGACGGCGGCGTCGGCACGCCCGATGTCGACCAGGTTGAACATTTCCTGGTTCTTCTCGACCTCGACGCGCTGCGCCTTCGGATAGTGCTCCTGAAGATAGCCGACCGATTTGGTGCCGACCTGCACCGACACCTTCTTGCCCGCGAGGTCGGCCGGCGTCTTGATCGTCTGGTTGTTGTCCTTCACCATCACCACGAGGCCGCCGGCGAAGTACGGGTCGGTGAAGTCGACCACCTTGCGCCGCTCGTCGGTGATGTAGATCGCCGACACGGCGAGGTCGAAGCGCTTGGCGATGAGGCCCGGAATCAGCCCCTTGAAGTCGATGTCCACCCATTCGATCTTGCGCCCGAGCTTGGCGCCGATGGCCTCGACCAGTTCGACGTCGAAGCCGGTGCGCTTGCCGTTGTCGACGAACTCCATCGGCGGAAAGGTGGCATCGGTGCCGACGCGCAGCGGCTCGGCGGCGTGGCTTGCCAGGCTGCCAAGCGCGAGGCCCAGCACGGCGCTCGCTGCAGCGGCGGCACCAAGAAACGAGCGGCGGGAACGGAGGGCGGACATATGAGGGACTCCTTGCAACAATCGGGCGTCGAATGACATTGACGCGACAGGGCGCCATTGTGACTGATCATGCCGTGGCCTGCGCGCGCCGGATTCGGTTCATGCGTTCCCGGCACGGCGGCGAGCGCGGTCATAATTGCCCGGTGCCCCGAGCGCCGCGCGCCGCCGGGCCCGATCGGTTGGCTGCGCGCATGCGGGGGGTTGCATCGCGTGGGGGCACTGACGAAGTCGATCCCGTGGCTGACGATCCATGAACTGGTCATGGCGTTGTCGCTGCTCGTCTACATCGTCACCACGCACGCGATGCGCCAGCGGCGGCACCCGACCGCCGCCATCGCCTGGGTGCTCTTCATCCTGCTCGTTCCCTATCTCGCGCTGCCCGCCTTTCTGCTGTTCGGCTCGCGCAAGCGCGTCACCCGGCCTCCGCGCCCCGCGCCGCCGCCGGCGGGCGCGCCCGCGCCGCCCTGGGCCGCGGATCTGGCCGTTGCCCTCGGGCAGCCGCAGCCCGCGGGGTTTCACGCGCTGAGCGTTCACCGCGACGGCGCCGCGGCGCTCACCGCGTTGTGGGACGTGCTCGATGGCGCAGAACACAGCATCGATGTGTGCACCTTCATCCTCGGCCGCGACGACATTGGCCGCGCCGTCATCGCGCGGCTTTGCGCCAAGGCCCGCGCCGGCGTGCGTGTGCGGCTGATGCTCGACGGCGTCGGCTCGTTGATGGCGGGCCGGCCGCGCCTGAAGTCGCTGACCGAGGCGGGCGGCAGCTTTCGCCTGTTCGTGCCACCGTTGTCGCCGACCGTGCGCGGGCGCAGCAACCTGCGCGACCACCGCAAACTACTGATCACCGACGCGGCGCACGCGACGCGGCGGCTCTGGTGCGGCGGGCGCAATCTCGCCGCGGAATACTTCACCGGCACGACGAGCCGCGCAGCGTGGCGCGACCTGAGCTTCGATCTCGGTGGCGATGTCGTGCGCCAGGCAAGCGCCCTCTTCGAGCACGATTGGGCCTTTGCCGGCGGCGGCCGGCGCGCGCGAGCGCATGCCGCGCATGATGAAGACAGCGAGGCGACGCTCGCGACCGGCGCGCTCGCGCAACTGATCGCCTCCGGCCCCGATCAGGCCGACGACACGATCTACGCGCTGCTGCTGACGGCCGCGCATCGTGCGCGGCAATCGATTGCGCTCGTCACCCCCTACTTCGTGCCCGACTCGGGGTTGCTGCTGGCGCTGTGTCTGGCGGCGCGGCGCGGCGTGCGGGTCGATCTGCTGCTGCCGCGACGCTCCAACCATCCACTCTCCGACATCGCTCGCAACCGCGCGCTGCGCTCGCTGGCCGAAGCCGGCGGCCAGATCTGGCTCGCGCCGCAGATGCTGCACGCCAAGCTCGTCGTCATCGACGACACGCTGGCCCTCGCGGGCTCGGCGAATCTCGACAGCCGCAGCCTCTTTTTGAATTACGAATTGATGCTCGCCTTCCACGGGCCGACCGAGGTCGTGCGATGGCAACACTGGTTCGACATCGAGCGTGCCAGCGCCAGTCGCTTCGTTGCCCGCCACCCCGGCCTGTGGCGCGATCTCGCCGAAGGGGCGGTGATCTGGGCGGGGTTTCAGCTTTGAAGGCAATGCAGCGCTCCGGGTGATCGCGACGCAACGCGCACACGGCTCGCCGTCACCTCACGATGGCCGTGCCCACGCCTTGCTGCGCTCGACCGCTTCGCCCCAGCCGGCGAGCATGGCGCTTGCGCGCTCGCGGCTCAGCGTGGGTTCGAACACGCGGTCGACCTGCCAGTTGGCGGCAATGTCGGCCGGGCCCTGCCAGAACCCGACTGCGAGACCGGCGAGGTAGGCGGCGCCGAGCGCCGTCGTCTCCAGCACCTTCGGGCGCACGACCGGCACGCCGAGCAGATCGGCCTGGATCTGCATCAGCAGGTTGTTGGCGGTGGCGCCACCGTCGACCCGCAGTTCGCTCAGGCGAATCCCCGCATCCTTCTGCATCGCGTGCAGGACTTCGGTCGACTGGAAGGCAATGGCCTCGAGGGCGGCGCGGGCGATGTGCGCGATGTTGCTGCCGCGCGTGAGGCCGAACATGGCGCCGCGGGCGTAGGCGTCCCAGTGCGGTGCGCCGAGTCCGGCAAAGGCGGGCACGAGGTAGACGCCACCGGCATCGGGTACTTCGGCGGCCAGCGCCTCGACATCGGCGGCCGAGCGGATCGCGCGCAGCCCGTCGCGCAACCACTGCACCACGGCGCCCCCGATGAACACCGAGCCTTCCAGCGCGTAGCTCGGACGGCCGGGCGTTCCGCCGTCACCACCCAGTTGCCAGGCCGTCGTCGTCAACAGGTGGTTGCGCGAGGTGACCGCGTCGCCTCCGGTATTGAGCAGCAGGAAGCAGCCGGTGCCATAGGTGTTCTTTGCCATGCCCGGAGCGTGGCAGGCCTGCCCGAAGAGCGCCGCCTGCTGGTCGCCGGCAATGCCTGCGATCGGCACCGCCACGCCATCGAGTTCGGCGCTGCCGAAGACGCCCGAGGAAGGTCGCACGGCGGGCAGCACGGCGCGCGGGATGCCGAACAGTGCGAGCAGCTCGTCGTCCCAGTCGTTGCGGTGGATGTCGAAGAGCAGCGTGCGGCTTGCGTTGGAAGGGTCGGTCGCGTGGACGCGTCCCGCGGTGAGGTGCCACAAAAGCCAGCTGTCGATGGTGCCGAAGGCGAGCTCGCCGCGCTCGGCGCGGGCGCGGGCGCCGGGGATGTGCTCCAGCAGCCACGCGAGCTTGGTGCCGGAAAAATAGGCGTCGAGCACGAGCCCCGTGCGTGCCTGGATCAGCGCCGCCTTGCCTTGGGCGCGCAGTTCGTCGCAGCGTGCGGCCGTGCGCCGGTCTTGCCAGACGATCGCGCGGGCGAGTGGGCGCCCGCTGGCGCGCTCCCAAAGCACCGTCGTCTCGCGCTGGTTGGTGATGCCGATTGCGGCCAGCGCGGCGGGCGTGACGCCGGCGCCGCGCAGCGCTTCATGCATGACCTGTTGCTGCGTGGCGAGAATCTCCGACGCGTCGTGTTCGACCCACCCGGGTTCGGGGAAGTGCTGGCGGAACTCTTGCTGCGCGACGTGGACGACGTTGCCGCCGTGGTCGAACACGATGGCTCGCGAACTGGTCGTGCCTTGGTCGAGCGCGAGCACGTAGCGCGCTGCCGGGGCGTTTGTTGCCGCTGTCATGGCCGATTCCCTCCTGCCCGAGCGTTCGTTGCGTCGCACAACCGGCGCCGCGCCGGCGCAGTAAAATCGTGGTTTCGCCACAGTCTAGCGCGTCGCTGCCTTGCCGCTGCACGCGACGTCCGGGGTACATGCCGCTGTCTCCTCCCGCCGCTCGCGAGCGGCTCCACCTTCGCCGCGTGACGTACGAGGGCTATCGCCGCCTCGATGGACACTATGACATCGAGGCGCGGCTGACCGACAGCAAGGATCGCGACTATGCCGTCGCCGGCGGGCAGCGCAGCCGGGACGTTCCGGTGCACGACATGCTGCTGCGGGTGACGATCGACCGCCGTTTCGAGGTGCTCGACATCGAAGCGAGCACCGAGTCGATGCCCTATCCGGGCGCCTGCAACCAGATTGCGCCGGCGTACCGCAAGCTGATCGGCAGCAACCTGCTGAAAGGTTTCCGCAAGGCGATTGCTGAAAAAATGGGCGGGGTGCGGGGTTGCACCCATCTGTCCGAGCTGCTGGGTTATTTGCCCACGGCGGCGGTGCAGACCTTCGCGGGCGAGCGCCGCGACTCGGACGCGCCCGATGGCCGCAAGCCGTTTCAGCTCGATGCCTGCCATGCGCTGGCGACCGATTCCGAAACCGTGCGCGTGTACTACCCCAAGTGGTATGTCGGCGCGCGCGAGACCGCCGTGGTCGACGAAGGGGTGACGGCGCCGTAGGGGCCGTGGAGTGTTGCGTGCGGGCCGCCGGGTCGCGTACCGTTGCAGTATCGATGAATGATTGAACCGAAGAAGGGGTTGGCGTGAAGATTCACGAGTACCAGGGTAAGCAGATTCTGCGCGAGTACGGCGTGCCGGTGCCGCGCGGCATTCCGGCGTTCAGCGTCGAGGAGGCCGTGCGCGCGGCCGAGGAGCTCGGCGGCTCGGTGTGGGTGGTGAAGGCGCAGATCCACGCCGGCGGTCGCGGCAAGGGCGGCGGCGTCAAGGTGGCCAAGTCGATCGCCGAGGTGCGCGAGAAGGCCTCGCAAATTCTTGGCATGCAGCTCGTCACGCACCAGACCGGCCCCGAGGGCCAGAAAGTGCGTCGCCTGCTGATCGAAGAAGGCGCCGACATCAAGAAAGAACTCTATGTCTCGATGGTCGTCGACCGTGCCAGCCAGCGCGTCGCGCTGCTCGCCTCGAGCGAGGGCGGCATGGACATCGAGGAGGTGGCGCACAAGAACCCGGAGGCCATCAAGAAGGTGTTCATCGACCCGGCGGCCGGACTCACCGACGCGCAGTGCGACGAGGTCGCGCGAGCGATCGGCATCCCCGACGGCGGTCTTGGCGACGCACGCAAGGCGCTGAAAGGGCTGTACGCGGCGTTTGTCGAAAAGGATGCCTCGCTGGCCGAGATCAACCCGTTGATCGTGACGGGCAACGGACGCGTCGTCGCGCTCGATGCCAAGTTCAACTTCGATGCCAACGGCCTCTTCCGCCACCCTGACATCGTCGCCATGCGCGACCTCGACGAGGAAGACCCGGCCGAGATCGAAGCGAGCAAGTACGACCTCGCCTACATTTCGCTCGATGGCGACATCGGCTGCCTCGTCAACGGCGCAGGCCTCGCGATGGCGACGATGGAC
>JAFEDD010000034.1:2099-27114 GCA_018241765.1 Pseudomonadota bacterium | reverse complement strand
GATGGCGCCCAGCTTCTTGAGCGTGGCGCCCTGATTGCCGAGCACCTTGCGCCCCAGCAAGTCGAGCGACTGGATGGTGTTGGTGCCCTCGTAGATCATGTTGATGCGGGCGTCGCGAACGAACTGCTCCATGCCGTTTTCGGCGATGTAGCCGTGGCCGCCGAACACCTGCATGCAGTGCGAGGTCGAAATCCAGCCGTTGTCGGTGATGAAGGCTTTGACGATGGGCGTCAGCAGCGCCACCATCTCGGCGCACTCCTTGCGGACCGCCTCGTCGGGATGGTTCAGTTCCTTGTCGATCAACAGCGCGCAGTACAGCGAGAGCACGCGGCCGCCTTCGGCGTACGCCTTGGCGGTGAGCAACATCTTGCGCACGTCCGGATGCACGATGATCGAGTCGGCCGGCTTGTCGGGGCTCTTCGGGCCCGCCAGCGAGCGCATCTGGATGCGGTCCTTGGCGTAGGCCAGAGCGTTTTGATAGGCGACTTCGGTCAAGCCCTGCGACTGCATGCCGACGCCGATGCGCGCGGCGTTCATCATCACGAACATGGCGTTCAAGCCCTTGTTCGGCTGGCCAACGAGCCAGCCCGTGGCGCCGTCGAGCGCGATCTGGCAGGTGGCATTGCTGTGAATGCCCATCTTGTGCTCGAGTCCGGTGCAAAAGATCCGGTTGCGTTCGCCGAGTGACTGGTCGGCGTTCGGGATGAACTTGGGCACGATGAACAGCGAAATCCCCTTCGAGCCCAGCGGCGCACCGGGCAGGCGTGCGAGCACGAGGTGGATGATGTTCTCGGCCAGATCATGCTCGCCGGAGCTGATGAAGATCTTGTTGCCGGTGATGGTGTACGAACCATCCGCATTCGGCTCGGCCTTGGTGCGCAGCAACCCGAGGTCGGTGCCGCAGTGCGGTTCGGTCAGGCACATGGTGCCCGTCCACTCGCCCGTGGTGATCTTCGGCAGATAGAGCGCCTGTTGCTCCGGCGTGCCATGCGCGTGCAGGCATTCATAGGCACCGTGGGTGAGGCCCGGATACATCGCCCACGCCTGATTGGCGGAGTTCAGCATCTCGTAGATGCATTGGTTGACGACGATCGGCAGGCCCTGGCCACCGTACTTCGGGTCGCAGGAGAGCGCCGGCCAGCCGCCTTCGACGAACTGCTTGTACGCCTCGCGGTAGCCCTTCGGTGCCTTCACCTCGTGCGTTGTCTGATCGAGCACACAGCCTTCGCGGTCGCCGGACTGATTCAACGGAAACAGCACTTCGGAGGCGAACTTGCCGCCCTCCTCGGCGATCGCCATGATCGTTTCCATGTCGTTGTCGGCATGCGCGGGCAGCGCCTTCAGTTCGGCGGGCACGTCGAGCAACTCTTCCATCACAAAGCGCATGTCGCGCAGCGGGGGCGTGTAAGTCGGCATGGTTCTCTCCTTCGCAACAGAGCGGTGGCGCCTGGGTGGCGCATTGCGTCGGATTGTGACTTACGGTCGCTTCAATTTATCGTTTGAAACCACGATTTTGCGAAGTTTAGGCGCTCCACTCTACGCGCAATCCAACATCACGGCGCCACCGCGCGCAAGACGCTACTTCGGCCGATGCAACGCACAGAGCTTGTTGCCGTCCGGATCGCGCACGTAGGCGAGGTACAGCGCGCCATGCTTGCCTTCGCGCAAACCGGGCGGCGCCTCGATCGACGTGCCGCCGTGCGCCACGGCCACATCGTGGAACTGGCGTACCTGCTCGGGAGAGGCGCACTTGAAGCCGATGGTGCCGCCATTGGCATGCGTCGCCCGCTGATCGTCGATCGGCTCGCCGACGCCAAACGAAGCGCCCTCGTGGCGATAGAAAAGCCGCGTGTGACCGCTCGCCGCCACGTCGCGGTGCGCCGCCCCCGCACCCAGCACCGCAAGCACGGCGTCGTAGAAGCGTTTCGAGCGCTCGATGTCGTTCGAGCCCACCATCACATGACTGAACATGGCACTACCTCGGCGAAAAACAGAAAGAAAAAGATGCTTCCCGTTTTAGCGCAAGCGAAGGGACGCACGGCGCCAAGGTGACCGGCGCGGTCAGGTTCGCTTGCGTGTCCCAAGCGTGATTCGAGTTGCCGCGTTGTCCCGCCCTCCTCCACGCTCGCGGCGGGGCGTCGGATGGTGACACCAGCGGCATGTCAAAAAAAACGGGGCCGAAGCCCCGTTGGTCGTGTGCGAGCGTGCGATGGCTCAGGATTGCGGGGCGGCGCCGTTGTCCGCCGCCGCCTGCTCGTCGAGCAGAACCTTGCGCGAGAGCTTGACGCGACCCTTGTCGTCGAAGCCGAGCACTTTGACCCGGACGACATCGCCTTCCTTGAAGAAGTCGGTGACGGCGTTGACGCGCTCGTTGGCGATCTGGCTGATGTGCAGCAGGCCGTCGCGGCCGGGCAGCAGTTGCACGACGGCGCCGAAGTCCATGATGCGCACGATCGGGCCTTCGTAGACCTTGCCCACTTCGACTTCGGCGGTGATGTCGTCGATGCGGCGTTTGCATTCGGCGAGGTCGTCCGCGTTCGGCGAGGCGATGGTGATGGTGCCGTCGTCCTGAATATCGATCTGGCAGCGCGTCTCCTCGGTGAGCTGGCGGATCACGGCGCCGCCCTTGCCGATGACGTCGCGAATCTTCTCGGGGTTGATCTTGAAGGTGATCATGCGCGGCGCGTAGGCGCTCATTTCGGTGCGCGAGTGCGGCATGGCCTCGTGCATGATGCGCAGGATGTGGTGGCGCGCTTCGTTGGCCTGCGCCAGTGCGACGCCCATGATTTCCTTGGTGATGCCCTGGATCTTGATGTCCATCTGCAGCGCGGTGACGCCGCGGTCGGTGCCGGCCACCTTGAAGTCCATGTCGCCCAAGTGATCCTCGTCACCGAGGATGTCGGTGAGCACGGCGAAGCGATTGCCCTCCTTGATGAGGCCCATGGCGATGCCGGCCACCGGCGCCTTGATCGGCACGCCGGCGTCCATCAGCGCGAGCGAGCCGCCGCAAACGGAGGCCATCGACGAGGAGCCATTCGATTCGGTGATTTCGGAAACCACGCGCATCGAGTACGAGAAATCCTTCTCGGGCGGCAGCACGGCGATCAGCGCGCGCTTGGCGAGGCGGCCATGACCGATCTCGCGACGCTTGGGCGAGCCGACGCGGCCGGTCTCGCCGGTGGCGAACGGCGGCATGTTGTAGTGAAGCATGAAGCGGTCGCGGTATTCGCCGCCGAGCGCGTCGATGATCTGCTCGTCCTGCTTGGTGCCGAGCGTGGCGACGACCATGGCCTGCGTCTCGCCACGGGTGAAGAGCGCCGAGCCGTGGGTGCGCGGCAGCACGCCGGTGCGGATCGACAGCGGACGCACGGTGCGCGTGTCGCGGCCGTCGATGCGCGGCTCGCCGCGCAGGATCTGCTCGCGAACGGTCTTCGCTTCGAGCGCGAAGAGTTCGTTGTTGATGTTGTTTTTGGTGAGGGTGTCGGCCTCCGCCGGAATCAGCGCCGTCTGCGCTGCCGCGTAGACCTCTTTCAGCTTGGCGCTGCGTGCGCTCTTCGATTTGATCTTGTAGGCTTCATCGAAGCCTGCGCCGGCCGATTCGACGATCCGCGCGACCAGGGCGGGGTCCTTCGCAGGGGCCTGCCAGTTCCAGGCGGGCTTGCCGGCGTCCTCGACCAGCGCGTGGATGAGGTCGATGACGGCCTGCTGCTGCGCGTGGCCCCACCAGACGGCACCGAGCATGACGTCCTCGGGCAGCTCGCGCGCTTCCGATTCGACCATCATGACGGCGCCTTCGGTGGCGGCGACGACCAAGTCCATCTCGGAAGTTTTCAGCTCCGTGGCGGTGGGGTTCAGCAGATACTGGCCGTTGGCGTAGCCGACGCGCGCGGCGCCGATCGGGCCGGCAAACGGCACGCCGGAGAGCGCGAGCGCGGCCGAGGCGCCGATCATGGCCGGAATGTCGGGGTCGATCTCCGGGTCCATCGAGAGCACCGTCGCGATGACCTGGATCTCGTGGTAGAAGCCATCCGGAAACAGCGGCCGGATCGGGCGGTCGATGAGCCGCGCGGTCAGCGTTTCCTTCTCGGTCGGGCGACCTTCGCGCTTGAAGAAACCGCCGGGAATCTTGCCGGCAGCGTAGAACTTCTCCTGATAGTCGACCGTCAGCGGGAAGAAGTCCTGCCCTTCCTTGACGCTGGTCCTGGCGACGGCGGACACCAGAACCACGGTGTCGTCGAGCCGCACGAGGACGGCGGCGTCGGCCTGACGGCCGATCTCACCAGTTTCGAGGGTGAGCGTGTGCCTGCCATATTGAATGGACTTTTTGACTGCGGTCAGCATCGGCTGATCCTTTCTCTTTTTGTCGTTGGGGAAATCGGGCGGACGGCGGCGGCGCGCACGGGCGTCGTCGGCGTTCGCGGGTCAGGCGCGCACCAAGCGAAAAAGCCACCGGCGATGGACACGCGGTGGCTTGTCGGTCGGCGCGATGGCACGAATTACTTGCGCAACCCGAGCTTTTCGATCAGCGCCTGATAGCGCGCGCGATCGGTGTTGCGCAGGTAGGCGAGCAGGCTGCGGCGCTGGTTCACCATCTTCAGCAGCCCGCGGCGGCTGTGGTGGTCCTTGACGTGCGCCTTGAAGTGCTCGGAGAGTCCGTTGATGTTGGCCGTCAAGAGGGCGACCTGAACTTCGGTCGAGCCGGTGTCGTTCTTCGAACGGCCGTGCTCGGCGATGATCTTGGCGGTTTGGTCTGGCGTGAGTGCCATGGTGATTCCTGTTCTCTTTTGCCCGTGGGGTGGAGAGGCGCCACGCGATGTGGGCGTACCCCGAACCCACGGTTGGTTTTGTCGAAGTGAACTTGTAATTATAGGCCGATCAGGGCCGTCATGCAGCCTGCACGACGCGAACCGAGCGCTCGTTGCGGTGAAATCACCTATGACTTTGCGACGAAACCCGCATCCACAACGGGCTTGGCGGCCGATTCAGCTCAAAGTCGACTTCATGGCATTCATCGCTCCAAGCCCGTCATGGGTGCGCCTTTCACCAAAAAGCCATTGACCCGCTTCGTGCGCAACGGCGCCGGGGTGCGCTTGCGCGCGCACCTGCGGCGCCTACTTCGACTTCGGCGCGGCCACCCAGTCGGCGCAGTTGACGCGCTTGAAGGACAAATCGGCGCCTTGCCGGTTTTCGCCGCGAAGGATTCGAAACGCGGCGGACCACTCGTCGGCCGACTTGCGCTGATAGGTGATGCGCGTCGTCGTATCGCCCTCGGTCACGGCGAAGACGGCGTATCCATCGGCGACGCGTTCCAGCGTCTGGGTGAACTCGCCTCGCGCGCCGGGGCGCGACCAGAGCTTGACGCTGGCGCCGTCCTCATAGAGCCGCATGGCTTCCCAATCGATGCTCTTGTCGCCGCGCACGACCTGCCCCATGCCCAGCATGGTGCCAGCGCTTGGCGCGAGCCAGATTTCGCGCACGCTCGACCCGTCGCGCTCCGACGGGGCCTGCCAGCAACCGGCAAGCCAGGCGAGCGCCTGAATCTTCGCCGGCACGGCAGGGCCCGCGGTTTCAACCGGCGGTTTGACCTCGGCCCCGGACGGCGACGTCATCTTCACGCCCTGGGCACTGGCGGTCGCGGCGGCCGTCACGGCCAACAGCACGGCGGCAAGGCCGAGCGCTGGCGCCGTGAAGATTCGTGGGTTCAATATCGTTGGCATGGTCATCTCTGCTCTTGGTTCCATCATGGTTTTCCATCATTCGCCCCGCTCAGGGCGAGAATGAATTTGAGCCACGTTTCGCGGTCTTCGACCTGCTGGGCGGTGGACTTGCCGCTGCCGTGGCCGGAGTCGTAATCCATCTTGAGCAGGATGGGGCTCACTTGGCCAGGGTTGTTCTGCGCGCGCGCGACGAATTTCTTGGCGTGCAGCGGGTCGACCCGGGTGTCGTTCTCGCCGGCGATGACCAGCATCGGCGGCATGTTCACGCCCTCGCGCACGTTGTGATACGGCGAGTAGCGCAAGAGCCACGCGAAATCGGCCGCGCGATCCGGGTCGCCGTACTCGGGGATCCAGTAGCGTGCGATGCGGAATTTGTGATAGCGCACCATGTCAAGCAGCGGCACCGAGCAGACGATGCCGTTGAAGAGGTCGGGGCGCTGCGTCGCGGCGGCGCCGACCAGCAGACCGCCGTTGCTGCCGCCGAAGGCCACCAGCCGCTTGCTTCGGGTGTAGCCCTGGCTGATCAACCATTCGGCACTGGCGTAGAAATCATCAAACACGTTTTGCTTGTTGCCGAGCATGCCGCCCTCGTGCCAGCGCTCACCGAACTCGTCACCGCCGCGAAGCCCCGGCTGCGCGACGACGACGCCGCGATTGATCAGCGTGGCGAAGGCACCGAGATAGCCGACGTTGATGCCGATGTTGAAGCCGCCGTAGCCATAGAGCAGCGTCGGGTTGTTGCCATCGAGCTTGATGCCTTTCTTCGCGCTGACGAACATCGGCACGCGGGTGCCGTCACGACTCGTCACGTAGACCATCTTTGTTTCGATGTTGCTGGTATCGAGCACCGATTCGTCCTGATACAGGAACTTCCATTCGAGGCGATCGGCGTCGAGCTGGTAGAGCTTGAACGGTGCCGTGAACGTGGCGAGCGCCGCGTACAGCGTGTTGCTGTCGCGATCATAGGAGAGACTCGCGACACTGCCGAACTCCGGCGCCGCAAGCTCGCGCACCGGCTTGCCATCGAGGTCGAGCACGCGCAGGCGTTCGAGCAGTTCACGCTTTTCGCGCACGATGATGTGCTTTTTCGTCACCACGAACGATTCGAGCACCACGTCCTTTTGTTCGGGCACGATCTCGCGCCAGTCCTTGAACTCCGGCTTCGCCACGCTGCCCTTGAGCAGACGCCCGTTCGGCGCACCGGCGTTGGTCCACGCGTAGAGCGTGTCGCCGATCATCTCGATCGACGCATTGGCGTCCTTCTCGGCAAAGATGACGCGCGGTGCCTCGCTGCTGCCGGTCTTCGCGATGGCGAACTGCGCGCGTTTGCCCTCGCCGGTGGCATAGACGGTGTACGGTGAATATTCGAAGTCGGACACGCCGCCCCACTGCTTGGCGTCAGCGAACTTGTGCACCACGGGTTGCCCGGCGATGGGCTTGCGCAGGTCGACGCGCTGCGTGTAGAGCGGCAACTGCCTGCTCACCTGCTCCTGCGTGCGCGGCTGCACATAGGCGACGGCGTTGTCCTTCGTCCACGACACGCTCCAGACTTGCGGCAGCGGCGCGTAGACCGGCTCACCGCTCTTGCTGTCGATGAAGTACTGGGTCGGCAGTTCATCCCCCGCGCGCTGCACGCCGACGGCGACGATGCGGGCGTCGCGCGAGTAGGCGCGCCCGGAGAGCGCGGACTTGCCGCTCGGGTCGATCTTCATCGGGTCGAACAGCAGCACTTCCTTGCCATCGAGCCGCGTGTAGAGCTTGGCCTGCGCGTCGCCCTTCACCTTGCGGGTGAAAAACTCGCGGCCCTTGTAGAACGCCGGGGGCGAGGTGATGGTGCGGTCGATGTAGCGGGTCAGTTCATCGCGCAGGCCCGGCACCTCGGGCGTGTTGGTCGCCAGCCAGCCGAGCGCGGCGTCATGCTGGGCACGCGTCCACTTGACGACCTCGTCGCTCTTGTTGTCCTCCAGCCAGCGATACGGGTCGGTCAGCGTCGTGCCGTGCACGACGTCGGTGACCGGGCGCGCCGGCGTTGCAGGCGGATGGAACGTCGGTGTCTTGTCGGGTGTTTGCGCCACGGCGAACGGCGACGCCAACGCGAGGGCTGTCGCCACGGCGGCGGGAACGATGGGTTTCATGAACGATGCGTTACGCCTTGTGGGCGCGATGGTTGATGAGCAGAAAGGCCGCGATGACGGCGACGATGAAGAACAGCAGATTCCACGCCGGAATCGGCAATCCGAGGATGAGATCGATCTTGTTGCACTCCACGCTGCCCTTCAGCGCCCGAGCAAACACGTCGAGAAACGGCAACGTCTCGAGCATGTAGCTGATGCCCATGCCGCAACTGGGCAACTGATCGGCCGGCAGCGACTGGATGTAGAGGTGACGCGCCGCAAGAATCGCCCCGCCGCCACCGGTCACGAGCGACGCCCAGGCCAGCCACTGCGCGCCGCGACGCCCGGGGTTGCCAATCGCGCCGATCAGGAACACGAGGGCAAGCGCCACGATCGCCACGCGCTGGAACCAGCACATCGGGCACGGTTCGAGCTCCTCGACATATTGCAGATAGAAGGCATAGCCCAGGAGCGCGGCGCAGACGAGGAAGCCCGTCGCATAGGCGAGACGGCGCGAAGGAAAGACGTTGAGCGGATTCACGCGGCGTATTTTGGCTTAGAAGATGAAACGGCGCCGTGCACCGCAGCACCGCGGCAGGCCCGCGCTGTGACCGGCAGCCACGCCCGAGGGTTCCCGCGCGGAAAGATTCGACCCGCTACGATAGCGGCCCCAACCCCCTCACCGCGCCTTCCCGCGCGCGCGAACCCTCGCCATGCTCAATGTCCGACGCACACTCGACCGCGCCTTGCGATGGCTCGAACGCCGACGCCAACCGCGGCCTACGGCGGCCGCCGAACCGACACCGGCCTCGCCCTCCGGAGCGATGGTCGCGGAGCCGTGGTATCTCGATCATGCCGTGATCGAGACGGACGGCGCCCCCCCGCGTGCGTTTGACCGGCTGGGCGTTGCCGGAGCTCTCGCCGCCTGACGACGACACCGCGACGCCGAGCGAAGCGCTCGCGCGCTACGCCGCACAATCCGGGCGCTTCACGGTGAATGGTCGAGCGCCGCTGCACGTCGACTATCCGCAACAACGCCCGGCGCTGCGCGAACATTTCTGGCAGCGCCGCGATGCCGAATATTCCGGCTTCACGGTGATCGCCGACCTCGCCTACCCGGACGGCTACATGGAAGTCCGCTGCGCCAATTCGACGACGGAGGCGATGGCCCGCGGCCGTGAGAGCTGGTTTTTGCCCGATCCGGCACGACACACCGATCTGCCAGACGCGGACCGCCGTTATCGCGTGATCGGCAACCGCGACGTCAACGGGTTTCTCTGGCTCGGCGCAACCGACGCAATGCGCTTGAAGATGGCCTGCGAGGCGTACTGCGGAGCACCACTGTTCGGGCGCAATCTGCAAGTGCTCGATTGGGGCGTGGGCTGCGGCCGCATCGCGCGGCACCTCGCACCGGGCATCGGCGACGGGTTTCATGGCTGCAACATCGACGCCGACAATGTGTCGTGGTGCGCCGCCCATTTGCCGGGCCGCTTTGCGCCGTCGAAACTGGAGCCGCCACTGCCGTGGCCCGATGCCACCTTCGACGTCATCTACGGCGTGTCCGTCTTCACGCATCTGCGCCGTGAGTGGGAGCAGCGCTGGCTCGCCGAACTGCGTCGGGTGCTGAAACCCGGCGGCGTGCTGATGGTCACCGTACACGGTCAGACGGCGATCGACTTCGCCGGCCTGTCACCGACCGAGCACCACGCGCTGCAAGATCGACTGGCGCGCGAGGGTCTGGTGGTGACCAGCAGCAACAATCAATTGGACGGATTCGTCGATCACCCCGACGAGTACGTCAACGTGTTCCATTCACCCGACTACATCGAACGTGAGTGGGCGACCTGGTTCGGGCGCATCGTGCGTCTGCCCGGCTATTTGTTCACGCACGACCTGATTCTTGCCACCAAGGCGCCATAACCCGGGCAAAACACGTCAATGCGTCGTCGTCTTCAGCGCGCGCTCGACCGCGCCGGCCAGCGCGTCGGCGCGAAAGAGCAGCGGCATGCGGGTCTCGTGGTCGATGTCGGGAAAGACGTCGCCCAGCGTCGTCACGTCCTCGACCTGACACTCGCGCAGCAAGTCCTGCATCGCGGTGGCGACATCCTGCGCGCGGTCGGTGGCGTAGAGCTCGGCACGAAAGCCCTCGGCCCCCTTTTCATCGAACGGATTCGATAGCGACAACCGCACCTCGCCGCGCCCATCGTCCATGCGATGCGCCGAGATGACGGCCGCCGGCTCGCCGACGCTGCCGCGAAACTTGCGCACGGCATGGGTCACGAAGAGTTGCAATGAGACTTCGCGCTGCGCCACACGCCCTTGATAGAGCGCCGAAAGCGGTGTCCGCGGCGGGCGCGGCAGCGCAAGCAGCGTCAACCCCTCGCGGGCAAGTTGACGCGCCAGCGCCTGCGTGAACGACATGCCCCAGGGCGCCGTGTCGCGCGCCGTGAGCAGATCGACGCCAGGGCCGGCCCACGCCGTGCCCGGCAAGAAGCGCAGGAACACGCTTTCCTGATTCGCCGGAACCGACAGCGGCGCCGGCTCGATGGCGATCGGCGCTCCGGGGTTCAACTTCCACCAGTCGAGCGATGCCGGCAGCCGCTCGATCGCGAACGCCGCCGCGCTGGCGAGCGCGTTCGACAGCGTGAAGCTCTGGTTGCCGCGCAGCGCGCCGCCCGCTTTCATCAACGCGACAAGCTCATCGACGTCGGGGAGTGTCGCTTCCAGCGTGATCGGCGCGGCGCTTCCAGCCACGATGATGATCGGGAGCGCGAACACGGTAAGCGGCAAATCGCTCTCGCCGCGCGAGCGGCCACCTGCCACGTGGGCCAACGCCAGCGTGCGGGCAAGGAGACGCTGCACGGCGAGCGACGGCGCTTGCGCAAGCGCGCGGGCAATCGCCTCCGTATCGCCGTCGCGGAGCTTCGCCATCATCGCGTCGCGCAGCGCGCTCTCCTGCTTTTCCTGAATCACGCCCTGCTCGGCGGCCAGTGCCGCCAATGCGTAGTCGATCAATTCGTCGGTGTGCGCTTCGTTCATGGGCACGAAGTGGCGCGGGTCGGGAAGATGAAAGGATGGCATGCGCGAATTCTAGAAAGCCGCCGCATCCGAGGCGAACGCGGCCACGCGGGCCGTCACCCGCGTGAGGGTGCGCTTCAGCGCCGGATAGCTGTCGTTGCGCTCGCGCGTATCCTCGTTCATGTAGAGGCGGCGATTGACTTCGATCTGGATGCTGTGTCGCCCCGTCGCCGGACGCCCGAAGCGCTTGACGAGCTCCACGCCCTTGTAGGGGTCATTGATGGCCACCGAAAGCCCTTCATCGCGAAACGCGGCCGCCAGCAGCGCCGTCAGCGCGGGCGTGCAGGTACTGCCGTCGCGGTCGCCGAGCACGACGTCGGGGAAGCGCGTGCCGCGCGGCACCCACGCGAGCGGGCCGGCCTCGGCCGGCATCGAATGGCAATTGAGGTGAACGACGCGCCCATGCGCGGCGTGGGCGGCTTCGATCGCGGCGGTGACGGCCTGCCAGTACGGCGCATGGCAGCGCGCGATGCGTGACTCGACCTCGGCGACGTTCAACCGCCGCGCGTAGATCGGCGAGAGGTCGTCGAGCACGCGCCAGATGAGCCCGATGCCGGTGCGCGTTTTCGGCGATGGGTCGAGCGGATGCGGCCACGGCGCATCGAGCAGCGTGTCGTCGAAATCTTCGACGCGACGGTTCGGATCGAGATAGCTGCGCGGGAACTCGGCGCAGATCAGCGTGGCGCCGAACGTCGGCGCCTCGGCGTAGAGATCGTCGATGTCGGTGTCCTCGGCGCGACGCAAACGCGCGAAGTTGCAGGCGAAGCCGAAATCGGCGGGATAGCGCTGCCCGCTGTGCGGTGAATCGAGCACCAGGGGGACGCTGCTCGTCCCGGGCGGCGCGCGCAGCACGCGAACGGAGTCGGACGTGGTCATCTCTTGCATGGCGCGAGCATAGCCCGATTGAGCGAAAATGCTGGGTTCCGTGCGCCGCTTCGCCGCGCCTCCCCGCCAACGTCATCCCTGTCCTCATGAAACTCAGCCAGTTCTACCTGTCCACCACCAAGGAAGCGCCTGCCGAGGCGGAAATCGTGTCGCATCAGCTCATGATGCGCGCCGGCATGATCAAGAAGCTCGGCGCCGGCATCTACACCTGGATGCCGCTTGGCGTGCGCGTGCTGCGCAAGGTCGAAGCCATCGTGCGCGAGGAGATGAACGCCGCTGGCGCGGTCGAACTCTTGATGCCGGTCATCCAGCCCGCCGAACTGTGGCAGGAATCGGGGCGCTGGGAGAAGATGGGCCCGGAGATGATGCGCGTGAAGGATCGCCACGAGCGCGACTTCATCGTGCAGCCGACCAGCGAGGAGGTGATCACCGACATCGCACGCCAGGAGCTTCGTTCGTGGCGGCAGCTGCCGCTCAACCTCTATCACATCCAGACCAAGTTCCGCGACGAGCGCCGGCCGCGCTTCGGCGTCATGCGCTCGCGCGAGTTCATCATGAAGGATGCGTATTCGTTCGACGTCGACAAGGACAGCCTGATGAAGAGCTATCAGGCGATGTATGACGCCTACACGCGCATCTTCAGCCGCCTCGGACTCGATTTTCGCGCCGTCAAGGCCGACACCGGCAACATCGGCGGCTTTGTGTCGCACGAGTTCCAGGTGCTCGCCGAAAGCGGCGAGGACGTCATCGCCTATTGCGCCGACTCCGATTACGCGGCGAACATCGAGATGGCCGAGGCGTTGGCGCCATCCACGCCGCGCGGCGCCGCGACCGAAGCGCTGGTGCTGACGCCGACGCCGGGACAGAAAAGCTGCGAGGAAGTGGCCGCCTTCCTGAAACGTCCGCTCGAGCATCAGCTGAAGGCGATGATGTACATGAGCGACGCCGGCTTCGTGCTCTGCATGGTGCGCGCCGATCACATGATCAACGAAGTGAAGCTAGGCAAGCTTGCCGAACTGGCCAATTTCCGCCCGGCGACGCCGGAGGAGATCGAGACGCATCTGGGGGTCGAACCCGGTTATTGCGGCCCCGTCCCCCGCCACGGCAAGGCGCACCCCGGCCGCGTGCTGGTTGTCGCCGACCGCACGGCGGCCGCGATGGCCAACTTCATCTGCGGCGCCAACGAGTCGGGCTATCACCTGACCGGCGCCAATTGGGGGCGTGACTGCGCGGAACCCGACGTCGTCGCCGACATCCGCAACGTCGTCGAGGGCGACCCGTCGCCCGACGGCCGCGGCAGCTTGAAACTTCGGCGCGGCATCGAGGTCGGACACGTGTTCGCGCTCGGGCAGCGCTATTCCCTCGCGCTGGGCGCCCGTTTCCTGGACCGCGAACAGAAAGAGCAGGTCATGGAAATGGGTTGCTACGGCATCGGCATCACGCGCGTGGTCGCCGCCGCCATCGAGCAAAACCACGATGATCGCGGCATCATCTGGCCGACCCCGATGGCGCCGTTCAGCGTCGCCGTTGCCGCAGTCGGCTATGAGCGCAGCGCCGAGGTCCGCGCGGCGGCCGACCGACTGCACGACGAGCTCGCGGCGGCCGGTGTCGACGTGCTGCTCGACGACCGTGGCGAGCGCCCCGGCGTCATGTTCGCCGACCTCGAACTGATCGGCATTCCGCACCGCGTGACGATCGGCGACCGTGGCCTGAAAGAGGGCATCGTCGAATATCAAGCTCGGCGCGACCGTGCCGCCACGAAGGTCGCGCTTGGCGAAATCGCAGCGCATGTCCGCCGCGCGCTGGGTTGAATGACTCCACGGCGATCGATTCGCGGCATGCGCGCGACGCTGCTTCGGGTGTTGCTGGTGGCGCTGGCGCTGGCGCACGGCGCGGCGGCATGGGCCGGTGCGCAGGCCGAGGAGGCGCTCTCCGCCAGCGTGCAGAACTCCATGTCGTCGGCGATCGCCGACCGCGCGGCGCCGCGCCTGATCGGAGACGTCAATCAGACGCAGGCGTGGCTCGCGGAGATGTCGGCGCGGCTCGCCTCGCGCATGCCGGACGCCGAACAGCGCCGTGAATTTCTGGTCACCGTGCAGTACGAGGCGAGCCGGGCAGGGCTCGACCCGCAATTGGTCCTCGCGGTGATCCATCACGAAAGCGCCTTTCGCAAGTACGCCATTTCCACCGCCTCCGCGCGCGGCTACATGCAGGTCATGCCGTTCTGGGTGCGCCTGATCGGCAACCGCGACCACAACCTCTTTCAACTGCGCACGAACCTGCGCTACGGCTGCGTGATCTTGCGGCACTATCTCGATCGTGAAAACGGCGATGTGGTGCGCGCGCTCGCCCGCTACAACGGCTCGCTCGGGCGCTTCGAATACCCGAACGCGGTGCTCGGGGTACTCGAAAAGCGCTGGCAATGGACGCCTCCGAAGGCGCCGTGACGACGGCGGCTGCCCCCTACATCGGACGTTTCGCGCCCTCGCCCACCGGCGCGCTTCACTTTGGTTCACTGGTCGCCGCCGTCGCGAGCTATGCCGATGCGCGATCGGTGAACGGCCGGTGGCTGTTGCGCATCGAGGATGTCGACACCACGCGCTGCTCGATGGCGGCCGAAAAGCGGATTCGTGCCCAACTCGCGCTGCACGGCTTCGAGCCCGACGGGCCCGTGCTTCGCCAGCGCGAACGCGGCGAGCGCTACGCCGCCGCGCTCGAACGGCTGCGCGCGTGCGGCCACGTCTACGCCTGCGCGTGTTCGCGCCGGGCGCTGGCCGGCGCCCCACGCAACGCCGACGGCGAGACGATCTACCCCGGCCACTGCCGCGAACTTGCGCTAGGCCCGGAAGGCCACGCGCTTCGGCTGCGCGTGCCCGACGGCATCGACGGCGAAATCGCGTTCTCGGATCGCGCCGCCGGTGACGTTCGGCAGCATCTGGCGCCCGAGGTCGGCGACTTCGTGCTGCGTCGGGCGGACGGGATCTGGGCCTACCAACTCGCGGTCGTCGTCGACGATGCCGAACAGCACGTGACCGACGTCGTCCGCGGCGCCGATCTGCTCGGCAACACGCCGCGCCAGATTCATCTGCAACGCCGACTCGGCGTGGCAACGCCGCGCTACCTGCATGTGCCGTTGGTGCGCGATTCGTGCGGCGACAAACTCTCCAAGCAGACACACGCGGCGGAGCTGGCCGACGACGAGGTGCTGCCGGCGCTGCACGCGGCATGGCGTTGGCTTGGGCAGGCGGCGCTGCCCACGGTCGCCACGCCCGCCGCCTTCTGGCGGCTCGCCATCGATCGTTGGGACGACGGGCAAATTCCCCGCGATTCGCGGCAATGAGCCGCCGTCGATCCGGCGCGGGCACGACGAGCGACGATCGGCCAAAACTTATAATCGAAGGTTCGCAAAAATTCAGGTACGCCCCTCATGACCACTCTCGTCGTGGTGCGCAAAGGCAACATGGCCGCCATCGCCGCCGATTCGTTGACCACCTTTGGTGACACCCGCCTCTCGGATCATTTCGACGCCTCATCGGACAAGATGGTGCGCTACGGAGAAACCCTCATCGCCCTGTGCGGCAGTGCCGCGCATCAGTTGGTCTACGAAAACCTGCTGTCGACGGCGAAGGATCTGAACTTCAACAGCAAGGCCGAAATTTTCGAGACGTTCCGCAAACTTCACGCCACGTTGAAGGAGCAGCACTTCCTGAATCCGAAGGAAGAGGACGAGGACGCCTACGAGAGCACACACATCACGGCGCTGATCGCCAATCCGACCGGCATCTATGGCGTGTATTCGATGCGCGAAGTGTTCGAGTTCCGTCGCTTCTGGGCTGCGGGCTCCGGCCGCGAATATGCGCTTGGCGCCATGCATGCGCTCTACGACAAACTCGATTCTGCCGAAGCCGTGGCGCGCGTGGGCATCGAGGCTGGCGCGACGTTCGACAAGAACTCATCGCTGCCGATGCAGTTGCTCACGTTTCCGATGTCCCCGCTGGTGCCCGCCTGAGCGCGGTGCCTCGCCAAAGCTGAAAACGATGAATCGCCAGCAGGCCGGTTTCGATCAGCTGATGCGCTTCTGGCTCGACACGGCGTCAGCCCGCGGCGTCGTCGCGCGGCTCGACCACAGCCTCTCGCAGGCGCTCGAACAGCACGACTATCCGAACGCCGTCGCGCAGCAACTGCGCCACTTGGCGGGCGCCGCCGTCGCCCTCGCGAGCAACCTCAAGCAAGCGGCCAAAATCGTGCTGCAGGCGCAAGGCGATGGCGTCGTGCCGCTGCTCTGTGTCGAGGCTACCGAGGCGCTGACGTTGCGCGCCTATGCCAACGTTCGCGAGGGCGCGAGCGTCATGGCAGACACCGACCTGGCGAGCCTGGTCGCGCCCCAGGGCAACGGGCGCCTCACGCTGACCATCGCGCCGGACGACGGGCAGATGTATCAGGGCATCGTGACCTTGCGCGCAGGCAACGTCGCCGAATTGCTGGGCGACTATCTGTGCATGTCGCAACAAACCGCGACACGGCTTTGGCTGCGTGACGACGGCAACGTGCTCGAAGCGTTGATGCTCGAACGCCTGCCCGAGGCGCAGCACGACGAAGCGGGTGACCGTGCATGGAGCGCGCTCGTCGCGCAAGCCGACGCGGCCTTTGCAGAGCCCTTCATGCCCTTCCCCTTCGCGGTCTGGCTGAACGATGTGTTCTCGGGGCACGTCGTGCGTGGCCAGGAGCCGCGAGCGATCAGTTTTGCGTGCTCCTGCACGCTCGAACGCGTGCACAACGCGTTGCGCTTGCTCGGCGCGGACGAATTGCAGTCGCTCCTGGTCGAGCGCGGCGAAGTCGACACCCGTTGCGAATTCTGCGGCAAACGCTATCGCGTCGATGCTGCCGGAGTGCGCGCCCTGTTCGCGCCGGCCGACGCGACACGCGCGCCGGGCAGCGACTCGGTGCAATGAGCGCGCGCATGAATGCCTCGGCGACGACCAGCGTCCGCATCGATAAATGGCTCTGGGCCGCGCGCTTCTACAAGACGCGCGGGCTGGCCGTCGAGGCGATCGACGCCGGCCATGTGCGCGTCCTGCGCTCCGAGACGAGCGCGCCCGAACGCCTGAAACCTGCGCACGCCGTCCGCGTCGGCGAACGCTACCTCCTTCAGCGCGGCGATGTGGCGCAGAGCGTCATCGTGCTCGCGCTGTCCGATCGGCGCGGATCGGCCAGCGACGCCTCGGTTCTCTACCGCGAGACGGCAGAGAGCGTGCATCGACGACAGGAACAGGCGGCGCTGCGCGCTGCGGCAGGCCCGCAGACGTTGCTGCGTGGACGCCCCACCAAACTCGATCGCCGCCGGCTGGCGCAATTCTTCGGCGAGCATCACGCGACGCGTGACGATCAGGATTCGCACCCATGAGCCTCGCGTTTACCGGCGAACGCTTCGTGCCCGAGTGCGCGGGCGAAATGGTCTACGAGCACTGGCACCGATATCTGCTCGCGCGGCGTTGCGTCGCTGGCAAACGCGTGCTCGACGCTGCGTGCGGCGAAGGCTATGGCTCCGCGCTGCTCGCCTCGGCGGCTGCGTCGGTGGTCGGCATCGATCTGTCGGCAGAGGCCGTCGCCCACGCGAGCGAGCGCTACGCCGGCGAACACGGCAACCTGCGTTTCGTCACCGCGAGCGTCGCCAGCATTCCGTTGCCCGACGCCAGCTTCGACGTCATCGTGTCGTTCGAGACGATCGAGCACATGACCGAGCATGAGGCGTTCCTGCGCGAAATCGACCGCCTGCTCGCTCCCGATGGCATGTTGATCATCTCGTCGCCGAACCGCCCCGAGTACAGTGACAAGACCGGCTACCGCAACGAGTTTCACGTCAAGGAACTCGACCGCGCCGAACTCGAGAGCCTGCTCGACCCGCATTTTTCGGTGCAACGATGGTTTGCCCAGCGCCCGGCGTTTCACTCGCTGATCTGGCCGCTCGATGCCGCGGCGAGCAGCGCCGAAGCGCTCGCCATCGACGGCGCAAGCGGCTGGCCAGCCGAGCTTTACTTCGTCGTGTTCGCCGCGCGCAACGCCAGCGCCCTCACCGACGTCGGCCATGCCGTCACGATGGTCACCGACCGCGAGCAATCGGTCTATGCGGAATGGTCACGGACGTATCGTGAAAACCGCGAACTGCACGAGCGGGTGCGAGCGCTCGAAGCCGAAGCGGCCCGCCTGCAACCAACGCAATCCATCCCGTCCACCGCGTCCGCCGAGAAAAACGCCACGGCACCCGAGCCATGGCTCGTGCGCGCCGCCCGTCGCCTGACCGGAGCGCGCTGAGCGCGGCAACGCGAACGGGTGCGCCGCGTCGTTGCACGACCGGCTTCGTTCAGCGATTGCGTCTTGAACGCAACCAAGGGCGCTCTACCCAGTACCACGAGCACGCCGCAAGAGCCGCCGTGCACAGCGTCGAGACCATCAGGTAGACGGCAAAACCGCCGCTGCGATGCAACCCCGCCATGGCCAGAGTCTGCTGCACCGGGAAACCGTACAGATAAACCCCGTACGACCAGTCGCCCATGCGTTCAGGCAAGCGCACGCGCCGGGTGGGATGCAGGGCAAGACCGAGAGCCAGCATGGAAATGCCGGCCGCATACAGCGCCGTGCGCAGGGCGGCGTTCGCCGCCGGAAGCCACGCCGCGACGACGAGGCACGACAAACCCCACCACCATCGCGGTCGAAGCGTATCCCGCCAAGTCGCGAACACGGCGCCCAACGCGAAAATCAACCCGAGCTTGCCGTAGTAGTAATCGAGTCCCAGATGCGGTTCGAACGGCGTCGTCTCCAGCGCCGCAGGGCGCAGAAGAACGATCGCGAACAACGCGATGCACGCAACGAGGGTCTTGATGCGAAGCGCGAACGGCAGCATGGCGATGATCGCCAGCACGAGGTAACACCGAATCTCGTACGGCAGCGACCACAACGACCCGTTGACGGCATTCGGCAGAGGATTGCCGCTGAACACGCCAGGCAGCACATACTGAATGCTCCACGCGCTCGCCGTTTTCGCGTAGGCGATGGTCTGCGGATGGACGAAATAGTCGCGCACCGGCAAGTTCGTCAGCAGCGGCCCGAGCAGCAGCGTGCTCACGGCAACGCAGACGATCAGCGCAGGATAGATGCGCCGCGCACGCCGCCAGGCAAAAGCGGCCACACCCGAGGCACGCTGCCATGAGTGGGTGACGAGATAGCCGCTGAGAACGAAAAAAATGCAGACACCAACCCCGCCCAGCGTATCGAGACCGACCCAGCGAACGAACGGATCCGCTTCGCCCGCTCCACCCAACGGGTAGCTGTGACTGAACAGGACGAACCAGGCCGCGAGCAACCGCAGCACGTCGAAGTTGTTGTCGCGTTGCGGGCTCGTCGTCATGAACGGGAGAGACGGCGCCGCAGCAGCGTTCGCCATGACGCCACGCGCGCGAGCCACGGGTGGCTCGCAAATCGCGCCCTGAGCTGATCACGTCCGATATGCAGCAGCGCGTTGCTGCGAACGTAGTCTTCGGCGAGTTGGCGCACGAGCACCGGATTGGCGTCGAAGACAAGTTGCTCCTGTCGCGCCACGGCGTCCTTGTACGCCTCATCGAGCTTGCGCTGGCGCTCGGCGGTGTGGCTGACTTCGGCGGGCACCCGATATTTCGACGTGACCTTGCGAATCTGGATGAAGTCATCGACGATCGTGTAGCGCGTCCACAGATTCCAGTCTTCGAGCTGATCCATGTCCTCGGCGAAGCCGCCATGGCGCTCGTAGAGACTGCGGTGAAAGAGTACGGACTGGATCGGCATGAAGTTGTGATGCCAGAGTGTCACTCGCGAAAACGCTTCGTCCGGGTAGCGCTCGAGGTTGAGTTCCTGATAGGTTGGGCGGCTGCCGTCCTCGATGCGGGTGGTGGTGCGCCAGGCGAGCGCGTAGGCGCCTTTCAGCCGATGCTCGGTGACGGCATCGAGAAGCACTTCGACGTGATCGGCAAAAAACTGATCGTCATCATCGAGAAAGCACAACCATTCGCCGCGCGCGCGGGCCAGCGCGAGGTTGCCGGCAACCGAGCGGCCGGCCGCCGGATCCAGACGGTGGTACTGCACGTCGAGGCGCCCGGCGAATTCGGCGCAGACGGCGGCGCCTTCGTCCGAGCCATCCTCGACGACGACGGCTTCGATGGGTCGGTGCGTCTGGTTGGCCACCGTGGTCAGCGCTTCGCGCAGAAAGCCGCCGCGCCGATGCGTGCGAATCAGGATCGACACCAGCGGTGCGGGGCTCGGGCGTTCGGCCGCCGCCTTGAACGGGTGGAAGGCGCCATCGCGACGCACCTCATAGCCCCAACCGGCAAAACGCGGCTCGAACCCCGGTGCCGCGCGGCGCGAGGTGACGAAGTAGCGATAGTTGCGCAGAAATTTCAGGACGGCACGGGCGATGCCGCGCCGACGCCCCGGAAACGACGGCGGCAGCAGCCATTCCGCCAGCGCCATCGAGAGCCCTTGTGCGATCTGGCGATGCCCGGCGTAGCGGGTGCGCAGGCACAGATTGACGTAGATGCCCTCGAGCGCCTGCAACGGCTTCACGGCATCGGCCGCGGCATAGGTGTGATGCACGACGGCGGCACGGGCGACGTAGCGCAGCCGATGCCCCGCACAGCGCAGGCGCCATGAAAGATCGACGTCCTCACCGTACATGAAGATGCGCGGCTCGAAGCCCCCGACCTCGCGCAACGCCGCGCTGCGCAACAGCACCGCCGCGCCGCTGACCCATTCCGTCGTGAGCGTGACGGGGTCGTAGAGCTTGGGATGCTCGTAAGGAATCTGGCGCATCTCCCAGGCCGCCGTGTCCGCTGCATCCGTCGAAGCCACCTGCCACAACGTGGCGATGGCTCCCGGCTCCGGAATGGCGTCCTGATTGAGCAGCAGCACGAACGGGGCGCTCGCCTGCGCGAGCAGGCGATTGATGCCGCCACCAAAGCCGACGTTGTCGTCGTTGCCGTCCACCGTCAACGTCAGACCCGAGGCACGCACCTCCGCGTAGGTGTCGGCAAGCGCGCCCGTCGCCGGTGGCGCTCCGTCGTTGTGCCAAAGGCGCACGCTCAGTGGCGGCGCCCCTTCGGTCATGGCACGTGCGAGCGCGCGCAGCACGTCGCCGAGCAACGCGGCATCCGGCCGATAGAGGACGATCAGGACGTCGATCGCAGGCGCATCCTGCGCGGTGACCGCGAGACTCATGGCTTCGAATCCGCCTTCGCCGTGCGCCGCAACAGCCAGCGCTGCAACGGCCCGGGCAGCAGCGCCAGCGCGCGTTCGTAGTGGTGGGCAATGGCCAGCGTGTCGGTCACATCGCGCCGCAATTTGAGCTCTTCCTGCACATAGGTTTCCCGGTCATGTCGAATCTGCTCCTGCAACATGGCCGCATCCCGCTCCAGGCACGAAATGCGTTCGCCCCGGCGGCGCGATTCGTCGGCGAGCTGATCGATCTCGCGCAGGATTCGCTCCCGTTGCGTGTGCTCGAACGCGAGGTCGCCCGCCAGACGCCGCAGTTCTTCGCGAAACAACGCTCCGTCGAAGTGAACGGCGGTGAGCGCTGCCAGCGCAGCGCGGGCGGGTGGCGACGCCACGCGCCCGGAGCCGACACGCGCGTAGAGCGCTCCGAGCGCGGCCACCATGTCCTCGCACGAGGCGAGCGCAGCGCCTGCCTTCGCCGCGGCGTCCGCCACCGCCCTCGCGTCGTCCATCAGATGCGAGGCCAGCGCGGCCGCCACGGCATCGGCATCGGCGTTGGCCCGGTAGCACCACCCGCCGCCGTGCTCGCCGATGCGCTCGCCGAGTGCGCCATGGTCGGGGCCGAAGGCGGGCAAGCCGGCCCGCCAGGCATCCGACAGCGCATAGCCGTGGCTCTCCGGCTGTCGGTTGGGGAAGAACGCGAGGCGGCATCGATACGCCGCGACGAGAGCCGGCAACTCGCTCGGCTCGAACGGGCCGTGCATAAAGAGGCGATCGGGGATCAGCCAACCGGGATCGAGGCGCCCGTCGACATAGCCAATGATGACGAAGCGAACGTCGGCGCTCGATTGCGCGACGACGTCGAACAGAAAATCGAGCCCCTTGTGCTTGCCGAGCGCGCCGATCACGGCGATCGGCAACGGCGGAAGCGAGGGGTCGACGGCAGTGCGCGCAGCAGGGAGCTCGATGGATGGGCGCGGCGGGCTGATGCCGTTGACGATCAGCGTACGCTCGCATTCGGCACCCAGCGCGTCATCGAGGCACTGCCCAATGAAGCGGCTGGGCACCACACGGGCGGCCGCGCTGCGAACGAAATCATGCCGCGCGCGCCGCTCGTCGGCGTCGACGCCGTCGGCGACGAAATCGATGTCGTGCAGCGTGATGATCCAGGGCGTCGCCGCTACCGTCTGCCACGCGGCGACGAAGGCCCGCGCCGGAGCCAGCGCCGAGTGCACATGCAGCGCCGTGGGCTGCCCGAACGCGCCCTGCGCGATCGCCGCGTGCCAGCGCGAGCGATCGACCGGCGCGATCAGGCGCTCCACGGGCGGGCCGATTTCGAAGACGACCTGGTCGGCCGCGACATGCGCGATGGCGTCCTGCGGGCGCAGCGCGATGATGTCGCGCACATGGCGATCGACCCCGCCGCCGTTGGCCGGCACCACGTGCACGACCGCGCCGCCCGCCGCCGCCCCGGTCAGCACAGCCGCGCCGTCACCCACTGCAGCACGAGATCGACCTGATCGTATGCCGCGAAGACAAGCGCGAGCGCCACCGCCGCCGCCAGCCAAGGCAGCCACCGCGCCCATGACGAAGCGCGCTCGACGGCGGGGTTTGGCGTAGTATTGCCCATGGGTTGATTTTACCGATGCGTGCGCCCGCACGATGGCGCCGCCACGATGCCTCATGAACGCCGCCGTCACCGACCACTACGCTCGCGAACATCAGAACTGGCACTGGCAGGTGCCCGCCGAAATGAACGTCGCGCAGTTGTGCGCGCACCGCTGGAGCCGCGACCCGATCCGCGCCGTGCGCCCGGCCATCATCTGGGAGGATGAGGACGGCGCCAGCGATCGCGTCTCCTTCGCCAGTCTCTCGGAACGCGTGGAGCGTTTCGCCGCCGCGCTGTCGCGGCTCGGTGTCGGCGCGGGCGACAGCGTGGCCGTGTGTCTGCCGCAGCGCATCGAGACGGCGGTGTCGCTGCTCGCGGTGATGCATCTGGGCGCCATCGCGGTGCCGCTCACCGTGCTGTTCGGGCCGGACGCGCTCGAATATCGACTGGGGCACGCCAAGTGCAAGGTGGCGATCGCCGATGGCGCATCGCTCGCCAACGTGCTCGCCGTGCGCGCACGCGTGCCGACACTCGCCACCGTGATCGCTTGCGCCGGCGCGCGCGACGCCGCCGCGCTCGACTGGGACACGCTGCTCGCGGCCGAGACGAGCGGCGCGCCGCTCGCGCGCACGCGCGCCACCGATGCCGCCGTGATCATCTACACCAGTGGCACCACCGGCCCGCCCAAGGGCGCGCTCATTCCGCACCAGGCGATGTACGGCAATTCGTCGGGGTTCATCTACTCGCACAACCTCTTTCCGCAACGCGGCGACGTGTTCTGGTCGCCCGCCGACTGGGCGTGGACGGGCGGCCTGTGGGACGCGCTGCTGCCCACGCTCTTCTTCGGGCACACGCTCATCGGCTATCGCGGCCGCTTCGATCCTGAGCGCGCATTCGCGCTGATGGAGCGGCACAAAGTCACCTGCAGCTTCCTGTTCCCGACCGCGCTGAAGATGATGATGAAAGCGGTGCCACGGCCACGCGATCGCTTCGATCTGCGGCTGCGCTCGATCATGAGCGCCGGTGAAAGCGTCGGCGAAACCGTCTTTCGATGGGTCGAGACGGCGCTCGGCGTCACGCCGAACGAAATGTTCGGGCAGACCGAGCTCAACTACGTCGTCGGCAATTGCGCGGCGATGTGGCCTGCGCGCCCCGGCAGCATGGGCCGCGCCTATCCCGGCCATCAGGTGGCCGTCATCGATGCCTTCGGCCGCCTCTGCCCGGTCGGCGAGACGGGCGACGTGGCGGTCAACCGGCGCGACATCCACGGCGACCTCGACCCCGTGTTCTTTCTGGGCTACCTTGGCAACGAAGCGGGCACGCGCGCCAAGTACGAGGGCGACTGGTGCCGCACCGGCGACATGGCGCACATGGACGCCGACGGCTACCTCTGGTATCAGGGCCGAAGCGACGACGTCATCAAGAGCGCGGGCTACCGCATCGGCCCCTCCGAGGTCGAAAACTGCCTGGTGCAGCATCCGGCCGTCGCCATGGCCGCCGTCATCGGCAAACCCGACCGCGAACGCGGCGCCATCGTGAAGGCCTTCATCGTGCTCGCGGCGGGCCATCAGGCCAACGCCGAGCTCGAGGCCGATCTCGCCAAGCATGTGCGTGGCAAGCTCGCGCCGTATGAATATCCGAAGGAGTTCGAGTTCGTCACCGAACTGCCGATGACGACGACCGGCAAGATTCAGCGCAAGGTGCTGCGCGACCGTGAGGCCGAGCGCGGCGCCCGCTGAGGTGCCGCGTCGACTGCCCTACAGCGCACCAACTTCGCCCACGTCGGCGCCCCCTTCGAGCCACTGCGCGAAGTCGTCGCGCAGTTGCTCGCTCTCCGCCACGGCGCGGCGCCAGACCGCGACGCGCGCGGCGAGGTCGGTGCCATAACGCGCAAAATCGGTGCGATCGGGCAGCTTGCCGTTGGGCAAGCGCGCAACCCAGGCGCCGTCCGGCGCGAGCACGATGACGTCATCGAGAAACCGGCTCGCATGGTGCCGCCAGCGCAGCGATTTGTCGAGCCAACCCGGCACCACGGCGCGCTGGAAGTGCGGATAAAGCACCACGGCGCCGCGCGCCTGCGACTCCGCCACGGCGCGGCGGTAGTCCAGATGCAAGTGGTAATCGGTGATGCCTCCATCCCAATACGCGCCCGGCGGAGCGCCGGGGATGTCGGTCACCGCGTCGAGCACGAACGGAATGGAGCACGACGCCTGCACGACCGGCTCGAAGTTCTGCGCCGTCAGCGCGTAGCGACGTGTGCGGTAGTCGTGCGCGGCGAACGGCAGCGCCGCTGCATCGGCAAGATGTGACGAGAACACCGCACGCTCCAGCCACCCGCCCATCGCGCGGCGCGAGGCGAGATTGGTCAGAAACGC
>JAFEDD010000034.1:0-2080 GCA_018241765.1 Pseudomonadota bacterium | reverse complement strand
GTCAGCACATGCAAGCGATAGCGCGGGTGCGTCAGCACCTCGTCGACGCGCGCGCCGAACATCGCGCGGATGCCCTCGGCAAAGCGCTCGCTGACGTGCTCGCGCGTCGGCATCCGGCGACCGGGCGGCACCTCGAACTGCTGATGGATGTAGGCGTGCTGCAATTGGTCGATCGCGGCCACCGGGTCGTTCAGCATGGCTGCGGCCATGCGCCACGCGCCGATCGACGCGCCGATCAGATCCACCGGTTGGTCGACACCCGCGAGCCACTCCCCGAACAGGAACCGATCGAGCGGCAACAGCGTCAGCCCCTTCGGTCCACCCGCTGCCGCCGGTATCGCCCGCACGTGCGAGGGCGCGAGCCCGTGCGCTCGCAGATGCGCGAGCGCGCGCGGCCCGGCGTAGATCCGCAGCGCCTTCATGCCTCCCGCCCCGACCGCGGCCCGTTCCAGCCACGGGCTCCCACCATCAACTTTTTGCCGAAAGCCGCATCCATGACGGGCTTGCAGCCATGAAACCCCAAAACTCGACAAATGGCGAAATCAAGCTCCATGCCCGTAACAGGCGTCGTTTGACGAAAAAGTTGTTGACGAAAAATCCTCGTTCCGATGCCGCGCGCCGTCGCGTGAGCCCCGTCGCAAACGCAACGCGCGTTCAGGGGCGCTTGGGCTTGGGTTGCGCGCGCGACAAGTCGGCGTCGCGGATCATCGCGATGACATCGGCGCCGATGAACTGCTCGACGAACTTCCGATGCAGCACGAACCAAACCGCGAGCGCGGTGACCGGCGGCATGATCAGCGTCGAGAACTGATAGAGGTAGGCGACGAGTTCGATCTGCCACTGCGACCAGACCACCTGCTCGCGCACCGCCGGCCCCCCGTTGATGACGATCTGCTTCATGGCCACGGCGAACACCGCGAGCATCTGGAAGGGCAGCAGCATGAGCCAGCCGCGCCACAGATTGCGCCAGCGGTCGCGGTGCCATGCCGCCAGCGTCAGCGCCGCCATCAATGCCGCGCCATAGCTGTAGAGCCGCGCGTCGACGTCGGTCGAAATCAGCGCATCGGGCCGAAACGCCTGCCCCGGCAACGCGCCCGGCGACAGATTGGTGTTGAACTCGAAGCCATGCAGCGTCTGCGTCACGCCGGTGACGAACTCCGGATACCCGAGCAGCGCCATGCCCGACAGGAACCAGCGGATCGGCCAGTGCAACACGGGCACCAGCACGTACCAGCAGAAAAACACCGGCGGCACCCAAAGCAGGATGCGCAGGAAAAAGCGGCCGATCGTCTGCGGCATCGCGTTCGCCACTCAGGCGGGATGCATCGCCACGCCGCCATCGCCCGACGGGGGTGACGGCGGCTCGTGCGGGGTCGCGCGGTGGATGCGGCGCACCCAGATCAGCCACACGATCAGCACATCGAGCATGATCAGCGCCTGCCAGATGTAGAGATGCGCCCACTCGAACGCCGTCATGTTCCACTGGCCGAGATAGAAGAGGCTGATGATGCGAACGACATTGAGCCCCTGCACCGCAATGAAGCCCAGGCCAAAGCCCCAGAGCTTCTGCTTCCAGGTTGCGGGGAACGCGAAGATCGCCGCGATCAGCACCAGCGTCGCCTCGACGCCATTGCAACCGGCCTCGATGCTGACCGCGAAGCCGTTGCTCGTGCTGCGCAGAATCTTTCCGGTTGCCTCGGCGCCGCTGTCGAACAACGCCACCAGTTGCGCGCAGAAATGCGCCAGGCCGTTGGTCCACGGAATGACGAAATACTCCTGCCCCCACGGCGTCAACTGCGCGCCGAACAACACCGCCTGGATCAGCACGAACAAAATCAGAAAACGTACCATCGCTCGAACACCCACTCCGGAACCGGTCACGCTGCCCGGAAAAGCCCGTCGGCGCAAGGTCGAATCGTAGCGCAAGGGCCGTGCCGCCCCGGCGCGGCGGCATCGCCCGCGCCCTAGAATTCGCCGATGTCGACCCGCTTCCACCTCTTTCTTGCGCCGCGCACGGCGTCCCTCGAGCGGTTCCGCCGTCCGCGCTGGCCGCACATGGCCGCCGCCGTTCTCGTCGCCT
>JAFEDD010000033.1:36086-51565 GCA_018241765.1 Pseudomonadota bacterium | reverse complement strand
CGCCAGGAGCGAGGTGAGCGCGGCGAGCGCCGCGAACGCGGTGAGCGTGGCGAGCGCGGCAGTCGACGCGAACGCGGCGAGCGGGCACCCCGTCCGGCTCAGGACAACGGCCCTGAGGCGAGCACGCAAGCCCGCGCCGCCGATGCGACCTCGCTGAACGAGCAGGTGCCGACCGCCGCCGGAGCAGCGCCGAACGGTGGCGAGCACAACGACCGTCCGCCACGCCACGAACGCGGTTCACGGCGTCGCGATCGCGATCACGGTGGCGAACGAGCGCCGGGCGAGCGCCGCGAACGGCGAGCCGATGGCGAGTCGGGCGAGGTCAACTCGGCGGCGCCCGACAGCGCGCCCGTTGCGGTACCCGCAGCCAGCGCCCCGGCCGCGTCCCCGAGCGTGCAGACGTCGATGTTCGACACCGCCGAGCGCAGCGCCGCCCCCTCGCCCGTGCCGGTGGCTGCGGCCGTGCGCGCGACGGTGCCCGAAGCGGCGCCGGTGGCGCCGGCGCCTGCCCCCGCCGCAAGCGCACCCGCACCAGCGCCCGCCGAGGCGAAGCCGTTCACCTACGCCTTGTCCGGCGACAGCGGTCTGCAAATGATGGAAACGCGACATCAGGCGACGGCGACCACCGACGAGCCGCAGGTCAAGCGAGGCCGCGCCCGCCCGCCGCGTGCCGCGCACGTCGATGAACCCATGCAGATGGTCGAAACCGGCAAGGCAAGCGCGGAGTCGGCGGAAACGCACGGCGCGACGCAGCCGTAGGCGAGCGCACGGCCTCATGCCTGAGGCCGTGACGCCACCGTCTCGCCGGATTCAGCGTGCGTGTTCGAGCGCGGTGATGCGGTAGCTGCCGCCCTGACGCTCGGCGCGAAAGCGCACGCGATCGCCCGCCGCGAACCCTTCGATCGCCACGCCGTCGTTGGCCTGAAACACCATCGTCATCGGCGGCATGTCGAGCGAGGCGATCGGGCCATGCTTCAGCGTGAGCTTGCGTGTCGCTTGATCGAGCTTTCGAATTTCCCCTTCGCTCCACTCGGCGCGCTGCGCCGCGTCGGCCGTTGCGCCGGCGGCAGGCGCCTGCGCGAAGGCGCTGCCCGCCAGCGCGACATGCCACGCGACGGCGACAACCATCGCGACGGCACCGAAGGAATGCAGGGATCGGGACACCATCATGGTGCGTTCTCTCAAGTTGGGTTTGGCGTGATCGATGCGACCGGCTCGGGGAGAGCGATCAATGGCCCTTGTGGCTCGACGCCGGCGGCTTGGCGGCGGACGCGGCCGCCTTGGCGGCGGAAGCACCCTGAACCCGCAACGTGCCGACCATGCCCGCCTGATAGTGCCCCGCGATCAGACACGCGTATTCGAATTCGCCGTCGCGGTTGAACTGCCACACGAGGTCGCGGCTCTCGCCCGGCGGCACGTGCGCCATGTACGGCTCGTCGTGTTCCATGCCGGGATGCTTCAACATCATCTCGGCGTGTTCGGCGTTGCTCGCCTTGGTGCCGATGACGAATTCGTGCATGACCTGACCACGATTGTGAACGCGGATGCGCAGCGTCTCGCCGCGACGCGCGTCGATGCGCTCGGGCGAGAAACGCATGCTGTCCAGCGTGTCGACGTCGACGGTGCGCGTGGCGCGCCGCGCGTCACCGGCAATGCCCCAGGGTTTTTGCTCCTTCACCGGCGCCGCGGTCGCGGCGGCATCGGTGTGCCCGCCGTGGGCCAACGCGGGGACTTGAGAGCCGGCGAGGAGCAGCGCCGCGAGCGCGGCGGCGCCCGTTCGGGCGGTGATGCGAGACAGGGAATGGATACGTTTCATCGATGGTTGCCGTGGTGGCCGTTGAGATTGGGTTTGCGAACTTCGAATTCGATGGCGGCGGGCGCACCCTGCGTCGAGGTGGCGCGCGCGGGCGCTTCGGCCGGTGCGGCGGCGAGAGCCCGCACCGAGGTGCCGGCCGGTTGCCGATACCAGCCCGGATCGCGATAGTCACCGTGTGGCTGATCGGGGCGCACCTTCAGCACGCTGAACATGCCGCCCATCTCGACACTGCCGAACGGCCCCTGCCCGGTCATCATCGGCACCGTATTGTCGGGCAGCGGCATCTCCATTTCGGTCATGTCGGCCATGCCGCGCTCGCCCATGACCATGTAGTCGGGAATCAGCTTGCCGATCTTCGCCGCGAGGCCCTGATGGTCGACGCCGATCATCGTCGGCACCGAGTGTCCCATCGCGTTCATCGTGTGGTGGCTCTTGTGGCAGTGCACCGCCCAGTCGCCCGGTTCGTCGGCGATGAATTCGATCTGGCGCATCTGCCCGACGGCGATGTCGGTGGTGACCTCGGGCCAGCGCGCGCTGCGCGGCACGGCGCCACCGTCGGTGCCGGTCACTTCGAACTCGTGGCCGTGGATGTGGATCGGATGGTTGGTCATCGTCAGGTTGCCGACGCGCAGCCGCACGCGGTCGCCCTGGCGGACGTTGAACGAATCGATGCCCGGAAAGATGCGGCTGTTCCACGCCCAGAGGTTGAAGTCGAGCATCGTCATGATCTTCGGCGTGTAGCTGCCGGGGTCGATGTCGAACGCCGAGAGCAGGAAGCAGAAGTCGCGCTCGACCTCGGCGATCGCGGCGCTGCGGCGCCTGGGGTGCGTGATCCACATGCCCATCATGCCCATCGCGATCTGCGCCATCTCGTCGGCGTGCGGGTGATACATGAAGGTGCCGGCGCGGCGGGCGACGAACTCGTAGACGAAGGTCTGCCCCGGCTGAATGGGCGGCTGGGTGAGGCCGCTGACGCCATCCATGCCGTTGGGCAGACGCTGGCCGTGCCAGTGGATGCTGGTGTGCTCAGGCAGACGGTTGGTGACGTAGAGGCGCACGCGGTCGCCTTCCACCACTTCGATGGTCGGGCCCGGACTCTGCCCGTTGTAGCCCCAGAGGTGCGCCTTCATGCCAGGGGCGAGTTCGCGCACGACGGGTTCGGCCACCAGATGGAATTCCTTCACCCCATCCTTCATGCGCCACGGCAGCGACCAGCCGTTGACGGTGAGCACCGGGCGGTAGGGCAGCCCCGTGCTCGGCGTCAGTGGCGGCGCGGTGTCGGCGCCCTGACGAGTCGCCACGTCGGGTAGGGCGGCGAGCGCGGCGCGGGCCACGCTGCCACCGGCGACGGCGGCGGTGATCGTCTGGGCCATGAAGCGGCGGCGGGAGGAAGGGTTCGTGCTCACGTGGGGCATCCGCAATCAGTGTCCGCGCTCGCCGCTGCTGGCGGCGCCATCGACGACGGCGCTGGGCAGATCGAGCGTGGGGCGGCCGACCATGGCGAGATCGAGATCGGCCTCGGCGAGCCAGAAATCGCGCTGCGCGGCGAGCGCGGCGTTGACCGTTTCGATCTGCGCGCGCATGTCGGCCAAGAGTTCGAAGACGCCGATGAACATGCCGTTGTAGCGCAGCAGGTTTTCTTCGGAGATGCGCTTGGCGAGCGGCACCCGCTCGTCCCGATAGTGCTGCGCGATGGCGTACGAGGATTGCCACAGCGCGTAGGCCTCGCGCACTTCCGAGCGCGCGTTGATCGCCACTTCGGAGGCGCGATGCACGGCCTGCATGTAATACGCCTCGGCCCGCGCGATGCGCGATTCGCCCCAGTCGAAAAGCGGCAGTTCGATGGTGAGCTCATAGCCCAGGTTGGAGGGCGAGATGCTCTCCGAGGCATTGCGCAGCACGCCGAGATCGAGCAGGTTGATGAAGCGCGTGCGCCGCGTGAGGCCGAGGCTTCGCGCCATGCGCTCGGCGCCGAAGCGGGCCGACAACACGTCGAGCCGCTGCCCGAGCGCGATGCGCTCGACGTCGCCGCGCTCCGGCAGCGTCGCCGGCAGGTCGGGCAGCCGCTCCGGCAGCCGCAGCGCGCCCTGTTCGGGACGGATGCCGAGCGCGCGCCGCAGCCGCTCGTGCGTGGCGATGGTCAATTGCTGCGCGCGCGCCAGAGCGAGCGTCGCCTCGGCGTAGAACGCCTGCTCGCGGGCCTGTTGCAGACGGTTGAAGTTGCCGGCCTCGGCCATGCGCCGGGCGAGTTCCGCGCCCGCCTGTGCGGCATCGCGCACGCGCGCCAGATAGCGCTCGGATTCGCGCGCGGCGACGGCGCGATAGAACGCCTTGCGCGCTTCCGACGCACGCGACAGCACTTCGGCGGCGACGGCGCGCTGCACCTGCTCGAAACGCGCCTCTTCCGCCCCCTTCACGAGCGGCAGCACGATGAGCCGCGCGAGGCTGTAATGCAGTGAATGCTCGACGCCGATCGCCTCACCGCCGCGCGGGCGGCTGATCGTGAGACCGGGGTTGGGCAGTCGGCCGGCCTCCAGCAGATCGGCGTCGGCGATGCCGAGCGTGGCGAGCGTGGCCTGCATGCCGCGCTGGTTCAGCACGGCGATCTGCGCTGCGCGATCGGCCGTCAGCGGTTCGGTCAAGAGCGCGGCGACGCGCTCGTCGATGGCCCGTGCGCTGCGCTCATCGGCCGCCGCCGCGACGCTGACGCCGCCCAGCGCACGCGTCATCGCATCGACGCGGCTCACGGTGGGCTCCGGCGGTGTGGAGGCGCAGCCCGCAACCAGCGCGAGCGCCGCGATGGCGATGCCGAGTCGCACGGCGCGACGGAGGCGATCAGTGCTTGCCATGAGTGTGAGCCGGTGCCGGCGGTTCACCACGAACGGACGGCACGGTCGGCGAAGGCGCGGTGGCCGGTGTCGGCTCGACGGCGTCCGCCATCTCGCGGGCATAGGCGCGCCAGCCGCCACGCCGGCGCACCAGATCGTTCTGCGCGACCCACGGCCGCGGCGTGGCACCCTGCCAGCGGAGATAGCCGTCGAAGGCCGTCACTCGCGGCAGCGACGGCGTGCTCGGCGCGAGCGCGGGCGAATGCGACGAAGCGGTCGGTTCCGCCGCCGGCGACGCCGACGTCACGGCGAGGCCGGACGCCGCCAACACCCACGCGAGCCCCCGCAACGGCGATCGTGCCCCTGTTGGCGTCAACAACTTTTTGCTGAATGCCGCATCCATGACGGGCTTCGCGCCACAAAACGCGAAAAATCGACTTTTCGCGATTCTTCGCGTGAAGCCCGTCATGGACGCCATTTGCACGAAAAGCTGCTTCATCAAAAACCCGAAATTCCAGG
Source organism: Pseudomonadota bacterium (assembly GCA_018241765.1). Classification (GTDB taxonomy): domain Bacteria; phylum Pseudomonadota; class Gammaproteobacteria; order Burkholderiales; family Casimicrobiaceae; genus Casimicrobium. The sequence continues at coordinate 46,402 of JAFEDD010000033.1, read as the reverse complement.
TGAACCGGCACCCTTTCATGGTCACGCGCATTCGGCGTGCGCGCGCACCGCCGCCTGCTGCAACCCCTGCATGACCGCCATCTTGCGCGCGAGCGTCGTGGCGACGATGAGGTGCCCGCCGCGCTCGGCGGCGTCGAAGGTCGCCGCCAGCGATTCGACGATGGCTTGCAGTTCATCGGCGGCCTCGGCGAGCCGCGCCTCGTCCTCATGCAGACGCGCCGCGGCGAGCATTTCCTGCCAGGCGAACGCTTCGCGCTGGAAGGCGTCGGCGAGCGCCGGCCCCGCCTCGCCCATCGCATCGACGCCACGGCGGGCGAGTGCCGCCATGGCGTGCCTCACCGGATCGTCGGGCGCGGCGCCCACGGTGGCCGCCGCCGCGTCAGACGCTGAACGATTCGCCGCACCCGCAGCGCGCCGTCTCGCGCGGGTTGCGGAACTTGAAGCCTTCGTTCAGGCCGTCACGCTGAAAATCGAGCTCGGTGCCATCGAGCGAGACGTAGCTCGCCGGATCGACCACGACCTTGGTGCCGAAGCTCTCGAAGACGAGATCCCCCGGCTTCGCCTCGTCGGCATATTCGAGCTGATAGGAGAGCCCCGAACAGCCGGTCGGTGTGACCGCAAGGCGCAAGCCGATGCCCTTGCCACGGCGGGTGAGCTGGTTCTGGACGTGCCGCGCGGCGGCTTCGGTGAGCGTGATGGACATGGCGGATACTCTGCTGACAAACCAGGTGAACGGGGGGACGGCGGGTGTTCGCATGACGGGGCCGCAGACGCTGCGCGCGCCACGGGCAACCTCAGTGACCGCCCAGCGCCTCCGATGTTCCCGCGCCGACGGGGGTGCCACGTCGGGCGACTTCGGGCAGCGCCGATGATAGCGCCGCCCGCGGCGTTTCGCGGGCGTTGGCGAGCCCGAGCGCGCGGCGCAACACGCGCGCCGCAATGTCGATCTCGTCCTCGGTCGTGAAGCGCCCGAGCGTGATGCGCAGCGCGCCGTGCACGGCCGCGTCATCGCGGCCGATGGCCCGCAGCACATGGCTGCCACCGGCGTGGCCCGACGCGCACGCCGCGCCCGAGGACAGCGCGAGCTCGGGCATCGACAGCATCAGCGCCTCGGCGTCGTGGCCGACGAAACTCAGGTTCAGGTTGTGCGGCACGCGCGCGACGGCGTCGCCATTCACGCGCAGGCTCGGCACATCGGCGAGCGCACCGAGCAACCGATCGCGCAACGCAACGATGCGCGCGTTCTCGCTCGCCTGCAACGAACCGGCGAGCGCGAAGGCCTCGCCCATGCCGACGATCTGGTGCGTCGCCAGCGTGCCGGCGCGCAACCCCTGCTCCTGGCCGCCACCGTGCATCTGCGCGGCGAGGCGCGAGCGCACGGCGCGGCGCACGAAGAGCGCGCCGATGCCCTTCGGGCCGTAGGTCTTGTGCGCCGAAAAACTCATCAGGTCGATCGGCAGCGCGGAGAGGTCGAGCGCGATCTTGCCGCTCGCCTGCGCCGCGTCGACGTGCAGCAGGATGCCCCGCGCCTCGGTCAGCGCCGCGATGTCGGCCAGAGCTTGCCGCACCCCGATCTCGTTGTTCACCGCCATCACCGAGAGCAGCAGCGTGTCCGATCGCAGCGCCGCGCGCAGCCGATCGAGGTCGACCAGGCCGTCGGCCTCTACCGGCACGACGCTGATGGCGTGACCCTCGCGCTCGAGCGCGCGCATGGCGTCGAGCGTGGCCGGATGTTCGCTGGCGAGCGTGACGAAATGACGCTTGTCACGGGCGGCCTGCGCCGCGCCCTTCACGGCGAGGTTGATCGACTCGGTCGCGCCGCTCGTCCACACGATGTCTTCGGGCATGCAGTGGGCGAGCGCCGCCACCTGCGCGCGCGCCGTCGCCACCGCGTCGGCCGCCTGCCACCCCGGCGCGTGGCTGCGAGAGGCCGGATTGCCGAAGCGCTCGCTGAGCCACGGCAGCATCGCGGCGGCGACCCTCGGATCGACCGGCGTCGTCGCGGCGTAATCGAGGTAGATCGGCACCCGCACGGATCGCGCCCCTGCGCTCAGACGCCCAGCAGCGGCGCCAGCAGCGACGGGCGACGCTCTTGCAGCACGACGGTCGCGGGTTTCGTCGGCGCGCTCTTGCGCAGCGCATCGCGCGAGTGCGCCGCGTCGACCAGCGATTGCAGCGAGACGCCGCGCAGGTAGGCAAAGATGTGGGCATTGAGTCCGGCCCACAGGTCGTGCGTGAGGCAGACCTCGCCCTCATGGCAGTTCTGGGCGCCACCGCAGCGCGTGGCGTCGATCGGCTCATCGACGGCGACGATGATGTCGGCCACGCTGACCATTGCCGACGGCCGCGCCAGGTTGTAGCCGCCACCGGGGCCGCGCACGCTCGCCACCAGGCCCGCGCGACGCAGCTTGCCGAAGAGTTGTTCGAGATACGACAGCGAGATCTTCTGACGCTCCGACACTTCGGCCAGCGTCACCGGCTCCTGCGCGTTGTGCATCGCCACATCGATCATCGCGGTCACGGCGAAACGGCCCTTGGTCGTGAGTTTCATGACAGTCTGCCTCCCGGGGAAACCCCAAAATCCGACGAGTTCAGTCGGATTATAGGAATCCCGAGCAATTTGATCAAGCAAATCGCCACCGCGCCCGCCGCGGCCGCGCAGCCACGCGCTCAGGGCGCGGCCGGAATGCTCAGGCCGCGCTCGACCGCAGGGCGGGCGACGAAGGCGTCGAGCGCGCGCTGCACGTGCGTGAAGGCCTCATAGCCCACCAACGCCGCCGCGTCGTAGAAGCCCACCAGATTGCGCACCCACGGAAAGATCGCCATGTCGGCGATCGTGTACTCATCGCCCACCATCCAGCGGTGCGTGGCGAGGTGCCGGTCCAGCACGCCGAGCAGACGCTTCGATTCCGCCGCATAGCGGTCGCGCGGGCGCTTGTCCTCATAGTCCTTGCCGGCGAACTTGTGGAAGAAGCCGAGCTGGCCGAACATCGGCCCGACGCCGCCCATCTGGAACATCAACCATTGCAGCGTCTGGTAGCGCAGCGCCGCATCGTGCGGCAGAAAGCGAGCGCTCTTCTCGGCCAGATAGACGAGGATCGCGCCCGACTCGAAGAGCGCGAGCGGCCGCCCGCCCGGACCCTCGGGGTCGATGATGGCGGGAATCTTGTTGTTCGGGAACACCGCGACGAACTCCGGCGAGAGCTGATCGTTCGTCTCGAAGCTCACGCGGTGCGGCTCATACGGCATAGCGAGCTCCTCGAGCATGATCGACACCTTGACGCCGTTGGGTGTCGGCAGCGAATAGAGCTGCAAGCGCCCGGGATGCTTGGGCGGCCACTTGCGGGTGATCGGAAAGGCGGACAGATCGGCCATGAAACCTCCTCGGGAACGGACCACAGAAAAAGGCGCGGCCTGCGGACACACGCCAGACAGGAACAGTAGCGCACAGCCGGTCGCCACGCGCCGGAGCCGCCGAATCGTCCCTCAAATTGGCGAACAACTTTGGCGTCAAACCCGCATCCATGACGGGCTTGCATCAACAAATGCTTGAAACTCGACTTTTGATGATTCCCGGCGCCAAGCCCGTCATGGACGTCATCACAGCAAAAAGTTGTTGCCCAAAAACGCGCGGCGTCAGCGTTTCATGAAGGCATAGAGCAGCACCACGACCACCACCGCGCCGACGACGTACCAGATCCACGGACCGCCGCTGGGCGCCTTCGCGGGCACCCCGCCGCCACCGGCGCCGCCGCCCCCTTCGGCTGGCACGGCAGGCGCGCCCACCAGTTCGGCGAACTTCGCGAAGAAATCATCGGCGATCTTTTTGGCGGCCGCATCGACCAGCCGCGAGCCGACCTGCGCGAGCTTGCCGCCGATTTGCGACGACGCGCTGTAGCTCAATTTCGTCTGCGCACCGTCCTCGGCGAGCGTGACCTCGGCGCGTCCCTTGGCGAAACCGGCCGCGCCGCCGTTGCCCTCGAAGAGCAGCGTGTAGCCGTTCGGGGCGACGACATCCTCGAGCCGCACCTTGCCCTTGAACTTGGCGGCAACGGGACCGACGCGGACCGACATCGCGGCATCGAGCGAGCCGTCCTCCTGCCGCTCGAGGCTGTCGCAGCCGATGATGCACTGCTTGAGCACCGCGGGGTCATTCAACGCAACCCACACCCGCTCGCGCGGGGCGTTGATGGTGCGAACGTCATTCATCTCCATGGGGGTTTCTCCTGCAACGTGGGGTGGCGCGACAAGGCGCGCGCGAGCTCGCCGATGGCGAGCAGATTGTGCACTGGCACGAAGGCATCGACGTGCGGCAGCAGCGCGCGCACGCCGGCGGCGCGCGGCTCGAACGCTTCGAAGCGCAGCAACGGATTGAGCCAGATGAGCTGGCGGCAGCTCGCCGCGAGGCGCTGCGCCTCGTGCCCGAGCGCCGCGCTGTCGTCGCGGTCGAGTCCGTCGGTCAGCAGCAGGACCTGCGCGCCCTGTCCGAGCACGCGACGCGACCAGCGAAGGTTGAATTCGTGCAGACAGGGGCCGATGCGGGTGCCACCGCTCCAGTCGGGCGCGGCGGCGGTCACGCGCTCGAGCGCCACATCGACGTCGTGACCGCGCAGGTAGCGGGTCACCTGCGTGAGCCGCGTGCCAAAGAGAAACACCTCGAGCTTCTGCGGCCGCCCGCCGGGCGTCTGCGCACTCGTCGCATTGGCGAGCGCATGCAGAAAATGCAAAAACATGCGCGTGTAGCGGTGCATCGAGCCCGAGATGTCGCAGAGCACGACGAGCTTGGGCGGCCGCACGCCCGGCGTCACCCGTGGCAGCGTCGCGAGCTCGCCGCCGTGGCGCTGCGCCTCGCGCAGACAAGCGCGCAGATCGACGCGACCGCGACGGGCGACGACACCGCGCCGCGTCGGCAGCGGCCGCATCGGCAGCGCGAGCGCGGCGGCGGCGCGACGCGCAGCCTCCCATTCGGCCGCGTTCATCTGCTCGAAGTCCATGCGTTGCAGTTTCTCGTTCGCCGAGAAGGTCAGCGCGGCATCGAACTCGATCTCCTCGCTCTGATTCGGCAGGCGCTTCGGGGCGAGCTTCGGCGCCTCCGGCACGAAGGCATCGGCGAGGCGCTGCGGGGGTGGCGGCGGTGGCGGGCTCTGGCCGCGCCCCTGAATGGTCGGCAACAGCGCGCTCAGCATCTTCTCCTGAATTTGCGGGTCGCGCCAGAAGAGATCGAAGGCGATGTCGAAGAGTGCGCCGTGTTCGGGCCGGTAGATCAGCGTCGAGCGCAGGGCGGCGCGCAGATCGGCTCGCCGCTCGATGCCCGCCGCTTCGAGGTGCGCCAGTGCATGCAGCGTGCTCGCGGTGCCCGCATGCAGCCCGGCCGCGCGCAGCAGGCGCACGAAGTGCACGACGTTGCGCGCAAGCGTGCCGCCGGCGGCGCCGTCGCTCCCTCGCGAGCGAGCACGCGGCAGCATCGCCGGCGCGGCCTCAGCCGGGGTTGGCATCGGCCAGCACGGTGTCGATCTGCGTGCGAAGGCGGGCGATGTCGTCTTGATACTTCAAGAGCACGCCGAGCGTGTCGGCGATGTTCTGCGGCGACAGTTCGAGCACATCGAGCGCCGTCAGCGCGCGCGTCCAGTCGATCGTCTCGGCGACGCCGGGCAGCTTGAAGAGATCTTCGCGCCGCAGCCGCTGGATGAAGCGCACCACCTGCGCGGAGAGCCGCTCGTCGACGCCCGGCAGCCGGCGCCGCACGATGGCGAGCTCGCGCTCGAAGGAGGGGTAGTCGACCCAGTAGTAGAGGCAGCGCCGCTTGATCGCGTCGTGGATTTCGCGCGTGCGGTTGGAGGTGATGACGACGATCGGCGGCACGTTCGCGCGAATCGTGCCCAATTCGGGAATCGTCACCTGATAGTCCGAGAGCACCTCGAGCAGATACGCCTCGAAGGGCTCGTCCGCGCGGTCGAGCTCGTCGATCAGCAGCACGGGCGAGGCATCGGTCATGCTCTCCAGCGCCCGCAGCAACGGCCGCTTGATCAGGTACTGCGGCCCGTAGATGGTCGCTTCGATCTCCTCCGGCAATCCGCCCTCGCGCGCGCGCACGGCAAGCAGTTGCCGCTGCACGTTCCATTCGTAGGCGGCCTGCGCGACATCGAGCCCCTCATAGCATTGCAGGCGAATCAGCTCGCGCCCGAGTGCGCTCGCCAGCGCCTTGGCGACCTCGGTCTTGCCCACGCCGGCGTCACCCTCCAGAAACAGCGGACGCTGCATCGTCAACGCCAGAAACACCGTCGTCGCGAAATCGCGATCGGCGATGTAATCGGCGCTCGCAAGCAGCGCCTGGGTGGCATCGATGGTCTCCGGAAGTGCCTTGGCTGAACTCGACATGCTGTGGCCGCGCGGCTCGGCGCGCGGAAACGGGGGGATTGAAGGTGCGATGGCGTCGGCCGCACGCGCAGCCGACGCCGTGACGGCCAGAGGGTCAGCTTGCCGCGACCGCGCGCGCAGCGAGCACCGTGATCAAATGAGCGCGGTACTCGGCGCTGGCGTGCAGATCGCTGTTCAACCCGTCGGCGGACACCCGGACGGCCTTCGCCGCGGCGGCGGACCAGTTGCCGGCGAGCGCCGCCTCGATCGCGCTTACGCGGAACACCGAGCCGGCCGCACCGGTCACGGCCACGCGCACGCCGCCCGCCGTCTGCGCGACGAACACGCCGACCAGCGCAAAGCGCGAGGCCGGATTCTTGAACTTCTCGTAGGCCCCTTTGGTGGGCACCGGAAAGCGAACCGAGGTGATGAGCTCATCCTCGGCGAGCGCCGTCTCGTAGAAGCCCTTGAAGAAGTCGTCCGCCGCGATCGCGCGCTTGTTGGTCTGCACGGTGGCGCCCAGGCCGAGCACGGCCGCCGGATAGTCGGCGGCCGGGTCGGCGTTGGCGATCGAGCCGCCGATCGTCCCCATGTTGCGCACCTGACGGTCGCCGATGCTGCCGGCGAGCGCGGCAAGCGCGGGAATGAGGCGCTTGACGTCGGCGCTGGCGGCAACGTCCGCGTGCCGCGTCATGGCGCCGATGACGATGCCGTTGCCGTCGACCTTGATGCCGGCGAGCCCGGGGATCTTCGACAGATCGATGAGTTCGCTCGCGCTGTTGAGCCCCAGGCGCATGGCGGCGAGCAGGCTCTGTCCGCCGGCCAGAAAGCGGGCGTCGTCCTTGCCCGCGCGCTGCTGCGTGGCGCTCGCGACCGAGTTGGGCTGATGCAGTTGAAACGCTTGCATGAGATTCTCCTGTGTCCTCGTCCGGTGCGCTCAGGCGCGCGATTGAATGGCACGCCACACCCGCTCCGGGGTGGCCGGCATGGCGATGTCACGCACGCCGATGGCGTGGGTGATGGCGTTGATCAGCGCCGGTGGCGAACCGATGGCGCCGGCCTCGCCGCAGCCCTTGACGCCCAGCGGGTTGTGGGTGCAGGGCGTGACGTGGGTGCCGACGGTGAAGTTCGGCAGATCGTCGGCGCGCGGCATCGCGTAGTCCATGTACGTCGCCGTCAGCAGTTGCCCGCTCTCCTTGTCGTAGACGCAACCCTCGAGCAGCGCCTGCCCGATGCCCTGGGCGAGCCCACCATGCACCTGCCCTTCGACGATCATCGGGTTGATGATGTTGCCGAAGTCGTCGACCGCCGTGAACTTGACGATCTCGGTCTTGCCGGTGTCGGGGTCGATCTCGACCTCGCAGATGTGGGTGCCGGCCGGATAGGTGAAGTTGGTCGGGTCGTAGAAGGCGTTCTCGTTCAGTCCCGGTTCGAGCTTGTCGAGCGGATAGTTGTGCGGCACGTAGGCGGTCAGCGCGACCGAGGCGAACGGCACGTTCTTGTCGGTGCCGGCGACCCGGAACACGCCATCCTTGAACTCGATGTCGGTGTCGGCCGCCTCGAGCAGATGGGCCGCGATTTTCTTGCCCTTGGCGATGACCTTGTCCACCGCCTTCACGATGGCCGTGCCGCCGACGGCGAGCGAGCGGCTGCCGTAGGTGCCCATGCCGAAGAGCACCTTGCCGGTGTCGCCGTGCTGGATGTCGACGTCGTCGATCGGGATGCCGAGTCGGTCGGCCACCACCTGCGCAAAGGTCGTCTCATGGCCCTGGCCGTGGGAGTGCGAGCCGGTGAACACGGTGACCTTGCCGGTCGGGTGCACGCGCACCTCGCCCGCTTCGAACAACCCGGCGCGCGCGCCCAGCGCGCCGGCCACGTTCGACGGCGCCAGCCCGCAGGCCTCGATGTAGCTCGAAAAGCCGATGCCGCGCAGCTTGCCGCGCGCCTTCGCCTCGGCCTGCCGCGCCGGGAAGCCGGCGTAATCGGCAAGCTTGACGGCCTTTTCGAGGCAAGCGTGGTAGTCGCCGATGTCGTAGGTCAGCCCAACCGGCGTGGCGTACGGGAACGTGGTGATGAAGTTGCGGCGGCGGATCTCGGCCGGGTCCAGCCCCATGTCACGCGCCGCCGTCTCGACGATGCGCTCGACGACGTAGGTCGCCTCGGGGCGGCCGGCGCCACGGTAGGCATCCACCGGCGACGTGTTGGTGAACACCGCCGTCACTTCGCAGTAGATCGCCGGTGTCGCGTACTGCCCGGCGAGCAGCGTGGCGTAGAGGATGGTCGGCACGCAGGAGGCGAAGGTCGACAGATAGGCGCCGACGTTCGCGGTGGTGGTCACCTTCATGCCGGTGAACTTGCCGTTGCCGTCCATCGCCATCTGCACGCGGGTGACGTGGTCGCGACCATGCGCATCGGAGAGGAACGACTCCATGCGATCGGCCGTCCATTTGATCGGGCGCCCGACACGCTTCGAGGCCCACACCAGCACCGTCTCTTCGGCATAGAGGAAGATCTTCGAGCCGAAGCCGCCACCGACGTCGGGCGCGACCACGCGCACCTTGTGCTCGGGGATGCCGAGCACGAAGGCGCACATCAAAAGCCGCTCGACGTGCGGGTTCTGGTTGGACACGTAAAGCGTGTAGCTGTCGCTCGATTTGTCGTAGGCCGCGTTCGCCGCGCGTGGCTCGATGGCGTTCGGGATCAGCCGGTTGTTGACGATGTCGAGCGTCGAGACCTTGTGCGCCGAGGCGATCGCGCGATCGACCGCGGCCGCATCGCCGTGCCCCCAGACGTAGCAGACGTTGTCGGCGGCAGCGTCGTGCACCGAAGCCTTCGCCTTCGACGCCGTGGCGGTGTCGGCCACGGCCGGCAGCACGCCGTAGTCCACTTCGACCGCTTCGGCCGCAGCCCTCGCCTGCTCGATCGTCTCGGCGATGACGACGGCCACCTGATCGCCCACATAGCGCGCCTTGTCGACGGCGAGGATGTGGTGCGGCGGCTCCTTCATCGGCGTGCCGTCCTTGTTGTTGATCAGCCAGCCGCAGGGCAGGCCGCCGATACCGGTGGCCGCAATGTCCTTGCCGGTGAAGATCGCGACGACGCCCGGCATCGCCGCGGCGGCACGGGTGTCGATGTCGTTGATCGTCGCATGCGCGTGCGGCGAGCGCACGAACGCCGCATACGTTTGATGCGAGAGGGTGATGTCGTCGGTGTATTGGCCGTTGCCGGTGAGGAAGCGCTGGTCTTCCTTGCGCGTGACGCGGGCGCCGATGCCGTCTGCTTTCATTGCTGTCCTCCTTGACTATGCAGCCAGGCCCGCTTTGACGGCCTTGACGATATTTTGATAGCCCGTGCAACGGCAGAAATTGCCGTCGAGCGCCTCGCGAATCTGCTCATCGGTGGCGTTCGGGAAACGCCCCTTCAGTTCCAGCGCACTCATCACCATGCCCGGCGTGCAAAAGCCGCATTGCAGGCCGTGATGCTCCTTGAACGCGGCCTGCATCGGATGCATGTCGCCATTGGCGGAGGCCAACCCCTCGATGGTGGTCACCTCGGCGCCCGACGCCTGCGCCGCCAGCATGTTGCAGGACTTCACGGCGCGGCCGTCGACGTGCACGGTGCACGCGCCGCACTGCGCCGTGTTGCAGCCGACGTGGGTGCCGGTCAGGCGCAGGTGTTCGCGGATGAATTCGACCAGCGTGGTCGAGGCGGCGACGTCGGCGCTGACGGCCTTGCCGTTCACCTTCATCGAGATGTGGATGGTCATGGGGCGCTCCTTTGCAATCGAGGGTTGGGCCCTGCCGCGCACGCGGCCCGTTCGTGGCGGCGCAGCAGCGGGCTCCTTGTCGTGGACCTCATCCCTGCGCAATGTTCATACCACCGCGCTAAGTCACGCGCGCCTGCCGCCTCGCGCGTACCGGCGGGTGTCATGGCTGCGCTAGTGCAGTGTTTCGCTCTTC
>JAFEDD010000033.1:33827-36050 GCA_018241765.1 Pseudomonadota bacterium | reverse complement strand
GCTGCGCTTTGCGTCTCGATTCGAACCCAAATCCATCGCATTTTTTTGTGCCAATCCACGCGAAACACTGCACCAGCAACGTCCCCATTTGGAGCAACCGTTGCATTGCGACACGATTGGGCTAGACTGCATCGAACAGGCCGACGGGTGGCGCGCAGCGGGCGCGGCGGCCAACCCGTCGCACGGAGGAACCATGCTCGATGCCCCGAACCCGCTGTCGCCGTCTGCCACCGAGCCGCATCGCGACGATGAGCACGCGTCATTGATCGATGCCTCCTGGGACCGCAGCCGCCGCTTCGGGCTGGAGAGGCGCGAGACGCCCGACTTCCATGCGCTCACCCGCAGCGATCTGCGCCTGTTGCGTGAGCAGCACGGCGAACTGATGATGCACGCGGCGCCGGTGATGGAGACGCTGCACCAGCAGATCGTCGACACCGACAGCATGGTGGCGCTGACCGATGCGCACGGCGTGGTGCTGCATTCGATCGGCGACGCGAGCTTCGAGCAGACGGCGACACTCGTCGCGCTGCGTCCCGGCGTCGCCTGGGGTGAAGCGCACAAGGGCACCAACGCGATCGGCACCGCGATCCACGAGGCGCGGCCGATCGTCGTGCACGGCCGCGAGCACTTTCTGACCGCCAACCACGGCCTCACCTGCTCGGCCGCGCCGATCTTCGCGCCGGGCGGCGAACTGCTCGGCGTGCTCGACGTGACCGGCGATTGGCGCGGCTTTCACAAGCACACGATGGGCCTCGTGCGCATGAGTGCGCAGATGATCGAGAACACGCTCTTTCGCCGCCGCTTCGACGGCGAACTGATCGTCGCCTTCCACGCCCGCGCCGAGTTCATCGACACGTTGATGGAGGGCCTGATCGCCATCGGAGCGGACGGCCGCATCCTCGCGGCCAACCGCAGCGCCTGCCTGCAAAGCGAACTCACGCTGGAGGCCATGCGTGGCCACAGTGCGCTGTCGCTGCTGCGCCGCGCACCGAACGAACTGTTCGAACTCGCCGGGCTCGCCATCAACAAGCCCGTGCTCTGCGCACTGCCCAGCGGGGTGCGTATCCACGCGGTCGTCAGCACGCGCTCGGCGCGCAGCTTTCACGCGCTCGGCGCCGTCCCCACCCAGTCTGCGACGGCGAGCACGCGCACGGCGAACGCGGCGGCGTCCACCACCGCGGCGCGAGCGGCAAGGGCGCGCCCGAATGTGCTGCCGCAGGCGAACTTCGACGATCTCGACTCCGGCGACCCGCAGGTCACCGGCATCATCGCGCGACTGCGGCGCGTGGCCGGCACCGACGTCAGCGTGCTGCTGGAAGCGGAAACCGGCGCCGGCAAGGAATGGTTCGCGCTTGCCCTGCATCGCGCCTCGGCGCGACGCGACGGCCCCTTCGTCGCCATCAACTGCGCGGCGCTGCCCGAGGGCTTGATCGAATCCGAGCTCTTCGGCTATGAAGAGGGTGCCTTCACCGGCGCCCGCCGCAAGGGCCATCAGGGCAAGCTCGCGCAGGCGCACGGCGGCACCCTCTTCCTCGACGAGATCGGCGACATGCCGCTCGCGATGCAGGCGCGACTGCTGCGCGTGCTGCAAGAGCGCGTGGTCACCCCGCTGGGAAGCAACAAATCGATCGACGTCGACGTGCGCCTGGTCTGCGCCACCCACAAGCGGCTGCGCGATCTGATCGCCAGCGGCAATTTCCGCGACGATCTCTACTATCGGCTGAACGGGTTGACCGTGCGCCTGCCGCCGCTGCGCGAACGCAGCGATCTGCGCGAGATCGTCACCCGACTGCTGCGCACGCAGGGCGGGGCGCAATGGCGGCTCGCACCGACGCTATGGCCGCTCGTGCTGCGCCACCGCTGGCCGGGCAACTTGAGGCAACTGTCGAACGTGCTCGCCACCGCCATCGCCATCGCGAGCCCCGGCACCGTCATCGAACGCGACCATCTGCCCGACGACTTTCTCGACGACCTCGCCGCCGAAACCGAACCTGCCACGCCGGCACGCGATGGCACGCCACCGACATCCGCTCAGCACGCGCCGCGCGGCGGCAATCGCTCACTGGGCGAATTGCAACAGGACGCCATGCAGCGCGCCATCGAGCGCAACCAAGGCAACCTGAGCGCCGCCGCCCGCGAACTCGGCATCAGCCGCAACACGCTCTACCGCCGACTGCCGGCGGCTCGGCGCGTGCGATGACTAGTGCAGTGTTTCGCGTAGAT
>JAFEDD010000033.1:14509-33804 GCA_018241765.1 Pseudomonadota bacterium | reverse complement strand
ATAGCAAGCTATGGCGAGCATTTGCAACGAAGAGTCGGGCCAAAAGACGCGCATTTTTGTACCAAGAAGAGCGAAACACTGCACTAGCAGCCCGCCGCCAGCACGCGCCCGCGCGATCGGCGCGCCCGACGCCATGCGACGGGAAGGGAGCGCCGTTGTCGTTGTGTCGGTAAAGCGACGCGGCCTGCCTGCGGCGCCACGGGTGTCCTCTATCATGCCAAGAGCGCCGATCACATCGCTTTTCCATGGCATCCATCACTCTCGACAAATTGGTCAAGCAATTTGCCGGACAGACCGTTTTGCAGAGTCTGTCGCTGCATGTCCCCGACGGGGCTTTCTTCACCTTGCTCGGGCCCAGCGGATGTGGCAAGACCACGCTGCTGCGCTGCATTGCCGGTTTCCACGAACCGGACGCGGGCCGCATCTTGTTCGACCGCGACGACGTCACCACGACGCCGGCGCACCGGCGCGACATCGGCATGGTGTTTCAGGACTACGCGCTGTTCCCGGACAAGAGCGCGTTCGACAACGTCGCCTACGGGTTGCGCGCACGAGGCGTGCGAGGGGACGAGATGCGGCGGCGCGTTGGCGATGCCTTGGACAAGGTGGGCCTGCACGCGCTCGCGAGCCGCTTGCCGGCCCAGATGAGTGGCGGACAACGGCAACGGGTCGCGCTGGCGCGCGCGCTGGTGATTCGCCCGCGCGTGCTCCTGATGGACGAGCCGCTGTCGAACCTCGACGCCAAGATGCGCTTGCAGATGCGTGACGTCATTCTTGACCTCGTCCGCGAGGCCAACATCACCACCGTGTTCGTCACCCACGACCAGGAAGAAGCGCTCGCCATGTCCGACCAGATCGCGCTGATGGAGCGCGGTGCGGTGGCGCAACTCGGCTCGCCCGAGGCGCTCTATGCCACGCCCGACAACGCCTATGTCGCGGATTTCATCGGCTCCGCCAACGTGCTGCCGGTCACCGTCACCAGCGTGGACGCGGGCGGGCGGCTTCGCTACCGCTTCGCGGGATGCGAGTTCGACGGAACGCCGGGTGACGGCGTCGATCGAGGTGAAGCGCGCCTCATCGCCCGCCCGGAGGAGCTTTCGCTCACTGCGGCGTCACCGAGCGTGGCCAATGGCATCGAGGGCAAGGTGCTGCGCCGTCAGTACCTGGGCGCGAAGACCGCGTATCGCATCGCCATTGCCGACGCCGCCGAACTGCGCGTCGAACTGCCCAGCGGCCACGCCGCTGGCGGCATTCAAACCGGCGCGCAGGTGCAGGTGCTGATTCCCGAGCGCAGTCGCGTGGTGGCGGCTTGAACGCGGCGACATGATGCGTCTCGACATCCGCTGGTGGCCGTGGGGTGTGCTGACGCTGCTCAGTCTCGTGCTCGTCATGTTCTTCGTGTTCTACCCGCTCGGCGTGCTGTTTGCCAACAGTGTGCGCGGTGAGGGCGGCGAGTGGTCGCTGGCGAGCTTCGCGCAGCTTGCGTCCGACGAAGACTATCGCGCCGCTTTTCGCAATTCGTTGGTGCTCGGGGCGACGGTGACGGCGCTCTCCATCGGCGTCGGCGTGCCGTTTGCGTACATGGTGGCGCGATACGACTTTCCGCTGAAAAATCTGGTGGCGATCCTGCCCATCCTGACCATCGTCATTCCCGAGATCATCGTCGGACAATCGTGGCTTCTGGTGTTCGGCAACAACGGGCTGGTCACCAACGCGTTCGCCGCGCTCGGCATCGAACTCCCTTCGTTCTATGGCTGGACCGGCATGATCTTTTCGATGACGCTGGTCTACTACACCTACATCTATCTCGGCGTGCTCGCCGCGCTGCGCGGCTTCGACGGGCAACTGGAGGAGGCGGGTCTGAGTCTGGGCACGCCGCCGTTGACGACTCGGCTTCGCGTGCTGGTGCCGGTGGTGCTGCCGGCCGTGCTGGTGAACGCGCTCGTCGTTTTCACGCTGGTGGTGGGCAATTTCGCGATCTCGATGCTGCTTGGCAGCCGCGTGCCGCTGCTGTCGGTGATGACCTACAACACCTTCGTCAGTGAAATGGGCGGCAGCCCGATGCTGCAAAGCGCGATGTCGATGATCTCGATCGCCATTGTCGCGGTCGTGCTCTTCCTGCAAAAGCGCGTGATCGAGCGCAAGATGTACACCATGACGCAGGGGCGCGCGCCTGCCGCCGAGCGTGTCGGGTCTTGGCAGGCGATGGCGTTTACCGGCGCCGTCGGTATCGTGGTGGTGCTCTCGATGCTGCCGCTCTTGGTGGTGTTTCTGGCAGCGTTCACCGAGACCAGCGGCCCCGTCATGAAGTGGGGCCAGTGGTCGATCGGCAGCCTCGCGCGGGTGCTCGGCAATTCCCCGGAGCCGATCTGGAATTCGCTCAAGTTCGCCTCGATGGCGACCGTGATCGGCGTCATCTTCGCGGTGCTGTCGAGTTACCTCATCATCAAGAAGAAGAACCTCCTGACGCAGTGGCTCGACTACCTGCTGGTGTTGCCGTTGACCATCTCCGGCACCGTGCTCGGCATCGCGCTGATCCAGTCGTTCAACGCAGGCTGGATCGTGCTCGCCGGCACCTCGGCGATCATGGTGCTGTGCTACACGGTGCGGCGGCTGCCGTTCGCCGTGCGCAATGCGTCGTCGACGCTGTTCAACATTCCCGATTCGATCGAAGAGGCATCGATCAGCCTTGGCGTCTCGCCTCTGATGACGCTGTTCAAGGTCGTGCTGCCGGCGATGCGTGCGTCCATTGCGTCAGCGGCCATCCTGATGTGGTTGACCACGGTGTCCGAATTGTCGGCGTCGATCGTGGTCTACACCGGTGGCCTCGAGACGATGCCGATCGCGATCTTTCGTCAGGTCGACGGTGGCCGCCTCGGGCTCGCATCGGCCTACGGTGCGGCACTGGTTACGGTGATCCTGCTGCCGATCGTGGTGGCGGTCAAAGTGTTCCGGATCCAGCTCTTTTCGAGTCGATGACTCTCTATCAACACCCGTGCGGAGGCGGGAGACAACCATGAAACTATTGAAATTCGTGATGGCGGCAGCGATGGCGGGTAGCGTCGGCGTGGGCACAACGCAGGCGCAGACCGTGGTGCTCTATTCCTCGAACAACACCGAGACGATCGAGACGGCACTCAACATCATCAAGAAGCAAAAGCCCGGCCTGAATGTGCAGCAGGTGACCGGCGGCACGGGTGCGCTGATGAAGCGCATCCAGGCCGAAGCGCAGAACCCGCGCGGTGACGTGATGTGGAGCGGCGGCTTCGGCACGCTCGGCGCCTATCGCGATCAGTTCCAGGCCTACAACCCGGCCGACGCGGCCAGCACGCCCGCACCGTTTCGCGGCCCGAACAACCTCTGGATCGGCACCAACGTCCATGTCATGGTGATGATGGTGAACGAGAAACAGCTGAAGGGGCTGCCGTCGCCGAAGAGCTGGTCCGACCTGATGGACGCGAAGTGGAAGGGCAAATTCGCGATCACCGACCCAAGCAAGAGTGCGACGGCGTATTCGCTCGTCTATGGTCTCTACAAGCAGTTCGGACGAGACGGCCTCGCCAAAATCGCCCAGAACGCCGTCATCACCTCCTCCTCGGGTACGACGTACAAGGGCGTGGCCTCCGGCGAGTACGCAGTCGGCCTCACGCTCGAGTACGCCGCGCAGGAGTTCGTCGCGGGCGGACAAAAGGAGATCAAGCTCGTCTATCCGAGCGAGGGCAGCTACCTTGCGCCGGAAGGCATGGTCATCATCAAGGGCGCGAAGAATCTCGACGGCGCCAAGGCGCTGTACGACGGACTGCTCAGCAAGGAAGTGCAGGAAGCCCTGTTGGTGAAGAACTTCCGGCGCCCGACGCGCACCGACATCGACGTCGCCAAGCTCTCGGGCCTGCCTGCGCTCAACACGCTCAAGATCTTCGACGTGAATCAGGAAGCCGCGTCAGCCGAATACGAACAGGTCGTGGCACTGTGGAATTCGCTCGCGAAAGGGAAATGAGGGAAATGAGCGGGACATGATCGGCGACGCGCGCTGACACGCCGCCGGCTGCACCGCGACTCGCGCGGCGGTGGTCGGCAGGTGATCGGAGCCGCGTCGCCGCGTCTGCGTGCAGCGAAATCACCATCAACTTTTTCCTGAAACCCGCATCCATGACAGGCTCGCAGCTCGATTCTACCCAAAGTCGACTTTTCGCGAAATGAGGCTACAAGCCCGTCATGGATGGGCCATTGCGTGAAAAGTTGTAGTGAAATTTTGAACGAAACTACGCCGTCGCAACGCGGTGACAGGCGCAGGCCTCGCCGTGCGCAGCGGCGACCAGTTCGTGCAGGATGCCGCATTCGGTGCTCGGGTGCGGCGAGGAACATTGGTGGCGCAGCGCCGCGAGCTGCTTTTCCAGCGCGTGCATGCTCGCGAGCCGGGCGCGCAGCCGGCGTAGTTGCGCGTCCACCAGTTCGTTGACGCCCGCGCAGTCGGCGCTCGGGTGATCGACGGCGTCGAGTAGTCGCCCGATGTCGGCGAGCGGCATGTCGAGCGCGCGGCAATGCCGGATGAAGGCCAGCCGCTCGTGCTGCGCCGGCCCGTAGCGGCGATAGCCATTCGCCTCGCGAATGGGTGGCGGCAAGAGGCCAGCCTTTTCGTAGTAGCGGATGGTGTCGATGTCGACACCGGTCAGCGCGGCGAGTTCACCGATGCGCATGCGCTCTCCTTGCGACCGTGCGAAGCGGTCATTTTAGGCGCTCGCACCGCTTGACTCTGGAGCAACTCCAAGGTTTCCAATCGGGCCATCCGCCATCGGAAGCCACCACCATGTCCGACGCCCAACCCAGCCCTCCGCCGCACCCGCACCGCCACCCGCACGAACACGCGCACGACCATCAGCACGGCTGCTGCGGCGCGTCTGCCCCCGCTGACGCGGCTACGGAAGCGGTAGCCACGCCCTCCGACGGGCGCACCCAGTGGCGCATCCCCACGATGGACTGCGCCGCCGAGGAAAGCGAAATCCGGCACGCGCTGGAGCGCATCCCCGGTATCCGCATGCTGTCGTTCCGGCTTGGCCAGCGCACACTGACGATCGACGCCGACGCCGATGCCCGCGACGCCGCACTGGCCGCGATTCGCCGCGCCGGCTTCTCGCCCGTGCCGTTCACGGCCGCCGTCGCGAGCGACGCGGCGACGCACACGCACGGCCATGATCACAAACACGATCACGACCATGACCATGACCATGACCATGACCACGACCACGAACATGGACACGGTCACGCGAGCGCCACGCCAACAGCGTCGGGCGCGCCGTCCGCGTGGCAGGGCCTCGTGCGCTACGGCATTGCGCTCGCCTTCGCGGCAGCGGCGGAGCTGATCTCGTACCTCGCGCCGGACGTGATGCCGTGGCGTGCGCTCGGCATGGCGGTGGCCGCCATCGCCATCGCGCTGGCCGGTTTCGGCACCTACCAGAAAGGGTTCGCCGCGCTGCGCCGTGGCCGCCTGAACATCAATGCGCTGATGACTGTCGCGGTGACCGGCGCCTTCGTCATCGGGCAATGGCCGGAAGCGGCGATGGTGATGGCGCTCTACGCCATCGCCGAACTGATCGAGGCGCGCTCGGTCGATCGTGCTCGCAACGCGATCGGCGCGCTGATGGCGCTCGCGCCCGATGAGGCCGAGGTGCGCGCGAGCGACGGCCAGTGGCAGCGCGTGCGCGCCGAAGAAGTCGCGCTGGGCAGCATCGTGCGCATCAAGCCGGGCGAGCGCGTGGCGCTCGATGGCGTCGTCATCGACGGCCAGAGCGCGATCGATCAGGCCAGCGTCACCGGCGAGAGCATTCCGGTCGACAAGGCCGCCGGCGACGCGGTGTTCGCCGGCACCATCAACCAGACCGGCGTGCTCGAGTGCCGGGTGACGGCGACGGCGGGCAACAGCACGCTCGCGCGCATCATCGATGCCGTCGAAGCGGCGCAGGGCAGCCGCGCGCCGACGCAACGCTTCGTCGACCGCTTCGCCGCCATCTACACGCCGATCGTCTTCCTCATCGCGCTCTCGGTGGCGCTCGGCACGCCGTGGCTCTTTGGTTTCAGCTGGCACGACGCGGCCTACAAGGCGCTGGTGCTGCTCGTCATCGCCTGCCCCTGCGCGTTGGTCATTTCGACACCCGTCACCATCGTCAGCGCACTCTCGTCGGCGGCGCGCCAAGGCATTCTGATCAAGGGCGGCACGCACCTCGAAAACGCGCGCAACCTGAAAGCGGTCGCCTTCGACAAGACCGGCACCGTGACGCACGGCAAGCCGGCGCTGGTGGCCTTCGAGATGCTGCGCAGCACGAGCGACGAGACGCAAAGCCGCATTTGGGCCGCTGGCATCGCCGGGCACTCCGATCATCCGGTGAGCCAGGCCATCGCCGCCGGCCTCGGCGTGTTGCGCAGCGAAGTGCGCGAATTCACGGCGCTCGCCGGTCGCGGCGTCGAGGCCGCCGTCGATGGCACCCGCGTGCTGCTCGGCAACCATCGGCTGATCGAGGAACGCGCGTTGTGCTCGGCCGCCGTCGAGGAGCGGCTCTTCGCGCACGAGGCCATGGGGCGCACGGTGACGCTGCTCGCAAGCAGCGAGGGCGTCCATGCGCTCATGGCCGTCGCCGACACCATCAAGCCCAGCTCGACCGACGCCGTCTCGCAATTGCGCGCGCTCGGCGTGCAGCCGGTCATGCTCTCGGGCGACAACGCCGCGACGGCGGCGAAGGTGGCCGCCGATGCCGGCATCAGCGAAGCGCGCGGCAACCTGCTGCCCGAAGACAAGCAGCAGGCGCTGAAGGATTTGCAGGCGCGCTACGGCATGACGGCGATGGTCGGCGACGGCATCAACGACGCCCCCGCTCTGGCGCAGAGCGACCTCGGCATCGCCATGGGCGCGGCTGGCACCGACATTGCGATGGAGGCGGCCGACGTCGTCGTGATGAACGATGACCTGCGACGCATCCCGACGCTGGTGCGGCTGTCGCAGCGCACGCACACCGTGTTGTGGCAGAACATCTCGCTCGCACTCGGCATCAAGGCCGTGTTCCTGCTCTGGGCCGTGCTCGGCAACGCCACGATGTGGATGGCCGTGTTCGCCGACATGGGCGCAAGTCTGATCGTCGTTGCCAACGGGCTGCGCCTGCTGCGGCCAGCGGCGGAAAGCGACGCGCCGGCATCGCCCGCAACGGCGTAAGATCGCAGGTTCCGGTTTTTTCGAACGGAGCGCAGCACGCGATACGGCCATGGACAACCTCGATCTCGACGTACTGAAAACCGCCCTCGCCTGGACCGAAAGCGGCCGCCGCGCGACGCTCGGCACGGTCGTGCGCACGTGGGGCAGCGCCCCGCGGCCGGTGGGCTCGATGATGGCGATCCGCGACGACGGACAGGTCATCGGCTCGGTGTCCGGCGGCTGCATCGAGGATGACCTCATCGCCAAGGTCAAGGAAGGTCGCCTCGCTGCCCGTCTGCCCGAGAGCACGCGCTACGGCGTCACCGCCGATCAGGCGCAGCAGTTCGGCCTGCCCTGCGGCGGCACCGTCGAGATGGTGCTCGAACCGATCACGGCGCAAAGCGATCTGCGCGGACTGCTCAGTGACCTCGAAGCCCATCGCATCGTCAAGCGCACGCTCGACATCACGACGGGCGTCACCCGCCGCGACGACGCCATCGGTGCCGACGTGCTGAGCTGGGACGGCCGCACGCTGACGACGATCCACGGCCCGCGCTACCGGCTGCTCATCATCGGTGCCGGGCAACTGTCGAAGTACGTCGCGACGATGGCGATCCCGCTCGACTATCAGGTCACCGTGTGTGACCCGCGCGACGAATATCAAGAGCAGTGGCACGACCTGCCGCAGGTCACGCTGACCAAGGAGATGCCCGACGACACCGTGATTGCGATGAATCTCGATCGCAACAGCGCCGTCGTCGCGCTGACCCACGACCCGAAGCTCGACGACCTCGCGCTGATCGAGGCGCTGAAGTCACCCGCCTTCTACGTCGGTGCGCTCGGCTCCAAGCGCAACAACGACAAGCGCCGCGCGCGGCTGCTGGAGTTCGACGTGACGACCGACGAACTCGCACGGCTGCGCGGCCCGGTCGGCCTCGACATCGGCGCCAAAACCCCGAGCGAGATTGCCGTGTCGATCTTGGCCGAGATGACGGCGTGCAAACGCGGCGTCACGATGGCGCGCAGCAAGACCGACATGCCAGCGGTCGCGTCGCTGGTGGGCGGCTGCTCGATGTAGCAAGGCCGAAGCGTCAGGCGGCCGGCCGCGCAGCGAGACGGGCGCGCGCCTCCTCGCGCCCGAGCGTGAAGAGCAGCGCGTCGACGCCCGGCGCCTGCGTGGTGCCGGTCAACAGAAGCCGCAGCGGCATCAATAGCTGCGGCGGCTTCAGCGCGAAGCGGGTCTGCGCCTCCTTCAAGAGCGCTGCCAGCGCCGGCCGCTCCCACGTCACCTGCGCGAGCGATTCGCTCACCCAGTCGAGCGCCGGTTGCTGCGCCGCGCCGACGAGTTCGGCCAGCCGCGCCGCATCGACGATCGGCCGCACGTAGCAATAGCGCGCCGCCTCGGCCATTTTCTTGAGCGTCGGCGCACGATCCCGCAGAAGTTCGCCGACGGCCTCCGGTGACGGGCCTCCCTCCAGCGCATAGTCCGCCGCTTCGAGGAACGGCTTCAGCCGTTCGCCAAGACGCTCGATGGGCAGCCGCTTGATGTGCTCGCCGTTCAACCACTCGAACTTTTCGGCATCGAAGCGCGCCGGCGATGGGGTCAGCGCATCGAGCCCGAACCATTCCACCAGTTGCGCCGGCGTGAAGATTTCATCGTTGCCGTGCGCCCAACCCAGCCGTGCCAAACCATTGATGATCGCCTCCGGCACGTAGCCCGCGGCCGCGTATTCATCGAGCCCGGTCGCGCCATGGCGCTTCGAGAGCTTTTCGCCATCGTTGCCGAGCACGGTGGGCAGATGCCCGAACACCGGCGGCTCCTGCCCGAGCGCGCGAAAGATGTTGATCTGCCGCGGCGTGTTCATCACATGACCGTCGCCACGGATGACATGACTGATGCGCATGTCGATGTCGTCGACGACGACGCAGAAGTTGTAGGTCGGCACCCCGACCTCGCCCACCGGCGCCTGTCGCGCGATGACCAGATCATCGAGCTCGCCGTTGGTGATCTCGATGCGCCCCTTCACGGCGTCGTGCCAGACGACGGAGCCTTCATCGGGGTTGCGGAAACGAATCACCGGCAGCCGCCCCGGCGGTGGCACGAGACCGTGCGCCGCGACGTTCTCCGGTCGCCAATGGCCGTCGTAACGCGGCTTGTCGCCCCGCGCACGCTGGGCTTCGCGCAGCTGATCGAGCTCTTCCACGCTCATGTAGCAGTGGTACGCGCGCCCCTCGGCAAGGAGTTTTGCCACGACTTCGCGGTAGCGCGCCATGCGTTGCATCTGATAGTACGGCCCTTCGTCGACGTCGAGACCGAGCCAGGCGAGATCACGCAGGATGCCGTCGGCACTGGCGCCGCTCGATCGCTCGAGATCGGTGTCTTCGATGCGCAGCACGAACTGGCCGTGATGGTGGCGCGCGAACGCCCACGCAAAGAGCGCCGTGCGGATGTTGCCCAGATGCAGCGTGCCGGTCGGCGATGGCGCGAAGCGTGTGCGGACGGCGCCGGCGGAGGGAGCGATGAGATCAGTCATCGTGAAATTCTAGGGAACCTCGGCGTCACCCCTCGCGGAAAGCAGGCGCTGTGGCTTCGGGATGGGCTGCAAGGCGCCAACCGCAGCGATGGCCATGGCTATCCCCAGCACGCCGCGCGCCGCCCGTCGGCGCGGGTTTCATCGCCACGCCGACAACGCGAACAGGGAGTTCAGGCCGACAGCAGATCGCGAAGCACGAACGGCAGAATGCCGCCGTGGCGGTAGTAATCGGCCTCGATCGGCGTGTCGATGCGCAGCGTCAGCGCCACTTCCGTCACGCTGCCATCGGCGCGGTGGATGCGCAGCTTCGCCTCGCTCTGCGGTCGCAGCGCGGCGTCGGGCACGACGTCGATCGTCTCGCCGCCCGTGAGCCCCAGACTCTGCCAGGAGTCGTCGCCCCGAAATTGCAGCGGCAACACACCCATGCCGATCAGATTGCTGCGGTGGATGCGCTCGAAGCTGCGTGCGACGACGGCGCGAATGCCCAGGAGTTGCGTGCCCTTGGCTGCCCAGTCGCGGCTCGATCCGTTGCCGTACTCTTCACCGGCGAAGACGACGGTGGGCGTACCGGCCGCCTGATAACGCATCGCGGCATCGAAGATCGGCATCTTCTCGCCGCTCGGCTGCAAGAGCGTCGTGCCGCCCTCCTCGCGCGAGCCATCGGCCTTGGGTGGCAGCATCAGGTTCTTGATGCGCACATTGGCGAAGGTGCCGCGCATCATGACGTCATGATGGCCGCGACGCGAGCCGTAGCTGTTGAAGTCGACGCGCGCGACGCCGTTCTCGGACAGCCAGCGCCCGGCGGGCGAACGCTCGGCGATGGCGCCTGCGGGCGAGATGTGATCGGTCGTGATCGAATCACCAAACAGCGCGATGATGCGCGCTCCGGCAATAGCGCCGCCACCACCGTGCGGCGCCCCGAGCTCGAAACCGGCGAAGAACGGCGGCTCGGCGATGTAGGTGCTGTGCGGCCAGCGGTAGGTTTCGCCGGAGAGCCCTTCGATCGCCTTCCACAAATCGCCCGGATCGGTGGCGATGCGCTCGTAGTTCTTGCGGAAGGCTTCACCGTTCATGGCGTGCCGGACCAGCGCCGCCACCTCGTCGTTGCTGGGCCAGATGTCGCGCAGATAGACCTCGCGCCCGCCCGTGCCGCGACCCATGGGTTCGCGCGTGAGGTCGCGCAGCACGGTGCCGGCGAGCGCATAGGCGACGACCAGCGGCGGGCTCATCAGGAAGTTGCCCTTCAGGTTCGGGTGGATGCGCGCCTCGAAGTTGCGATTGCCCGAGAGCACCGAGACGCAGACCAGGTTGTGCTCGTTGATCGCATCGTTGAGCTCGCCGGCGAGGTCGCCCGAATTGCCGATGCACGTCGTGCAGCCGTAGCCCGCCAATGCAAACCCAAGCTGCTCGAGATACGTCAGAAGTCCGTTGGCCACCAGATACTCCGTGACCACGCGCGAACCGGGCGCGAGCGACGTCTTGATGTGATGCGGCACGCGAAGCCCCGCCTCCACAGCCTTCTTCGCGAGCAACCCGGCCGCCAGCATCACGCTCGGGTTCGAGGTGTTGGTACAACTGGTGATCGCCGCAATGAGCACGTCGCCGTGGCCGAGCGTGACGTCGGCCGCGGTGGCGCCACTATCCGCGCCGGCGGGGACCTGCGGACGGTTGATCACCATTTCCGCATCGTTTCGCGGCGCACCGGGCGTCACTGCCGGTGCGGCCGGTGCCTGATGACTGCCGCCCGGCGCGAGGCCCACCTTGAAGCGATCATGCAGCGCCTCCGGGTGCTGGCTGAAACCACCCTCGGCGTTCGGTTTCGCAAAGAGCGTCGTGAACTGCGACTTCAGGTTGCCCAGTTCGATGCGATCCTGCGGCCGTCGCGGACCGGCGACGCTCGGAACCACGTCGCCCAGATCGAGCTTCAGCAGCGTCGAATAGTCGATCTGCGCCGCGTCCGGGATGCCATACATCTCCTGCGCCTTGTAGTAGGCGGAGAGCGCTTCGATCTCCTGCTCGCTGCGCCCCGTGTCGCGGAAGTATTCGATCGTCTTGTCGTCGACCGGGAAGAAGCTCAGCGTCGCGCCGTTCTCGGGCGACATGTTGCCAAGCGTGGCGCGGTCGGGCACCGAGAGCGTGCGGGCCCCTTCGCCGAGGAATTCGACGAACTTGCCAACCACCTTGTGCTTGCGCAGCAGTTGCGTGACGGTGAGCACGAGGTCGGTCGCCGTCACGCCCTCGCGCAGCCGCCCCGTCAGTTCGAGCCCGACCACATCGGGCGTCAGGAAATACACGGGCTGCCCGAGCATCGCCGCTTCCGCCTCGATGCCGCCCACACCCCAGGCCACGACGCCGATGCCGTTGATCATCGTCGTGTGACTGTCGGTGCCCACCAGCGTATCGGGGTAATAAACGCCTTCGGGGCTGCGGTGGACACCGCGCGCCAGATATTCGAGGTTGACCTGATGACAGATGCCGAAGCCCGGCGGCAGCACACGGAACGTCGAGAACGCCTGCATGCCCCACTTCATGAACTGGTAGCGCTCGTGGTTGCGCTTGAACTCGAGCTGCATGTTGCGCTCGAGCGCGTCCTTCGTGCCGTAGAAATCGACCATCACCGAGTGATCGACGACCAGATCCACGGGGACCAAGGGTTCCACGCGCTTCGGGTCACGCCCCAGCCGGGCCGCCGCCGAACGCATCGCGGCAAGGTCGACCAGAAGCGGCACGCCAGTGAAATCCTGCAACAGTACCCGCGACACGACGAACGGAATTTCCTCGGTGCGCGCCTCATTCGGCCGCCAGTTGGCCAGTTGCGTCACATGCTCCGCCGTGATCTTGTGGCCATCGCAATGACGCAGCACCGACTCAAGCACGATGCGCAGCGACACCGGTAGCCGCTTGACGGACGGATACTGCTGCGCAAGCGCGGGCAGCGAATGGAGCGTGCCGCTCGCGCCGGAAGCCGTCGTGAACGACTGCAACGTGGAAGCAAAAGGATGGGCGGCGGCTGGCATGGATCGACTCCTCAACGACGTTCAAAGGGCACGCCTGCATTGTGGCACTGCGCGCGCATGTTTGCAGCGGGCCGCCAGGCCGACGCACCCCATCCCCGCAAAAAGCACGCACAGCGATCGTGGTCATGCCCGGCATACGAGAATTGCCATCTCAACGGAGCCCGACCATGCACCCCGACTCTTCCCAGATCCGCGCGCGCCGCGCCGCCTTTCGCGAACTGCACACCGCCGGCTGCTTCGCCATCCCGAACCCGTGGGACGTCGGCAGCGCGCGCTGGCTCGCGAGCCTCGGCTTCAAGGCGCTGGCCTCCACCAGTTCGGGCTTCGCCTGGTCGCAGGGTCGCCCCGATGGCGGCGTGCCGCTTGCGCCAGTCCTCGCGCACCTGCGCGAACTCGTCGGGGCCACGGAACTGCCGGTGAACGCCGACTTCGAGCACGGCTTCGCCGACGATGCCGAGGGCGTCGCGCGCAACGTGCGGGCCGCCGTCGACACCGGGGTCGCCGGGCTCTCGATCGAAGATTCCACCGGTGACCCCGACTCGCCGCTGTTGCCGCTGTCCGAATCCATCCTGCGCATGCGTGCGGCTCGTGCCGCCATCGACGAAGCGGGCGGCGACACGCTCTTGATCGGGCGCGCCGAAAACTTCATCGTCGGCCGCCCCGACCTGCCCGATGCCATCGCCCGCCTGCGTGCCTACGCCGAGGCCGGCGCCGATTGCCTCTACGCGCCGGGCCTGCAAACGCGCGAGCAGATCGCCGCCGTCGTCGCCGCCGTTGCCCCCAAACCCGTCAACGTGCTGGTCGGCTCGGCCAGCGCGTTCACGATGCAGGAACTCGGCGCGCTCGGTGTGCGCCGCGTCAGCGTCGGCGGCGGACTCGCCCGTGCCGCCTGGGCCGGCTTCGACCGCGCCGCCCGCCTGCTCGCCACCGAAGGCCGCTTCGACGGCTTCGCCGGATCGATGGCCGGCTCGATGCTGAATGGCGCATTTCGCTGAAGCAGCGCAACGAACGGCTACCCAGAGGCAAGGCGCCTCGCCCACACGCCACGTAGGCGACGGCTCGACGTCGCTCGCAGGGGTTCGATCAGCAAACGTCTACGCGCCGCGCTCTGGCGCGCCGGAAATGCCCGCGCGGGCTTTCTCGAAACGCTCTGTGCCCGCCACCACGCGCGCCGTGCGGTTGAAGCTCAGGTACGACCCTGCGCACGAAGCAGCGATTACTGGTGCTGCTCCGGGCTACGCCCTACCTGTAAACCACTGTCACCGACATGTATTACTGCCACCTGATAGTGTCGTGGATGGCCGAGACCCGAGGCGCGGTGCGCGCAGCGCGTAGCACCCGGTCTGTCGGTGCGTAGCATGGGCAGAACTGGTCGAGCACATGCCCGCCGACTTTGACTGCATCCGCTGAAAAGTCTAAAATGTGTACACAGTGATTCACACATCAGGAGTGCGACCATGGAAGCCACAAAAGTAGGAATTCGCGAGTTCCGCGCGGACTTGGCCGAGTACATCGCGGCCAACAGCCCGGTCGCGGTGACGCGCCATGGCCAAACGGTGGGCTACTTCATCCCCGTGCACGGTCAGGCCGAAGCGGACTTGGTGGCACTCCGGAAAGCCAGCCAGTCGCTCGACCAACTGCTGTCCGCGCAAGGCGTGAATGTGGAGGACATCGTGGCCGACTTCAAGAGGACGCGCAAGAAGAGCGTCCCCGCCACCAGAGCCAAGGCCAAATGAGCAGCGCGGCCATTGTTCTGGATGCCAACATCCTGATCCGCGCGGTGCTGGGCCAGCGTGTCCGCGAGTTGATCCAAGCGCATGCTTCGACGGTCAAGTTCTTCGCACCGGATGTGGCGTATGCAGATACGCGCAAATACCTGCCGGCGCTGCTGGAGAAACGCGGGGCCGACCCCATCCCCGCGATGAGGGTGCTTGACGCACTGGAGCGCATCGTGCACTCCATAGACATGGAGGTCTATCGCGGATTCCAGCAACAGGCACTGCGGCGCATCGGGATGCGAGATGCCGATGACTGGCCGGTGCTGGCTTGTGCCATGGTGCTGGACTGCCCGGTCTGGACCGAAGATGCCGACTTCTTTGGAACGGGCATCGCGACGTGGACCACGGATCGCATTGCGCTGTATCTGGGCAACGCATAGTCCGGTCGCTCTTGGCATCGGCGGTAGGCGATACCTACAGGAAGAGACCGCCGCCATCGAACACCTTGCAGGGCTTCTCGCGAGGAGCGAGGCGCTTGATCCGCGCGTCGGTGAGGACGTTTGCAGGCATTTTTGGATACCGTCAGGCACGTGCCATCAGGCGCACCTACAAGAAATCGGTGGACAATCGATTTCGACCGTTGTCCGTGTTGCTCAAAAATCAGGCGCCACAAACGCGAAAGCCCCGTGGATCGGGGCTTTCGGTGGTTTAGTTTGGTTGATCGCCGTCGTCAAAAACTGAATTCTGGCGGAGACGGAGGGATTCGAACCCTCGATGCAGCTCATCACCGCATACTCCCTTAGCAGGGGAGCACCTTCGGCCTCTCGGTCACGTCTCCGTAAGCGTGGAATTGTAGCGGGTTTGCTGCCGCTGGCTTCCTTCGCGGGTTCTCGTCCCCGCGTGGGTCAGGCCGATTCCTTGTCCAGTTCGAACGCGCGGTGCAGTGCGCGCACGGCGAGCTCCATGTATTTGTCTTCGATGACGACGGAAATCTTGATTTCGCTGGTGGAGATCATCTGGATGTTGATGCCTTCCTTCGACAGCGTCTCGAACATCAGTGCGGCGACGCCGACGTGCGAGCGCATGCCGATGCCGACGGCGGAGACCTTGGCGACCTTGGCGTCGCCCGTCACCTCGCCGGCGTGAATGACCGGCTGCACTTCGTTCTTCAGCACATCGAGCGCACGCTGCATGTCGTTGCGGTGGACGGTGAAGGAGAAGTCGGTGGTGCCGCCCACGCCGACGTTCTGGATGATCATGTCGACGTCGATGTTGGCCTTGGCCACCGGGCCGAGGATGGCGTAGGCGATGCCGGGGCGATCGGGCACGCCGCGTACGGAGAGTTTCGCTTCGTCGCGGCTGAACGCGATGCCGGAAATGATGGCTTGTTCCACGTTTTCGTCTTCCTCAAAGGTGATCAGCGTGCCCGATTTCGCTTCTTCGGCGATCGGAATCATGGGGTCACTGAAGCTCGTCAGCACGCGTGTTGGCACTTTGTATTTGCCTGCGAACTCAACGGAGCGGATTTGCAGGATCTTGGAGCCCAGCGACGCCATTTCGAGCATTTCCTCGAAGGTGACGGAACCAAGCGGCCGCGCATCGGGTTCAACGCGCGGGTCGGTCGTGTAGACGGCGTCGACGTCGGTGTAGATCAGGCATTCATCGGCCTTCAGCGCGGCGGCGACGGCCACCGCCTGCGTGTCAGACCCGCCACGGCCGAGCGTCGTGATGTGCCCGTCTTCGGTGACGCCTTGAAAGCCGGTGATGACCACGACCTTGCGCTGGGCAAGCTCGGCACGCACCCGGCGATCATCGATGTGCGTGATGCGCGCCTTGGTGTAGGCGGTGTCGGTTTTGATCGGAACTTGCCAGCCGCAGAAGCTGACGGCGTCGACACCTTCCGCCTGCAGCGCGATGACCAGCAGCCCCACCGAGACCTGCTCGCCGGTGGAGGCGATCATGTCGAGCTCACGCGGGCTCGGGTTGCCGTCGACCTCCTTCGCCAGCGCAAGCAAGCGGTTGGTTTCGCCCGACATCGCCGAGGGGACGACGATCATCTGGTAACCGGCGCGATGCCATTTGGCGACGCGCTTGGCGACGTTTCTGATGCGCTCGACCGAGCCCATCGAAGTGCCGCCGTATTTGTGAACGACTAGTGCCATCGGAATTGAGGTTGAGAGATTGAACCGGCGCGTGCGCCCGCAGTCTCGCCGAGTTCGTCGACTGTGGACTACGGTCGGTGAAGCACTAGAGCCGCTTGAACACGAGCGAGCTGTTGGTGCCGCCAAAGCCGAAGCTATTGGACATCACCGTGTTGACGGCGACCTGACGCGCCGTGTTCGGCACCAGATCGAGGTCGACGGCGGGGTCTCGTCGATGCAGGTTGATCGTCGGCGGGATGAGGCCGTGATGGAGGGCGAGCACCGTGAAGACGGCTTCGACGCCAGCGGCGGCGCCGAGCAGATGACCCGTCATCGACTTCGTGGAGCTCACCATCAGCCGCTTCGTATGCTCGCCAAAGGCGGCTTTCACGGCGGTCGCCTCGGCGATGTCGCCGAGCGGTGTGGAGGTGCCATGAGCGTTGATGTAATCGACGCCGTCGGGGTTGAGCGAAGCGTTGCGCAGCGCGTTCAGCATGCAGCGCCGCGCGCCGTCGCCGTCTTCGCGCGGCGCGGTGACGTGATAGGCGTCGGACGACATGCCATAGCCGACCAGTTCGCAGTAGATCTTCGCCCCACGCGCGCGCGCGTGCTCGAGCTCCTCGATGACCAGAATGCCGGCGCCCTCGCCCAGCACGAAGCCGTCGCGGTCGACGTCCCATGGCCGACTCGCGGCGGTCGGGTCGTCATTGCGGGTGGACACCGCGCGCGCGGCATTGAAGCCGCCGATGGCCAGCTCGCACACGGCGCCCTCGGAGCCGCCGGCCACCATGACATCGGCCTCGCCGTATTCGATCTTGCGCATGCTCTCGCCAATCGAATGGTTGGCCGTGCTGCAGGCCGTCACGACCGCGAGGTTCGGCCCCTGGAAGCCGTACTCGATCGACAACAGACCGGAGATCATGTTGATGATCGAGCCGGGAATGAAAAACGGGGAGATCTTTCGCGGGCCACCCTCGGCGAACGCTTTGTAGGTGTCCTGAATCATCGGCAGGCCGCCGATGCCGGAGCCAATTGAAAAGCCGTAGCGGTCAGGTTGCGCCGGATTGGCGGCAATGCCGGCATCGGCCAGCGCCTCCTTGGCGGCGGCAATGCCATAGTGAATGAAGGCATCGTAGCGACGCACTTCCTTGGCCGACATGTAGCGAGATGCCTCGAAATCCTTGACCTCTCCGGCGATGCGGGTGTTGAAGGCGGAGGCATCGAAACGCGTGATGGGACCAATGCCTGAGCGGCCATGGCTGATTGCGTCCCAGGCGTTGGCAACGCCCGTGCCGACCGGGCTCACGATCCCGAGTCCGGTGACGACGACGCGGCGGGCTCTGGTTGTCATGTTCGACGTGTCCTGCGAAAACGTTGGCGAGAACGCAAACCCCGGCCGCCATCACAAAAAAGGCGGCACAGCGGCCGCCTTTCAGGTTGTGCGCTCCGGCGGAATCGCGGCTTACTTCTTGTGCGCGACGATGTAGTCGATCGCCGCCTGAACGGTGGTGATCTTCTCGGCTTCCTCGTCGGGAATTTCGGTGCCGAACTCCTCTTCCAGTGCCATGACGAGCTCGACGGTGTCGAGCGAGTCAGCGCCGAGATCATCGACAAAGGACGACTCGTTCTTGATGTCCGCTTCGGCTACGCCAAGCTGGTCGGCAACGATTTTTTTGACGCGGGCTTCGATTTCACTCATGGCCAATCCTTACGGGATCCTTCAAATGGTCAACGCGGCGTACTGCCGCAGCAACGGGCATTTTAGCAAACAGGGCGCAGCGTCGAGAGCAACGAGGGGATGCCCATCTTCTGCCTGCAATGCCGCTCATCTTGCAGCAAATCAGGAGAAATACATGCCACCGTTCACATGCATCGTGGTGCCGGTGACATAACCGGCCCGTTCATCGCAGAGAAACGTCACCGCGTGCGCGATGTCCTGGGCCGTACCGAGGCGGCCAGCGGGAATCATCTCGACCAGCCTGGCGCGCTGCGCCTCGGGGAGCGCGCGGGTCATGTCGGTGTCGATGAATCCGGGCGCCACGAGATTCACCGTGATGCCACGCGAGCCGAGTTCGGCGGCCAGCGACTTGGTCAGACCGATGAGCCCGGCCTTCGCCGCCGCATAGTTGACCTGGCCCGCGTTGCCCATCGAGCCCACGACCGAGCCGATGTTGACGATGCGCCCGAAGCGCGCCTTCATCATCGCGCGGCTCACCGCCCGCGACAGCCGGAACACGCTTTTCAAATTGGTGTCGAGGACTGCGTCCCAGTCTTCATCCTTCATGCGCATCAGCAAGGTGTCGCGCGTGATGCCCGCGTTGTTGACGAGAATCGACACCGCCCCTTCCCGCGCTTCGATGTCCTTCAACGCCGCCTCGATGGCGGCCGCATCGGTGACGTCGAGCACGATGCCGCGCCCGCCGTACGCCCCCAGCGCCGCATCGATGCGCTCGGCGCCCGCCGCCGACGTGGCCGTGCCGATGACCCGCGCGCCCGAAGCCGCGAGCGCCACCGAAATCGCCGCGCCGATGCCGCGCGTGGCTCCGGTGACCAGTGCCACTCGCTTCGCGGGTTGTGCCGTTGTGTCATTCATCGTGATTTCTCCGTGATCGTCGATCGGTTGCTGATTGCGTCGTCGTGCTAGTGCAGTGTTTCGCTCTTCTTGGCACAAAAATGCGCGCCTTTTGGCTCGACTCTTCGTTGCC
>JAFEDD010000033.1:6945-14459 GCA_018241765.1 Pseudomonadota bacterium | reverse complement strand
CAATCTACGCGAAACACTGCACTATCCCCGCCAGCCGTTGGTGACGGGATAACGCCAGTCGCGCCCGAAGGCACGCGCCGTCACGCGCGGGCCGATCGGCGCCTGCCGACGCTTGTATTCATTGATGCGCAGCAGGCGCACGACGCGCTCGACGTCGGCCGCAGGCAGCCCCTGCGCGATGATCTCGGCCGGCGAGCGGTTCTCTTCGATGTAGAGCGTCATGATGCGGTCGAGAATCGGGTACTCGGGCAGCGAATCCTGATCGGTCTGGTTGTTGCGCAATTCGGCCGATGGAGCGCGCGTGATGACGCGCTCCGGAATCACGCGACCAAGCCGGTTGCGCCAGCGCGAGAGTTCATAGACGAGTTCCTTGTCGACATCCTTCAGCACCGCGAAACCGCCCGCCATGTCGCCATAGAGCGTGGCGTAGCCCGTCGTCATCTCGCTCTTGTTGCCGGTGGTCAGCACGAGGTGCCCGGTCTTGTTCGACACGCCCATCAACAGCGTGCCGCGAATGCGCGATTGCAGATTCTCTTCACTCGCATCCGGCGCGTAGCCGCGAAACTGCTCCGAGAGCGCCGTGGCGAGGGCCTCGTAGATCGGCTCGATCGAAATTTCGTCGTAGCGCACGCCGTGCACGCCCGCCATCCAGCGCGCATCCTCGATGCTGATGTCGGCGTTGAACCGCGATGGCAGCATCAGGCAGCGCACGCGGTCGCGGCCAAGCGCATCGACGGCGATGGCGAGCACCAGCGCGCTGTCGATGCCGCCGGACAAGCCGAGCACGATGCCCGGAAAGCGGTTCTTGTCGATGTAATCCTTCACCGCGAGCACCAACGCCGAATAGACGTCGGCGACGGCACTCTCGGGACGATTGAATCGAACCGGACGCGGGTCCTTGCCATCGAAGGCAACCACCGATACCGCCTCGACGAAGCCCGGCAGTCGCTGCGTCACCTGACCATCGCGCCCCATCACGAAGGATTGCCCGTCGTAGACGATCTCATCCTGCCCGCCAACCAGGTTGCAGAAGAGAATCGGCAGCCCCTGCTCCGCCGCGCGCTCGCGGCAGGCCGCTTCGCGCGCCGCAAGGTGCCCGATGTCGAACGGCGAACCGTTGATGACGGCCAACACCTCAGCCCCCGCGGCGCGCGCGCGTTCGGCCACGCCCGGGTGCCAGACATCCTCGCAGATCAACACGCCCACCCGCAACCCGCCAACCGTGACGACGGTAGCCGCGCTGCCGGCCGAGAAATAGCGTTTTTCGTCGAACACGCCGAAATTGGGCAATTCGCACTTGCGATGCACCGCTTCGATGCGCCCGCCGCGCAGCACCAGCGCCGCATTGAAGAGCCCCGCCTCGTCGCGCCACGGCGCGCCGACGATGACAGCCAGAGCGGGCGGCAAGGCGGCCGCGAGCCGATGCACGGCGTCACGGCAGGCATCGACGAAGGACGGCCGAAGCAGCAAGTCCTCCGGCTGATAGGAGCAAATCGAGAGCTCCGGCGTCAAGAGCAGATCGGCGCCCACGGCGACGGCCGAGTGCGCCGCCGCGAGGATCTTGTCGGCATTGCCCTGCAGATCCCCGACGGTCAGGTTGAGTTGCGCGATGACGGCTTTCATGGCGGGCATTGTAGGCAGCCGCCGCGCGCCACGACGCGGCATGCGCTCCGGCACAATGAGCCGCCATGACCGCTTTCTCCATCACCTCCATCGCGTCGCTCGCTGAGGTTTCCGCCGCCGCGTGGGACGCGCTGGCCGGCGCGAGCGGCGGCAACGTGTTCGTGCGTCACGCCTTTTTGCATGCGCTGAGCGAGAGCGGTTGCGCCACGGCAGAGCGCGGCTGGACCCCGTGTCATCTGCTCGCGCATGACGAGCAGGGCGCGTTGCGCGCGGCAATGCCGCTCTATCGCAAGGCGCATTCCTTCGGCGAATACGTCTTCGATTGGTCGTGGGCGCGCGCGTGGCAGCGCGCCGGCGGCGAGTACTACCCGAAGCTCGTGGCCGCCGTGCCGTTCACGCCCTGCACCGGGCCGCGCGTGCTGGCCGCCGACGCCGAGGCCCGCTCGGCGTTGATCGCGGGCGCGCTCGAATTCGCGCGCCGCGATGCGGTGTCGGGCCTGCATGTGCTGTTTCCGATGCGTGAGGAGGCGGCGGCATGGCAGCGCGCGGGCTTGTCGTTGCGCGAGGGCGTGCAGTTTCATTGGACAAACGCGGGCCAGAGCACGTTTGCCGATTGGCTCGGCAGCATGAGCCACGACAAGCGCAAGCGGATTCGGCAGGACCGCCGCTACGTGGACGAGCAAGGCCTGCGCTGGCGGCATGCGCGCGGCGCGGCCATCACGGCAGCCGAATGGGCGTTCTTTCACGCCTGCTACGAGGCCACCTACCACGGGCATGGGGCGACGCCGTACTTGAACCTCGAGTTCTTCCGTGCGTTCGGCGCGCGCTGCGGCGATGCGGCGCTGCTCTTCATCGGCGAGCGCGATGGCGAGCCGCTGTGCGCGTCGCTTTGCGTCTTGAGCGGTGACACGCTCTACGGACGCTATTGGGGCACCCGTGTGCCGCTGCGCTCGCTGCATTTCGAGGCCTGTTACTACCAGCCCATCGAGTGGTGCATCGACCACGGCGTCCGCCGCTTCGAGGGCGGCGCGCAAGGCGTGCACAAGCTTGCGCGCGGACTCCTGCCGAGCGCGACGGTGTCGGCGCACTGGCTCGCCGACGAACGCTTTGACGCTGCCGTGCGCGAGGCGCTCGAACACGAACGGCGCGACGTCGAAGAGGCGATCGATGAGCTGACCGAGCACTCGCCGTTCAAGCTCGCGCCGGCATCGGCCTCGATGGACGAGGAGAACGGATGAACATTTTCTACAACGATCATTTCGTGTTGCCGCTGCCGCCGGGGCATCGCTTTCCGATGCAAAAGTACGCGCTGCTGCGCGCGGCCGTGCAGGCCTGGGCGCCGCACGCGCTCCATGAAGCGCCGGCGGCGAGCGAGGATGAACTGCGTCTGTCGCACACCGCCGATTACGTGAGGCGGATGCTCGATGGCGGCTTGAGCGAAGAGGAGGTGCGGCGCATCGGCTTTCCGTGGAGTCTGCCGATGGCCGAGCGTGCGCGGCGTTCGGTGGGGGCGACGATCGCGGCCGCCCGTGCCGCGCTCCGCGACGGCATCGCCGTCAATCTCGCCGGCGGCACGCATCATGCCCACGCCGATCATGGCGAGGGCTTCTGCTGTTTCAACGATGTGGCGGTCGCCACGCGCGTATTGCAGCGCGAGCGCGCCGTCGAGCGCGTGCTGATCTGCGATCTCGATGTGCATCAGGGCAACGGCACGGCGGCGATCTTCGCCGGTGATGCGTCGGTGTTCACCTTCTCGATGCACGGCGAGCGCAACTTTCCGGCGCGCAAGGAAGCGAGCACGCTCGATGTCGCGCTGCCCGACGGCTGCACCGACGAGGACTATCTGGCGGCGCTCAGAGCGCAGCTGCCCGGCATCATCGATCGCTTTCGGCCGGAGATGGTGTTCTATCTTGCCGGGGCCGATCCCTACGTGGGTGATCGCCTTGGCCGACTCGCGCTCAGCAAGGCGGGGCTTGCGGAGCGTGACCGCATCGTGCTGCGGCTGGCCCGCGACGCCGGCTTGCCGGTGGCCGTGACGATGGCGGGCGGCTATGCTGACGAGGTGGACGACATCGTCGACATCCATTTCAACACCGTTCGCACCGCTTTCGAGGTATTTCCGTGACGACATCCGCCGACCCGATCCTGCTCACCGCCCATCCGACGCTCGCGGGCGTGACCACGCTGACGCTGAACCGCCCGGCCGCGTTGAACGCGCTCGACGCCGCGATGACGCACGCCTTCGTGCCGGCGGTGCGCCGCGCGACCGAGGATGAGCGCGTGCGTGTGCTGATCGTCGAGGGCGCGGGTGAACACTTCATGGCGGGCGGCGACATCAAGAATTTCGCGATGTCTCTCGCGCAACCCGGAGCCGAGCGCACGCGTCATTTCCACGAGATGATCACGGTGATCCACGCCGGCATCGAATTGATGCAGCGCGCGCCGCTGATCACCGTGGCCAAGGTGCGCGGCGCCTGCGCCGGTTTCGGCATGAGCCTCGCGATCGGCTGCGACCTGACGATCGCGGCGGATGACGCCTACTTCGCCACCGCCTACAAGGCGATCGGTCTGACGCCCGATGGCGGGCAGTCGTTCTTTCTGCCGCGTCTGGTCGGCGTGAAGAAGGCGCTGGAGCTGACGCTGCTCTCGGAGCGCGTGCGCGCCGAAGAGGCGGCACGCCTCGGCCTCGTCAACAAGGTGGTGCCGGCGGCCGAACTCGACGCAGCCGTCGAACGCATCGCCGCGACGCTGGCGGCGAGCGCGCGCGGTTCGATGGCGGGCGCCAAGCGGCTCTTGACGACGTCGCTCGGTCGCACGCTGAGCGAACAACTGAACGCCGAGCGCGACAGCTTTTCGCAGTGCGCCGGGCGTGACGACTTCGCCGAAGGCATCCGCGCTTTCATCGAAAAGCGCCCGGCGAAGTTCGACTGAGGCGCGGCAGCAAGGGCCGCGCCTCTCCGATCGGTCAGAGCGGCTCGAAGCGCGCCTGGAAGAAGCGCAGGTACTTCGGTTCGTAGACCATCTTCAGGCCGCGCACCGATTGCCGCGCGTCGTAGACCGCCTTCACCGATTCGGCGACGACGTCCATGTGCGCCTGTGTGTAGACGCGACGCGGAATGGTCAGGCGCGTCAGTTCGAGTTTCGGATAGTAGTGGTCCCCGGTCGTCGCGTCGCGCCCGGCCGAGGCGATGCCGCGCTCCATCGAGCGGATGCCCGAATCGAGGTAGAGCTCGGCGGCGAGCGTCTGCGCCGGGAACTCGATCTGCTTCAGATGCGGATAGAACGCACGGGCATCGAGGAAGATCGCGTGGCCGCCAATCGGCTGGACGATCGGAATGCCCCATTGACTGAGCAATTCACCGAGATAGAGCACCTGCCCGATGCGTGAGCGGATGTGCTGGTCCTGCGCCGATTCCTCGATGCCGATGGCAAGCGCTTCGAGGTCGCGGCCGGCGAGCCCGCCGTAGGTGTGCAGCCCTTCGTAGACGACGACCAGGTTGCGCAGTTCCTCGAACAGATCCCAATCGTTGACGGCGAGCCAGCCGCCGATATTGACCAGGTTGTCCTTCTTCGCGCTCATCCACGCGGCGTCGGTGTAGCTGCAGAACTCGCGCAGGATTTGCGCGATGCTGCGGTCGGCATAGCCCTCCTCGCGCTGCTGGATGAAGTAGGCGTTCTCCATCATGCGCGTGGCGTCGAGGTAGACCTTGATGCCGTGCTTCTGGCAGAGCGCGCGCAGCGCGCGCACGTTGGCCATGCTGACCGGCTGCCCGCCCGCCATGTTCACGGTGCCGGCGACGCTGATGTAGGCGATCTGCTTCGCGCCGTGCTGGTCGATCAGTGCCTGCACCTTGTCGAGGTCGATGTTGCCCTTGAACGGGTGCAGGCTGTTCGGGTCGTGCGCCTCGTCGATGATGACGTCGTGGAAGATGCCACCGGAGAGCTCCTGATGCAGCCGCGTCGTCGTGAAATACATGTTGCCCGGAATCAACTGCCCCGGCTTGATGACGGTGCGACTGATCAGATGCTCGGCGCCACGCCCCTGGTGCGTCGGCACGATGTACTTGTAGCCGTAGTACTTCTGGATGGCCGCTTCGAGGTGGTAGAAGTTGCGGCTGCCGGCGTAGGCCTCATCGCCCAGCATCATGCCCGCCCACTGCCGGTCGCTCATCGCCGAGGTGCCGCTGTCGGTCAGCAGATCGATGTAGACATCCTCCGAGCGCAGCAGGAAGGTGTTGTAGCCCGCCTCGACCAGCGCCTTCTTCCGCTCCTCCCGCGTGGTCATCGTCAGCGGCTCGACGACCTTGATCTTCCACGGCTCCGCCCACGAGCGGCGGCCCGATTGCTGCCCCATCGTCTGCGAGGATTGGCTGTTCATCAAATTTCTCCTTGAGCGATTGATTCGGTTTGCGATTGCTTGAAATTGCCAAACAAAGCAATTATCGGCGCGCATCTTAGCCAACAAGAGGCATACAAAACCTTGTCTCAAGTCAAGTCCGCAACCTGATGGCGCCGGGCGAACGACGAAAGCGGATGCCGAAGGCACCCCGAAAAAGGCTGCCGGTTTCGCGCGCGCGGCGCCCCCGCTCAGACTTGGGAGGCGAGGAACTGCCGCACGCGCTCGCGGTCGGGAATCGCCGCCAGCCCCGAGGCGCGCACGGCGAGCGAGGCGGCGGCATTGGCATGGCGCACGGCATCGAGCAGCGCGTCGCCGGCCACCAGCCGGGCGACGGTCGCACCGGCAAAGCAGTCGCCCGCGCCGATGGCGCCATCGGCCACGCGGTCGACCTCGAACGAGGCCATCGCGATGACATCGGCGCCCGCGCCCTGGCTGATGCAGACGCCCTCGGCGCCGCGCGTCAAGAGCACCACCTGCGCGCCGAGCCCGTGCGCCCACTTCATGATGACGTCCACGTCGTCGCTGCCGCACAGGTTGCGCGCGTCGTCGTACCCGAGGAAGGCGTAGTCGGTCAGTGCGAAGGTTGCGGCGATCGCCTCGCGCGCCTCCGACCGCGTCCACAGGCGCGGCTGCAAGCGCACGCGAAACGCGGTGCTGACCCCCTGCGCCCGCGCCTCGCGCAAGAGCGCCAGCACGGCCGCGTTGGCCGAGGCCGACAGCGCCTGCGTGAGCGAGCTGGCGTAGACGAACACGGCATCGGCCACGGCGTCGCCGTCGATGTCCCCGGGCGCAAGAGAGCTTGCCGCCGTCCCCGCCCGCACCTCGCTGCGCTGACCGCCAGCCGGCCCCTGATGCAGGAAGCGCCCACCCGTGACCGCGCGTTCGTCCACCACCATGCCGGCGCAGTCGACGCCTTCGTGCTCCAAGAGCACGCGCAGTTGCGCGCCGAAGGGGTCGTTGCCGACGCGCGTGACCAACCCGACCGACGCCCCCTGACGCACCGCAGTGACGGCAAATCCGAGCGCGTCGCCCGCGAAGCCGAGCGTGTAATGACCGGGCTCGCTCGCCACGGCGCTCATCTCCCACAGCAGTTCACCGAGCGTGATGATGTCCGGCATGGCAACCTCTGCGGCTGGCGAAACGGGCATTCTCGCGCAGCGTCTCGGGCAAGTACAGCGGCCGGCCGCTCACGCGCCGATGCACCCGAAATTCCGGCTCAAGGTATCATCAACTTTCACGACAAAGCCGCATCCATAACGGGCTTCGAGCGCGAAAATGCCAAAAGTCGACTTTACGCTAAATCGCGCTCCAAGCCCGCTTTGAATGCGGCTTCCAACAAAAAGCCATAGGGTATTGACGGTGCCGTGCACCCCCGTCTCTGCCACCGGCGGGCCGCACAGGGGCCAACGGGCATCGGGGCTCCCCTGGTGCAGTGTTTCGCGTAGATTGGTACAAAAAAATGCGATGGATTTTGGTTCGAATCGAGGCGCAA
>JAFEDD010000033.1:0-6903 GCA_018241765.1 Pseudomonadota bacterium | reverse complement strand
ATTTTTGTACCAAGAAGAGCGAAACGCTGCACTAGAATGCTTCGTTTCATGGCTCGCGAATGCCGCCCGAAACGGGGCCGGGCACGCGCTGGCCCGGACTCTCGGGAGCACTAGTTATGTCGATGGCAGATCGTGACGGAAAAATTTGGCTCGATGGGAAGATGGTGGACTGGCGCGACGCCAAGGTCCACGTGCTGACCCACACGTTGCACTACGGGTGCGGCGCCTTCGAGGGCGTGCGCGCCTACAAGACCGAACAAGGCACGGCGATTTTCCGTCTGCAGGAACACACGCAGCGCCTCTTCAACAGCGCGAAGATTTTGCGCATGAAACTGCCGTTCACCATCGAC
Source organism: Pseudomonadota bacterium (assembly GCA_018241765.1). Lineage (GTDB taxonomy): Bacteria > Pseudomonadota > Gammaproteobacteria > Burkholderiales > Casimicrobiaceae > Casimicrobium. The sequence goes on along the minus strand of JAFEDD010000033.1, from coordinate 6,553 downwards.
GAAGTCAACGAGGCGCAGCGCGCCGTCATCCGCGAGAACAATCTCGAAGCCGGCTACCTGCGCCCGCTCACGTGGATCGGCTCGCAAAAGCTCGGCGTCTCGCCCAAGGGCAACACCATTCACCTGATGGTGGCGGCCTGGGCGTGGGGTGCCTATCTTGGCGAAGAAGGCCTGAAGCGCGGCATCCGCGTGAAGACCTCGAGCTACACCCGCCACCACGTCAACATCACGATGACGCAGGCGAAAGCGGTGTCGAACTACAGCAACTCGATCCTCGCCAACATGGAGGCCACCGACGACGGCTACGACGAAGCGATGCTGCTCGACGCTTCGGGTTTCGTCTCCGAGGGCGCCGGCGAAAACATCTTCGCCGTCAAGGACGGCAAGATCTACACGCCCGATCTCTCCGCCGGCGCCTTGAACGGCATCACCCGCAACACGGTGTTCCACATCGCGGCCGACCTCGGCCTCGAAATCAAGGAGAAGCGCATCACCCGCGACGAGCTCTACATCTGCGATGAGCTCTTCTTCACCGGCACCGCCGCCGAGGTGACGCCGATCCGCGAGCTCGACCGCATCCAGATCGGTGCCGGCATGCGCGGCCCGATCACCGAGAAAATCCAGAGCGCGTTCTTCGACATCGTCAACGGCCGCAACCCGAAGTACGCGCACTGGCTGACCCGCGTCTGAGCGCCTGCGCGGTGGCGCGCCGGCAGCAACGTCGGCGCGCCCCCACACCCATCGTCGCCGCAACCCATCGAATCCCGTCATGAGCCACGTCGAATCCCCCGCCGTTGAAATCACCGCTGCCGATTTGCAGGGGCCGGGGGTCGTGCACTGCCCGAACCCCAAAATGCCGCTCTGGTCGACGCACCCGCGCGTGTTCCTCGACATCGTGAAGACCGGCGCGGTGAGCTGCCCCTATTGCGGCACGCGCTACGTCTTTCGCGGCGAAGCGCCGCACGGCCACCACTGATCAGCCGTCGGCGCCAGCGCCAGCGCCAGCGGCGGCCAGCGCCGCCAGCGCCCCCTCTCGGCTCGCCGGCGTCTCCAGCGTGATGCGTCCGAGCGCCCCGCTGCGGTAATCGTTCAAGAGCACCACCGACGCCTTTTCATAGTCCACCGCACCGCCCTTCGCGCGCAAGCCGCGCCGCTGCGCCACCGCTTCGAGCACGCCCGGCGCATCGACCTCGCCCGCGTCGATGCCGTAGCGCCCGCCCAGTGCCTGCGGATAACGCAGGCGCAGAATCTCCGCCAGCGCGGTCGCCACCTCCTCGTCGATGTAGGCGTTGACGCCCACCAGATGGTTCGCCGCCAGCAGCAAGCCATCGGACGGAAGCGCAATCTTCGGCCACATCAGCCCCGGCGTATCGATGAGCCAGGTGCCATCGGTCAGCTCGTAGCGCTTCTGCGCCTTGGTCACCGCCGGCTCGTCGCCGACGGCCGCCACGCGCCGGTTCAAAAGCGCATTCACCAGCGTCGACTTGCCGACGTTGGGCACGCCCATCACCATCACCCGCAACCGCTTCAGCGGCCCTTCGCGATGCGGCGCCAGCGCGCGCGCCGCCGGCAACACCTTCGCCGACTCTCCCGCCTGCTTGCAGGAGAGGCCGATCGCCCGCACGCCCTGCTGCGCGTTGAACCACGCGAGCCACGCCTCGGTCACGGCGGGGTCGGCCAGATCGATCTTGTTCAGAACCTTCAACGCCGGCCGCTGCCGCGCCACGCGCATCGCGTTGATCATCGGGTTCACGCTCGCCGCCGGGCTGCGCGCATCCAGCACCTCGACCACGACATCGGCCTCGGCCAATGCATCCGCCGCCTTCTTCTGCGCCGCCACCATGTGGCCGGGAAACCAGTTGATCGCCATGAACATCCGCTCGTACAGTCGCCGCGTGTGGCGCGCCTCGTCTCATTGCGACGAGCACCGGCCACCGCCGACAAAAAAGGGCCGCATGTAGCGGCCCTTGCATTTGGTGCATCCAGCTTTTTCAAGCATCGGCTTGTTAACGGCCAGAACACACATCCCAATTAGCGTAAGTGAAGGTAGTATCTACGCCGCCGTGCATCTCGTCAAGCACTGGCGTTCATGGGCAACGACAAGGGGGCTTTGTCATGGCGAACAAAATGGCGTACCGGCTCGCGCTTGATCTCGGATCGACCTCGTTGGGTTGGGCGATGATCCGGCTCGACGTTCAGAACAACCCGATTGCAGTCATCAAGGCGGGATCTCGGATTTTCTCCGATGGGCGTGAGCCGGCCGCAAAGGGACAAGTTGGCACTTCGCTCGCGGCAACGCGCCGAAACGCCCGCGCCATGCGCCGCCGTCGCGATCGCCTGCTCAAGCGCAAGGCGCGCATGATGCGTGCACTCATCGAGCATGGCTTCTTTCCCGCCGACGAAGTGGAGCGCAAAGCGCTTGAGCAACTTGACCCCTACGCCCTGCGGGCCAAGGGACTTGACGAAGCGCTGACGCCCGCCGAATTCGCGCGTGCGCTGTTCCACATCAACCAGCGGCGTGGTTTCAAAAGCAACCGAAAGACGGATTCGAAGGAGAGCGACAGCAGCGTCATGAAGGGTGCCATCCATTCATTGCGCACCTTGCTCGATGGTGGCGAAGCACGCACGGTGGGGGAATGGCTGCATCAGCGCACGCAACGCGGCGAGCCCACGCGCGCGCGCCGTCGCGAGAACATCATCACCAATGAAAGCGGCCGCAACAAGAAAGAGGTTCGCTACGACCTCTACATCGACCGCGCGATGGTGGAACAGGAATTCGACGCCATCTGGGCCAAGCAGTCGTCACTCAATCCCGCGATATTCACCGAAACCATCGGTCGCGAACTGAAAGACATTCTGCTGCATCAGCGCCCGCTCAAACCCGTGCGTCCCGGTCGCTGCACGCTGATCCCCACCGAGGAGCGGGCACCACTGGCACTGCCGAGTGTGCAGCGATTCCGCATTTACCAGGAAGCGAACAACCTGCGCGTTCTGGCGCGCGGGCTGGAAGCGGTTGCCTTGACGCTGGAGCAGCGCGACAAGGTCGTTGATGCACTCGAACGCAACGGCAAGCAGACGTTTGCGCAATTGAAGAAGCTGCTGGCGCTGGGCGGCAGCGCTACGTTCACACACGAAGACGTGAAGCGCACGGAACTCAAGGGCAACGGCACCAGCGCCGCCCTGAGCAAGGCGTCCCACTTCGGCAAGACATGGTTCGACTTCGACGGCAACCTGCAGGACGAGATCGTCACGCGCATCCTGACCGAAGAAAGCGAAGTCGCGCTGGTGAACTGGCTGATGACCAACACAGGCATTGATGAAGCACACGCCGAAAGCATCGCGCAGGTCGGGTTGGCCGAGGGCTTCGGCAGCCTGAGCCGCGCTGCGCTTGCGCGCATCCTGCCGGAACTGGCGCGCGACGTGGTGACCTACGACCGCGCCGTTATCGCCGCAGGCTTCGAGCATCACAGCAATTTGAGCCCCGCCGCAACCGGCGAGATACTGCCGGAGCTTCCCTACTACGGCGAGCCTCTGCAGCGCTATGTCGGCTTTGCCGACCCGCGCGCCACCGAAAGCGATCCACCCGAGAAGCGATTCGGCCGCATTGCCAATCCAACGGTACATATCGGCTTGAACCAGACGCGCAAAGTGGTGAACGCGCTGATTCGCAAGTACGGGCATCCGGCCGAGGTCATCGTCGAAGTCGCGCGGGAACTGAAGCAAAGCAAGGAGCAGCGCGACGAAGAAAGCAAGCGCCAGCGAGCCAATCAGGATCGCAACGAGCGCTATCGCGGCCTGATCGCCGGGCAGCTTGGCATCAGCGAGGAGAAGGTTCGCCGCGACGATCTGCAAAAGGTGCTGTTGTGGGAAGAGCTCAACCTTGGCGATGCGTTGAATCGCAAGTGCCCGTATAGCGGCGTCTCGATCAGCCTCGGCATGCTGCTGTCCGATCAGGTGGAGGTCGAGCACATCCTGCCGTTCTCGATGACGCTCGATGACAGCCTGAACAACAAGACCGTGGCAATGCGCAACGCCAATCGCGACAAGGGCAACGCGACGCCATGGCAGGCATTCGGCGAGCGAACCGTGCCAGGCTACGACTTCGACGCGATTCTGCAACGCGCCGAGCTGATGCCCAAGAACAAGCGATACCGCTTCGGCAAGGACGGCTACCAGCAGTGGTTGCGCGAAGACAAGGATTTCCTCGCCCGTGCGCTCAATGACACCCGCTACCTGTCGCGGGTGGCACGTGAATATCTCCGTCTGGTCTGCCCCGGCGCCCGCGTCATTCCGGGACAAATGACCGCGATGTTGCGCGGTCGCTTTGGGCTCAACACCGTGCTCGGTGTCAATGGCGAAAAGAATCGCAACGACCATCGGCATCACGCCGTGGACGCCTGTGTCATCGGCGTGACCGACCAAGGCATGCTGCAACAGTTCGCGCGCGCCAGCGCGAGCGCGCGTGAGAAGCACCTGACCCGTCTGGTCGAAACCATGCCCGAACCGTTTCCCAATTACCGCGCTCATGTCGAACGCGCGGTCAAAGCGATCTGGGTCAGCCACAAGCCGGATCATTCACATGAAGGGGCGATGCACAATGAAACCGCCTACGGCCTGCTTGCGGAAGGCCGCGTGAGGCACCACAAGCCCATCGACGGCAAACGCGAACTCGTGATCGAGACCCTGAAAGTCATCCCGATCACATCGCAGCGTGGCGCAGATCGGCACAGCCGACTCGACGACGGCAGCCCTCGCCCCTACAAGGGCTACAAGGGCGACAGCAACTACTGCATCGACATCGTGCGCAACGAGAAAGGCAAATGGGACGGTGAAGTCGTCTCGACGTTCGCCGCGTATCAGATCGTGCGCGCCGAAGGCGTTGCGCGGCTGCGCGATTCGCGGCTGAGCATCAGCGGCAAACCATTGGTGATGCGGCTGATCGTCAACGACTATGTCCGCCTGAACGTCGACGGTGCGCAGCGGACGATGCGGGTGGCATCCATCAACTCTGCAGGTCGTCTGAGTTTGGCCGATCACCATGAAGCTAACGTCGATGCGCGTAACCGTGCCCCGAGCGGGCTTTGGCGTTACACCTACAAGCAAGCCGGATCGTTGCAGTCGGCACTAGCGCACCGCGTCACGATCTCACCCATCGGCGAAGTCAACGACCCCGGTTTCAAAGGCTAGTGAGCCATGATCGGCCGCATCGTCGAAGTGGCCGACGATCGACGACACCTCTTCGTGTCGCGGGGATTCATGGTGGTGCAGGACACCGACGGCGAACGCAAGGAGCTGGGCCAGGTGCCGCTCGATGACATCGCCGCCGTGATCGCCAACGCGCACGGCTTGTCCTACACCAACAACCTGCTCGTCGCACTCGCCGAGCGCTGCGCACCGTTCGTGCTATGCGGCGCAAACCACAACGTGGCGGGCATGCTGATTCCGGTCGCTGGCAACTACCAGCAAGCGAAGCGCTTCGATGCCCAGATCGCGGCGACGAGGCCGACGCACAAGCGCCTGTGGGCCGACATCGTGCGCGCGAAACTGCAACAACAAGGGTCCGCGCTCGAAGCCGCCGGCGCACCGACCGCGCCATTGACCGCGCTCATTCGGCGCGTGCGCTCCGGCGACCCGGACAACATCGAAGCCCAGGGTGCGCAGAAATACTGGCGGCTGCTGTTCGGCGACGAGTTCCGCCGCGACCAGCAGGCGGGCGGCACCAACGGGTTGCTCAACTATGGCTACACGGTGTTGCGCGCCGCCACGGCGCGCGCGGTCGTCGCGGCGGGCTTGCATCCGACGCTTGGCATCCATCATTCAAATGAAGGCAACCCCATGCGTCTGGTGGACGACTTGATGGAGCCGTTTCGGCCGATGATCGACCTGCGCGTCTGGCAACTGCTCAAAGACGGGCACCGCGAGGTGAACCCCGACACCAAGCGCGCGCTCGTGCGCGTCCTCTACGACGACATGCAGAGCGCCGTTGGCGCCACCCCGATCATGGCCTGCCTGCACAAGCTTGCCGTGTCCGTCGCGCAGGTCTATCTTGGCGAACGCGACACGCTCGACCTGCCGCTGCCCGGTTTGCCGCTCGATCTGGCGGCCAGCCTGAGCGAATGAGGTGGGCGCAGTTCGCCATGCTTTCAGGGTATCGCCTCATGTGGATGCTCGTGATGTTCGACCTGCCGGTCATCGAAAAAGAGGAGCGCAAGGAAGCGACGCAGTTCCGCGCGAGCCTGCTCGACTGGGGTTTCGAGATGTGCCAGTATTCGGTCTATGCGCGCTTCTGCACGAGCCAGGCGCAGATGGACACGCTGCTGAAGCAGGTCGAGCGCGCGCTGCCTGCCGGCGGCAACGTCAACGTGCTGTTCTTCACCGACAAGCAGTACGAACGCATCATCAGCTTCCGCGGGCGACAGCAAGACCCCGCGAAAAAGGCGCCCGACCAGTACTCCCTGTTCTGAATGAGCTTCGTTTTCCTCCGCCCAAAAAACGAAAACCCCTTGAAAAATCAAGGGGTTGACGCAGCTGTATTCTAGCTAATTGGGATGTG
>JAFEDD010000032.1:21382-30739 GCA_018241765.1 Pseudomonadota bacterium | reverse complement strand
ATTCCCTCCGGTTCACGTATTCGACCACGTCATCGTCACCCCACGGCGGCGGAAGTGACACCAGATTGAAGTTGTTATCGGGCGTCGGCAGGCGAAAGAACCCCACCAAGTCACCGGCCTTGTCCCGATTGGCGTCATCCCAGTTGGATTCGTGCGCCACCAGGCTGAGCCGATAGCCCATGTACACCGTGTACCACGGCAAACCATTGCGCGTGACTTTCAGCGGTGACGCGTCATATTGACTGCCGTCAATCGCCGTGCGCCGGATCGGCGCGCCAATCGTCAATTGATCATCGGTGAAACGATGCGGATAAGTCGTAATCGGAGCCCCAGAAAAATCATCACACACCCCGTCCATACCGTCGTAGACCGAGCCGTCCGTACCATCTGTCCGCCAAGCATGATGTTCCATGGTAACAACTTGCCCTTGAAGCGGTGGCATCGGGATAATGAAATCCACATTGCATACGCCTTCCCGATAAGGCCCGAGGTAAAAGACATAATCATTGTAGGCAAAACCAACTAATCCTCCCGGAAAATAGGGTCCGGGGATAGTTTTTCGTAGATAAGGAAAATTCCACCTGTCAATAATTGAAGGGCGAATGGCGTTACCAACGAAATCGATCTGTGGAAAATACGGAAAAGCCTGCTCAAAAGTGACACCAGGCTCTCGGAATATAGGCCGATAGTATTTGGTCAAATCAATGGCTTGTGCTCCCAGCGCACCACACAGCAACACCGAAGAAGCACAAGCCAGAACGCAGAGAATGCGTGAGATGAGATGGTTGGGCATGATCGTCTCCTTGGTCACAGCACATCAGAACATCGACGAAACGCACTCGGTCGGGTCTAATTCAATTGCAGCAGGCCCGCGGGACTTTGCTGCCGGATCTTTTGCTCGTGGGGAATCCAACATTTGCCGGGCGGACTCGTGATGCAGGGTCCCTCGATTCCACTTCGTTGCATCGAGGCTACGCTTGCTAATTGAATTGCAGCAAGCCCGCGGGACTTTGCTGCCGGATCGTTCGCCCATGGGGGATGCGAAACGCAGACGCCAGCGTAGCGGAATGCCACGCCGGGCATCGCCTGCATTCCCGAAGCATAGGGTAGCACAGTTTCATGCAAGTAGCGGCGCGCCGCCGGCCCGGCCGTTGCGAATGCCGTCGGGGGAGATTCCAGCGATCAACTTTCTACGCCAATGGCGTCCACAACAGGCTTGCAGCCAGGAAACGCTCATTCTCGACTTTTGGCGTTTTGTGGCTCCAAGCCCGTTATGGACGCCATTCCATGACAAAGCCGTTGCCATCGAGCGCTCGCGCATAATGCGTGCATCACGCCCGCGGCCCGGGCAGGACGAAGGACGATTCGACATGGCGATGCAACTGTTGCGCGAGGCTACGAGCGAGTTTGCGATCACGGGTTACACGGCAACCTCGGTCACGGTGGGCGGCGTCGAGCATTCGCGCAGCGTGTGTTTGTCACACCGCGCGCCGGTTGCGCCGTGGCCGGTGGCGAGCTTCGACGACATCGACGTCGCGGCCGTGGCGCAGGCGGTGACCGCGGGTGCCGACATCGTGCTGATTGGCACCGGCCGCAGGCTGCGCTTTCCGAAACCGGAGGTGCTTCGTCCGCTGCGCGAGGCGCAGATGGGCTACGAAATCATGGACACCGGCGCCGCCTGCCGCACGTTCAACGTGCTGCTCGGCGAGGGCCGGCAGGTGGCGGCGCTGCTGCTGTTCGAGCCCTGAGAGGGGGCGCGGCGCGCGTCAACGGCGCGCCGCATCGTCGACGACGTGAAAACGCGCGGCGCGCTGCGAGCGCGCCAGAAGTTCGTCGCGTGAACGCGGGCTGTGCGCGGCGAGAACGGCGCACAACCCCTCCAGCAAGGCGATGGCGCCGACCGCCGAGGCAGGCAGCATGCCCGGCTGCGACGGCGCGAGGAGGCTTTCGTGCGCGTGTTCCACGATCGGCGCAGCGGGGCCGTCGGTCAGCGCAATGACGTGAACCTCGCGCGCACGCGCGAGCGCCGCCAGTTCGACCGTGAGCGCCGAGTAACGCGGCAGCGAGACGGCGAGCAGCACGTCCTCGGGCCCGAGCGCCAGCACGCGACGCTCGGCTTCGCTGGCGCCCCCGAGCCCGCTGATCGCGTCGACGCCGTCGCGAAACAGACTGGCGTAGCTCGCGAAATAGCCCGCCAGATAGGCGCTGACGTCGCCACCGAGCACGGCAATGCGCCGCGCCCCGACGAGTCGAGTGCCGACACGCGCGAGCGTGGCTTCGTCGAGCAACGCGCCGGCGGCGCGCAGGTGCTCGCCGCCACCGGAGAGCGTCGCCTGCACACGCTCGCGCGCAGTGGCCGATCGCTCACGCTGCCGCAGCAGCCGCTCGATCGGCGGCACGCCTCCGCGCAGCAACTGCTGCCAGTCGGCGCGAAAAGCGCTGTAGCTTGGATAGCCGAGCGCGCGGGCGAGCCGGTTCATCGTCGCCACCGACACCGCGCAGCGCGCGGCCAGCGCGTCGATGGCGAGCGTGGCGGCCTCGAAGGGGTGGGCGAGCACGTAGTCGGCGACCTGTCGCTGCTGGCGCGTCAGCTCGCCATAGCGGCGCTCGAGATGCCGCGCCGCGCTCGGCGCCGGGGCACGCACCTCAGCGCAGCACGAAGTAGCGCAGCGGGAAGCTGTTGTCGGGCGGCTGCACCAGTTCGAGGTTGCGCTTGGCGGCCCAGGCCAGATGCTGGTTGTGCAGCGGCAGCAACGGCAAATCCGCCATCACGAGACCGAGCGCCGTCTTCATCAGCGCCTGCCGCTTGACGGGGTCGGCCTCGACGCCGATCTGGCGGGTCAGTTCGTCGACCTTCGGGTTCGAGTAGCCACCGAGGTTGAAGCGCCCCTGCCCGCCCGCCACGGTGGTGTTGAGCAGCGCCCACAGCGTGTTGTGGGCGTCGTTGCTGGCCGGCTGCCAGCCGAGCAGGAACACCGACGTCTCGCGCTGCAAGGCCTTGCGCAGGTAGATCGCCTTGGTCTCGGCATCGAGCTTCGTCTTCACGCCGACCTTGGTCCACATGGCGGCAATCGCCTGGCAGATTTCGGCGTCGTTCACGTAGCGGTCGGTCGGGCAGTTCATGCCGATCTCGAAGCCGTTCGGGTAGCCCGCCTCGGTCAGCAGTTGCCGCGCGGCCGCAGGGTCGTAGGGCAGGCGGCGGTCGAGCTCGGCATCGTAGCCGCGCACGCCGGGCGCCACCGGAATGCCAGCCGGTGTGGCCGCACCGCGCATCACCTTGCTGCGGATCGATTCGATGTCGATCGCCTGATAGAGCGCACGGCGCACCCGCACATCCTTCAGCGGGTTCTTGCCCTTGATGTTGCTGAACAGGAGCTCGTCGCGGCCAACGTCAAGCCCGAGGTACATCGTGCGCAGCTCCGGCCCCTGCAACACCTTGAGTTTTGGGTCCGATTGCAGCCGCTTGATGTCTTGCAGCGGCACCGGATCGATCAGATCGACCTCGCCGGAAATCAGCGCCGCGACGCGCGTCGCGTCGTTCGCGATCGGCGTGAAGATCACCTCGGTCAGGTTGTGCTCCTTCTTGCCCCACCACTTGTCGTTGGGCACGAGCACGGTGCGCACGCCGGCCTGGCGGCTGCGCAGCATGAAGGGGCCGGTGCCGTTGGCGTTTTGGCTCGCGTAGTTCTCCTTGCCCTTGCGCACGTCGGTCGGCACCTGCGACTGGTGCTTCTCCGACCAGCTCTTGCTCATGATCAGCCAACCGGCGAGCAGATCCGGCAGGATCGGGAACGGCTGCTGCGTGACCATGTCGACCGTGGCGTCGTCGACCTTGCGCATCTCGGTGATCGGCGCGACGTAGAGCTTGGTGTCGGAGGATTCGGCGCGCGTGCGCTGATAGGTGAAGATGACGTCGTCGGCCGTGAACGGCGTGCCATCCTGAAAGCCCACGCCACGACGCAGGTGAAAGCGCCAGGTGGTCGGCGAGGTTTGCTCCCAGCGCGTCGCCAGCACGGGCTCGATGGCGAAACCGCGACCACGGCCAACCAGAGGCTCGTACACGTTGGCGAGAAAGCTCAACTGGAAGGATTCCTGCAACGAATGCGGATCCATCGAAATCACGTCACCCTGATCGGCGAAACGCAAGGTGGCCGCGCCAGCCACGGGGATCAGCGTCGCCAGTGCGACCGCCGCCAGCAGACGGCTCAGCAGGCGCGGGCGGTGGGGTGCTTCAGGGGTCATGGTCAGTCTCTCCTTGTCGTCAGCGTGAACGATAGACCGCGCACCGCACGACGCATCCGGTGCCGCAGACAGTCGTCGAGACGACGGCACGACGGCAGGTGGGGCGCACGGCGATGCGATGGCGGCCACGGGAAATGAAAATTTGCGTTGCTTATTGAACCACAATCCGAGCGAAATGATGAAAAATTTTCAGCACAATCGAAACCCGCAGCGCCGCGAGCGTGGCAGCGTTGTGGTCAATCGAACGTGTGATTCGCGAGCGCCACGCGCGCCCGCGCAATCAGCGCGCGGGTCGAGGCATCACGGCGGGTGTCGATGACGCCGCTCTCCAGCGCGGTGGCGAGCGACGTCGCCAACTGCTTGCCGAGTTCCACGCCCCATTGGTCGAAGGCATTGATGCCGATCAGCGCGGCGGCGACGAAGGTCTTGTGCTCATAGAGCGCGAGCAAGGCGCCGAGGGAATGCGGTGACAGCGCCGGCAGCAACAGCGTGTTCGACGGCCGGTTGCCCGGAAAGCAGCGATGGGGAACCCATGCCGCGATGGCCGCTTCGCTCAGCCCTGCCGCAGCAAGCTCGGCGCGCACTTCGTCGGCCGACTTGCCGCGCATCAGCGCCTCGGATTGCGCAAAGCAGTTGGCCAGCAGCACGCGGTGACTGTCGGCCGAGGTGCCGGTCGGCGCGAGCGGCGCGATGAAATCGACCGCCACGGACGAAGTGCCCTGATGCAGCCACTGGAAATAGGCATGCTGCGCATTGGTCCCCGCCGCACCGAACACCGCGCCGCACGATGCAACGGTCAGCGGCGTGCCATCGACGGCGACGGACTTGCCGTTGCTCTCCATGACCAATTGCTGCAGATAGGCCGGCAATTCGCGCAGGTCTTCGGCATAGGGCGCAATGCACAGGCTCGCCGCGCCGAGAAAGTAGTGATTCCACAGGTCGAGCAGCGCCAGCACGCACGGCATGTTCTGCGCGAGCGGCGAGGTGGCGAAATGCTCATCCATCGCGTGCGCGCCTGCCAGCAGTTCATCGAAGGCGCTGACGCCCACCGCCAGCATCGCGGCGAGGCCGACCGCCGACCATAGCGAGAAACGGCCACCAACCCAGTTTTCGAAGCGGAAGCAGCGCTCGGGGGCAATGCCGAACGCCTGTGCCGCGTCAAGGTTGGTGGTGACGGCGACGAAGTGGCGCCCAAGATCCGACGCCGCGACGCCGTGCGAGAGCAACCAGCCGCGGGCACGGGCGGCATTCAGCATCGTCTCCTGCGTCGTGAATGTCTTCGAGCAGACGATGAAGAGCGTCGTCGCCGGATCGAGTGTGGCGACGACACGGTCGAAATCGGCGCCATCGACGTTGGCGACGAAATGCACGCGAAGCCCCGGATGCGTCCATCGCCGCAATGCGGAACACACCATGCGCGGCCCGAGATCGGAGCCGCCGATGCCGATGTTGACGACGTCGCGAATCGCCTGCCCACGATGGCCGCGCCATTGGCCCGCGCGAAGCTGTTCGCTGAACGTGCGCAGGCGATCGAGTTCCTCATGCACGGCCGGCAGCACATCGACCCCGTCCACCGCATAGCGGCGGGCGGCGTCGCGCGGCGCGCGCAGCGCCACGTGCAGCGCCGCGCGCCCTTCCGTCGCGTTGACGCGCGCGCCGCCGAACATCGCATCACGCCGCGCCTCGATCGCGCGCTCCGCCGCCAGCGCGACCAGGAGCCGCATGGTGTCGCCATCGATGCGCTGCTTGGAGAAATCGAGCACCAGCCCCGCGGCCTCCAGCGTGAAGCGCTGCGCGCGCTCGGGGTCGAGCACGAACGCGCCGCTGACACGAAACGCGGCCTCGCGCTGCGCCTCGGCATGCCGCTCGAGCGCCTGCCACGCGGACGAGCTCGCCGGATCGAAATGCTCGGCGCGTGGCGGGGTCAGCGTGCTCATTTCGCCTCGGCGCGGACCGAGCGGGAGGCCAGCGTGGCGAAGGCTTCGCGCGGCGTCATGCGGCCTTCGAGCACCGCGCAGGCCATCTCGGTGATCGGCATCGCAACCTCGAACCGTCGTGCGAGGCGCAACACTTCCGGCGCCGCCTTGACGCCCTCGACGACCTGACGAATTTCCGCGCTCGCCTCGGCAAGCGACTTGCCCGCCGCCAACAGCAAACCGAGGCGACGGTTGCGCGACTGATCATCAGTGCAGGTCAGCACCAAGTCGCCCAACCCCGCCAGCCCCATCAATGTCTCGCTCTCGGCGCCCATCTTCTCGCCAAGTCGACGCATCTCGGCGAGGCCGCGCGTGATCAGCAGGCTGCGCGCGTTGGCGCCGAAACCGAGACCGTCCGACGTCCCCGCCGCAATCGCAATGACGTTCTTCGCCGCCCCGCCGAGTTCGACACCGACCACGTCGCGCCCGGTGTAGGCACGAAAGCCGCCACCGTTCAGGCGGTGCGCAATGCGCGTGGCAAGCGAGTCATCGCGCGAGGCGATGATGACGGCCGTCGGCAAACCACGCCCAAGCTCGGCGGCAAACGTCGGGCCGGAAAGCACGGCGTAGGGGTGGGCGTCGCCGAGCACCTCGGCACTGACCTCATGCGCGAGCTTGCCACTGCCCGGCTCGAACCCCTTGCAGGCGATGATGACGCCCTTCGGCGCCGCCGCGCTCGTGGCGATCGCCTCTTGCAGTGCGCCCAACATCGCCCGCAGCGCGTGACTTGGCGTCGCAATCACCACCTCTTCCGCCTCGCGCAGCGCAGCACCGAGATTGGCGGTCGCAACCAGCGTCGCGGGGAATTCACAGTCCGGCAGGTAACGCGCATTGCGGCGCGCGCGCTCGGCCTCGGCAAGCGCCACGGCGTCGCGCCCCCACAGGCGCGTCGTCGAACCGCGCCGCGCAAACTGAATGGCCAGCGCCGTGCCGAAAGAGCCCGCGCCGAGCACGGCGATGGGCGGCATGGCAGCCGAAGGAGTGAGCGCGGCATCCGTCATCGCCCGAAGTGTAGCGAGCGCACGGCGGTGAGCGCGCTGCCCGCCGGCGCAGATTTGCAACAATTGCCGCTGCGCCCCGGTAGCTCAGTGGATAGAGCTTCCCCCTCCTAAGGGGAAGGTCGGACGTTCGATTCGTCTCCGGGGCGCCAATTCAATCCGTCCGAACGCGGCACGCCCGCCCGAGCGCCATCCGATGACACACTACGAAATCACCTTCGCCGACCCGGCAGGTCATCTGCTCGAGATCACGCTCACCCTCAGCCAGCCGGCGAGCGAGCAGCGGCTGGCCATGCCAACGTGGATTCCGGGCAGTTACCTGATCCGTGAGTTCGCACGCCACGTCGTCACGCTCAGCGCCGAGCAGGCGGGCCGAGCCGTCGCCGCGACGAAGATCGACAAGGCAACGTGGCAGGTCGCCACCGACGGCCGCGCGCCGCTCACCGTGCGCTATCGCGTCTATGCGTGGGACCACTCGGTGCGCGCGTGCAGCTTCGATGACACGCGCGGTTTCGTGAACCCCGCCGCGTGCCTGCTCGAAGACGTGTCGCTGCCCGGGCGCCCCTGCACGCTCGACATCCACGCGCCGGGCTTCGTCGGCGGCGACGCGTGGCACTGCGCCACGGCGCTGTCACCGATTGCCGTCAGCGAACGAGGATTTGGCCGCTATCACGCCGAGAAGTATGACGAACTGATCGACCACGCCATCGAATGCTCGGCATTCACGGAATTCCGCTTCACGGCGGGTGGCGTCCCCCATCGGTTCGTCGTCAGCGGGCGTCACCGGGGCGATCTCGAACGATTGCAGGCGGATGCGGCCCGCATCTGTCAGGGACATTGCGATCTCTTCGGTGGCAGCGCTCCGTTTGCGCATTACCTCTTTCAACTTCATGTCGTCGATAGCGGTTACGGCGGCATCGAACACCGCAACAGCACGGCGCTCATCGCCTCGCGCCACGATCTGCCGGCGTCGGGCGAGGCCAGCATCTCCGAGGGCTATCTCGGCTTGCTCGAACTGATCAGCCACGAATATTTCCATGCGTGGAACGTGAAGCGCATCATGCCGGCCGCGTTTCGCGGCACACACGGTTACGACACCACGCGCGAGAGCTACACGCGGCTGCTGTGGCTCTTCGAGGGCTTCACCAGCTACTACGACTCGCTGATGCTGCGACGGGTCGGACTGATCACGGATGCCGATTACCTGAAATTGCTCGGCCGCAAGCTGACGGGCCTGTTGCGCTCCCCCGGTCGGCAGCTGCAATCGGCCGCCGACGCGAGCTTCGATGCATGGATCAAGCTGTATCGAGCGGACGAGAACGCGATCAACGCACAGTTCAGCTATTACACGCGGGGCAGTCTGATCGCGCTCGCGCTCGACCTGCAGCAGCGCGAAATCGGCGAGGATGCGCCGACCCTCGACGACATCATGCATGGGCTGTGGCGCACGTTCGGGCAGAGCGGACGCGGCGTGCCGGAAGCCCCGGAGGCGCTGTTCTCGCAATGGGCGCAGCGCGATCTCGGCGAATTCTTCGCGCGCTACGTCCACGGCACCGAAGACCCGGACTGGGGCGCGCTGCTCGCTTCGTTCGACATCGATTACGAAACACGCCCGGCGGCGAGCGCCAGCGATCGCGGTGGCAACGCGAGCGAGAGCGAGAAAATCAATACACGAACCCTCGGCATGCTGCTCGCGGAGGATCGCGGCCAAAGCATCCTGAAGGCCGTCGTGTCCGGCTCCGCAGCCTGGTCAGCTGGTCTCAGCGCCGGTGACGTGCTGGTGGCGCTCGACGGCCTGCGCGCCTCGGGCAATACGCTCGAAAAACATCTGGCGCGCCTTGATCCGGGCACCACGATCGACGTCGTCTGGTTCCGCGGCGATGAGCTGCGTCAGGGCAAATTGACCCTTCCCGATCCGGCGCACGATACGGTATGGCTCAGCATCGATCACGATCACGAGTACGGCAAGGAGCGACGTGAGCGCTGGCTCGGGAAACACGGCGAGGATGGCTCGATCGAGCCGAGCGAGTTGCGGCTGTCGTGGCACACCGTCTCGGCCAAGGATTGAAATCACCCGATCCGGTGCGGCGCCTGCAATTGACGATCGCTCGCTCGCCGCGCTAGTGCAGTGTTTCGCGTAG
>JAFEDD010000032.1:0-21305 GCA_018241765.1 Pseudomonadota bacterium | reverse complement strand
AAGAGCGAAACACTGCACTAGTGCGCTTGACGTCGACGCTGCATGTCCTCGCCCATCAGCCGCAGAGCCGCAGCGTCGAGCGCGGCGCGTGCGGCCGGATAGACGCGCTGTTCTTCGAGCGCGATGTGTTCGCCGTAGAGGCTGGCGAAGCGCGCCGCAGCGTCACGCAGTGCCGCAGGTGAAACGCCGTCCGCGCCGGCGCTGACGTCTTGCAGCAGCGGCCGCAGCGCGCCCCACGCCTCGTGCATCAACGCGTGATCGGCCGCGAGCCGCTGCACGACTGCGTGCAGCGACTGATCGTCCGACGCGAGGAGCGGTGGAAACACGTGAAGCTCCTCGTCCTCATGGTGACGAGGGGCGGCGAGATCGAAGTAACGCAACACGTCCGCGGCGGCGCCACGAGCCGACCCGTCGCTGCCGTGCGCCGCCACATGATCGACCAGACGCGCGAGCAGGCCAAGGCTGCGCCGCACCCGCTCGTGGCAGGCGTCGAGCATCGCAAAGGGCTCATCGAATCCGGCAGCGGGCGAACTGAAGCCCGGCAGGCCAATGCGCCCAGTGCTCATCCGCACTGTCCGACGTAACCACACGCCGTGCAGAAATCGCAGCCGTCGCGATGGATCATCGTCGGGTTGCCGCACTCCGGACAGGTCTTGCCGGGCAGCGCGTGCAGGGTGCCGGGCGCATCGGGCGTCGCCAGCACGCCCATGTCACGTACCGGGAACCCGTCCTCGGTCAGGATGCCGAGCATCGCATAGCGGTGCAGGATGAGGCGCGCCATGTAGGCGACCGTCGACGGCCACGTCTGCTGGCGTCGCGCACCATGCGGCAGCCCCGGCACGAAGGCCATGAACTGACCGAGCGGTTCGGCGTAGTTGGTCAGCTTGCGCAGCTTCATGCCGATCCACGCCGGATCGATGACCCGCATGTCGAGCGACAGCAAGCGCGCCACCCCGTCGAGCGCGCGCGGATAGTTCCCCGACAGCCCGAGCGCGCAGGGGCGCGTGGTGATGCCGCCTTCGCCATCCGGCAGATTGACTTCTTTCAGCGTCAGGGAGAAGCGTTCGCCAGCGACGGGATTGTCAATGTCGACCGTCCACGCGAGTGTGCCGGAGGGTCCCGTCTCCGGTTCCTCGCGGCTGAACATGGCATCGAGCACGGGCGTCGGTGCCTTGCCCTCGTCGGCCAGCGCCCCGAGCATGTCGCAGCGCCAACGCACGACGGCGGCCGTTGCCGCAACGACGCCCGGAAACAGGCGCGGCTCGCCATGCGGCGGGAACGCCATCTCGAACGAACGCTCCTCGCTGACCGTAGCCAGCGAGTCGAGTTTCAGCTTGAGCCAGGCAGGATCGTTGGCGCGCATGTCCATCGACAGCGTTTTCGCCAGCGCGCCAAGGCCGCGCGGCTGCTCGGCACCGTTGACCCACACCTCGAAGGGGCGCGCCTTGCCGCCCTCTTCCCGCGCGAGCTCCCCGACGAAGAGCGCGAAGTCGCCGTAGGGATAGTGGATCATGTAGGTCCAGGCCATGTTGCCGCCGGGCAGTTCCGGCCGCCCTGGCCAACGCAGCGACGCGAGCACCGGCGCAGGCAGGCGTTTCAACGCAAGCCGCTGGTTGGCGCCGTCGACGGCATGCCCCGTGCCTTCGGGTTTGGCGCTGTCGTGCGTGCTCAACACCGAGCCGAGCACGGCGTTGGGCCGATACGTCGCGAGGCCCTTCAAGCCTGCACGCCATGCGTCGAGATAGAGGTCCTGGAAGTCCGCGTACGGGTAGTCGACCGGCACGTTCACCGTCTTCGAGATCGACGTATCGACGAAGGGGGCAACCGCCGCCACCATCGCGGCATGCGCCTGCGCACTCATTTCGAGCGCCGTGACGAACGCCGCAGGCAGCGGTTCATCACGCCGCTCCTCGCCGCGCAAATGATGGAAAAGCCGCCACGCATGGTCCTCCACCGCGTACTCCTTGGTGGTGCCATCGGGCATGCGCTTCTTGCGCAGATAGCTCCAGCTGAACGGCGGCTCGATGCCGTTGCTGGCGTTGTCGGCGAACGCGAGGCTGATGGTGCCGGTCGGCGCAATGGAGAGCAGATGCGAATTGCGCACCCCCGTGGTGCGAATCTTTTCCTTCAGTTCGTTGGGGAGACGCGAGGCAAAGGTCGGCGCGCTCAGATAGAGATCGGCATTGAAAAGCGGGAACGCGCCACGCTCACGCGCGAGTTCCACCGACGCCGCATACGCCGTGTCTCGCATCAGCTCGGAGATGCGTGCCGCCATGGCGCGGGCCTCCGCGCTGTCGTAGCGCAGATTGAGCATGATCAGCGCGTCGCCGAGCGCGGTGAACCCGAGCCCGATGCGCCGCTTGTTCATCGCTTCCTGATGCTGCTGCGGCAGCGGCCACACTGTCACATCGAGCACGTTGTCGAGCATGCGCACGGCGACGCGCACGAGTTGCGCGAAGCCTGCCTCATCGAAGCGTGCGTTTTCGGTGAACGGTTCGCTGATGAAACGCGCGAGATTGATCGAGCCGAGGCAGCAGCAACCGTTCGGCGGCAGCGGCTGCTCGGCGCAGGGGTTGGTGGTTGCGATCGTCTCGCAGTAGGAGAGGTTGTTGTCGCGGTTGATGCGGTCGAGGAAGAGCACACCGGGCTCGGCATGGTCATACGTCGAACGCATGATCTGGTCCCACAACGAGCGCGCCGGCAGCGTGCGGTAGACCCACAGCCCGCCCTCCGCGGCGCCCAGTTGGTAGGCGCCGGCGGCGATCTGCGCCGCGCCGGGCATGGCTCGATGCACGAGGGACACCGTGCCATCGCTGGCAACGGCCTCCATGAAGGCATCCGTCACCGCAACGGAGATATTGAAATTGCTGAGGTCGCCTTCGTCCTTGGCGTGGATGAATTCCTCGATGTCGGGATGATCACAGCGCAGCACGCCCATCTGCGCGCCGCGCCGGGAGCCCGCCGATTCCACCGTCTCGCAGGAGCGATCGAACACGCGCATGTAGGACACGGGCCCCGACGCCAGCGATTGCGTGCTGCCGACGGCAGCACCGCGTGGCCGGATGCGGGAGAAGTCGTAGCCGACGCCACCGCCACGGCGCATCGTCTCGGCCGCCTCGGCCAGCGCGGCGTAAATGCCCGGGTGCGAGTCTTCGACGTGGGTGATGGAATCGCCGACCGGTTGCACGAAGCAGTTGATCAGTGTCGCGGACAGCGAGGTGCCGGCCGCCGACTGAATGCGCCCTGCGGGGACGAAGCCGGCATCGAGCGCGGCCGCAAAGCGCTGCGCCCAATGCGCGCGGTGCTCCGGCGCCTCGGCCTCGGCAAGCGCACGCGCGACGCGAGCGTGAACCTCGGCGATGCTGCGTTCGCCATCCTTGGCGTATTTCTCGATCAGCACCTCTTCGCTGATGGCCTGCGGCGCCAGCGTCGCTCGCGTGGCACTCACCGCAGTGGCGAGCCATTCACCCATGTCCCCTCCTTGCATGCTTCGGGCAATCTCGTGCATGGACCGCACGATGTCAATCGGTATTCAACAAAAACGGCAGCGACGACGCGCGCGGATTATGCTCTTCGCGAACCGATGATGCGTCAAGAAAATCCATGGCCGCGCAACCGCACGCCCCACGCCGTCACGACGATGCCGGTTCGGTGGCGGGCGTGAGCAGCCGCTCGATCAGTTCACGGACCGGACGAATGGCGTTGCCGAACGGCAGGCCTCCGGCGCCACGGAAGAACAGGCCCTTCTTCAAGTCACCCTTGAGCGCGGCGACCAACTGGTTGTCGATGCAGAACTGACCCCACTCGGCAAGACCGTCGCGAAGGCCACACTGCACCAGACAATCGAACTTCTTGGCGCAGCGCGTCTTGGCGTGCGACGCCGCCTTCAGCGTCTGTTCCACCCGAAGGTAGCCCTGCATCCACGCCGTCTTCACGGCACGCGCCGGCAATCCCGCGACACTTTGAAATTCGACCAGATCCTCGTCGCGCGCGTCCGCCAGCACCTGCTTGAAGTTGGGATGCGCATCGCCCTCTTCGGTCACCGCAAACGCCGTACCCATTTGCACTGCCGACGCACCGAGCGACTGCATGCGCCGGATATCCTCGAACGTGCGCAGGCCACCGGCCGCGATCAACGGCACCGAATGCTCGAGCCCTGCTTCGCGCAGAAATTCACGCACCGCCGGCAGCACGACGTCGAATTCGAAGCGCCCGTCGTGCACGTCGCTCATGCGTGAAGCCCCCAAATGGCCGCCGGCATAGGCCGGGTGCTCGATGACGATGGCGGCGGGTGCGCGCTGCTTGCGCTCCCACTTGCGCACGACGAGCTGCACCCCTCGGGCGTCGGACAGGATGGGGATGAGGTTGGCCGCAGGAAAGTCGCGCGCCAGATCGGGCAAGTCGAGCGGCAGGCCCGCTCCGACCACGATGGCGTCGGCGCCGCTTTCGAGCGCCGTGCGTACCGACGAGGCGTAGGCATTGAGCGCCTTCATCACGTTGACGGCGATGAATCCGCGCCCCTCCGCGAGCGCCTTCGCCGCGAAAATCTCGCGCCGCAGCGCCTCGAGGTTGGCCGCGTCGATCGTCTCCTTCGTGGCCGGCCCCAAAGGCAGCAGGTGCGTGCGCTCGGCCAGATCGGCGTGATGGTGACGCAGGTCAACCGACGCGATGGTGCCCATCGCCCCCATCGATGCCACCGTTCCCGCCAGGCGATGGGCAGATACGCCCACGCCCATGCCGCCCTGCACGATGGGCAGCAACCGCTTGCCGCCGACATCGAACACCCGCAACACCGACTGTTCGAGCCGATGCCACAACGCCCTCGCCGTGGCTGCCGCGTTGGGCGCAAGCAATCCCGCCACCGATTCGTCATTGGTCATGATGTTCCGCTCCTCCCTTGATGTGATGTCGCACCCCGGCTACCAGCGCCCGTGCAGTGCGAGCCGAACCGTGCGTGGCGCTTCGCCCCAGGTATAGAGCGTCGAGCGCAACGCAGGATTCACGTTGCCCAGATTGCTCACGGACGCCACGATACGCCAATCGCGGTTGAGGTCACGCGCGAGACTCGCTCCGACGAAGCTGAGACTCGGCGCCGGTTTCGCTGCCTCGGTCGGAATCGCCGTCAACAGAACCTGACCCGCCGTCGAGTCGATGCGCAGATTCGCACGCCACGCGCCATCGACCCAGTCGAGCGCGGCGCCCATGGTGTGCCGTGGTCGCTTCTCGATCCGATTGTCGAAGCCATCCCTGGCATCGAGATATTGGTAGTTGGCCGAGAGACGCCACTGGGCCCCGAACCGCAGGCTGCCGGTCAATTCACCGCCGCGCAGACGCGCCTGATCGATGTTGTCGTAGACATAGCTCTGGCGGCCGGCGACGACACCGATGGGACGCTGCACGATGAGATCACGCACGCGGTTGTCAAACAGCATGCCCTGAACGCCGATTCGCTCGGTGTCCCACACGGCACCGATCTCCATCCCGTTGTTGCGCTCGGCACGAACGCCGGGGTTGGCGAAGAACGTGTAGGGACCCTCGTCCTCCTGATAGCCCGGCGTCACCTGCTTGAGTGTCGGTGGCTTGTAGCCATAGCTGTAGCCGCCCTTGATCACCCACGACGGGGCGACGCGCCAAACGCCGTAGAGGCGAGGGCTCCACTGACTCCCGTAGCGCTGATGTGCGTCATAGCGCAGCCCTGCCGTGAGCGTCGCGCTGCGGTTCACCGTCCATTCGTCCTGCGCATAGATCGAGCGATGCTGCAGACTCGCCGCGCCACCGGGCAACCCGGCATTGATCAAGCGCTCCTCGCGCGCCTCGACGCCGCCGACGACGAAATGCGCCGCCGCCGGACGGGCCGAAAACTGCCCGTCGAGCACGCGGTCGTCGAGCTTGCTCGGCCGCAGTGGCGCGACGCCGTTGGTACGCGCATTGGTCATTTCCAGCGCACTGCGATAGGCGCGCACGACGCTCGTCACTTCGAACGACGGCGCGAGCGCCGTCCAGTCCGCATTCCAGGCGAGCGACGAGTGGCTGCGGTCGATATCGGTGTCGCTCTGGTAGAGGCGTCGCCGCCCGCTCTTTTCGATGGAAGTCAGCCAGCGTGCTTCGCGTCCGCTGCGCTGCTCGAGATCGAGACTGTGCCCGCTCGCAACGTCCCAGCGAAGTCGCGCCGTGCCGTCGAGGCGGTCGCGCCCTTCAAGGTCGGACAGGCGCGGATCGATCGCCGAGGCAACCGCCTGGGAGCGCGCCTGCGCCACCGAAAACGACGCCGCAACCCGTTCACTGAGCGGAACCGACAGCCGTCCGTAGGCCCGTGCTCCGTCGCCACCGCGGTCACTCAGCGCCGTGTAGCCATCGAGCGCGACGTTGGCCTCGAACTTGCGCCCCGGCGCGCGCGTGAACACCTGCACCACGCCGCCGAGCGCTTCGGCACCATAAAGCGAAGCAAGCGGACCGCGCACGACCTCGATCCGCTCGACCTCGGGCATCGCCATCCACTCGAGCTGAAAATCACTGTGCCCGATCACGCCATCGCTCGCGCTGATGCGTTTGCCATCGACCAGAAACAGCGTGTGCTTGGGGTCGAAGCCGCGCAACGCCAGGGCCTTGCGCCCGCCGATCGTGCGCCCGAAAACGGTCACACCGGTTTCACCCCGCAACGCCTCGAGGACGTCGTCGGCCGCCTTCATCTCGATCTGCTCGCGCGAGAGCACCGTGGTGGCAGCAGGCGCGTCGGCGACCGTAAGGGCATGGCGCGCAGCCGAGACGACGATCGGCTGCACGGTTTCGACGGCGGGCGGCTCTTCCGCCGTCACCACAGCGGGTGCCGCGCTGCCGAAAAAAAATGCCGCCATGGTCAGCGAAGCCTGCGGCAGGCGGGATCGGGGTTGGGACATGACAAAAAAAATCGGCCATGGGCCGCTGAAGATGAGACGGGAGTCTCCCCGCCACGCGTCGAATCCGCCTTGATCCACGTCATCGCGCCCTGCGACCGCGCATGCGCCCGACCGCGATATTGATCCAGCGCAGACTTTGTGCATTGCGGTAGCGTAACCGACGCTTCCTGAATCCATATCAAGGTCGCGGGCATTGCGATGTTCGACGATTCCATCCAGCGCCCGCACGGCAAAGCGACACCGAGAAAAGCCGCTGTCGGGTGACACCCCTCAACCTGGAGAGCAACATGAAAATGATGAAGCCCACCTACCTCGCGCTAGCCATGGCGGCAGCCCTGCCGCTCGCGGTATTCGCGCAGGGTGACACGCCCAGCAACAAGATCGAGAAGGAGTTCCAAGCCGGCACCTCGCCGGTCGGTCAGGAACTGATGCATCAGTCGCCAAACCCGAAGGCGCCGCCGATGACCGAAGAGGAGTTCGGCAAGGCGCGCAACATGTACTTCGAACGCTGCGCGGGCTGCCATGGTGTGCTGCGCAAGGGCGCGACAGGCAAGCCGCTGACACCCGACATCACCGTCGGCAAGGGCACGGACTACCTGAAGGTGTTCATCGCCTACGGCTCGCCGGCCGGCATGCCGAACTGGTTGACCAGCGGCGAACTGAACGAGAAGGAAGTCGACATGCTCGCACGCTACGTGCAGCATGAGCCGCCGATGCCGCCCGAGTTCGGCATCGAGGACATGAAGAAGACGTGGAAGGTCATCATCCCGCCGGAGAAGCGTCCGACGAAGAAGATGAACAACTACAACATCGAGAACATCTTCTCGACGACGCTGCGCGACACCGGCGAGGTCGCACTCATCGACGGTGACACGAAGAAGATCATCAACATCGTGAAGACCGGCTACGCCGTGCACATCTCGCGCACGTCGGCTTCGGGTCGCTACCTGTTCGTGATCGGCCGCGATGCCAAGATCAACATGATCGACCTGTGGATGGAGAAACCGGACACCGTCGCGGAAATCCGCGTCGGCCTCGAAGCGCGCTCCGTCGAGACGAGCAAATTCAAGGGCTACGTCGACAAGCTCGCGATCGCCGGCACCTACTGGCCGCCCCAGTTCACGATCATGAACGGCGACACGCTGGAGCCGCAGAAGATCGTCTCGACCCGTGGCAACACGGTGGACACTCAGGAGTACCACCCCGAGCCGCGCGTGGCGAGCATCGTGGCCAGCCACTTCCGCCCCGAGTTCGTGGTCAACGTGAAGGAAACCGGCAAGACGCTGATGGTCGACTACCGCGACCTGAACGCGCTGAAGATGACGGAAATCGGCTCCGCCCGCTACCTGCATGACGGTGGCTGGGACAGCAGCAAGCGCTACTTCCTCGTCGCGGCCAACAACTCGAACAAGATCGCGGTCATCGATGCCAAGGAAGACAAGCTCGCCGCGCTGGTCAACGTGAGCAAGATTCCGCACCCGGGTCGCGGTGCCAACTTCGTCCATCCGAAGTTCGGTCCGGTCTGGGCGACGGGTCACCTGGGCGATGAAGCGATCTCGCTGATCGGCACCGATCCGGCCAAGAACAAGCAGTACGCGTTCAAGGAAGTCGCTCAGCTCAAGGGCCAGGGTGGTGGTTCGCTCTTCATCAAGACGCACCCGAAATCGACCAACCTCTATGTCGACACGACGCTGAACCCGGATGCCGCGATTTCGCAGTCGGTGGCCGTATTCGACATCAAGAATCTCGACAAGGGGTTCAAGGTGCTGCCGATCGCCGAATGGGCGGGCCTCAAGGATGACGGTGCCAAGCGCATCGTGCAGCCTGAGTACAACAAGGCGGGTGACGAAGTCTGGTTCTCGGTGTGGTCTGCCAAGAACAAGGAGAGCGCCATCGTCATCGTCGATGACAAGACGCTGAAACTCAAAGCCGTGATCAAGGATCCGCGCCTCATCACACCGACCGGCAAGTTCAACGTCTACAACACCGTGCACGACGTGTACTAAACCAGGCGCACCGACCCGCCACGCGCGGGCCGGCTGCTGCGTCAGGGCGAGCCTCCGGGCTCGCCTTTTTTTTCAGCCCGTGTAGGCCGCGAGTCGCTTGACGTCGGGAATACGAATGTCGCGCCGATCCACTTCGATCAGCCGCGCATCCTCGAGCTCGCGCAGCACGCGCGAAAAATACTCGGGCGTCAACGACAGTCGGGAAGCGAGCGTCGCCTTGCTGACCGGCAACGACACCGTCACCGCGTCCTCGCTGCGCTCGTCGTCGATCGCCTGGTCGCGAAGCAGATAGCCAATGACCCGCTGCACGCCGCTTTGCAGCGCATAGGCCTGCACGTCGGAGACAAGGCCATGCAAACGCCGCGACAACCCGGCAAGCATCCGCAGCGCGAAGCTGCTGTCGCGCTGCACTTCGGCCAGCACCGCATCGCGTTGCACCGACAACAACCGCGTTTCGGCGAGACATTGCGCGTTGACGACGTAGGGCCTTCCGAGAAACATCAACGCTTCCGCGAAACTGCCTCCCGGCGCCACCAGTTCGATGACCTTCTCCTGACCCGCCGGCGACAGCACGAAGAGCTTCACCTGCCCGGCAAGCACGACGTGAAAGCTGTCACAGGGGTCGCCGCTGCGAAAGATGAAATCGGCGCGATCGAACCGCCGCACCCTCGTGCTCGCCGCCATCCGCTCGATCGCAAGCGGGTCGATGTCGTGGAAAAGCGGCAACCGCGCCAGCCACTGCGCGATGTCCGGTGGCGTTTTCGCTGGCACAGGATCACTCCGGTCGGGGTAGGGTTCAACAGGCGGCATTCGCGCGGTGTCGACACGAATTCTTGAACAGCATCAAGTATCGCCGAATCCGGGTCGGTTCGCCCTCCCGACGCTCGCCGTGCGCGATCAGGGGCCGTGCTGCGCCCTGTCATCGCCGTGTTCAGCCGTCGGCAAACGGAATGCCACTCGCGTCGAGCTCCGCCTCAGTGTCACACGGCAGATAGGGGCCGGTGCCGACGTGCTCGGCGCGCGACACCGGGACAAACCCGCCACAACCGACATCGAACACATGAATTTCGCCGTCTTCGATGACGTAGTGCCAGCCGTGCAGCGTCAATTGCCCGCGCTCGACGCGTTCCCGCACCATCGGGTAATCCATCAATCGCTCGAGTTGCAGAACGACCGCGCGCTGCTCGGTGCGACGCAGCGCCTCTTCGCTCGGCTCCGCCACCGGTAACGCGGCATCGCGGCCCAGCTCGAGCCAGCGCACCAGATTCTGCGCCTCGCGAGGCACTTCCGAATAGAGTGCGCGGATGGCGCCGCAGTGCGTGTGGCCGCAAACGATGATACGGCGAACCCCAAGACTGAGCACGGCGAACTCGATGGCAGCGGCCGTGCCGTGAAAGCCATGCGACTGGTCATAGGGCGGCACGAAGGCGCCGACGTTGCGCACGAGAAACAACTCGCCGGGTTCGGCGCCGGTCAGCAGATGTGGTACCAAACGCGAATCCGAGCAACCGATGAACAGCGTCAGCGGTCGCTGGCCCTCGGCCACCAACTCACGGAAATGCGCCTGATAGCGCGGAAAGGCGTCGTCGTGAAAGCGACGCAGACGCAGAAGCAGGTCGTCAGGCACGACGGCCCGTCCGCACGCTATTGCACGAGCGGCGTATCGGCCGCGTCCAGATCGACGCCACGAAGCTCCGCAGCCCCCGCGAGCAGACGCACATACTGGCGCACGGCCGTGACGTAGGCCTGCTGCTGCAGGCGTTGCATGACCGCGCCACGCACCGCCTCCCACGGCATCATCGAGCCCGGCATCCGCTCCATCACCTCGACCACATGCAAGCCGAAGCGACTATGCACCAGTCGGGGCAGCACGCCGACATCGGTGTGCCCGAAAATCTCGCGCGCGAACTCTGGCGCGCAATCCTCGGCCGTGAGCCAACCCAGCTCGCCGCCACGCGCTCCGCTCGGGCAGTTGCTGAACTGCGCCGCGAGCGTCGCGAACGCATCGGCCCCATCGTCGCGGCGCGCGCGAGCGTCGAGCAGAACGATCTCGGCGCGCTTGCGCAGTTCCGCGACGTCGACGGAGGGCGTCACGGCAAACAGGATGTGCCGGGCCCGCACCCGCTCGCCTTCGCGATAGCGGTCGCGGTTGTGCTCGAAATAGCGGCGCGCACTCTCCTCATCGGGCTCCGGCACGCGCACCGCGCTGGCCAGCAGCGACTCGATCGCCGCCACCGTGCTCGCACTCGGCACCGCTTGCGCGCTCGCCGTCGGGATCGCCTCATCATCCACCAGCAACCCTTCGCGCACCGCCTGCTGGCGCAGCAGTTCGTCACAGGCTCTCTGGCGCAGCGTTTCGGCATCGACGTGCTCATCCGGCGAATTCAGTGCCACACCGTTCACACGGGCAGCGCTCGCCTCATCCGCCGCGCGCGTGCGTGACGCTGCACAGCCACAGCCGGCAGCGTCACCACCCCCGCAACCCTCATGCACCGTCGTGCTCGACGGCTCCGTCCATTCGTGCATCAACATGGTCACCCTCGACACTCAGCGCGACGCGCGTGGCGTGATGCCCACGCGCCGGCTGCGCACCAGCTGATAGGGCCGCAACACGTAGGCGAGCGACGCGAAGCCGCTCCACACGTGCACGAGGCGGGTGAACGGAAACACGAGGAAGATCGTCATGCCGAGAAACATGTGCGCACGAAACACCCACCCCGCTTCCGCAAGCTGTTCAACCGCACCGCTGCGAAACGTCACGATGCGCTGCCCCCAGTCGGCCAGTCTCACCATCATGCTGCCGTCGAGATGCTGCGCCGAGAAGGGAATGGTGGCCAGGCCGAGCGCCAGCTGCAACCAGAACAGCACGGCGATGACGATGTCGCTCGTCTTCGATGTGGCGCGAATGCGCGGGTCCACCAGACGGCGGTACAGCAACAAGGTCAAGCCGACGAAGGCCAGCGCGCCGGCAACGCCGCCGCTCACCATCGCGAGCACCTGCTTCGCCCCTGAGGTGATGAAGGGCTCGTAGAGCGCGTGCGGCGTGAGCATGCCGACGAAATGGCCGAAGAACAGGAACAACACGCCGATATGAAAGAGGTTGTTGCCCCAGCGCAGATTGCCTGCGCGCAACAGCTGCGACGAGTCGCTCTTCCACGTGTACTGGTCGCGATCGAAGCGAATCAGGCTGCCGACGAAAAAGACGGCGAGACAGACGTAGGGGTAGTAGCCGAACAGGAATTGATCGAGGTAATTCATGCCGAGACTCCGGAGGACCGTGAAGTAGTTGGGTTGGGATTGCGCACCCATTGCACCGGCTGTGCGCCTTTCGCGCCGCCTGGCCCGCTCTGCCCGGCGCTGCTGCAACCGGAGAACGCGGCGGGCTCCGCCCAGCTTTCGTCGAGCGACGGATCGGTCGCAACAGGCACACGCTCGGCACGACCGCCAGAGAGCTCGATCAACGCGCCAAGCAGGCTCGCATAGGCGCTCTGTCGCGCCAGCAGCGCGCTGAAAATCGCTTGCAGGATGTGCATCATCTCGCCGATGAACGCACGCGCGGTCACCGCGTCCTGCATCGACGCGAACTCGATGGCGGTCGGCAGATAGTCGGGAAACTCGCCCGGTGCAAGGTAGAGCCCCGCCTGTTCGTAGGTGCGCGCCAAGTCGATCATGGCCGGTCCGCGGTCACGCGAATCACCATGCACATGCTCGAAGAGATGCAGCGACGTCGCTCGACCACGATCGAAGAGGTCGACGTACGCCGCCTCGACGTCGATCGGATCCTGACGCCCAAGGGCATCGATGAGCGCGCAAATCTCGTCACGACGACGTCGATGGAGCGCGGCCTCATCGGCCATGACGCTGCGCAGTTCCGGCAGGTGCGCGCGCAGCGCTGCGTCCGGATACGCGAGCAGGCGTGCCAGCGCCCGAAGCGAGCGCGAGGATACGGCGGTACTCATTGCGCCTCCTCCAGCTTGATCGGAATGGTGCGCCGTTTGCCGCCACCGAAGAGGCTCGCTTCGCTGGAGCCGTCGGAACAGCCGTTGCCGAACGAGAAGCCGCAGCCGCCACGGACGTCGAACGCATTTTCCGCGTATTCGCGATGACTGGTCGGGATCACGAAGCGATCCTCGTAGTTGGCGATCGCCATGATCCGGTACATGTCCTCCACTTCGGCCACGCTGAGCTGCACCTGCTCGAGCGCGGCGACGTTCGCCTTGCCGTCGACGTGCTTGGAGCGCTGGTAGCTGCGCATCGCGAGCATGCGCTCGAGTGCGCGCACCACCGGCCGCGTGTCGCCGGCCGTCAGCAGATTGGCCAGATACTTCACCGGAATGCGCAGTTGCTCGACGTCCGGAATCTCGCCCTTGGCGTCGATATGGCCGGCGTGCGCGGCCGACGTGATCGGTGACAGCGGGGGCACATACCAAACCATCGGCAGCGTGCGGTATTCCGGGTGCAGCGGCAGCGCGACCTTCCAGTCCACCGCCATCTTGTAGACGGGGCTCGTGCGTGCCGCGTCCAGCCAGGCCTCGGGAATGCCATCGGCGCGGGCCTGGGCGATTACGTTCGGGTCATTCGGATCGAGGAAGATGTCGAGCTGCGCCTGATAGAGATCGCGGTCGTGCTCGACACTGGCGGCCTGCTCGATGCGATCGGCGTCGTAGAGCAGCACGCCCAGATAGCGGATGCGGCCGACGCAGGTCTCCGAGCACACGGTCGGCTGACCGGCCTCGATGCGCGGATAGCAGAAGATGCACTTCTCCGCCTTGCCGCTCTGCCAGTTGTAGTAGATCTTCTTGTACGGGCAGGCCGACACGCACATGCGCCAGCCTCGGCACTTGTCCTGGTCGATCAGGACGATGCCGTCTTCCTCGCGTTTGTAGATCGACCCGGAGGGGCAACTCGCGACGCAGGCCGGATTGAGGCAATGCTCGCACAGTCGCGGCAGGTACATCATGAAGGTGTTTTCGAACTGCCCGTAGATGTCCTTCTGCACGTCGTCGAAGTTGCGGTCGGCGCTGCGCTTGGCGAATTCGCCACCGAGGATTTCCTCCCAGTTCGGGCCCCACTCGATCTTCTCCATGCGCTCGCCGGTGATGAGGCTGCGCGGTCGTGCGGTCGGTGCCGCCTTCATCTCGGGGGCCGTATGCAGGTGCTGGTAGTCGAACGTGAACGGTTCGTAGTAGTCATCGATTTCCGGCAGGTTCGGATTGGCGAAGATGCGCATCAAGAGCTTCCACTTGCCGCCCTGACGTGGCTCGATGGAGCCGTCGCTTCGACGCTGCCAGCCACCGTTCCATTTGTCCTGGTTTTCCCACTCCTTCGGATAGCCGATGCCGGGCTTCGTCTCGACGTTGTTGAACCAGGCGTATTCGACGCCGGGGCGGCTCGTCCAGACGTTCTTGCAGGTGACGGAACAGGTATGGCAGCCGATGCATTTGTCGAGATTGAGCACCATGCCGATCTGCGCGCGGATCTTCATGCGACGATCTCCTCAGGCGTGTTGGGTGGATGCGGTATCGGAGGCCGGCTCGTCGAGCCAGTCCACGCGCTTCATCTTGCGCACGACCACGAACTCGTCGCGGTTGGTGCCGATGGTTCCGTAGTAGTTGAACCCGTACGAGAGCTGCGCGTAGCCGCCGATCATGTGTGTCGGTTTGACGACCACGCGAGTCACCGAGTTGTGGATGCCGCCGCGAGTGCCGGTGATTTCCGACCCGGGCGTGTTGATGATCTTCTCCTGGGCGTGATACATCATCGTCATGCCGGGTTTGACGCGCTGACTGACCACGGCGCGCGCCGCGATCGCGCCGTTCGCGTTGAACAGTTCGACCCAGTCGTTGTCGACGATTCCCGCCGCGCGAGCGTCGTCCTCGGAGACCCAGATCACCGGCCCGCCGCGGTTCAACGTCAGCATGTGCAGGTTGTCGCTGTAGGTGCTGTGAATGCCCCACTTCTGGTGCGGTGTGATGAAGTTCAGCAGCACTTCCTTGTTGCCGTTGGGCTTGATGTTGTGCAGGTCGACGGTCGCCTTCATGTCGACGGGCGGCCGATAGCTCGAAAAGCCCTCGCCGAACGCCCGCATCCACGGATGGTCCTGATAGAACTGCTGGCGGCCGCTCAGCGTGCGCCACGGAATCAGCTCATGCACGTTGGTGTAGCCCGCGTTGTAGCTGACCTTCTCGCTCTCGAGGCCCGACCAGGTGGGCGAACTGATGATCTTGCGCGGTTGCGCCTGAATGTCGCGGAAGCGAATCTTCTCGTCTTCGCGGTGCAGCGCGAGGTGCGCATGCTCGCGGCCCGTCTGCGCGCTGAGCGCCTGCCACGCCTTGACCGCAACGTGCCCGTTGGTTTCGGGCGCCAGTTGCAGGATGACTTCACAGGCGTCGATATCGCTGTCGATGCGCGGCATGCCGCACGTCGCCCCTTCGGCGGCAACCGTGCCATTCAATTCACCGAGCTGACGCACCTCGTCCTGAGTGTTCCAAGCGATGCCCTTGCCGCCATTGCCCACCTTGTTCATCAAAGGCCCGAGCGCGGTGAAGCGCTTGTAGACGTTCGGGTAGTCGCGCTCGATGACGCTCATCTGGGGGGCGGTTTTTCCGGGTTGCAGATCGCACTCGCCCTTGTGCCATTCCTTGACGTCGAGCGCCTGACCGAGTTCACCGGGGCTGTCGTGCATCAGCGGCGTCAGCACCAGGTCGCGCTCGACGCCGAGGTGGCCGACGCACACCTCGCTGAACTTCTTCGCGAAGCCCTTGTAGATCTCCCAGTCACTGCGTGATTCCCACACCGGATCGACGGCGGCCGACAGCGGGTGGATGAACGGGTGCATGTCGGAGGTATTGAGGTCGTTCTTTTCGTACCACGACGCGGTCGGCAGCACGATGTCCGAATAGAGGCAAGTCGTGCTCATGCGAAAGTCGAGCGTGACGAGCAGATCGAGCTTGCCCTCGGGGGCCGAGTCGTGCCAGCGCGCCTCGGTCGGCTTCGCGTCATCCTTCCCGAGATCCTTGCCCTGCACACCGTGGCGCGTGCCGAGCAGGTGTTTCAGGAAGTATTCGTGGCCCTTGCCGCTGGAACCGAGCAGGTTGGAGCGCCACACGAAGAGATTGCGCGGCCAGTTCTCCGGCGCATCCGGGTCCTCGCAACTCATGCGCAGCCGCCCCTCCCTCAAGGCCTGCGTCGCCCACGCCACCGGGTCGGCGCCGGCGGTCGTCGCCTCGCGCACGAGTTGCAGCGGGTTGCTCTGCAATTGCGGTGCGCTGGGCAACCAGCCCATGCGCACGGCGCGGATGTTGTAGTCGATCAGGCTGCCGCCAAAACGCTGGCGATCGGCCAGTGGTGACAGCACTTCGTCGACGCCGAGTTTCTCGTAACGCCATTGATCGGTGTGGGCGTAGAAAAAGCTCGTGCTGTTTTGCTGGCGCGGCGGTCGCGCCCAGTCGAGCGCGAAGGCGAGCGCCGTCCACCCCGTCTGCGGGCGAAGTTTTTCCTGGCCCACATAGTGCGACCACCCGCCGCCGCTCTGCCCCACGCAGCCACACATCATCAGCATGTTGATGATGCCGCGGTAGTTCATGTCGCAGTGATACCAGTGATTCATGCCGGCGCCGATGATGACCATCGATTTGCCCTGCGTCTTCTCGGCGTTGGCGGCGAATTCACGGGCCACGGTGATGACCTGGGCGCGCGGCACTCCGGTGATCGCCTCTTGCCAGGCCGGCGTGTAGGGCGCGATGTCGTCATAGCTCGCGGCTGCCTGCTCACCCGCGATGCCACGGCCAACCCCGTACTGCGCGAGTTGCAGATCGAACACGGTCGCCACCAGCGCTTCGCGCGTGCTGCCGTTGGCACCGAGCGTGATGCGGCGCGCGGGCACCGGGCGCACGCTGACGGCCTCACCCGGCTGCTTCGGGAAGTGGGCACTGTCGATGCCGCCGTAATAGGGAAAGCCGACGTCGGTCAACTCTGTCGCGGCGACGTCGCCCTCGAGCACCGAGAGCTGCAAAATCACGTCGGCGCCGTGGCGGGCTTCCTTCGACTCCAGATTCCAAAGCCCCTGGTCGGCACGTCCGTCCGGGCCCCAGCGAAAGCCGATCGACCCATTCGGAAGCACCGCCTTGCCGTCCTGGTCGAATGCCACCGTCTTCCATTCCGCGTTGTTGCTCTGCCCGAGTTGTCCGTTGAAATCGGCGGCCCGCACGTAGCGGCCGGGCACCATGACGCGGCGACCGTCGGGCAACGCATGCTCCTCGAGCAACACGAGCATCGGCAGGTCGGTATAGCGGCGCGCGTAGTCGTCGAAGTACGGAACGCGGCGATCGACGTAGAACTCCTTCAGGATCACATGCCCCATCGCCATGGCGAGTGCCGCGTCGGTGCCCTGCTTCGGGTGCAGCCACAGGTCGCTCAGCTTCGACACCTCGGCGTAGTCCGGCGTCACGGCGACCGTCTTCGCGCCCTTGTAGCGAACTTCGGTGAAGAAGTGCGCGTCCGGCGTGCGCGTCTGCGGCACGTTGGAGCCCCAGGCGATGATGTAGGTCGAGTTGTACCAATCGGCCGACTCCGGCACGTCGGTCTGCTCGCCCCACGTCTGCGGGCTCGACGGCGGCAGATCGCAGTACCAATCATAGAAGCTCAGGCAGACGCCGCCGATCAGGCTCAGATAGCGGCTGCCGGCCGCGTAGCTGACCATCGACATCGCCGGAATCGGCGAGAACCCGATCACGCGGTCAGGGCCGTACTTCTTGATCGTGTAGACGTTGGCCGCGGCGATGATTTCGTTGACCTCGTCCCAGCTCGAGCGGACGAAGCCGCCCATGCCGCGCACCTGTTGCCAGCCGCTTCGCGTCGCCTCGTCCTCGACGATCGTGGTCCATGCGCCGACGGCGTCGTGATTGAGCCGTGCGGCACGCCATGCCTTCAGCAGTCGCGCCCGAACCATCGGGTATTTCACGCGGTTGGCGCTGTACAGATACCAGGAATACGAGGCGCCGCGAGCGCAACCGCGCGGCTCGTGATTGGGCAGATCCCAGCGCGTGCGCGGGTAGTCCGTCTGCTGCGTCTCCCAGGTGACGATGCCGCCCTTCACGTAGATCTTCCACGAGCAGGAGCCCGTGCAATTGACGCCGTGCGTGCTGCGCACGATCTTGTCGTGTGCCCAGCGGTTGCGATAGGCGTCTTCCCACGTGCGGTCTTCGCCGGTGGTGACCCCGTGCCCGTCGGCGAACGGTTCGCGCGGCTGCGCGAAGTAGGTGAGGCGGTCGAGAAAGTGGCTCATGGAATGATCCTCGAAGGCAGAAGCAACAGTGGGCCTGACGCAGGGACGAAACGGTGGCGGCTCAGGGGTTCTTGAGGTAGGCGTTGCGGCGCAGGTAGAACCACCAGTTCAACACCAGACAGAGGGCATAGAACACCGCGAAGCCGTACATCGCGAACTGCGGTGTGCCGGCCTTGATCTGGTTGCCGATGACGATCGGCGCGACGAACGCGCCGTAGGCGGCAACCGCCGACGTCCAGCCGAGCACCGGCCCGGCCTGCGTGCGGTCGAAGATGACGCCGATCGTGCGGAAAGTGGAGCCGTTGCCGATACCGCTCGCGGCGAACAGCACGAGGAAGAGCCCGAGGAAGAGCGGGAAGTACTGCTCGGGCGTGGCCGACTGATAGGCGAGCATCATCACGTAGCCGACCGCGATCGAGGCGAGCACCATGACCGCGGAGATGATCTGGGTGACGATCGAACCACCGACCTTGTCCGAGATCCAACCCCCGATCGGTCGCACGGCCGCACCCACGAAGGGCCCGATCCAGGCATAGGCGAGCACGGTAGGCGCATTCGGATTGAGCTTCGTGTGTTGCATGACGCCGGCCGCGTCGGGCACATGGCTCACGCCGAAGATCACCTTCATCGCGAGCGGCAGCGCCATCGAAAAGCCGATGAACGAGCCGAAGGTGACGATGTAGAGGGCCGTCAACGACCAGGTGTGCTTGTCACGAAAGATCGTGAACTGCCGCGCGATGTTCTCCTTCATCGGGCCGAACGCGGCGAGCCGCATGATGGTGAGCGCGGCGATGATGTCGAGCGGAATCGCCACCCACATGTTGATGATGCCGAGGCCGGTCGGTTTCGGCAGGTAGAGGTAGAGACCGAGAATCGACGGAATGAAGGCGAGCGTGTAGAGCCACGTGATCTTCGTGAAAGCCACCAGCGGGTGGTCGGAGCCCGGCGAGACCGTCTTCAGGTTGTTCATGCCGAACCAGCACAGCGCCGCCAGCGGCACCAGCGAGAACACCCACGCGAAGCCGGCGTTTTGCAGCCAGGTTGGCGTGCCCGCCGCGATCTTGCCGAAGATCCAGCCGCTGTCGCGCTGCAGGATTTCCGGTGGCCCGCCGATGGCACCGAGCAGCGGCAGCGTCATCACCAACGGAATGACCACCTGCATCGTCGTCACTCCGAAGTTCCCGAGTCCGGCATTGAGTCCGAGCGCGGTGCCCTGCTGACGCTTCGGAAAGAAGGTGCTGATGTTCGACATCGACGAGGCGAAGTTGCCGCCGCCGACACCGCACCAAAGCGCCATCAGCTGAAACGACCACAGCGGCCACTCGGGATGTTGCAACACGATGCCGGTGCCGATGGCGGGCGCGAGCAGCATCGCGGTGGTGAGAAAGATCGTGTTGCGTCCGCCGGCCAATCGGATGAAGAACGACGACGGAATACGCATCGTGGCGCCGGCGATGCCGGCGATGGCGGTGAGCGTGAACAGTTGCTCCTGCGTGAACGGGAACTTCAGGTTCAGCATCTGCACGGTGATGATGCCCCACATGCCCCACACCGCGAAGCCGCAGAGCAGCGCGGGCACCGAGATCCACAGATTGCGGTAGGCGATGCGGCGTCCGGTCTGCTGCCAGAATGTCTCATCCTCGGGGCGCCAGTCCTCGATGTCTCCGCCGCGCGACGGCGTGGTGGCGAGGGGGGCGGCGGCAGCGTGCGACGTGGCCATGAATGGCTCCTTCGGTGAAGTTTCGTGATTACTTGAAGCCGGCCGAACTGCTGCGTGGCCCCATCACTTCCGTGCGGCGCACTTCGGTCCAGTACATCCAGATGAGCGAGACCCAGACCACGCCGTACATCAGCATGAACGCGCTGGAGCGAACGCCCGTGATGTCCATCAGCGCTCCGAACATGATCGGCAGCACGAATCCGCCAAGCCCGCCGGCAAGACCGACGATGCCGCTGATGGCGCCGATGTTGCCCGGATAGTCGTCGCTGATGTACTTGAACACGCTGGCCTTGCCGAATGCCCAGGCCACGCCGAGCACCGCCATCAGCAGCGTGAAGGCATAGACGTTGAGCCCGATGTGAAAGGTCTTCATGCCGTTCACGGTGTTGATGCTGAAGTCGGTCTGCGGATAGGAGAGCAGGAAGAGGCAGATCCAGCTGACCCACATCACCCACCAGGTGACGCTGTGCGCGCCGTACTTGTCGGAGAGCCAGCCGCCGATGGCACGCAGCACGCCGCCGGGCAGCGAGAAGCAGGCGGCGAGCAGCGCCGCGGCGC
The DNA here is from genome assembly GCA_018241765.1 of Pseudomonadota bacterium. Lineage (GTDB taxonomy): Bacteria > Pseudomonadota > Gammaproteobacteria > Burkholderiales > Casimicrobiaceae > Casimicrobium. Next base: position 839 of record JAFEDD010000032.1, on the reverse strand, counting down.
GGATGTCGAGGCCGTATTCGCCCACGTAGTACTGCACCATCCACAGGCTCAGCGCGACGTAGCCACCGAACACGATGCTGTAGTACTGGCAGTACTTCAGCACCTTCGGGTCTTTCAGCGCCCGCAGCTGCTCGCTGAATTTGGTGTTCGAAGGCACCTGATGCGTCGGATCGGTGTGGCTGAACAGCCAGAACACGATGACGGTGCCGAGCATGATCGCCGCGTAGACCTGCGGCACCATGGTCCAGCCAAAGGCGACCACGATCGCCGGTGCGACGAACTTGTTGACGGCAGCACCGGAATTGCCGGCGCCGTAGACGCCCATCGCAAAGCCCTGCTGCTTCTTCGGAAACCAGCGCGCGACGTAGGGCGTGCCGACCGAGAACGAGCCGCCGGCCAGACCGACGAACAGGCCGATCGCGAGAAAGTGCCAATACTCGGTCGCGTAGGCCATCAGCCAGATGGCCGGCACGGCGCACGCCATGAGAATCGCCATGACGATGCGGCCGCCATATTTGTCGGTCCAGATACCGAGCGGCACGCGGATGAGCGAACCCGTCAACACCGGCGTCGCCGTGAGCAGGCCGAACTCGGTGGCGTTGAGGTTCAGCGCCTTTTTGATCGGGATGCCGATCACGCCGAACATCATCCACACCATGAAGCACACGGTGAACGCGAGCGTACTCACGATCAAAACGGATATGGCCTTGCCGCGCTGTTCCATGCTTCGTTCTCCCACAGTCGATGCTTGGCATTGTGGTCGCCGATGCGGCGGCGCACCATCCATCGAAAGAGGAGTCGGCGCAAGGCAAAAGAACGATGCCGACGGCGCGCGCCTA
>JAFEDD010000031.1 GCA_018241765.1 Pseudomonadota bacterium | reverse complement strand
TGTAACAAGAAGAGCTAAACACTGCACGAAGGATTTCCGTGTTCGCTGTCTTGCCGACTAAGGCACCCTCGCGCGCGCGAAATATCTGACGTGCTCCCTCCATTCCTCTTAGTTGCATCGAGGCTACGTTGGATGAGGCAACTCCGCACGCGCGAAATATCTGACGCGCTCCCTCGATTCCACTTCGTTGCATCGAGGCTACGCAGGCTACGCTGGCTACGCGACACATTGCACTAGGGGGGGAAGCAGCCGTCTCCATGTTGGGCGCGCACGTTCGCGAGCAGCGTGGCCTCGGGCGTGCCACCCGCTGCGTTGCCCAAGGCACTGCCACGGATGCCAAGCATCAGGCGGACCAGCATCAAGCCGTCGGTCGCCGCGCGATCGGTGTGGTTGCCGTCGAAATCGAAGGTCATCGAAGCCAGGCGAGTTTCGATCTGCGCATCGCTCAGGGTTGCACCGAAGCCGACTGCGCCGCTGGTCAGTCCCGTGCCGCGGAAACCGAGCAGGTAACGCAACACGAGCATGCCATCGGTCGCCGCGTCCGGCGCACCGCCGTTGCCGTCGATGTCGAGCGTGCAGGAACTCGAGGTGTCGGCGATGTAGAACGTGCCGAGATTGGCCGGTTGCGCTCCGGTCGGTCCGAGTCCCGGAGCCAGTGCCAAGTTGCTGAGATCGATCCGTGCGAACGAATTGCTGCCGGCGCTGACGACGTAGGCCTCGGTGGAATCGCTGGCGATGGCGACACCCGCAGGGAGCGCGCCGACACCGTTGATCGTGCCGATGAGCGCGTTGCTCGTCGCGTCGATGATGCTCGCCGACCCATCGAAGCCATTGGCGACGACGACGCGGGTGCCATCGGGCGATACCGCGATGCCGCTCGGGAACCCTCCCACGGAGACGCGTGCGGTTTCGCTTCCGGTGACGGTGTCATGCACCGAGACGGAGGCACTGCCGCTGTTGGCGACATAGAGCTTGGCGCCGTCGGGGGAGACGGCGAGGCCGACTGGACTGTCGACCGGATTGTCGAGCGGAAAGTTGCTTGTGGACCACGTGGCGACGACCGTGCGCGTATCGATGTCGATGACGCTGATGCTCGCGCTGCCGGCATTGGCGACATAGACGCGTTGCGTGGTCGGTGAGGCGGCGACGCCGGTGGGCGCCATCCCCACGAGAATGGTCGCCGTCGCGGTGCGACTGCTGACGTCGATCAGCGTCACCGAGTTATCCCCGAGGTTGGCGACGATGAGTTCCGTGCCGAGCCGCGATACGGCGACGCCGTGCGGCCGCGAGCCGGTTGCCACCGACCACAGCACGGCGTTGCCACTGACGGCGTGGACCAGGTTGGCGCTGCTCGACGTCACGAAGACGATGGGTTGCACCCGATGCGTTGCGATGCCGAGCAACGAGCCGGATACGCTCACCGACCCGATTGGCGTACCGGTGTTCGCTTTCAGTATTCCGATATTTCCGCCCTGATTGGCGATGAAGAGTCGTGTTTGCGCATGAACGAGGCCGCTCGTCGTCACCATCAGCAACGACGCGATGCCGAGCCTCGCGAAAAAAGCGGGCAAGCTCATGGTGATTCCGCCGCTCAGGGGGTTCTTCCGGGGACGCGGCAGCAGCGTCGGGCCGCTCTGAGTTCCAGCGGAGCGGCGGAGTTGTTTTTCGCGGTGCACCTGTTTTCCCACCACACGGCCTCGATGGTGAGGCCCGGCCCGCCCGTACCGCCATCGCAAAATACGGCTGTCGATGTGTATCCAGCAGGACACGCAGGGGCGTACGCGCTACCGTCGAATCCGGCGGAAATGGAATTCGTGCCGTACCCGGAATTCACACAGTCGAGGGCCGTGGCAACCGGTGGCGCGTAGTAACCGATGACGTCGATCGTGTAATGCGAGTTCTGCTGGCTGTACAGCGCCGCCGATCCGGCGTTGACGCGCACGGTCACCTCATTGGAGATGACGGCCCCCGCCGCGTAGCTGAGTGAGGTGATGCTCGGACGCAGGTCTCCGGTGCGATACATGACTGCCAGACCGCCAAGCGTCGGCGTGATGGCAGTCAGCGACACCTTGACTGCGCTGGCGGTGACGTTCGAGGTGCCGCAGTCGGTGTTGCTGCCACCTTGGGGGGCATAAGTGCCCTGACCCACGAGGTAGTAGTTGCGGGCGTTGCCCGCCGCGATCGGGCCCATCGCCAAGCGGCTATCCGCCACACGGCAAGGCGTGATCGGGGTGTAGACGAGGTCTTTGTCCGCGTCGCCGAGCGCGCCGGGTTGCACGGGCGAGGACGCAACGAACCCCGGTGGGTCGTTGTCCGCGATCGCGACGCCCGACGACAGCGCTGCCAGAAACCCGGCGGCAAGGATGGGGATGAGGGGGCGTAAGGAGCGCCCCGGAAGGATCAACTCTGCATGTGCCATGTCAACGCCTTTCCAGTACCTTGGGATCGATTCGAACCCGGACGGAAGCCGCGTGTGACGGCTGCCGCCCCGGGTGCCTTCGCGCTGCGCTGCGCTTGGATGCGCGGCAAATTCTTATACCAGCATCAGATGGGATGAACGGGCGCCGCGTGTCGGTTTCCCGGCGCCTTGGTGGCATCTGTCGGCTCGCTGCAACAAAGCAAAACGGCGCCCGAAGGCGCCGCGTGAGGGGAGAGGCGCGCGGTGCCGGTTGGCACCCGTGCTCGCGCGCCCTATGCGTTGGCCGCTTCGGCCCGTTCGACGAAGTCGGGCATTTCGTTGAAGTTCATGTAGCGGTAGATCTTGCTGCCATCGGCGTTGATGGCGGCGGCGTCGGCGAGGTATTCGGCCTTGGTCGGGATGCGGCCGAGCTTCGAGCAGACGGCGGCGAGTTCGGCGCTGCCGAGGTAGACGTTGGAGTTCCTGCCGAGGCGGTTCGGGAAGTTGCGCGTCGAGGTGGACATGACGGTGGCGCCTTCCTTCACCTGGGCCTGGTTGCCCATGCACAGCGAACAGCCCGGCATCTCCATGCGCGCGCCGGCGGTGCCGAAGGTGTTGTAGTGTCCCTCTTCGGTCAACTGATGGGCGTCCATCTTGGTCGGCGGCGCCACCCAAAGCTTGACCGGGATGTCGCGCTTGCCTTCGAGCAGTTTCGCGGCAGCGCGGAAGTGACCGATGTTGGTCATGCACGAGCCGATGAAGACTTCGTCGATCTTGGCGCCGGCGACATCCGACAGCGTCTTGGCGTCGTCCGGATCGTTCGGGCAGCACACGATGGGCTCGGTGATTTCGTCGAGGTCGATGTCGATGACGGCGGCGTACTCGGCGTCGGCATCGGCCTTCAAGAGCTTCGGATTGGCGAGCCAGTCCTCCATCGCCTTGACGCGGCGGGCGATCGAGCGCGCATCCTGATAGCCGTCGGCGATCATCGCCTTCAGCAGCACGATGTTCGACTTGAGGTATTCGATGACGGGCGCTTGGTTGAGCGCGACGGTGCAGCCGGCGGCGGAGCGCTCGGCGGAGGCGTCGGCGAGTTCGAAGGCCTGCTCGATCTTCAGGTCGGGCAGCCCCTCGATTTCGAGGATGCGGCCGGAGAAGATGTTTTTCTTGCCCTGCTTGGCGACCGTCAGCAGCCCCTGCTTGATGGCGTAGAGCGGGATGGCGTGCACGAGGTCACGCAGCGTGACGCCGGGCTGCATCTTGCCCTTGAAACGCACCAGCACCGATTCCGGCATGTCGAGCGGCATCACACCGGTGGCGGCCGCGAAGGCGACGAGACCGGAGCCGGCCGGGAAGGAGATGCCGATCGGGAAGCGCGTGTGGCTGTCGCCGCCGGTGCCGACGGTGTCAGGCAGCAGCATGCGGTTCAACCATGAGTGGATGATGCCGTCACCCGGACGCAGCGCGATGCCGCCGCGAGTGGACATGAACTCCGGCAGGTCGTGATGCATCTTGACGTCCACCGGCTTCGGGTAGGCGGCCGTGTGGCAAAACGACTGCATGACGAGATCGGCCGAGAAGCCGAGGCAGGCGAGGTCCTTCAGTTCGTCGCGCGTCATCGGGCCCGTGGTGTCCTGCGAGCCGACCGAGGTCATCTTCGGCTCGCAATAGGTGCCGGGGCGCACGCCCTTGCCCTCGGGCAGCCCGCAGGCGCGACCGACCATCTTCTGCGCCAGCGTGAAACCGCGGCCGCTGTCGGCCGGCGCCTGCGGCAGCCGAAACAGCGTGGAGGCGGGCAGACCCAGCGCCTCGCGCGCCTTGGCGGTGAGGCCGCGTCCGATGATCAGCGGGATGCGGCCGCCGGCGCGTACTTCGTCGAGCAGCACGAGGCTTTTCAGTGCGCTCTCGGCGATGAGCTTGCCGTCCTTCCTGGCGGTGACCTTGCCGGTGGCGTGATCGAGCGCGAGCGACACGGTGTCGCCCATGTTCATCTGCGAGACGTCGATCTCGATCGGCAGGGCGCCGGCGTCTTCCATCGTGTTGTAGAAGATCGGCGCGATCTTGCCGCCGAGGCAGATGCCGCCGAAGCGCTTGTTCGGGATGAACGGGATGTCTTCGCCCGTCCACCACAGCACGCTGTTGGTGGCCGACTTGCGGGAGGATCCGGTGCCGACCACGTCACCGACGTAGGCCACGAGGTTGCCGCGTTCGCGCAGGTCATGGATGAACTGGATCGGGCCGCGCTTGCCGTCCTCCTCGGGCGTGATGCCGTCGCGCTTGTTCTTGAGCATGGCCAGCGCGTGCAGCGGAATGTCGGGGCGACTCCAGGCGTCGGGCGCGGGCGAGAGGTCATCGGTGTTGGTTTCTCCGGTCACCTTGAGCACGGTGATGGTGAACGCGGTCGGCACTTCGGGGCGGCTGGTGAACCATTCGGCATCGGCCCAGCTTTGCAGCACCGCGCGGGCATTGACGTTGCCACGATCCGCCTTTTCCTGCACATCGTGGAACTGGTCGAACATCAGCAGCGTTTTTTTCAGGCCGCTGGCGGCGATGGCGCCGACTGCGGCATCATCGAGCAGATCGATCAGCGGCGTGATGTTGTAGCCACCGAGCATGGTGCCGAGCAGTTCGGTCGCCCTTTCGCGCGACAGCAATGGCGTTTTCTCGGTGCCGTGGGCCACGGCCGCGAGGTAGCTTGCCTTGACCTTGGCCGCGTCATCGACACCGGCCGGCACCCGGTGGCTGATGAGTTCAACGAGAAACTCACCTTCGCCAGCGGGCGGATTCTTGATCGATTCGATGACGGCGGCGACCTGCTTTGCCGTCAGCGGCAGCGGCGGAATGCCGAGCGCGGCGCGGTCGGCGACGTGTTGACGATAGGTTTCGAGCATGGTGTTCTCCTGCACAGATGGTGTTCGAATGGGTCAGGGTTCGCCGGGAACGATGACCTTGAGTCCCTTGAAATAGTCGCGATGAAATCCGGTGTCGTAGGTGATGAGCGCGTCGCACTGCATCAGGGCGTGCGCGCCGATCAGAAAGTCGGCAATGATGCGCGAGCGGTTGCCGCCGTTTTTGCGGTAGCGCTTGGACATCTCGCCGGCGCGAATCGCCGCCGTCTCGTTGGTCGGCAAGAAAACGAAACCCAGGCTGTGCAGCGTCTGTCGCGTCTGTTCGCTGTCGCCGTGGGCGCAGATCTCGGCCATCGCCACCTCGGAGAGCGCCAGCGGACCGATCTGCGCGGCGTCACTCATGGCGCTGGCGCTGAGGTCGGCGCGCGGTCCGCCGAACAACAGGTCGATCAAGACGCTGGAATCGGCGGCGATCATCGTTTGCCCGCTCGGGCGCGCGGCGTGCGCGCGGGCGTTGCCGTCTTCGGTTGCTGGGCCAGCCATTCGGCCTTGCGGCGGGCATGTTCGGCGCGCACTTCGGGTGCGATGAAGATGTCGTCGCGCAGCTCCTCCCACGGCTCGATCGGATCGCCCGGGGCGCGGCCGCGAAGTTCGCGCATGATGCTGTCGACCGTCTCGCCGGGTTCGAGCTTCAGGATGCCGCGCGCGCGGCTGAAGGCGTCGTCGACCTTCTTGCGCACGATGAGCTTGCCGCCCTCGACGGTGAAGGTCAAGAGCGTGCCGGGGGTGAGGCCGAGCTGGTCCCGAATCGCCTTCGGAATGACGACCTGACCGCGTTCCGCGAGCGTGGCTTCCATGTCATACCCCAAAAGTAGGAAAGGAACGGTATGAATTATACGGTATGAATCGCGCGTTCGTATTTTGTCGTCGTGGCGCATTCGTGCATGCGACGACGGACTGGCTCCCTCGATTCCACTTCGTCGCATCGAGGCTACGCTGGTAGGCGTGTCGAATGCGCAATCCCGTTGATTGGTGCGGCTTGCAGGGCAACTTTCACGTCGCGACGCCATTGGCGCGTCATCGGTTCGCTCGATACGCGATATGGAATTCATTTAACCCATTGATTAACAAATGAAATTTGCGTTTTAGTGCTTTTTGATGGAATTTTTACTGTTTGCAAGTCGACTTTCGCCACATTTCGTGCCGCAAGCCCGTTATGGATGCGCCTTCCAGCATCAAGCTGTATCGCGTGAAACTGCGCCGTAGCCCGTAGCCTCGATGCAACGAAGTGGAATCGAGGGCCGCTGCATCGCGTTCGTGACCGTGTCGGCGGTTCGCTCGATGGCCGTCGGAGGTTGGTCATGGTAGAGAAGTCGGCGCCGTTTTGCGGCAACGATTGTCAAAAGGGGATTGTTGGTGGGTTTGGTGTGGTGTGTCTCGTCGCTCGCGTGGCAACGCTACGCCTGCAACCCGCCCCACCCGAGTTGCACTTGTCACTTGTCTTTCGAGGTTTGCTGTCTTGGCGAATGGGGTGACTTCTCGCACACAGAATTTCTGACAGACTCCCTCGATTCCACTTCGTTGCATCGAGGCTACGCTGGCTGTCTTGGTGAATGGGGTGACTTCTCGCACACAGAATTTCTGACAGACTCCCTCGATTCCACTTCGTTGCATCGAGGCTACGCTGGCTTTCGTATTTTGTCGTCGCACCGCCGATAATTCCCGGCCGTGGCGAGGGCGCTGCGCAGAGGAGGGTCGACATGAATGGCGCCGAGAGTCTGGTTCACACGTTGCTTGCGTCGGGGGTGGATGCCTGTTTCGCGAACCCCGGCACGAGCGAGATGCATTTCGTCGCGGCGCTCGATCGCATTCCCGGCATGCACTGTGTGCTCGGCCTCCATGAAAACGTCGTCACCGGCATGGCCGACGGCTACTACCGCATCGCCCGCCGCCCGGCATGTACGCTCCTGCACTGTGGTCCCGGCTTGGCCAATGGGCTGGCGAACCTGCACAACGCGCGTCGCGCGGGCAGCGCCATCGTCAACATCGTCGGCGATCAGGCGACATGGCACCGCCCGTTCGACGCGCCGTTGACGGCCGATACCGATGCGTTGGCGCGGACGGTATCGGCCTGGGTGCGCAGCGGCAGCGCAACACCACGGCTCGGCGCCGATGCCGCGGCGGCGGTGGCTGCGGCGAAGACGTGGCCCGGCCAGATTGCCACGCTGATTCTGCCCGCCGATGTGTCATGGCAGGACGGTGGCGCGGTGGGGGTGGTGGTGGAGCCTGCGCCTCCCGCGCCGCTGGACCCGCACGCCATCGACATCGCCGCGCGCTGGCTGCGTGAGCATCGCGACGTGCTGCTGTTGGTCGGCGGCGCGGCCGTGCTCGACGAGGGGCAGCGCTGGGCGTGGCGGCTCGCCGCGGCCAGTGGCGCCGCGTTGCGCGCCGGGTATACGGCGGCGCATCTGGCGCGCGGGCGCGGTCGGGCACCGATCGAGCGCGTGCCGTATGCGATGTCGGCGGCGTTGCAGGCGCTCGCGCCCTACAAGCATGTGATTCTGGTCGGGGCGAAGCCCGCGGTTGGCTTTTTCGGCTACCCGGGAGAGCCTTCGAGCCAACATCCGACCGACGCGCAGTTTCACGTCCTCGCGCGCCCCGAGCAAGATGCGGTGGCTGCGATGCGGGCGCTCTCCGAGGCGATCGGTGCGCCCGATGTGGCACCGCCCGATCCGGGCCCGCGTCCGTCACCGGCGCACGGCGCGCCATCGCCCGACGGGCTTGCGCAGACCGTCGCCGCGCTCTTGCCCGAGCATGCCATCGTCGCCGACGAGAGCGTCTCCTTCGGGCGTGGCTTCTATCGGCATACGCACGCGGCGACGGCGCATGACTGGCTGCATCTGGCCGGTGGCGCGATCGGTGACGGCATGCCGCTCGCAACCGGGGCGGCGATCGGCGCCGGGGGCGAGCGCCGCGTGCTGAACCTGCAAGCCGATGGCTCGGCGATGTATTCGCTGCAATCGCTGTGGACGCAAGCGCGCGAACGCCTGCCGGTGACGACGATCCTGATCAACAACCGTCGCTACAACATCCTGCTCGGCGAATATCGCGCGGTGGGTGCGACGCCCGGGCCGACCGCGCTGGGCATGCTCGAACTGGGCGACCCCGAGCTCGATTGGGTCGGGCTTGCCCGTGGCATGGGCGTGGAGGCGGCGCGGGCGACGACGCTCGAAGCGTGTGCCGACCTCATGCGCGCGAGCTTCGCCGCGGACGGCCCGTTTCTGATCGAGTTGATCGTCTGACGGCAGCCCGTTCGGACCGTTGCGGCCGCCGGTGTGGCGCCCTACGCTGCGCCGGCGGCAGGCGTACCCTCGGAGCGATGCAGCACGGTGCCGTCGTGATCTTCGATGGTGACGGCGACACGGATGGCGCCGCGCACACTGGCGGTGACGGTGCAGAAATCTTCGAACTGCGCCAACACGCGCTCGATCGAGGTCATCGCCGCTGCCGGCTGCCCGAGACGGATGGTGACCTCGATCAGCGAGATGCGCAGCCGGTTGCGCTCGTTGCGGGTCGGCGTGGCGCTGGCGCGGATGCTCATCGGCGAGGGCTCGTTGCGAAACTTGCGCATCGCGAAGAGCAGGCTCGCCGACAGGCAGTTGGCGACCGCCGTGATCAGCATCGAGGCCGGGTCGGGTCCGGCGTCCTGCCCGAGCGGTGGCGGCTCGTCGGTGCGCAGTGTCGCGATGGCAGGGTTGCCGAAGCGAACGTCGAATTGATAGTCGTGCACTTGCGTCAGTTGCACCTCGTGGGACGTGGACATACCTCTCTCCAGTCAGGATTTGCCGCCGATCGCGCGCTCGACGAAGCGCACGATGTCGGCGGCGGTGGCGGCGCCGGATTGACGGGCCAGTTCGCGACCGCCCGAGAGGACGATCAGCGTCGGGATGCTGCGGATGCCGTGGCTCGCTGCGGTCTGCGGTTCGGAGTCGGTTTCGACCTTGGCGAAGCGCACGTGCGGCAGTTGCTTGGCCGCGAGCTCGAACTGCGGCGCCATCATGCGGCAGGGGCCGCACCAGCTCGCCCAGAAGTCGACGACGATGGGCTGTTCGGTGTGCTTGACGTAGTTGTCGAACGTGAGGTCGGTCAGCTCGAACGGCGCGGCGGCGGCGATCGGCGTCTTGCAGACGCCGCACACCGGGTTGTCGTCGCGCCGCTCGTCCGGCACACGGTTGACGGCGGCGCATTTCGGGCAGGCTAGCAGCATGGCGAAACTCCTTGCAGCGGTGGATTGCGACGGATGGCGATCAACAACCGGGTTTTATCCCAAACTTGCGCAGCAGCGACTCCATCAGGCACCAACGCGAGAACGAGCTTTGCAGCAGGTTGGCGCCGACGAAAGCCGTGAACGCGAGCCACCACTGGCTGACGAAGATCGGACTGCCCGGCGAGCCGAGCGCGAGCGAGAGCAGGATGAAGATGCCGGCGACGAGACGGACGACTTGCCATGAGGTCATGATGAGGCTCCTTGAGCGGGGGGTTGAGAAACAGGTGCGGGGGCGGCCTCTCCGTCGCCCAGCAGGGCGGACAGGCGATTGCGGTAGGCGACGTAGTAGAGGATCGGAATGACGATCAGCGTCAGGAGCGTCGACACCAGGATGCCGAAGATCAGCGAGATGGCGAGGCCGTTGAAGATCGGGTCATCGAGAATGAAGAAGGCGCCGAGCATCGCGGCGAGTCCGGTCAGCATGATCGGTTGCGCCCGCGTGATGGCCGAACGCACGATGGCGTCCGCAAAAGGCACGCCGGCCCGCACCTGCAGGTTGATGAAGTCGACCAGCAGGATCGAATTGCGCACGATGATGCCAGCGAGCGCGATCATGCCGATCATGCTGGTGGCCGTGTACTGTGCGCCGAGCAATGCGTGGCCCGGCATCACGCCGATGATGGTGAGCGGAATGGGCGCCATGATGATGAGCGGCGTCAGATACGAGCCGAACTGCGCGACCACGAGCAGGTAGATCAGGATCAGCCCGACCGCGTAGGCCGCGCCCATGTCACGGAATGTCTCGTAGGTGATCTGCCATTCGCCGTCCCACTTCAGCGCGTAGTCGCGGTAGGCCTCGGCCGGGGGCTTGATGAAGTATTCGCTGACGCCGCCGCCGTTGGCCGCCGTGAGCTTGGCGATGTTCGCGCGCATCTCGAACATGCCATAGAGCGGCGAATCGAGCTTGCCGGCCATGTCGCCGACGACGTAGTTCACCGGCAGCAGATCCTTGTGATGGATCGGCTGTTCGCGCTGGCTGTCGCTCACGGTGACCAGTTCGCGGATGGGCACGAGTCGGCCTTCGGCGCTGCGCACCGACAGTTGCAACAGCGCATCGAGATCACCCTGGCGCTCGGCTGGCAATTGCAGCGTGGCGGCGGCCGGGTATTTGCTCGCGTCGTGCAGCCAGGCCGCGGCCTCGCCGGCGAGGCCCGCACGCAGCGTCGTCACGATGGCCTGCTGCGACACGCCGAGCAGCGCGGCCTTGCTCCGGTCGAGCAGCAGCAGCTTTTTCGGCGCTGCCACGATCGAGCTGTCGTCGACGTCGACGACCCCCGGTGTCTGCGCGAACACGCCGCGCACGGCCTTCGCGAGTTCGCGCCGACCCTCGGCATCGGGGCCGTAGATCTCGGCGACGATGGGTGACAGCACGGGCGGGCCGGGCGGCACTTCGACCACCTTCACGTTGGCGCCGAAACGCGCGCCGATGCGTTGCAATTCGGGCCGCACACGGGTGGCGATGGCGTGGCTCTTGTCGCTGCGCTGGTGCTTGTCGAGCAGGTTGACCTGAATGTCGCCCACTTCACCGCCGCTTCGCAGGTAATACTGGCGCACGAGGCCGTTGAAGTTGATCGGGGCCGCCGTGCCGGCATAGGCCTGATAGTCGGTCACTTCGGGCACTTGGCGCAGGTAGGCGCCGAGTTCATGCAGCACGGCGGTGGTCTGCTCGAGTGGCGTTCCGGCCGGCATGTCGACGACGACCTGGAATTCGCTCTTGTTGTCGAACGGCAGCATCTTCAGTTGCACCAACCCGACCACCGGCAACAGCACCGAGAGCGCGATGGCGAGGGCGACACCGAGGCCGAGCAGGCGGCGGTTGCGGCGGCCGCGCGTGCGATCGAGCAGTGGCCGGAACACGCGCTCGAAGAACGGCGCGAGGCGTGCGCTCAGGTCGCGGTGTGCGCCATGCGCGGCGGACTTCAGCCACAGCCGCGCGAGCCACGGCGTCACCACGAAGGCGATCGCGAGCGACAGCAGCATGCCCATGCTCGCATTGATCGGAATCGGGCTCATGTAGGGCCCCATGAGGCCGGAGACGAAGGCCATCGGCAAGAGCGCCGCGATCACCGTCAGCGTGGCGAGGATGGTCGGGCCGCCGACTTCATCGACGGCACCGGGAATGATCTGCGCGAGCGTCTTGTCGGGTTCGAGCTGTTGGTGGCGGTGGATGTTTTCGACGACCACGATGGCGTCGTCGACCAGAATGCCGATCGAGAAGATCAGCGCGAAGAGCGACACGCGATTGAGCGTGAAGCCCCATGCCCACGAGGCGAACAGCGTGGCGGTCAGTGTCAGGACGACGGCGGCGCCGACGATCGCCGCTTCGCGACGGCCCAGCGCCACGAACACCAGTGCGACGACCGAAAGCGTGGCGAAGAGGAGCTTCTGGATGAGCTTTTGCGCCTTGTCGTTGGCCGTGGCGCCGTAGTTGCGCGTCTCGGCGACGGTCACGTCGGCGGGAATCACGGTGTTGCGCAAGGCGCCGACGCGACGCATGACGGCGTCGGCGACGTCGATCGCGTTCTCGCCCGGCTTCTTGGTGACGGCGATGGTGACGGCCGGGTATTCGCCGCCGTCCTTGCCGGCGCTGCCGTACCAGACGTAGCGGGCGGGCGGCAGCGGACCGTCGCGCACGCTGGCGACGTCACGCAGGAACACCGGTTTGCCGTTGCGCGCGGCGACGACGAGATCGGCCACGTCACGCGCTTCGCGCAGGAAGGGGCCGGACTCGATGGCGATGGCGCGGTTGCCGGCGAGCAGGTCGCCCACGGGCGAGCCGAAATTGGCCGACAGCAGCGTCTGGCGCAAATCGGCCACGGTGACGCCGACCGCTGCCATGCGCGTGGGGTCGATCTCGACGAGCACGGCGCGCCCGGGGCCGCCGAGGGTCGTCACCTCGCGCGTGCCGTTGACGCGCTTCAAGTCCGCTTCGATGCTGTGCGCGACGCGCTCCAGATCGTAGGCGCCGGTCGCGGGGTTTTTGGCGTAGAGCGTCAACGTGACGATCGGCACGTCGTCGATGCCCTTGGGCTTGATGATCGGGTCGAGCACGCCCAGTCCCTTCGGCAGCCAGTCGGCGTTCGAGTTGACGGTGTCGTAGAGCCGCACCAGCGCTTCCGTGCGACCGACGCCGACCTTGTATTGCACGGTGAGCACGGCGAGGCCGGGCCGTGACACCGACATCACATGCTCGACGCCGGAGATCTGCGAGAGCACCTGTTCGGCCGGGCTCGCGACCATCTGCTCGACGTCGCGCACGGCGGCGCCGGGGAACGGGATCAGCACGTTGGCCATCGTCACGTTGATCTGCGGCTCTTCCTCGCGCGGCGTGACGAGCACCGCGAAGACGCCGAGCAAGAGCGCAACCAGCGCCAAAAGTGGTGTGATTTGCGCGCCCTGGAAGAACGCGGCGATGCGCCCGGAAATGCCGAGCCTCGGTGGGGTGGAGTATTGGCTCATGGCGGTTGCGGCTCCGTCGGCGTTCAGCGCACGCGCGCGGCCAGGCGCGGGTCGGTCACCACGCGCTCGCCGGCGCTGATGCCGCTCAGGATTTCGATGCGCTCGCCATCGCGGCGACCGAGGCGCACCTGGCGCAACAGCGGCTGCCCGTTGCCATCCAGTACGTAGACGGCCGTGAGCTCGGCATGACGCACGACGGCGGCGGCCGGGATGAAGATGCGCCGTTCGCCCGCCGCGGTCGCGGGCGTGAGCCAGACGCGGGCGAACATGCCGGGCGTGAGCCCCGAGAGGCCGGGCGTGAGGTCCAGGCGCACCACGTTGGTGTGGGTTCCGGCGTCCACCGTCGGCAGCACTTGCGTGCGCGTCACCGTGGGCCACTGCGCGGCGGCGGCGAGTCCGGGCATTTCGGCGCGGGCTTCGACGACACCCGTCGCAGCGGCGCTGCCGAGCACGCTTTGCGGCACCGACGCGCTGACCCGCAGCGCGCCCGGGTCATAGAGGGTCAGGAGCGCGCGTCCGGGCATCGCCATGTCGCCGAGCGTGACCGGCACATCGGAGACGACGCCGGCGTAAGGCGCGCGCACGACATGCAAGCCGGTCTGCGTGCGGGCGGCGCCCGCCTGCGCGATCTGCGCGTTCACCTGCGCCTGCGTGGTCTTGAACTGGGCCTGCGCGCGTTCCAGCGCGGCGGCGCTGATGTATTGCTTCTGGAAGAGTTGTTCCTGACGCGCAAGTTCGGTGCGGGCCACGTCGAGCGCGGCGCGGGCGGCTTGCACCTGCGCTTCGCTGGCGGCGGCGGCCTGATCGGCGGCGCGGGCGTCGATGCGCAGCAGTTGCTGGCCGGCACTGACGCGGTCTCCGGCCTTCACGTCGAGTTGCACGATGGCGCCCGCAACCTGCGCGGCGATGACCGTCTGCCGCACCGCCTCGACGACGCCGTCGTAGGCGCGCGCTTCGGCGCCCGTGCCGCTCTGCGCGGCGACGCTGGGCAGCGGCGACGGTGCCGTGGCGGCAGGGGCTTGCGCGCGCGAGCCGAGGCTCGCGACGCCGAGCGCAGCGGCACCGGCGAACAGCGCCGCGAGCGCGATGCGCGCCGCGTGCGGACGTCGGTTCGGATGGGGCGGGGAGGGGGCGCGAGGGTTCATGGTGTTGACGAAATCCGAGGTTGTGCTGTATTATTTGCGCAAATAGCTAAATAGTCAAGTGCGTATTCAAGACTTTGACCAATCGTTTGCCGAATACGCGCCGCTGAGGCAACATCGTGACTTCCGCTCCTCCGCTGTGCTCCGCCATGCAAAGTCTCCCGCCCGAGGCGCTGACGCAGGTCGCCGCCTACTTTCAGGCGCTCTCCGAACCGACGCGCCTGCAGATCCTGAACCTGCTGCGTGAGAAGGCGCGCAACGTCGGAGAACTGGCGACGCTGTGCGAGTGTTCGGCGGCCAACATCTCGCGCCACCTGAGTCTTCTGACGCAGCACGGCCTGGTGGCTCGTGAGAGTCGCGGCAACAGCGCGTACTACTCGATCGCCGATGCGTCGATCTACGCGCTGTGCGATCTGGTCTGCGGCAACATCGCGCGCCAGTTCGAACGCACGGCCGCCGAGCGCGCGCCGTTCGCGCTGATGCCGCCCGCGACGCCACCGTCGCCCGCCGGCCGGCGCGTGAAGTCTGCATCACGGCGCTGACGTCGGTCGCCGCCGCGCGCGTTTGCGACAATCGCGGCATGGGCAGTCTTCATCTGGTACGTCACGGTCAGGCATCGTTGGGTGCCGCCGACTACGATCAACTGAGCGCGCTGGGCGAACGCCAGTGCCTGCGCCTGGGCGAGCATCTGCACCAGCGCGGCCAGCGCTTCGAGGCCGTGCTGAGCGGCACGCTGAAGCGGCATCGCCAGAGCGTCGCCGCCATCGTCCGTGGCATGCGCGGCGAGGCGCCACCGGCCATCGAGATGCCGCAACTCGACGAGTTCGACGGCGAGGCGCTGATGCGCGCGATCTCGCCGGCGCCGCTCACGCGGCCGCACACGCCCGACGAGGTGCGCGCGCATTTCCGCCGTCTGCGCGATGGGCTCCACGCCTGGATGGCCGGGCGCACCGCGCCGCAGGGCATGCCGAGCTATGGCGAGTTCCGCGCCGGCGTGGAGGCGGTGCTCGATCGTGTGCGCACCGAGTTCGCCGACGGCGACGTGCTCGTGGTGTCGAGCGGTGGCCCGATCTCGACGGCCGTGAGCCTCGTGCTCGGCACGACGGCCGAGACCTCGATCGAACTCAATATGCGCCTGCGCAACAGCGCCGTCAGCGAGTTCGCGGTGACGCCGCGCAAGCTCGCGCTGGTGAGCTTCAACACCGTGCCGCATCTGGTGGCGCCGGAATTCTCGTCCTGGGTGACGCATGCCTGAGCGGAACTATTGGCGAACAACTTTTTATGGAGAAGCGCATCCATGACGGGCTTGGAGCGCAATTTCGCTCGAACTCGACTTTGTGCATTATCCAGTCGCAAGCCTGTCATGGACGTCATTTGATGAAAAAGTTGATGACGAAAAATCCTGATCTCGCCGCCGCGAAGCGACCTCTTTTCCGCACACGGCCCACGCTGCCGACGCGAACCTCTCACCCCCCTTTCTGAAACGCTCCATGCAAACCCTCGACGTCGCGCTCGGCGAGCGCTCCTATCCCATCCACATCGGCGCCTCGCTGCTCGGCGATAGTGCGCTTTTGGCGCCGTTCGTCGGCGGTCGCAGCGTCGCCATCATCAGCAACGAGACCGTGGCGCCGCTCTACCTGCCGCGCGTGCGCGAGAGCGTGCAGGCGCTCGGCAAGCAGATCGTCGAAGTGATCCTTCCCGATGGCGAAGCGTGGAAGAGCGCGCAGTCGCTCGAGCGCGTCTACGGCGCGCTGCTCGCGGCGCAGTGCGATCGGCACAGCACGCTGCTCGCGCTCGGCGGCGGCGTGATCGGCGATCTCGCCGGCTTTGCCGCCGCCACGTACCAACGCGGCGTCGCCTTCGTGCAGATGCCGACCACGTTGCTCGCGCAGGTCGACTCCTCGGTCGGCGGCAAGACGGCCATCAACCATCCGCTCGGCAAGAACATGATCGGCGCCTTCCATCAACCGCGCGCCGTGCTCGCCGACACCACCACACTGACGACGCTGCCGCCGCGCGAATTCGCCGCCGGGCTGGCCGAAATCGTCAAGCACGCGCTGATCTGCGACGTCGCGCACCTGGCCGAACTGGAGGCCGCGCAGAGCGCCGTCGTGGCGCGCGATGCGGCAACGCTCGCCCGCATCATTGCCCATTCATGCCGCATCAAGGCCGATGTCGTTCGCCGCGACGAGCGCGAAACACTCGGCATTCGCGCCCTCTTGAATCTCGGTCACACCTTCGGCCACGCGATCGAGACCGAACTCGGCTACGGCGTCATGCTGCACGGCGAGGCGGTGGCCGTGGGTTGCGTGCTGGCGGCCGAACTCTCCGCCGAACTCGGGCACATCACGGCGGCGGAGGCCGAGCGCGTGCGTCGCCTGCTCGCAGCCTTCGGCCTTCCGACGACGCTGCCGCCGCGACCGGCCGCGCGCCTGATCGAACACATGCAGCGCGACAAGAAGAACGCCGATGGCATCATCACGCTCGTGCTGCTGAAGCGGCTGGGCGAAGCCTATCTAGAGCGCAGCGTCACGGCGGCCCGCCTGCATGATTTTCTCGAACGCCACGGCGCACGCAGCGATGCCGCGCGCCACCACGACCGGAGCCCGACATGACCCAACACGCCTACATCGTCGACGCCTTGCGCACGCCGTTCGGCCGCTACGGCGGCGCGCTCGCCTCGGTGCGCACCGACGATCTCGCCGCCATTCCGATCGCCGCGCTGCTCGCGCGCCAGCGCTCGCTTGACTGGGCCGCGATCGACGACGTGATCTACGGTTGCGCCAACCAGGCGGGCGAGGACAACCGCAACGTCGCGCGCATGGCGGCGCTGCTGGCAGGATTGCCGGAGTCGGTGCCGGCGGTGACGGTGAATCGGCTCTGCGGCTCGGGTCTCGATGCACTCGGCAGCGCCGCTCGCGCCATCCGCGCCGGCGAAGCCGCACTGATGATCGCCGGCGGCGTCGAGAGCATGAGCCGCGCCCCGTTCGTGATGCCCAAGGCCGAGAGCGCGTTTTCGCGCAGCAACGCCGTCTACGACACGACGATCGGTTGGCGCTTCGTCAATCGGCTGATGAAGGAGCGCTTCGGCATCGACTCGATGCCGGAGACGGCCGAGAACGTCGCCCGTGACTTCGGCATCGAGCGCGAGGCGCAGGACCGCATGGCGCTCGCCTCGCAGCGAAAGGCACTGGCGGCGCAGCAATCGGGGCTGTTCGCCGCCGAGATCACGCCGGTCAGCATCGCCCAGAAAAAAGGCGACCCGATCATCGTCGATCGCGACGAACACCCGCGCGAAACATCGCTCGAGGCGCTCGCGAAGCTCAAGCCCATCGTGCGTCCCGACGGCACGGTGACGGCCGGCAACGCGAGCGGCGTCAACGATGGCGCTTGCGCCATGCTCGTCGCCTCCGACGCCGCGCTTGCCAAACACGGCCTCACGCCACGGGCGCGCGTGCTCGGCATGGCCACCGCGGGCGTCGCGCCGCGCATCATGGGCATCGGACCGGCGCCGGCCACGCGCAAGGTGCTCGCCCAATGCGGTCTGCGGCTCGAAGACATCGACGTCATCGAATTGAACGAAGCCTTCGCCGCGCAGGGGCTCGCCGTGCTGCGCGACTTGGGCCTTGCCGATGATGACGAGCGCGTCAACCCCAACGGCGGCGCCATCGCGCTCGGGCATCCGCTCGGCGCCTCCGGCGCGCGGCTGGCGACGACGGCCGTCAATGAACTGCACCGTCGTGGCGGCCGCTATGCGCTGTGCACGATGTGCATCGGCGTCGGGCAGGGCATCGCCGTCGTGCTCGAGCGCGTCTGAGGTCGCGCGCCGCGCTATTCGGCCGGCGGCTGCAAGGCGCCGCGATGCGCCGCCGGCAGGCCGCTCGCGAAGAGCACGCCCCCGCCGAGCAGCAGCGCCGTGATGCCCAACGGCGTCACCAGCGCCCCGAACGCAAGCGGCACCGTCACCGACACGCCGTTGCCGAGCAGCGAACGCAATCCCACGGCCTCGCCACCACGTCCCTCCGGGGCCGCCGTGTGCAGCAGCGACAGCATGTTCGGCTGGCTCATGCCCACCGCCGCGCCGAACACGAGGCCGAGCGCCATCAAGAGCGGCGCCACCACGGCCCACGGCAGCGCGAAGAACACGAGCGCGATGACCGCCACCGACACCCGCAGCACCTGCCACTCGCTGGCGCGGCGCGACAGCCACGGCATCGCCGCCCGTGCAAGGAAGGTGCCGAGCGCGAACAGCGAAAAGACCGAACCGATCACCGAGGCCGAATAGCCCAGCCGCACCCCGAGCACCGGCAGCATCACGATGAAGAGATCCCACGACGCTGCCATCACCGTGTTCACCCAATAGATGCGCCGCAGTTCGGGTGAGCCGAGCAGATCCAGCACGTGTGGCCGCGCGGTGACTTCCTGCGCTTCGCTCGCATCCTCGTCGAGCGCAGTCTCCTCGACGATGGCGGGCGCGCCGGGCAAGCCGCGGCCGCGCGTGAAGACGAGCCACGCGGCGATGCACGCCGACAGCGCCATCGCCGCGAACGCCCAGCGGAAGCCAAGCGCATCGATGATGACGCCCGCGATGAACGGCCCGAGCGTGCTCGACGCCGAATGCCCGAGCGCATACCAGCCGAAGTTCGCCAGACGCTGCGACGGCGTTGCCTCCTCCACGAGGTAGCCCACCGAGTGCTGCCCGGCGACGGAGAGCACGTTGAAGCCGAAGCCGATCATCACGGCCATCAGGAGCAGCGTAGGCAGCGTGAGCCAGGCCACCGGCAGCCACGCGCCGACCAGAACCAGCGCAATGCCCAGGCGCATGACGCGACTCGGCCCCACGCGGTCCACCCAACGCCCGATGGCCAGCGAGGTGAGCACCGGAATCACCGAGAACAACGCCATGAAGACGCCGACGAAGGCTTCGCCATGCCCCGTCTTCAATACATAGAGCGAACCCGACAGCCGTCCGCCCGACAGCGCCATGTGGCCGGTCAGGTTGATGAAGATGAGCGGGAGCAGAAACGGCGGAAACCGCGACGTGAGGGACGACAGCACGCGGTGATGTTAGCGAATCGGGCCCTACGCGTTTCGTCTCAGCGTATACAAATCAATGATTCATGGGCAATGGTTTGACTCGGATGCGAAGTCTGTGCCTAGCGGCGGGGCGCGCGATGGGTGTTGCACAGTGAATATTGTTATCGACATGTCATGTTTCGAGTGATCAGTACGTCTATCGCTGCAGTGGGCCATCAAACCAATTGTTCGTGCGCTCATGTTGGGTTCTGGATAGAGCACGACTGGAGACAGATGAGGAATCACAAATGACAATTTCTGTGCCGACTTCGGGTTACATCGGACTGGTTGTGCGCGGCAAGACGAGCCGTGGCCACCATCCTGGCGTGATGGAGCAGCACGCCGATTGCATTTTGTCGACCGGGGCGCCGGTGGGCTTCTACGGCACGGGTCGCGGAACCAGTGGTTCTGGCAGCACGGGAATGGGTATGAGTGGGATCGTCTACGATTTTTCGATGCTTCTACGCTATCGACCGTACTACATCGACATTGTTGAAGCGAAGAAATACAGCATGAAATCGACGATCGCAATGGTTCAAGTGGTGCCGGCGGAAGCGAGAGCGTTTGATGCAGCGTGGGCAACGATGTCGGGGAGTCCAGGGGGGTTCGCTATCCTTGGAAACAACTGCTCGACACATGCGTCGAAGGCCTTCGTCGCGGCGGGCATCTTGCCCGGAGGAATCCCTGGGCTGGATACACCCGATAATCTTTTTGAGCAGTTGGTTACGTCGACTCGCAAGACTCTGGTGTACTCTGGCTACGTTGGTTTTGTGCCTCGCGGTGCCGGTTACGACGTGCAGGTCGACCCGTAGCTGCGGCCAGTTGGATGCGGCGTCGTTTCAAGGTGGTGCGATGAATCGTTTTGTGACATCGGTACTGTGTCTCATGATGTTTGCGGGAGGTTGCATGGCTCAGGATGGGTTGAACTGGGAATGGCCCGCCGGTCGCCGCGCGGATTCTGTGGTGCGGGTACGGATCGTGGCGATCAAGCCGGAGTCGCGCGGTTGGTTCGGCGTGCGCAATTCGCCGTCGATGGCGGAGGCGCTTCCCGACCCGGTGCTGGTCAGCATCGAGGCGGAACCCGACGGTCAGGGGGGCAATGCCGCGCCGCTCGCGGCGACGACGCTGCGCATGCCGAAGGCGGAACTCGGCGCGGTGGTGGTGGGGCAGAGCGCTGAGCTATCGCTGATTGGCCAGCGCACGGTCATCGCGCTCAAGCCCGTGACGCCGCGCTGACGCGGCAGCGTGACGGCGGCTTCACGGTTCGTCGGGGGCTGCGGCCGGGGCGGTGGGCAACTGATCCCACCATCCGGAAGATCAACGACGCGCAACCACTTGGCGCCTGACACGACCCGCCGCCGGCGCGGATAAGGCAGCAACGCCTCTGTGCCGGCCCCTACAATGCCCGCTGCCTCTTTTTGCTGCCGCCATCGCCTTGTCCTCCCGCGCTCTCTCCGTGCTGCGCACGGTATTCGGGTATCCCTCGTTTCGCGACTCGCAGGCGGCGATCATCGAGCATGTGATCGGCGGCGGTGATGCGTTGGTGCTGATGCCGACCGGCGGCGGCAAGTCGCTGTGCTATCAGATTCCGGCGTTGGTGCGCGAGGGCGTGGCGATTGTCGTCTCGCCGCTCATCGCGTTGATGCAGGATCAGGTCGATGCGCTGCGTGAACTGGGCGTGAGTGCATCGTTTCTGAATTCCACACTCGCCGCGCAGGATGCCTTCGCGGTGGAGCGCCAGCTTCTTTCCGGTGACATCAAGCTGCTCTACGTGGCGCCGGAGCGCCTCGTCAACGCGCGCTTTCTCGATCTGCTCGACCGCGTGCACGCGCGCCGCGGCATCGCGCTCTTTGCCATCGATGAGGCGCACTGCGTCTCGCAGTGGGGGCACGATTTCCGCGCCGATTACCTCGAGCTCGCGCTGCTGGCGGCGCGCTATGCCGGCGTGCCGCGCATCGCGCTGACGGCGACCGCGGATGCGCTGACACGGCGCGAAATTCACGAACGGCTCGCGTTCGATGCGGCGCGTGAGTTCGTGTCGAGCTTCGACCGGCCGAACATCCGCTATCGCATCGACGAGCGCGTCGACGAGCGGGCGCAGGCGCTCGCCTTTCTCGCAGCGCATGAGGGCGAGGCCGGCATCGTCTATTGCCTGTCAAGGCGCAAGGTGGAGCAGGTCGCCGCGTGGCTTGGCGAACGTGGCGTCGCGGCCTTGCCCTATCACGCCGGCATGGACGCTGAGTCGCGGCGCGAACATCAGGCGCGTTTTCTGCGCGAGGATGGTCTCGTCATGGTGGCGACGATCGCCTTCGGCATGGGTATCGACAAACCCGACGTGCGTTTCGTGCTGCACCTCGATCTGCCCAAGAGCATCGAGAGTTTCTATCAGGAGACGGGGCGCGCCGGGCGCGATGGCGAGGCGGCCGAGGCGCTCTTGATCTACGGCCTGCAGGACGTCGTGCAGCAGCGCCGCTTCATCGAGCAGAGCGAAGCGAACGATGACTTCAAGCGCGTGTCGCGCGTGAAGCTCGACGCGCTGCTCGGGCTGTGCGAGACGACGGCGTGTCGGCGCGGGCGCATCCTTGCCTATTTCGGCGAGGATCGGGGTGCCGGCTATCGTTGCGGCAACTGCGACACCTGCCTCGATGCGCCGCGCACGTGGGATGCGACCGAGGCGGTGCGGTTGGCGATGTCGGCGATCTATAGGACAGGGCAGCGCTTCGGCGCGAACCATTTGGTCGATGTGCTGCGCGGCGTGCAGAGTGAAGCGGTGCGCTCGCGCGGACACGACCGGCTCGCGCTCTTTGGCATGGGACACGCGCTCGATGACAACGCCTGGCGTAGCGTGTTGCGCCAGATCGTCACGCGGGGTTGGGTGGAGATCGACGTCACGGCCTATGGCGCGCTGCGCTTGACCGAGGCCGCACGCCCCGTGCTACGTGGCGAGGAGTCCGCGATGCTGCGCGAACTGCGGGTGCCGCCACAGGGCAAGCGCACGGCGGGACGCCGTCGCGGCGCCGATGCCGACGCCGGTCGCAACGCGCCGCGTTCGCGCGAGCGCTCGGCCACCGACACCTTGTCCGATGATGACGAAGCGCTCTACGAGCGGCTTCGGGCGTGGCGGCTCGACGCGGCGCGCGCCGCCAACGTGCCGGCGTTCGTGATCCTGCACGACAGCGTGCTGCGCGAGATCGCGTGCCGCCGCCCGAGCGACGAGGCCGCGCTCGCGGGTGTGAGCGGTATCGGGCAGAACAAGCTCGCGCGCTACGGCAGCGCCCTTCTGGCCATCGTCAACGGCGGCTGAGCGATCGCAAGCGCGCCGCCGCGACGGGGCGCAGCGAGCGCCATGGCCCAATTGGGCGCGCCGCGTGCGTGCAGTTCGGTGGTGTCGAACAGCGGTACCGTGGTTGCATGGCCCGTGCGCCGGTGTCACGCCATATCGGTCGTGCTGAAGCGATACGCATTGACTCCGCATTGTCGAGCAGAGAAAATCCGTTCTCTCATTGTTCAAACGGCCTTTCCAAGGTTGCTTTTTTGAAAAGGAAATTGAATGCAACTGGCTGGCGAAGGCGAGGTATATCGGCGAGTCTTTGACGATGGGCGAGTGCTCATCTGTCGGGATGAAGGTGCGCCCTACGATAATCTGCTGCACGTCTACCTTCAAGACCGGGATGGTGAAATCGTTGATGCACTTGAGGCAGGTGCGCTGATGGCTGATGGCATCTTCAGAGTGGTCGGCGAAGACTGCCACACGATCGACTTTACCTATTTTCTCAATCATGAAACGTACCGGCTCGAGATTCGTAAAACCGGACGCCCTGTCGCGCTGCCGTTTTTGCCATTTGGCTTTCGCTACAAGCGACGATTTGCGAGGCATTTTTTAACTGTGAAAATATCGCCCGTTACGGCAAAAAAGAAGAATGAATACGACAAACGATCAACAGGGGTCGCAGGCACGTGCAGCACTCACACAATTTGAGCGGGCGGCCAATAATGTCGAGATGCGGTTGGCTAAACCATGAACCGGTCGCAATCGCCGGAACGAATTCGACGGTTGCGCCCGCCAACCCCGCCGTTCGATGCGAGAAGCAGGCATGGTGGGCGATTCCGTTCCGATGCGCCTGCTGCACGAATCGATCTTGCGGACGCCGTCATCGAACGTAGTCCAGCGCGGTCAAGCCCGCGCCTACATGTTGTAGGCGACGGCTTGACGTCGCTTTCTTGGGGGGCATCACCAGCGGTCATTGAATGCGGCCAAGCGCGGTCAAGCCTGCGCCTACATGTTGTAGGCGACGGCTTGACGTCGCTTTCGTGGGTTGGTCATCGCCGCCGGTCATCGAATGCGGCCAAGCGCGGTCAAGCCCGCGCCTACAGGCTGTAGGCGACGGCTTGACGTCGCTTTCGTGCGGTTGGTCATCGGCGCCGATCATCGAATGCGGCCAAGCGCGGTCAAGCCCGCGCCTACAGGTTGTAGGCGACGGCTTGACGTCGCTTGCGTGGGTTGGTCATCGCCAGCGGTCATCGAATGCAGCCAAGCGCGGTCGAGCCCGCGCCTACGGGTTGTAGGCGACGGCTTGACGTCGCTTTGGTGGGGTTGGTCATCGCCGGCGGTCATCGAATGCGGCCAAGCGCGGTCAAGCCCGCGCCTACCGGTCGTAACCGAAGGCGGCGGCGCGCGTTCGAGAGCAGACGGAACACCGATGCCGAATGAGGCATTCGCGTTGGCCGTGGCTCGCCTCAGTCCGGCGCATCGATCCCCATGGCCCAGTTGGCCGCGCCGCGGGCGTGCAGTTCGGTGGTGTCGAACAGCGGTACGGTAGCGTCGGCCGTGCCGACCAGCATCGTGATCTCGGTGCAGCCGAGGATGATCGCTTCGGCACCACGGGCGACGAGTTTTGCCATGACTTCCCGGTAGCGTTGGCGCGAAGGTTCGAGCACGCGGCCGAGGCAGAGTTCGTCGTAGATGATGCGGTGGACGCACTGGGCGTCGTCGGCCTCGGGCACGATGACGTCGAGCCCGTGCCGCGCGGCGAGGCGGTCGCGGTAGAAGGCCTCGGCCATCGTGAAGGCGGTGCCGAGGAGCCCGATACGGCGATGCCCCGCCGCGCGGATGGCGGCCGCCGTCGGGTCGGCGATGTGCAGCAGCGGTCGTGTCGTGGCGCGCTCGATGGCGTCGGCCACCTTGTGCATGGTGTTCGTGGCGAGCACGATGCATTGCGCGCCCGCGGCGTCGAGGCGGCGCGCGGCGTCCGCCATGGCCCCTGCGGCGGCCGTCCAGTCGTGCGCTCGCTGCATGGCCTCGATGTCGTGGAAGTCCACGCTGAGGAGGACGAGCTTCGCCGAGTGCAGACCGCCCAGGCGAGCCTTCACCGTTTCGTTGATGAGGCGGTAGTAGAGCGCGGTCGACTCCCAGCTCATGCCGCCGATGAGTCCGATGGTTTTCATTGCGGGCGATCGGTTCCGTCGATGCGGGTTATCGGTATGACTTTTTGTCGAGAACCGCATCCATGACAGGCTTGCAACGCGAAAACGGCGCTTGTCGACTTTCCATGAAACCAAGCTGCAAGCCCGTCATGGATGCGGGTTTCACGACAAAGTTGTTGGGTCGAAATGGGTGCTTCGGCGGTTCTCAGCGCGCAGTCGGCATCGTGAATTCGGCCCCCTTGGCGATCGATTCCGGCCAGCGCTGCATGACGCTCTTTTGCCGCGTGTAGAAGCGCACGCCTTCCTCGCCGTAGGCATGCATGTCGCCAAACAGGCTGCGCTTCCAGCCGCCGAAACCATGCCACGCCATCGGCACCGGAATCGGTACGTTGACGCCGACCATGCCCACTTCGATGCGGCGCGCGAACTCGCGGGCCACATGGCCGTCGCGCGTGAAGCAGGAGACGCCGTTGGCGAATTCGTGCGCGTTGACGAGCGCAATCGCGGCGGCGAAGTCGGGCACCCGCACGCAGCACAGCACGGGCCCGAAGATCTCCTCGCGATAGATGCGCATGTCGGGCGTGACGCGATCGAACAGCGTGCCGCCGAGCCAGAAGCCGTGCTCGTGCCCCGGCACGCGGTGGCCGCGCCCGTCGACCAGCAGCTTGGCTCCCGCCCTCACGCCGTCCTCGATGTAGCCGTGGATGCGCTCGAGCGCGGCGGGGCTTACGATCGGGCCCATCTCGGCGTCAAGCTCCATGCCGTTCTTGATCTTGAGCTGCCGCGCACGCTCGACGAGCCGGGCGACGACGGCATCTCCGGCACTGCCAACCAGCACGGCCACCGAGATCGCCATGCAGCGCTCGCCCGCCGAACCGTAGGCCGAGCCGACGAGCGCGTCCACCGCCTGCTCGAGATCGGCGTCGGGCATCACGATCATGTGGTTCTTGGCGCCGCCGAGCGCCTGCACGCGCTTGCCGTGGCGAGCGCCAGCCTCGTAGATCGAAGCGGCAATCGGCGTCGAGCCGACGAAGGACAGCGCGCGCACCTCGGGGTGTGCGATCAGCGCCTCCACCGCCACCTTGTCGCCCTGCACGACGCTGAAGACCCCATCGGGCAGTCCGGCCTCGCGCCACAGCTGCGCCATCAGCAACGAGGCCGACGGATCGATCGGCGAAGGCTTCAGCACGAAACTGTTGCCGCAGGCGATGGCCACCGGAAACATCCACGCCGGCACCATGCATGGAAAGTTGAACGGCGTGATGCCGGCGACGACGCCGAGCGGTTGCCGCATCGTCCAGTTGTCGATGCCCGTCGAGACCTGTTCGGTGTAGTCACCCTTCAAGAGTTGCGGAATGCCGCAGGCGAATTCGACGACGTCGATCGCGCGCGAGACTTCGCCTTCGGCGTCGGTCAGCACCTTGCCGTGCTCGGCGGTGATGGCGCGAGCGAGAGCGCTCTTGTGCCGGTTCATCAGCTCGAGGAATTTGAAGAGCACGCGGGCGCGTCGCAGCGGCGGCGCGTCGGCCCACGCCGGGAAGGCAACGGCCGCGGCGCGCACGGCGGCATCGACCTCGTGCTCATCGGCCAGCGCCACGGTGCGGGCCACGGCGCCCGTGGCCGGGTTGAAGACATCGGCGCGGCGGCCGGAAGTGCCTGCGCGGGGCGCGCCGGCGATGAAATGGCCGACTTCGGCCGAGGTGAGCGAGGCATCGAGCTCGGTCATGACGATTCCTGCGGTGACGGTGAAACGATGAAAGGCGCATTGTCGCGCGAGACGCATGCGCGGCCCCGCTCGACGCTCGAAAATGCGACAGGAGTAAAGTATCGGCGCCTCGTCGCCGGGGTCGTCGATGAACGAGCCGAACGCGAGGGCGGCACCGAGCGACTCCTACAATGCGGCATTGACGCCAGACAAAAATTTCACGATACGAAATGAGCGAACACCATGGCTGACACGACGAAAGCACTGACGCTGAAAGAGGCCGCGCTCGATTACCACCGCCATCCCATCGCCGGCAAGCTGGAAATTCACGCCACGAAGGCGCTGACCACGCAGCGCGATCTGGCGCTCGCCTATTCGCCCGGCGTCGGCTTCGCCTGCGACGAGATCGTGCGCGACCCGCGCGAGGCGTTCAACCTCACGGCGCGCGGCAATCTGGTCGGCGTGGTCACCAATGGCACGGCGGTGCTCGGGCTCGGTCACATCGGGCCGCTCGCGGCGAAGCCGGTGATGGAGGGCAAGGCGGTGCTCTTCAAGAAATTCGCCGGTCTGGATTGCTTCGACATCGAACTCAACGAGCTCGACCCCGATCGCCTGATCGAGCACATCGCGGCGCTGGAGCCGACCTTTGGCGGCATCAACCTTGAGGACATCAAGGCGCCGGAGTGCTTCTACATCGAGCGCAAGCTGCGCGAGCGGATGAAAATTCCCGTCTTCCACGACGACCAGCATGGCACCGCGATCATCGTCGGCGCCGCGTTCACCAACGCGCTGCGGGTCGTCGGCAAAAAGGCGTCGGAGGTCAAGGTCGTCTGCTCGGGCGCCGGCGCGGCGGCGCTCGCCTGCCTCGACATGCTGGTCGCCGTCGGCGTGCGGCGCGAAAACATCTGGGTCGCCGACATCGCGGGCGTCGTCTATCAGGGTCGCACCGAACTGATGGACGACAACAAGGCGCGCTACGCGCAGGCGACGCAATTGCGCACGCTGGAGCAGCTCCTCGTGGGGGCCGATATGTTTCTCGGCCTCTCTGCGGCACGTGTCGTGAAACCCGAATGGCTTGCGCACATGGCCGCGAAGCCGCTCGTCATGGCGCTCGCGAACCCCGAACCGGAGATCATGCCCGATCTCGTCAAGCTCGCGCGGCCCGACGCGATCATCGCCACCGGGCGCAGCGACTATCCGAATCAGGTCAACAACGTGCTGTGCTTTCCGTTCATCTTCCGCGGTGCGCTCGACGTGGGAGCGACGACGATCAACGAGGCGATGAAGATCGCCGCCGTTCAGGCGCTGGCGGAACTTGCGATGGCCGAGCAGAACGACCAGGTCGCGGCCGCTTATGGCGACCTGACCGGCGTCTCCTTTGGCCCGGAATACCTGATTCCGAAGCCCTTCGATCCGCGACTGATCGTGCGCATCGCGCCGGCCGTGGCCAAGGCCGCGATGGACTCCGGCGTCGCCACGCGCTCGATCGAGGACTTCGCCGCCTACCGCCAGCACCTCACGCAGTTCGTCTATCACTCCGGCGCGGCGATGAAGCCGGTGTTCGACGCGGCACGCCACAACCCGCGCCGGGTCGTCTTCTGCGAAGGCGAGGACGAGCGGGTGATGCGCGCGTTGCAGGTCGTGCTCGACGAGGGCATCGCGCGGCCGATCGTGGTCGCCCGGCCCGCGGTGTTCGAGCAACGCGTGGAGCGCTTCGGGTTGCGGCTCAAGCCCGGCGTCGATGTCGAAATCGTGAACCCCGAGCACGATGCGCGTTTTCGCGACTACTGGCAGGAGTATCACCGCCTGATGCATCGCCGTGGCATCGCGCAACAGTTGGCGAAGATCGAGATGCGCCGACGGCTGACGTTGATCGGTGCCATGATGGTGCGCAAGGGCGACGCCGACGCGCTGGTCTGTGGCACCTATGGCAGCAACGAGATGCACCTGCGCTATATCGATCAGGTGCTCGGACTGCAAAAGGGTGCGCATTGCTACGCCGCGATGAACGGGCTGATGTTGCCCGGACGGTTGGTGTTTCTCGTCGATACGCACGTCAACTACGACCCGAGTGCCGAGCAGATCGCCGAGATCACGCTGATGGCGGCAGAGGAACTGCGCCGCTTCGGCATCGAACCCAAGGCGGCGTTGTTGTCGCACTCCAATTACGGCACGTCGAGCCAGCCGTCGGCGGTGAAGATGCGCGACGCGCTCGCGCTGATCCGCCGCCGGGCGCCGGATTTCGAGGTGGACGGCGAGATGCACGGCGATTGCGCGCTCGACGAGGAGATGCGCGGCGGCGTACTCGACGGCACGCTGACCGGATCGGCCAACCTGCTGGTGTTTCCGAACATCGATGCCGCCAACATCGCCTACAACCTGCTGAAGACCGCCGCCGGGCACAACGTCGCCATCGGCCCGATCCTGCTTGGTTGTGCCTATCCCGCGCACATCCTGACACCGAGCGCGACGGTGCGCCGCATCGTGAACCTCACGGCACTCGCGGTGGTCGACGCCAACACGGCGCGCTGAGCCACGCGCCGACCGTGCCCGCCATCGCCGGTCACGCACCGAACGCTGCCGCGCCATCGGCATGGATGGTGCAGCACGGTGCGCGCATCGCTTCCGGCAGCACGATGCTCGATGTCGCGTGCGGCGGCGGCCGCCATGCCCGCCATTTCGCGGCGCGCGGCGTCCGGGTCACCGCCGTCGATCATGATGCGGCCGCGCTCGCGCTGCTGCGCGGCATCGCCGGCATCACGCCCGAACGGCACGATATCGAGGCCGCGCCATGGCCCTATCCGCCGGCATCGTTCGCGACGGTGCTCGTGTGCCATTACCTGTGGCGAGCGGCGTTGCCGGCGCTGCTCTCGACGGTCGCGCCGGGCGGGTTGCTGCTCTACGAGACGTTCATGGTTGGCAACGA
This sequence comes from Pseudomonadota bacterium, assembly GCA_018241765.1. Classification (GTDB taxonomy): domain Bacteria; phylum Pseudomonadota; class Gammaproteobacteria; order Burkholderiales; family Casimicrobiaceae; genus Casimicrobium. Next base: position 63,919 of record JAFEDD010000031.1, on the reverse strand, counting down.
GCGCTACGGGCGCCCATCACGGCCGGACTTCCTGTTGCGCGAAAACGAACTGCTCGAGCACACGCGCGAGCAGTTTCGTGTGCTGGCCTACGAGGAAGGTGCCGAGCGCGCCGACGATGGTGCAATCGTCGCCGTGAAGCAGAAGATCGCCGCGATCAGACGCTGACCAGGCGGTCGCCCTCGATGCGCACGCGACCCGTCTTCACCGCTTCGGCGCAAAGCCATTCGGCGTAGGCCTCATTGCTCATGCGGAAGAACTGGGCGTTGTAGTCGCGGTGCACGCCAACCCGCGCCACGTAGTCGGGCAGCTCCGCGCGTGGCATCGTCTCCCGCCACATCATCGAATAGACGAACATCCCCTTGACGACGCTGCGCGCCACGCGCAGGTCGTCCGCCGCCAGCGCTTCCAACTTGGCCATCGCGCGGGCGAGAGCGCCACGAAAGTCGGTGAACATCGGACCATGACCCGGAATGACCAGTGCCACGTCGAGCGCGGCAAGCCGTTCGAGGGTTGCGCGCTGCGCGGGCAGCGCAGCGGCGTCGATCGCTTGCGGTGGCACGAAGCCCATGCCGTGTTCCCACAGCGCGTCGGCGGCGATGAGAATGCGCAGGCGCGGCGCGTAGAGCACCAAAGAGCCCATGTCGTGCCCAGGCGTTGCGATCGTCTGCCACTCCTCGCCGCCCAGGCGCAGCGTCTGCCCGGCGTCGATGACTTCGTCCCAGGCGAAACGCTCGGCCTGCTGATCGGCATAGGAGAGCATCTGTTCCGGGGAGTCCCAATGCACGAGCGCCGACTGCTCGGCGGCTGGCACCGCGATGGAGCAGCCGCGGTGCTGGCGCTGCAGTTCGGCGTTGCCGCCGATGTGATCGCTGTGAATATGGGTGTTGATGATTCGCTCGAGTTCGCATCCGCCCCAGCCATCGAGCGTCTCGGCGACACGCGCGAGTGTGACGGCATTGAACTTGCCGTAACCGGTGTCGATCAACGTCGCACCCGTGCCGTCGCGCAGCATGATGTGGTTGGCGGATAGCCAGTCCCGCTCGATGAACGCGATGTCCGCGGGCAGCGCAGGCGTCGTCATTCGCCGCTTGCGAGCAGGTGGGCGGTGAAGCCGTGCAGGTCGAGTTCGGCCAGGAGCTTCTCGACGTGTTCGCGGTCGCGAGTCTCGAGGGTCAGCTCCACCTCGGTGGCCTTCACGCTGAAGACGCCAAAGAGACGCTGATGTTCGACGTCGACGACGTTGGCGCCGGCATCGCCAACCACCTTGGTCAGCTTGGCGAGCGCGCCCGCGACGTCGGGAATGCGAACGCGAACGCGGATCAGGCGCCCTTCGCGCACCAGGTTCCGCATCAGGATGCTGGCGAGGATGCGCGAATCGATGTTGCCGCCACAGAGCACGACGCCGACGCGTTTGCCCTGAAAGCGGTGACCGTGTTGCAGCAACGCCGCGATGCCGGCGGCGCCGGCGCCCTCGGTCACCGTCTTTTCGATTTCGATCAAGAGCGCGATGGCCTGCTCGATGGTCGACTCTTCGACCAACAGCACGTCGTTCACCAGGGCGCGGGCGATGGCCAACGGGAGTTCGCCGGTGTCGCGCACGGCGAGGCCCTCGGCGATGGTTTCGCTGCCCACGTTCACCGGTTCATCGCGAAGCCGCTGCGCCATCGCCGGAAACGTGATCGATTCGACACCGATGATTTCGATGGCCGGTCGCCGACTGTGCGCGGCGACCGCGCAGCCGGCGATCAGGCCGCCACCACCGACCGGCACCACCAGCGCGTCGAGATCGGGCGCGGCCTCCAGCATCTCGAGTGCGAGCGTCCCCTGACCGGCGATGATGTGCGCATCGTCGTAGGGATGCACGAAGACATACTGATGCCGCGCGGCGAGTTCGCGCGCATGCTGCGATGCCTCGGCGAGCGTGTTGCCGTGCAGCACCACCCGTGCGCCGTGCCCTTCGGTATTGCGTACCTTGACGAATGGCGTGAACGCCGGCATCACGATGGTCGCAGGGATTCCGAGGCGACCCGCGTGATAGGCCACGCCCTGGGCATGATTCCCGGCGCTCATGGCAACGACGCCGCGGATTTTCTCGTCGTCGCTGAGCGAGAGCAGTTTGTTCAGCGCGCCGCGCTCCTTGAAGCTCGCCGTGAACTGCAAGTTCTCGAACTTGAGCCAGACCTCGCAGCGGAAGATACGCGACAGCGTCTTGGAATGCAGGCAGGGCGTGCGCTCGACGGCGCCAGCGATGCGCTGGCGCGCGGCTTCGATGTCATCGATGGTGACGGGCAAACGGGAGGCGGATTTCATGGCGCCATTTTAGGGAAGCGCTGCCAACCGCCGCGCTCAACTCTACCTACGGGCGCGCGCGGCGGGCGAGGGGTGCCCGGAGCGGGAAACCACGTTGAGGGCGCGGTTGTGCTCGCTCGACGGTGCTTGCTCCATGGCCTTGCCGCCGCACACCATGACACAGGTCAATGACCGGCGTGCAGGCCTGGTGTGTATTGCCGGTTTCGCCGTGCCGCTGCGGTGGTCGATGCGCACGAACGCCGTGTCGCGTATGCTCCGCGCTGATGCCGTCGCGGCGCGACGCCGCACCGTGGTGACTGAAAGGAGTGTCCGATGTCTCATGAAAGCTTGCGTGTCATTCGTGAGGAGCATGCCGCGCTCGCGGCGATGTTGCGCTCGTTGATGATGATGGTCGAGCGCGGTCCCAAGCGCGACACGGTGACGTATTTTTCGGTGCTGCGCGCGATGCTGTTCTACGTCGACGAGTTCCCGGAACGGCATCACCACACGAAGGAATCGGAGCTGATGTTTCCGAAGATCGGCAGCACGTCCCCCGACGTGCGTGCGGCCATCGAGCGGCTCGATCGCGAACATGCGCGAGGCGAGCAACTGGTACGCGAACTGCAACATCTGTTGACCGCGTGGGAGATGATCGGCGACAGCCGCCGTGCCGCGTTTGAGGGGGCGTGTCGACGCTACATCAAGTTCTACCTCGAGCACATGCGGCTCGAGGAGGAGGTGGTGCTGCCGGCTGCCGAGCAAAACCTGAGCGAAGAGGCGTGGGCCGAGGTCGACAGTGCGTTCGCCGAGAATCGTGATCCGCTGACAGGGCGCTTCCCACCCGACCCTGCCTATGAGCGCCTGTTCTCGCAAATCCTGCGCAAGGCGCCGGCGCCGATCGGGGTCGGCGAGGACGTCTGAGCCAGGCACCGACGCTGGCGAGTCAAAGTTGCTCGTCGCGCAGGTGATACCAGTGGTAGAGCGCGCGCTGCCCGAGGCGCCGAAACGGCGCCCACGCACGCGCCTCGATCTGGTTGAAGGCGAGCGGGTAGCGCAGGGGTGACGCGTAGATCGGCAGATCGAATGCCTTGAGCGATTGCCCGGCGATGCGCTGCGCCAGGCGTTTGCCGGCATGCGCCGAGAAACTCACGCCGTTGCCGCCGTAACCCAGCGCGTAATAGAGCGACGCGTTCGGATCGGGCTGCGTGATGCGCGGCATCATGTCGTGGCTGACATCGACCCAACCCCACCATGAATGGTCGATGGCGACGTCCTTCAGGGCCGGGAATTTTCGATGCAATCCATCGATCAGCACTTGCATGTGTTTCGGGTTTGGCGCGTCGGCCCCGGTGATCGAGCTGCGGCTGCCGATCTGCACGCGCCCATCACCGAGCTTGCGATAGTAGAAGCGCAGCGTGCGGGTGTCGGTGATGAAGATGTCGGTCTTGAAGCCGGTCGCGTCGAGCTCGGCCGCGGTCATCGGCCGCGTGACCAGCGAGTTCGACAGAATCGGCATGATCTTGGCCGCGAGGCTTGGGTGCAGATGGTTGCCCGTGTAGCCGCCCGTGGCGAACGCGATGGCCCGCGCCCGCACGGTGCCGCCGGGCGTGCGCAGATGATGCACGCCGTTGCGTGTCTCGACCGAGAGCACCGGACTTGCCGGATGCACGGTGGCGCCCGCGGCGCGCGCCGCGCGCAGGTAACCGAAGGCGAGCTTCAGCGGATGCACGCCGATGCCGTCGGGTTCGAGCAACGCGCCCTCGGCCTCTCGGTCGATGACGTAGTCGCGACGAAGCTCGTCCGCGCTCAACATGCGCGTGTCGTAGCCGAAGACGTCGCGCATCAGTTGCCCTTCGCTGCGCAGAAACTCCAGCTTCTTCGCACGATGGGCCGTATAGAGATGGCCACCGGCCGACGCGTCGCACGGGAATTCGGCAACCAGGCGCTTGAAGGTGTCGAAACCTTCGCGGATCTCGGCATCGAGCCGCAGCGCGGTCTCCTTGCCCCAGCGCGCGATCCACTGTGAGCGATAGAGACGCCCGCTGGCGTTTTGACCCTGGCCCCCATTGCGACTGGTGCAACCCCAGGCGGTGCGGTTCGCTTCGAGCACGGTGGCGCGGATGCCGTGCTCCCGTGCGAGGAACAGCGCCGTGGCAAGGCCCGTGAACCCGGCGCCGACGATGACGACATCGACATCGCGATCGCCGCTGATCGGGCCGTCATCTTCGGGCGGCGGGCCAGCCGTCGCGACCCAGTAGGTGGGCGCGTAATCCTGCCCATGACCAGGGTGGTGGGCGACCAGCGGATCGTAGCGCGGGTCGTAGGCGCTCGGGCGCGGCGAATCGTTTGCCATGGTGGAATCGTCAGGGCTTTGCCGGTGCGAGGTTCGGGCGCGCCTTGCGAAACGCGTTCTTGACGGCAATCTTGCCGTCGCGGAACGTGAACACGTCGACGCCGTCCGTTTCGATGCGGCTGCCGTCGGCTGCGGTGCCGGTGAACGTCCATTGCGACACGCCAAAATCGCCGGACACGAAATGTCGCCCGTTCCGCCACTGCGCGTCGGGCACCATGGCCCAGGCGGCGGCGAACGCGGCGCGGACCGCGTCGCGGCCGACATGGCGCGTGCCGCAGGCCTCGGAGCCTCCCGCCGTCATGAACACGCAGTCGTCGGTCATGAACCGCATCAGTGCGTCGACATCGTGACGGTTCCAGGCATCGGTGAATGCGCTCAATGTGGCGATGCTGACGGCTTCATGGGGTTCGGTCATCGGTGCAACACTTCTCTTTTGGGTGAACGGGAAAGCGGGTAACGAGCCGCCGACAGCGTAAGCCACACCGCATCGATGGAGTAGGGCCAGATGCCTCGCACGGGGCAAGCCAGCGACCGGCGCGCAACCCTAAGGACGGCGAAGCAGCGACAACGCGAGCCCCGCAAGCACGACGACCGCGACCAGCAGTACGCCCCATAGCAGCGTGCTGCGACCGATGGAGTCGGCAAGCGATGACTCGGCCTTCGGTGTGCCTGCTGACTGGCTGGCAAGGGTTGCCAACGGGACGGTGAATTCTGCTCCCGGCTGATGGTTGGGCATCAGGGTCGCTACGGGCAAGGCGGCCGTCGTCAGCCCCGTCTTGCCGGCCGCGATGGTGAACGGCGCTGGACCGGTGGCGACGAACAGCACCTGCATCGGCGCGTATTCGAGCGTCAGAGTCAGCGGCACTCCGCGCAACGAATAGCCGCGAGCCGGCTCGACCCGCAATTGCGTGGCGAGTGGCGCGCGCGGCGCCACGGCACCATTCTGACCGTCGAAATGAAAGACGACGGTGCTGGCGACGATCCGCCACGGCTCGCCGGCGCGCTCGCGCGTGCTGATGGTCAGCGGCATCAGACTGTTCGTGGCGGTTGTGGCGAAGCGCAGCCCAAGGAGTCGGGCGCTCGCGCCGCTGCCCAGCGCCGGTGGCAGCGCCCATTCCGCCGCATCGTCGGCTGCGCTGCGTGGCGGGCCGAGCGGAAGTTCCGCAGCGGGTGTCGATGTGTCGTCCATCAACACCGGCCGCAACGCCGTCAAGCCCGCCGCACTGCCGCCGTTCGACCAAGTGACCCTTAGATAGCGGCCCTTCAGCGATGCCGCACCCGCTGACTTCGGAAGCTCGACGCGGCGATTGCTCGGTGCGGCGGAGCCGTTCGGCTCCGTGAAATCGAAGACGGGTGCATCGGTCACGACACGCCGCCATTGCCGCAGGTCGTCACTGCCATCGATCGTCAGCGATACGATGGTGGCGGCGGGCAGCGTTCCTTCGAAGTCGATGGCACGAACCGGCGTCGAGATGTCGCGCGTGTCGAAGAGCAGCGCGCGTGGTGGCGCGGTCGATGCATCGGGGCGCGCTTTCGCCGGCGATTGGGTTGGAGCATATTCGATGACGCGTCGCGTTGGCGTCTCCTCGATGCGCAGCGTGGGCGTGTCGCGGCCGATGGCGGCCTCGCTTCGGATCGGCAGCGCGATGACGCGCTCGCCGAAGCGGTCGACGGACGCGTTCGGTGCCGCCCGCGCGTCGAGGAGGGCGTAGGGGAGCACGCGCCCCTCCGCGTTGAATACGCGCAGATCACCACCGTCGCGCGTTCGCAGCGCCGCGAAACTGGCGCTTGGCAACGCGACGCGGGCGAGTGCGGCGCCGGGCGACGGCGTCACGTCGATCCGATAGCCGAATTCCGACGGCACGTGTGCGGCAACGACGGTCCACAAAAGAGCGACTGCGGTGCCGACGAGGATGCCGAACCGTGAGCGGTGCGGTGGACGCCGTGCCGGACGATCAGGAGGCAACATGCGGACTTTCCTCGGTTTGCGTGGTTTGCGGTGTCGCTGTGGGTGGCATCGGCGCGAAATAGCCAACCGCCACCATCAGCGCGCCGACTGCGATGAAGGCGACGATGCGCTCGCCGCCGCCGGAGTTTGCGAGGTCGATCAGCAGCAGCTTGCACACGGTCAGCGCGAGCAGCGCGGCTCCGATCTGCCAGAGCAGGCGCTGCCGTCGCCGATGCGCGGTGGCCATCGCCAGTACCCCGAGCACGGTCCACAGCACTGAGTAACCCGCCTGCACGAAAAATGATTCCGCAAGGGCACCGGCATCCCAGGCGATGCCTCGCCAATGGTGGGCGACTCGCAGCCACACGGTGTTCAGCGCGACGAAGGTGGCGATGCCGAGCGCCGAACCCGGCACGCGCCCGCGCAGCCAGGATCCATCGCGCACGAGGTTGCTGTGTCGAGCACGCTGCCACCACAGCATGCAGGCGGCGAGCGCGAGCGCCACCAGCAGATCGACCGGATTCAACAGGGGAACATAGGGTAGCGGCGCGGCGTTGCCTCGTGCCGTGACGGCGACGATCACGGCGCCGAGCAACGTCATCAGCGCGATGGCGCCACCGGCGTGAACGGCGTATTGACGTTGGAAACGGGCGAGCGGCCATGTGGTGGGGTTGGGCCGCCACACCGAGCGCAGACATAACGCAAGGAGCGACAGCGTGCCGGCGGCGAGCACGATACCGGCCGCCCAGTCGGTGCCGCGCAATCGACCCAGGTCGATCGCCCGATCGAGCACGACACCGATGATGGTGAGCCCGATGACGACACCGCCGATGTGTACGGCGCGCCACCAGAACTGCGGCGCCTCGTCGTCGGCGCCACGCAGCACCACGAGATGCATGACGAGACACAGCGGCCACATGATCGCATTGAACACGAGGCCCGAGTGACTGAACAGTGCGCCGCCGAGAACGAACAACCACAGCAAAGGCGCCGTCACAAAGGCGGGATAACGTGCGGCAGCCCAGGCGTGGCGGCGCCAGAACCACTTGGCGGCGAGTGCCAGCGCAAGCAGGCAAAGTGCCGAGTAGGCCAATCGCACGTGCTCGGGTGGACTGCCTGGCAGGCGTGTCGATTCGCCCCAGAACCCGGCAACGAGCCAGGCGAAACCTGCGACGAAAAGCAGCGCATGGGCGGCTCGCCACAGCGTGCGCTCAGGGTCATGGCCCGGTGGCGCGGCAGGCGCAGGATCGGGCGTTGGGTGGTTCCGCAATGCGGTGTTCGACCACCATGAAATCAACAAGGCACCCAGTGCCAGCATCATGTATCCCACGAAGCTTGCATTGGCAAACGCCAGCGCCGGAAGCTCCGTCGTGGCGCTGCGACCGACGTCGGCAAAGAACCCCCATGCAGCGATGAACTGCATCGCTGCACCGAAGCTTTGACCGGCAAGGCGGCGTTGGTGCGCGGCAAGCCAGAACACGGCGGCGCCCTCGATGGCCCAGATTGCGGCCGTCAGGCGCGCGTCGACCGCGAGCGGCACCGCGAGGGTCGCAAAAACGAGGGCCAATGCCGCATAGGCCAGCGTGAGCCAGCGCGCAACCGGCTCGCGGCGATTCCGTACGAACAGCGCAAGCAGCAGGTAAATCGTGCTCATGCTGACCGCGGAGAGTGCAGCACCATAGTCGAAGGGCTCGACCAATTGCGTTTGCAACAGAAAGCTCACGATGGGGGTGCCAAACAGCACGATGCCGTCCAACACGCGACGACCGTCCCCGCCGTGACGCAACGCGAAACTCAACCCGATGGCGACGTAGAGCAGGAAGAACGCGAGGAGGAACGGTTGCGTGCTCGCGTAATGATCCGGTGTGTACTTCAAGGCGCCCCAAAGCGTCGCAACACCGAAGGTCGCGATGAAGCCGAGCATATTGAGAACGCGCCACGCTTTGAACCAAGCGACGATCGCGATGGCCGCATTGAGCAGCAGGTAGTAGCCGAACAGCGCGACGTGGTTGCCCTCTCCCGTCGCGAGGAGGATCGGTGTGGCGAACGCGCCAGCGAAGCCGACCACCGCAAGCGACTGTCGATCCGAAAGCACGGCGAGCAGCGTCGATAGTGTGCAAACCAACACCATCAGCACAAACGCGGGCAGTGCAGGCAACAGCGCGTAGAGCTTGAAGGCCGCGAAGAGCGTGAGATAGAGCGTTGCGACGCCGACGCCCTGGAGCAGGTTGCCATACTCGGGCCCACCCCGTCCGGCCTCGCCGTCGGCGGTAGCTTTCGGCTGGCGTCTCGACAGCCGAAAGCCCTGCACCAAGAGTGCGATGCCGACCACACCGACGCTGGCGAGCCGCATTTCCGGTGGGAAAAGTGCCTGCTCGGCCGCCCACTTTGCGAGGAACGCGAGACCGATGAAGAGAACGAGCGCCCCGACACGGGCCACGGTGTTGCCGCCGAACAGCCAGTTGCGCGCGCGAGTCAGCGCGCGCTCGATGGGGTCCGGTTGTCGCGCGTAATCGGGGCCGAGGTCGCTTGGGCGGTCGGCCATTGGGTCGCTGGTGTCCGCGGCGACGTTTGGCACCAGCGGCGAACGATCGCTGAGGTCAGGTGCGGCAATCACCTGCGCGAGCGCATCGGGCGCGGCCAACGGCGGTGCTTCAGTGCTCACGTTGGCGGGCGTCGGTGCGACGTCGGCCGTGGCGTGCGCCGTGATGGGTGTCGTCGGCGGCGTCTGCTCGACGGCCGGCGCACTGATCTCGTCGGCCAACCGCCTCCACTCGCTGCGCACAGCGCGGCGCAGGGTGCCTCCCGCCAGCGCGCCGAATAGCGCCCCGAACAGAAGCCACTCGACATCGAAGCGTCCGATCGCGAGGCCCAAGAGCGCCCCCCAGATGATCCCCCAGGCAATCATGTCGATCCTTTCCACGACGACACGGTCAGGCCGTCGTGGCCGAATCGTAGCGGCACGGCGCGCGTTTGCACACGTCGCCGCCGCGGTAGCGCAATCCGATACTTGGTGTTGCGCATGGGCGGCAGGGGACTACATGCGCCAAGGGCAGTGGACGTTCGTGAGGGCGCAGCCACGCACGCCCTGAACGCGACGCCGGGCGGCGGGCGCGCTATCTTTGCAGTGCGCTGGGCTTTTTGCGCAGGGCGATGGCACCAAAAATCAGCAGCAACATCACACCAACCAGCAGCCAGGTCGCCGAGTTGACGGGAACGACCATCGGCGGATCAACATACGACAATCGCGTCTGCAGGTCGGCGGTTGAAAACTGGCCGGGCGCGAAGGTAAAGACGCGCACTTCGTCGATATTGCCTTCGAAAAACTCGCCAGGCCCCAACGACGCGATGCCAATGGCAAACGCGCCGCTCGGCGTCGCCGGCGCGATGGTGGTCGTGAGAAGGGTGGCACCGTTTTTGTACAGCGTCGTGGTTCCGCCATCACGAACGAGTGCCAGATGTGTCCATGTATTGAGATCCACACTCGGGCTCGTGCTCGTCGCAAGGATCTGGCCGCCGAAGAGCACCCCCCAGTTGCTCCCGGCGCGGAAAATGCCCCAACCCGTCGTCGATGAGTTGCCGTTGTAGACGACCTGACTGTTGCCGGAGGTGGATGTCGCTCGCACCCAGGCTTCCACGCCGAAATTGTTGGTGACCGTCGAAAGCACGCCGGGCGCACGGAACCCGTCGGTGGTGCCGTTGAATTGCACGCTGAGCGGAGACGGTCGCGGCGCCGGTGAGGCTGCGTTGGAGTAACGCGGTGTCCCCGCGGCGGTGAGCGTCGTTGCGCCGACCGAGGGTTGCGTTCCCGATGCGGCCACTGCGCCGACGGTTACTGCCCCGTCCGCTTCGCCGAGCCGGTATTGCGCAACCACGGTGACGACGGCGGATGCGGGTAGCGCGAACTGGGCGACACCCGCCATCAGGAGCGCGTTGAGTAGCCAGGGCGTGAAGAGACTGGAGCGTTTCATCGATCCTCCGGAATGGAACCGCGTTGGCGGAAGAGCGCCGAACTGTATCAGCAACAGCGACACGCGCGATGCGGTCTGAACGGGGACGCACCGCGAAGAGAGAGCAGCACGGACTACTGCAACGCCTGAAAGAATTCACGCAGCATGCGCGTTTGCTCGCCGAGCGTTGCGGTCGGGCGCTCGATCCTGACCTTGTCCTGACCGTGGAGGCGGTAGCGACCATCGCGTTGCATGAGCCGAATCAGCTTGATCGGTTCGAACGACGGTTTTGGCCGGAAGGCAATGACGGTGCGGTCCGGACTGCTGTCTATCTTCTTCACGCCAAGTGCCTTGCCCGCCACGCGCAACTGGTGCGCAGCGAGCAGCGCCTCTGTTGGCGGTGGCGGTGGGCCGAAGCGATCGATGAGCTCCTCCTTCAGATCGTCCAGCGCGTCCATCGACTCACAGTTCGCGAGCCGCTTGTAGATGACCAACCGCTCGTGGACGCCTGCGCAGTAATCGGTGGGCAGCAGCGCCGGGGCGTGCAAATTGACTTCGGTGGTGACTCCGAGCGGTTCGTCGAGATCGGGTTCGCGCCCCGCCTTCAGGGCGCGGACGGCTTGATTGAGCATTTCGCTGTAGAGCGAGAAGCCGACCTCCTGCATCTCGCCCGATTGGTTGTCGCCGAGCACTTCGCCCGCGCCACGGATTTCCAGGTCGTGCATCGAAAGGTAGAACCCGGAGCCGAGATCTTCGAGCTGCGTGATCGCTTCCAGGCGTTTTTTGGCGTCGGCCGTGATCGCATCCTCACCAGGAATCAACAGATAGGCGTATGCCTGATGATGCGATCGACCGACGCGGCCACGCAGTTGATGCAACTGGGCGAGCCCGAATTTGTCCGCGCGGTTGATGAGGATGGTATTCGCGCTGGCAACGTCGATCCCTGTTTCGATGATCGTGGAGCAAAGCAGTATCTGGAAGCGACGCTGGTAGAAGTCACGCATGACCCCCTCCAGTTCGTGAGCGCCCATCTGGCCGTGCCCGACGCGAACGCTGGCTTCGGGCACGATGGCCTGCAAGCGCTCGCGCATGTTTTCGATGGTTTCGATCTCGTTATGCAGGAAGTAGACCTGACCGCCGCGCTTCAATTCGCGCACGATGGCTTCGCGAATCACGCCGTCACCGGAACGGGCGACGAACGTCTTGATGGCGAGCCGCTTCTGTGGGGCCGTGGCGATCACGCTGAAGTCGCGGATACCTTCCAGACTCATCGCCAGCGTGCGTGGAATGGGTGTCGCCGTCAGCGTCAACACGTCGACCTCGGCGCGCAGCTTCTTCAGTTGCTCCTTCTGGCGGACGCCGAAGCGATGCTCCTCATCGATGATGACGAGCCCGAGATTCTTGAAGCGGATGTCGGGTTGAATCAGCTTGTGTGTGCCGATAACGAGATCGATGCTGCCATCGGTGAGGCCGTCGAGCGTTGCCTGCACCTCTTTCCTGGAGCGGAATCGCGAGAGCTCTGCGATGCGGATCGGCCACGCGGCGAAGCGGTCACGGAAGGTGCCAAAGTGCTGCTCGGCGAGGAGCGTCGTCGGCACCAGCACAGCGACCTGCCGACCTCCCATCAGCGCGACGAACGTCGCACGCAGCGCGACCTCCGTCTTGCCAAAGCCAACGTCGCCGCACACCAGACGATCCATCGGCTTGGCGGCGACCAGATCCTGGATGACCGCCTGAATCGCGGCGCTCTGATCGGGCGTTTCTTCGAAGCCGAATCCGGACGCGAACGTCTCGTAGTCCTGCCAATCGATCGTGCAGCCGTGGCCGACTCGTGCGGCGCGCTGCGCGTACAGGTTCAGTAGTTCGGCGGCCGTGTCGCGCGCCTGCGAGGCAGCCTTGCGCTTGGCCTTTTCCCACTGGCCGGACCCAAGCGTGTGTAGCGGTGCGTGCTCAGGGGAGGTGCCGCTGTAGCGCGAAATCAGGTGCAGATTGGCGACAGGCACGTAGAGCTTCGCGTCACTGGCATATTCGAGGTGCAGAAACTCGGTCGGGCCATCGCCCAGATCGAGCGAAACCAAGCCACGGTAGCGGCCGATGCCATGATCTTCATGCACGACGGGGTCACCGACGCGAAGCTCCGAGAGGTCCTTGAGCATCGCATCGACGTTGCTCGTCCGCGCCCGTCGGCGACGCGTCTGGCGCGTGGTCCCGGGATAGAGCTCGCTCTCGGTGACGAGGTTCAGACGCTCGTGCGGAAGCGCCGCGCCGTTGGCGAGGGGCGCCGTGGCGATGCAAAACGCTTCGTTCGAGCCGGTGAATCCGGAAAACCCGTCGACGTGGACAGGCGAGAGACCTTGGTCGCGCAGCATCTCGCTCAGGGTTTGTTCACGTCCGGCACTTTCGGCGCACAGCAGCGTGCGCGCACCCTCGCGGGTGCTTCGGGTCAGGAAGTCGGTGAGGGCGGCGAGCGGTCGTTCCTGCTGACGATCCACGGCGATCGGCGGCAACGAATGTGCAACACGCGACGGCGTGGTGTTGACCTCGTCTTGAGGGGCGGCTGCGGACGTGGCGCGCCATTCGTACCGACGATAGCGTTTGGTGATGTGCAGAAAGTCGTCACGTCCCAGATACAGCATGGACGGGTCGAGCAATGGGCGCGCGGAATCGCCGCGAAGCAGCGACCAGCGCTCGCGCGTTTCGCGCTCGAATCCACCGAGCGTCGCATGAAGGTCGCCCACCAGCACCAGCGTGGCGTGCTCCGGCGCATGGTCGAACAGTGTCTCCGTGGAATCGAAGAACAGCGGCAGGTAGTACTCGATCCCACCCGGAAAAATGCCGTTGGAGACATCCTTGTAAATGGCTGACTTGGAAGGATCCCCTTCAAACGTCTCGCGAAAGCGCTGCCGGAACAGTGTTCGTCCCGCCTCGTCGGTCGGGAACTCGCGGGCCGGCAGCAGTGACAATTCGTCGATCGGATACAGCGAACGTTGCGTCTCAGGTTCGAATGTCTTGATGGATTCGATGTCGACATCGAACAGGTCGATGCGAACCGGCAGCGTGGCGCCCGTAGGAAATATGTCGACGAGACCACCGCGCACGGCGAACTCGCCGGGCGATACGACCTGCGTCACATGGGTGTAGCCTCCGAGCGTCATTCGCTGGCGAAGGCGTTCCACATCGAGCGCTTGCCCCCGAATCAACGAAAAGGTACGCGCGGCAACATAGCTGCGCGGACAAAACCGTTGTGTCGCGGTGGTCGCAGACGTCAACAACACATCGCAGGCGCCATCACCGAGCGCATGCAAGGCGCGCAGGCGGTCGCTGACGAGATCCGTGTGCGGCGAGAAATGATCGTACGGCAGGGTTTCCCAGTCGACGAGTTCGCGCACGGCGAGCGTGGGGTCGAACCACGCGATCTCCTGGGCGAGTTGGCCGACATCCTGGGGTTCGGCGCAGATGACGAGGAGCGGTCCGCCTTCCGATTTGACTGTGCGCGCGAGCCGCGTGAGGGCGAGCGCCGCGGCGGCGCCCGATGGACGGGGGCACTGCGCGCGCTCGCCGGGTCGGGGTAGCGTGGGTAGCAGGGAAGTGTCGGCCACAAAAAAACCTCGTCGAGGAGCCGTGCTCCGACGATTGGACAGCAAAACAAGGGCGCAATTTTATCGGGGTCGGTCGGCTCGGCTGCGTTGCGTGACCAATCGATGTGTTGGCTCTCCAGCGGCGCAGCCGGCTTGTGGTAGCATTTGAGAATGATTCGCGTTCGCCTTTGTGTTGGCGTGCGCGGAACGATCGGTGCCGCGGTTGACCGCTACATCGTTCGCAACGCCTGTTCGCTCCATCGCCCACCCATGCCCACCTTTTGCCTCACCATGAACATGATTGATTCCGTTCGCCCACTGCGTACCGCATGTGCGCTCCTCGTTGCGACCCTTGTTGCCGTCGGCGGGGCGGCAGCGCAGGACAAGGTGCTGAATCTGTACTCCGCTCGGCACTACAGCACCGATGAGGCGCTGTACGACAACTTCACGAAAGAGACCGGCATCAAGATCAATCGCATTGAAGGCAGTGAAGACCAGTTGTTGCAGCGGATCAAGAGTGAAGGAGCGAATTCACCGGCCGATGTCTTTTTGACCGTCGACGCCGGGCGACTTTGGATTGCCGATCAGGACGGCGTTTTCCAGCCGATTCACTCGAAGGTGCTGGACGAGCGAATTCCAGCGGCGTACCGCCTCGCGAGTGGAACCTGGTACGGGTTGTCGACGCGGGCGCGCGTGTTCGTCGTGGACAAGTCGAAGGTGAAGCCGGGAGACATCAATACCTACGAGGATCTGGCCGACCCGAAGTGGAAAGGGCAGATCTGCACGCGGTCAGGCTCGCATGTGTACATGTTGTCGCTGCTCTCCTCGATCATTGAACATGACGGCGCGGCGAAGGCAGAGGCTTGGGCCAAGGGAGTCGTCGGCAATCTGGCACGGCAACCGAAAGGCGGCGACACGGATCAGATCAAGGCCGTCGCCGCAGGGGAGTGCGCCATTGCGCTTTCGAACTCCTACTACATCGCACGCATGATGAAGTCCACCAAGCCTGACGATCGCGCCGTGATGGAGCGCGTGCGCGTGGTGTGGCCGAACAGCAATGGACGCGGTGTCCACATGAACGTCTCTGGCGGCGGCGTGCTGAAGTATGCGCCGCACAAGGACAACGCCGTTCGCTTTCTGGAATACCTCGTCAGCGATGAGGCGCAGGGCTACTTCGCCAATGGCAACAACGAGTGGCCGGTTGTCACGACGTACAAAGTCAAGAACCCTGCGCTTGATGCGATGGGCACGTTCAAACCCGATCCGATCAACATGATCGCGCTGGGAAAGAACCAGCGACTTGCCCAGGAAATCGTCAATCGGGTGGGTTGGAAGTAGTCAGCTGATCTGCCGCGCACTGTCGACGAGCTCCGCGAGTTTGGCATGGGCCTCGCGCGGGCTCAGATCGTCGACGTCGAGCGCCGCCATGTCATCGACGAAGCGGGATATCGGGCTTGATTCCCCCTGAATCGGCGCAGTCAACGCGTCGCCGCTGGTGACGTCGGCGGCAAACAGATCGCCCTGCGCGCTCACATGGGTTCGCTCGCGCTCCAGGCGTTCCAACTCGCGTCGGGCATCGCGGATCACCTCGGCAGGGAGTCCTGCCAGCTTGGCGACGTCAATCCCGTAGCTGCGACTCGCCGGACCTGCCTTGACTTCATGCAGGAAGACGACCCGATCACCATGCTCGATCACCGAGACATGCTGGTTGACGCAGGTCGCGAAATCGTTGGCCAGTTCGGTGAGTTCGAAATAGTGGGTGGCGAACAGCGTGAGACTTTGGGCCTTGCTGATCAGGCGCCGCGCGATGGCCGTGGCCAGTGCGAGGCCGTCGAAGGTCGAGGTGCCGCGGCCAATTTCGTCCACGATGACGAGCGAGTTTGGCGTCGCGCGGTGCAGGATTGCCGCCGCCTCGGTCATTTCGACCATGAAGGTGGAGCGGCCCGAAGCCAGATCGTCCGAGGCGCCGATGCGCGTGAGCACGCGATCAATCGGACCCAGGGTTGCCTGTGTGGCCGCGACAAAGCAACCGGCGTAGGCCATGATGACGGCGAGCGCTGCCTGACGCATGTAGGTGCTCTTGCCCCCCATATTGGGGCCGGTGAGGATGACGCAACTGCGTTTGCTGTCGAGCCGCAAATCGTTCGCGATGAACTGATCGACCAATGATTCGATCACGGGGTGTCGCGCGCCGGAAAGCTCGAGACAGGGCGACGATACGAAGCATGGGCGGCGCAGCGCCATGGCGTCGGCGCGCTCGGCGAAGTTCGCGAGAACATCGAGTTCGGCAAGCGCGGCGCCGGCGCGACGAAAGCCGTCGAGCGCCGGTTGCAGCCGTTGCAGCAGGTCGTCGAAAAGCTGCCTCTCGCGTGCGAGCGCCCGATCGTTGGCTGCGAGCGCCTTGTCCTCGAAGGTTTTCAATTCGGGCGTCAGGTAGCGCTCGACATTTTTCAACGTCTGTCGGCGCTTGTAATCGGCGGGTACCTGGTTCGCGTAGCTTTGTGTCACTTCGATGAAGAACCCGCTGACTCGGTTGTATTCGACTCGCAGCGTGGGAATGCCGGTGCGTTCGCGTTCGCGGGTTTCCAGCGCGGCGAGAAACGTACCGCTGTCGGTCTGAATGGCGCGCAGTTCATCAAGATCGGCGTCGTAGCCGGCTGCGATGACGCCACCGTCGCGCAGCGCCAAGGCGGGCTCTTCGGCGACGGCGCGCGCCAACAGGTCGCGCCATTGCGGCGTGACCGTAAGCGCTCCGCCCAGTTCGCGCAGCAGGGCGTCTTCGCTTGTCGCCAAGAGCGCGGCGAGGTCGGGCAGTACCGTCAGCGTCGAGCGCAGCCCGGCCAGCTCACGCGGACGGACGCTGGCCATCGCGATGCGGCCCGCGATGCGTTCCAGGTCCGATGCCTCGCGCAGGAATTCGCGAACCCGAAGGTAAGGCACGCTCGGATCGGTGCCGAGCGCGCTGACCGCGTCGTGCCGCTTCTGTGCCATGGCAACGGCGCGCGGTGGCTCTGTCAGACGGGCGCGCAACAGGCGCGAACCAGCGGCCGTTTCGCAGTGGTCCAGCATCGAGAGCAGCGTCGGTGCCGGCTCGCCGGATAGCGTCTGCACGATCTCCAGGTTGCGCAGTGTGGCCGCATCCATCTCGATACTGTCGCTCGCGCGTTCGACCGTGACGGTGGCTATGGGCAGCCGCGTTCCGCCGTTGACCAGACGGACGAAGGCCAGTGCAGCGCCCACGGCTGCCATCGCTTGCGGTGCGCGGTCGAGATCGAGATGACCGAGCGTGGCCGTGGCGAGTGCCTCAGTCAGTTCCGCACTGCCACGTTGCGGCGTGAACTCATAGTCGGGACGGGAGCGCAGCGGCGCATCGACGCCAAGCTGCGAGCGCAGTGACGCGGTCGCCAACTCCCCATGGATGATTTCAGCGACTCCTTTGCGCGCGAGATAGGCGGCGAGTTGAACGACGGGAAGATCACGCAACACGACGGTGCCCGCCGACGGATTCACGAGCGCGACGCCCGCCTGTGTCGCAGCGCCATGATCGGCGAGGGCGACGGCAGCAAGCAGCGTTTCCCGGCGCGGATCGACGAGCGTCGAGTCGGTCACCGTTCCCGGCGTGACGATGCGCGTTACTCGTCGCTCGACCGGTCCCTTGCCCAGTCCCGGCGTGCCGACCTGCTCGGCGATGGCAACGGTCTCGCCTGCGCGAACCAGACGTGCGAGGTAACTGTCGAGCGCATGGAACGGCACGCCGGCCATCGGTATCGGCGCGCCGGCCGACTCGCCCCGTGCCGTCAGCGTGATGTCGAGCAGCTTGGCGGCGCGCCGGGCATCCTCGTAGAAGAGTTCGTAGAAGTCGCCCATGCGGTAGAGCAGCAGGTGGTCCGGGTGCTCGGACTTGAGCGCCAGATACTGCTGCATCATCGGTGTGTGGCCAGACATGGGTGTGATGTGAGGCGTTGGATGAAAAAGAACGGAGCAGGCGCCGGTGAACCGCGCGCGATCAAGCGGCGGTATAGCCGCCATCGACGACCAGTGCGCTGCCGGTCATGAAGCTCGCGCCTTCGGACAGCAGGAACGCCACGGCATGCGCGACCTCGTCAGCGCGTCCGAGTCGCCCGATGGCATGCAGGCCAACGAGCGCCGCGCGGGTGGCCGCATCGAGCACGTCCAGCAACGGCGTATCGATATAACCGGGGTGCACGGAGTTGATGCGGATGCCCTGGTTGGCATAGGCCAGTGCGGCAGAACGGGTGAGCCCCGTCACGCCGTGCTTGGCAGCAACGTAAGCCGGAGCCATCGGGTTGCCGACCAGGCCAAGGATCGACGACATGTTGACGATGGCACCGCCGCCCGCTTCGAGCATCGCGGGGATCTGGTGACGAAGCCCATATTGCACGCCACTCAGGTTGATCGCGATGACACGCTGCCAGTCCTCCGCAGCGAGGTCGGCCGATGGTTGAAGCGAACCTCCGATGCCGGCGTTGTTGAACGCGAGATTCAGCGATCCGAAATGCCGCTGGGCGCAACGTACACCTGCCTCGGCAACTTCCGGCAGCGCGACGTCCCCCACGTGTGCCACGGCTTGCCCGCCCGATGCCGTGATCGCGGCGACGACGCGTTGCGCGGCGTCCGCATGAACATCCGAGACGACGACACGAACGCCGTTCACGGCGAGCAGCCTTGCCGTCGCCTCACCGATACCGGAACCCGCGCCTGTCACCAGCGCGACGTTGCCCTTGAAGCGATACTTCATACTGGTTCTCCTATCCTTGGTCATTCAAGCGCGCTTTCACGATGAAAGCGGTGTCGTGGCAAACGCAGGCTCTGCGCCCCATGCGGCGCGGCATTTCTGACACGGTGCCGCAATTATCGTATGCGTGCGTCGACGGTTTGACGAGTCGCTCGCAGTGCGCGTCGCGTTGCTGCGACAATCGACTCCAGACAATCGCCCCGTCACGCAGCCACGTTCGTGGTGCCGCAAGCGGTGGCGACGGGCGGCCGGGGCGCCCGCCGCATCGTTGCATCTTCGCCTGTATCGAAACATGGACCCGTCTTCGCAACGCCTCATCGTCGTGCTCAATTGCGGCTCATCGAGCATCAAGTTCGCGTTGTTTGATGCCGATGCTTCACCGCTTCCGCATGCGCCACGGTGGAATGGCAAGGTGCAGGGTGTCGGTGGCTCGTCGCCGACGTACGAAGACAGCGCCGGTGAGCGATGCCCGGTTGCGCTCGACCGGGAGCACCCCTATACCAGCGCGCTGTCGGCCATCCGCGAACGCATCGCCGCCTGGCTTCGAGGTCGCCGTGTTGCTGGCGTCGCCCACCGTGTCGTACACGGTGGCGCAAGCTTTTTCGAGCCGACCGTCGTCAACGCATCGGTCATCGCGCAACTGCGTGCATTGATTCCGCTCGCACCGTTGCATCAACCATTTCCCTTCAAGGCCATGTCGCTGCTTCTCGAACAGCAGCCCGAGGTGTTGCAGGTTGCCTGCTTCGATACGGCTTTTCATCGCACACTGGAGCCCGTCGAGCAGGTACTTCCGTTGCCGTACGCCGCATGGCAGCGAGGGCTGCGCCGCTATGGCTTCCACGGCCTTTCGTACGACTACATGACGTATGCGCTTCCCGAGCGCCATGGTGCACTGGCGCGCGGACGCGTCATCGTGGCCCATCTCGGCGGAGGGGCGAGTCTTTGCGCGATGCGGGATCTTCGTAGCGTAACCACCACCATGGGCTTTTCGGCGCTCGATGGCCTGATGATGGGGACGCGAACCGGCGCGCTCGATCCGGGTGCCGTACTCTACTTGATGGAAATCGAAAAGCTGTCGCTCGAAGAGGTTGGTCGCATTCTCTATCACGAGTCTGGATTGCTCGGCGTTTCCGGGATTTCCGACGAGCCGCGGGTCATCGTGCAGCATGAAGGCGACGACGGCGAGCGCGGGGAGCGGGCGCGCCTCGCGCTGGCGCTTTACGTTCGTCGGATCGTGCGCGAGATCGGCTCGCTCATGGCCGTGCTGGGCGGATTGGATCTGCTCGTGTTCACGGCGGGTGTAGGCGAGCACAACGCGTTCATCCGCGAGAGGGTTTGCGCGGCGATGGCGTGGCTCGGCGTGACGATCGATGCCGAAGCGAATGCCGAACATCGCACGACGATCTCGCGGCGCGATAGCGCCATCACCGTTGCGGTGGAACCAACCAACGAAGAGTGGGTCTGCGCGCGCGACGCTCAGGCGCTGCTGCAACGAAGGACGTGCTAACGGAATTTGCGGCTCACGCAACGCTCTTGAGTTGCAGGATGCGCAGCAGCTCCGGGAAGATCTTGGGTGTTGCGGCGACGACGGCGCCACTTTGCATGTACGTATCTTCGCCATCGATTCCGGTCACCAGACCACCGGCCTCCAGGATGAGCAACGCGCCGGCCGCCATGTCCCACGGGTTGAGTTTCATCTCCCAGAATCCATCGTAGAACCCTGCCGCCACGTAGGCGAGATCGAGTGCCGCCGAACCCGGGCGCCGCAGCCCCGCAGTCTTCGGCATCAGGTTGCGGAACTGCACGACGTATTCATCGAACGCAGCGCCGTCTCGGAACGGAAACCCCGTGCCGATCAACGCGTTGCGAAGCTTGTCGTTTTTCGAGACGCGGATGCGGCGATTGTTCATGTACGCCCCGCCGCCACGGGTCGTGGTGAACAGATCGTTGCGGCTTGGGTCGTAGATCACGCCCTGTGTCAACTTGCCCGCGACCTGCAACGCGATCGATACGCAGTACGTCGGCATGCCGTGAAGAAAGTTGGTCGTGCCGTCGAGCGGGTCAATGATCCAGATGTGTTCACTCTGCGGATTGCCGTGCGTCGCCCCAGATCCTTCTTCGGCAAGAATGCCATGGGTCGGGTAGGCACCGAGCAAGGTTTCTACAATCGCGGCTTCTGCGTTGCGATCGATTTCGGTCACGAAGTCGCCCGGTCCCTTGCTGTCGATGGTCAGGCGATCGAGATTTCGGGCGCCGTACTGGATGATGTCGGCGGCTTGGCGGGCGGCTTTCACCGCCGTGTTGAGCATCGGGTGCATGGGGAATCGTTTGAAGATGGAAAGAGCATGAGTGGCGCCGAAACGCCCGCCTCGGGAGCATCCGCCGCCGCGATCGAACTCCGTCCGACCGCAGTGGAATCGCCCAATTTTAGTCCCGCGAGCGTGTCGGACGAGCACGTCGCACCACACACCGGACGTGGCGCGCTTTTACGTGTCGCCGTCGTGCTGTCGCACACCTCGCACCCCGGCAACATTGGTGCCGCAGCGCGGGCGATGAAGACCATGGGGTTGAGGGATCTGCGGCTGGTGAACCCGGAGGCGTTTCCAAGCGACATCGCCACGGCGCGCGCATCGGGTGCGACCGATGTACTCGATCAGGCGCGTGTGTACACGAGTCTCGGCGAGGCGATCGCCGACTGCGTGCACGTCGTTGGCAGTTCCGCGCGCGGGCGCGATTTCGTCGGTGAGGTGAGTGACGTGCGGACGGCCAGCCACGCGCTGGTCGATGCCACCGCGCAAGGACGTGTGGCGCTGGTCTTTGGTTGCGAAATGAGCGGCCTCAGCAACGCCGAAGTCGCACGTTGCCAGACGCTCGCCTTCATCCCGGCGAACCCCGAGTACTCGTCGCTCAACCTGGGTAGCGCCGTGCAGGTGTTTGCCTACGAATTGCGCATGGCCGCAGGCGCCACGGCCGGATTGGTGGCGCCGCAGTTCCAGTTGGCGACGCAAGCCGAAATCGACGCGATGTTCGCCCATATGGAAGCGGCGCTCACCGACGTCGGCTTCTTCAATCCCCAAAACCCGAAACGCCTTTTCCCCCGCCTCAAACGTTTGTTCAATCGCACCCGACTGGAACGGGAAGAAGTGGACATCTTTCGCGGGATTTTTCGGGCGATGCAGGGGAGGCGGTGAGCGGTTTCGTTGCGCCGCGAACGCTACGCCGAACGCCGTCATCCCTCACGAGCGCTGCATCGATGAACGAAGGCGACCGGCCTGATGCCTTGGCGCCGGATCTACCGTGCGTATCGCCGCGTCGTCTGTCGCCGCAAATGGCCATGTCGTGCGGGAGCGGGGTCAGCGCACGAATCTTGGCTCAATGCCGGCGACCGACGGTGCCCAAGGGACAAGGGTGCCAACCGGCGGCTTGCGTCGTTGCCCGGCAGCAGCGATCGCTGGATTGATGGCTGCCGCGAACAACATGGTGGCCAAGATGGCGAGCGCAGGAATGTGGGCGGGAAAGTCAAATCCGGCGTGAATCGCAAAGGCGAGCGCGCCGAGCAGGCAACCGGCGCCTGGCGCGATGCGAGCCTCGCGATCTCCGAGTTGAATGGTCAGCTCCACCGCAAACCATGCGGCGGCCGCAAGCAGTACCAAAACGATCAGTCCACCGGCACCGCCTTCGAATAGCAATTGCAGATAGTCGTTATGCGCGTATTCCACGAATCCTGTGAGCGGTGGCGTTTGGAATCGAGGGAACACAATAGCGTAGCTGCCAATGCCCGATCCGAAGGGGAACAGCGAAACGATGCCGTCCCACGTTTGCCCATTCATCTGCGCGCGCGAGGCGAAGCCGTCGGCAGCACCGCTACCGACCACGGATTCGATCAAGCGCCGAATACCGGTGAGCCAACTGACGGCCAGCGCGAAAACAGCCAACGCGATTCCGACGATCATCGCGGGTCGCGACACGGTTCGCTTCCGGCGCCAGATGAAATAGCAAGCAAGTGTGGAGCTGAGGCCAGCCGCGATCAGGCCTGCACGCGACGTGCTTGCGATGAGACCCGCCACGACAACCGCGCTTGCAGCGCCCCACCATGCGCGTCCCATGGGGCCCGACTCCATATGGGGGACAAAAAACGTGAATTGGCCTGTGGCACGGAGTAGCAGCAGCGGTAGCGCCATGGCCAGCATCGTCGCGAAGTGATTCTTGTTGACAAAGGTGCCGGTGGCGCGGTTGTGCCCGGAGTAGCTGAATGTGAGCGCGCCTGCGTAGCCGAGTTGCACGAGACCGATCAATGCCTCGGCGGTCGCAACGATGGCGAACGCTCCAAGCAATTGCAACATGCTGCGCCTGCCCAGGCACGCCGATGCGTAGGCGATGGCGAGGCATGTCACGACCAACAAGAGAGATCGGCGCGTGGCGGGAGGATCGAGCGACAAGGGTAAGGGCGCTTCAGCCGGCGACATGGTGCGCAGCGCTGCGATGACAGGCTCGTAATACGTTCGGCCCCTCAACGCAAGCCAAGTATCCGGAGCCAGCGGGATCAGGCCAACGAGAGTCACCAGCGTCAGAAGGCCAAGCGCTGCCCAAAATGCGATCGCTGCGCTGGAAACGGAGGGTGTCGTGCCTCGGCCGCTCCAGCGAACGGCGAGCGCGAGTCCGGTGATCAGGAGTGCGCCGTACAGGCTCGCAACGACGACCTCGTCGATGTTGCCGCCGCGAAATGCAGCCACCAAAAGAAAAAGCCCCAGCGCGATCGCCAGGGCCTTTTCCACGGCATAGTGCAGCGGCTGCGGCATCGACTCAGTTGGGGCTGACGTTCCTGTTGTTGCGATACAGCAGGTACGCGCCGACCCCTACGCCGGTCGTGATCAGCAAGCCGGGCGTCGAAATTCCGGTCGTCGCCACTGGCGCAACGGCGCCAATCGGCGCACCAATCGGGACGGCTTGAACCGAAGCCAACAGCGCCGCACAGGCGCGCGGGGATTCGACATCCAGCCGCTCGTTTTCTTTCAAGCGAACGTCGCAGCCGCAATCGAAATGCACGAGGACACCCGCACGCGATGTCGTTGTGACCCGAACCTTGTTCTTCAGGCGCTGGTTGTCGACACCCGTTGCCATGCCCTGGCTGTCGCTGACCAAAACGTTGCCTTGAACCTCACGCAGTTCTGCAACAGTGTCGCGCTTCGCTGCTTCCTGATCATCACAGGCCGGAGCGTTGTTTTGCGCCGCTGCCGAAATCGACAGGCTGACACCAAGCAGGAATGAGCTGAAAGCAGGGAATCGCATGTTTAACCACCTCGCCGTTTTTTTCATTTTAAGTGTAATGCGTCGTCGACGTCTAATCAATTCGATGCGCCGGGCTTTACCGACGAGTGATCTGCACATCATCGAAGGCGACACTTCCGCGACCGCCGTCGACAATGTCGCGAGGTGACGCAGCCTCGAGTGTCAGCAGTTGGCCCGAGCACCCTGCCGCCACGGTGAACTCGGTCGTCACGGTGGTCCAACCGGTGGGATCGACGGCGGCCGCGCGTTCCGAGGGCGATAGGGCAGTGGTGCTGCCCAAACAGCGCACTTGCCAGAGCAGACGGTTGCCGGAAAGCGCATCGGACGGCCGGCTCCGGTAGCTCAGGGTGTAGGCGCCGACAGGCAGAACCAGGATCTGCTGAGCCACGGGGGGGCGTAGCGTACGTCCGTTGAAGCGGACTTCCAGCAGGTTTTTGCCGCCAACGGTGGTTTGGGCCGGGCGAACGCGGGCGCTGAACCCGTCTCGATACTCGCCGCCAGGGTGGATTTTCCATGCGAATGGACCGCTGTCGATCGGCCCTTCAAAGTCACCATTCAGGACGTATGCCATTGTCTTTGGCACCGCCTTCGATCCGTTTAGCCATACCCATTGCGCGAACGGCGCCAGATTGGCATCGATCGCGCGATTGGCGATGCAGTCGACCGCTGAGTCCGGGATCGGTCGTGCTCGAATCACGCTCTCCACGAATCGTGCGAGGCGCGGCAACTCCGTGTTTGCACGGCATGCGCGTAGCAGTAGCGCGTCAACGACGGGGTTGTGCTGCGCGAGCGCAGTTGCCAACCAAGAATGAAAGTCGTCGCCGCCAATGAACGCCAACATACTGGTTAGCGCGGCATCGCCTTCCTCGCCGCCGAGTTGCGCAACACGATCCAGCCAGAGCAAAGCGTCGTGAAAGTCGCCACGAGCGGCAAACAACAGCGCCTGCGATCGCAGCACCTGCGGATCGAAGGGCGCCAGACGACTTGCTATCGCGACTTTGGCGTCGGCGCCGCGAGCGAGGCTCGCCGATTGCGGCGCACCATCCGCTCCCGCCCACGCGAGCCAGCCAATGGCATCGAAGGGCCGCTGCTGCACATACGCTGGCGCGTCGCCGCTGACGCTTCGATCGTTGGATTGTCGCTGCGACGAGAAAGGACGGGCGAGGGGGGCAGTCTGCGCTGACCACCACGCCGTCGCGGCGACCGCGAGCGCCACAAGGCATCCGGCCCCCAAAGTCGCCGCATGCTGGTAGCGCATGGGCGAAGCGTTCGCGTCCGACGTCATGCGAATCAGTTCACCGTGTAGTTGGCCAAGCGCTCGATGCGCGGGACACCGCGTTCACGCGTGATGTCGAACTCCAGGAAGACGCGCTGGCTCGAACTGCGATTTTCCTGATCGACCGTCGTCACGGTGGCGTATCCGGCCGTGGCGATGCGTTCGCCGTTGATGCTGTGCTTGAACTGATTGAGTCGGATGGAGCGGCTCCGTGTTGATGCGAACACACGCTCGTATTCGTTGAGTAATTGACGCCGTCCGTTCATGTTCGATGCGAAGAGGGGCGCGAATCCGCTGATCGATCCGCTCTCATACGCCGCGGCAAACTTGAGCAGCAAGTCATCTGCGTCGCTGGGTCGAAGCGCGTTGGTTTCGCTCTTTGGCGCACCGGCCGCGAGCGGCGGAGCGGTGTTCGACGCCTTTGTGGGCGCCGCCACGGCCGAAGGTTCGGCCTCCGCCGCAACGCTTCGGCTCGCGATTGGAATCGAAATCGGACTGGGCGGCGGCGGGGAAGCGAGTTCGATCGCCTCGCGCCCCTCCGCAGCTTTCAGCAGAGTTTCGCGCGGGCTTGGTGCCGGCGCCAACGACGGCGGGTCGGTTCGCCGGGAAACCGTCGGGGGCGTGACCCCCGACGGCGCCGCCGCGACGTTTCGTTTCGCGGTCACCAGCGCGAGGCTTCGTTCGCTCAGCCCGTCGCTCAACATCATGCCATTGGCGCGGTGCTCGGTGCGTCGAACGGGGTTGGGCGGGGTGTTGGCTGCGATCGCAAAATCCTCGTGTGGTTGGTTCGATGCGTTAGCCGTAGGAGGCGGAGTCGGCGACGGTGCGCCGGCGGGAACATTCGATTGTGTTTCGCTCGCCGCCGGCAATGGCGGTGGCGCTTCAGGGCGGGGCGAACGCATCGCATTACCGCGAGAACCGACCTTCGCTTCAACGAGGTGCACGGGTTCAGGGCTGCGCAGCGTCGAGATCAGCAGGGCGACGACTGGCACCAAGAGCGCCGCCGCGAGCCAGGGCAGTGCATGTCGCGAACGCAACACGCCGAGCACTGTCGTCATCCAGTTGGATGAACTCCGTTCGCCGGTAGTCCGACTGCGATGAGGCGACGCACGCGATCCAGAACGCAGCGCAGGTGCATCACGCGTTGCCAACGACGCGATATAGGCGGCCTTCTCGTCGTCATTCGAGAGCACCGAATACGCACGGTTCACGCGTACTGCTGAATCCGAGGGAAAGCCAACCGGGCGGGCATCGGGATGCACGATCGTCATCAATCGCCGGAAGTGGTCGCGTACCGAGGACGCATCGGCATCCGGGCCGAGGCCAAGCGTCGTGAAATGGGTCGCCTCTGGTGACAGGAACACCTGTGCAATCACCTTTCGCGACAATTCACCGAGTCTTTCGCTCTCCTCTATCTCGAGTTCGGCAGCGCCCGGCAGCGCGACCGGCTTGCCCGTGGCGAGCCGCAGGATGGCCAGGCCGACCTCGGTCGAGATCGTGGTTGGTACGGAACACCACTCGTCAGCGCCCGAAGGCGCTGCGAACGCCGTCAGATCATGCCGAAGATCGTCAACCGAGCCGAACATGGTGCTCAGGTCTTGACGGGCTCGCTCACCGGCGTGCCCGCCTGATCGAGCCGGTGCCCGTAATAGTAGAAATCCGTCTCGTAGCCATACATCGACATTTCCGCGCCGAGCTTGGTGAGAATCGCGCCGAGTGGCACGGTACCCGACTGCCGCAGGCGACGGATCGCGTTCCGGATTCCAGTCTTTCGGGTCTTCGAACTTTCGATGACGAACAGCGTTGCATCGACCTGGTTGCACAGGATGATCGAATCCGCGATGCCGAGAATCGGAGGCGCATCGATGACGATGTGATCGAAGCTCGACGCGGTTGGGCTGAGCAGGCGTGTCAATCCGGGGCCGGACAAAAGTTCGGCTGGATTCGGCGGTAGCGGTCCGCCCGTGATCAGGTACAGATTTTTGAACTCGGTCTTTCGGGTCACGGTGATCGGATCGGTATCTGACGACAACACGTTCGACAGTCCGGTCATGTGATCGGTCCCGAAGGCGCGATGCAACGACGGGTTGCGCATGTCCCCGTCGATCAACAACACGCGTTTGCCCATCTGTGACAACGCAACAGCAAGCGCGATGGCCGATGTGGTCTTGCCTTCGTTTTTCGTGCAACTGGTCAGCACGATCGAGCGTGGTGCTCCCTTCGCCGTTGAAAACTGCAACGCGGTTCGCACCGAGCGGTACGCTTCTGCGAGTGACGATCTCGGATCGTGCGTGGCCTGCTCGATCGGGGAATTCTTCGATGCTGACACCATCGGGATCACACCCATCAGCGGCAGACCGGTGAAGCGCTCCACCTCGTCCGGAAACTTGATCGAATCGTCCATGTACTCGATCACGAAGGCCAGCGCGAGGCCCGCCATCAGGCCGAGCAGCAATCCGGTCATGGCGCCGCGCATCACGTCGGGCCGGAACGGGAACAGCGGTACGTCCGCCTTGTCGATCACCGAAATATTGTTGGTGCCGACCTGCGCGGTCACGCCAACCTCTTTCAATCGTGTCAGCAGTCCCGAGTACAACTCGCGGTTGGTATCGACCTCGCGTTTCAGAATGCCGTAGCGGATGCCCTGATCCTGAACTTCGAGGATATTGCGCTTCGCTGCATCGACACGCACCCGCAGGCGATCTTCCTGCGCACGCGCCGAGTCGACTGCCGCCTTGGCGTTGGCCTCGATCGAGGTCGTGATCGCTTTCGCTTCTTCCACGATGCGTTTGTCGGCCGTGTCGATCTGCGCCTGCAACGCCTGCATCTTCGGATGCCCCGGCTTGTAGGTGCGCAGTTGCTCCTGATACTCCAGCTCGAGCTTCGCCTTGTTTTCGCGGAAGGTCGCAAGCGCCTTGTTGTCGAGCAAGTCTTTCGAGTTCGACAGCGTGCGCTTGACTTCGTCGTAGTTCGCCTCAGCCTTGATGCGTTCCTGCTCCGCGCGCGAAAGCGCCGCGCTGAAGTCGGCGTAGTTCTGGCTGTTTGGATTCGATTTTTCGTCGACCGTGAGGATCTGCTTCTGCTTGGTGTACTCGATCAGCGCGCGCTCCGACTCCTCGAGCCGTGCCTTCGCCTTGCCCACTTCCTGCTCAAGAAAGCCGCGAGCATAGGAGGACGCGTCCACCTTGCGCTCCAGGTTGCTCTTGATGAACGCCTCGGTCCAGGCGTTGGCGATGCGCGCCGCCTGCTCGGCATTCGCGCCGATCACATTCAACCGGACCAGCCGCGAGCCTGTGACGGGTTCAACCTGCATCGACCCACGCAGCGAGCCGATGACCGATTCGCGATCGAGCACGCTCATGTCCTTGACCGAGGGCTCGGAGCGCTTGCGCAGCGTCGTCAGAATGCGCCCGATCCAGTCATCGCGCGGCTCCGTCTCCGTCGTCGTCGCGCTTCCCGAGTCCTTTGCGGGATCACGGCTGGCGAGCTTCGCGCGGTCGAGATCGAGCTGCAGCATTTCCATCACGCGCTCGACGAGCGCCTTGCTCCGCAGCAGTTCGAGTTGCGTTTGCAGTGCCGAACCGTCATCCCACATTTCCGCGTTGCCACCACCATCGCGATAGTCCACCACGCGTTGCGCGACGCGGTCGATCTGAATGGTTGTGCTTGCTCGATACAACGGCGTCTCCATCAGGGTGGAGATGGTCGAGCCGAGCAGAAACAGTACGGAGGCGGAGACGATCCACCACTTCCGTTTCAGGATGATGCGCAGCACATCGCGCAGGTGCAATGAATCGTCGATCTCGGTCGCCGGCGCCGGCTGCACATAGGCGGCCAGCGGATTCTCCGGGCGCAAGATCAATGCGGATTGCGTTGGCGAATCGTTGCCTGGAACCACGGAACTCAAAAAACGTACCCCCGAACCACCGCAGCCCAGCGCTCACCGCCGCGTCCAATGCGCGGTGATGCGGTGCGGCAGAGTTGCTATTTCAGAAAACTGAACGGATTGATCAAACCCATGACGTCGCTCAGCACGGAATCCTTCAGCACGGTGCGCACCTTGGACTGGTTCACGACGATCAAGTCATCATTTTGAATGATGGGATCCTCCGCTTCGCCGGTGCGGATTTTCTCGAGGTCGTACGTCAGCGTCTGACGCTCGCCGTCCTTCATTCGGAAAATTCGTACCGCCGTCAGATCCCCCAGCGACGAGCGACCGCCGACCAAGGCCATCGCCCGCAACAATGTCGTCTGCCCTTTCAGCGGAAAAACGCCGGGCCGCGTCACCGCGCCTTCCACGGTGAATCGGGTGGTCAACGAGTCGCGCACGAAAACCGTCACCTGAGGGTTTTGCAGCAGACCCGCCGAGAGCCGTGCGGCGAGCACCTGTTCGAGTTCGAACGCCGTTCGGTTGGACGCGTCCACCGCGCCGATCAGGGGCAGGCTGATGCGCCCGCGGGAATTCACCTGAACCGTCCGCGTCAATTCCGGCTGGCCGTAGACGGTGATTTCCAGCAAATCCTGCGGACCAATCTTGTAGTCATCGTCGGTGTCTTTGTCGAGGGCTGCCGCAGGTGCTGGCGTGCCGGCGGGACCAGCGACGGCCGGCCGCGTCGGTTCCGTTGGCGCAGACTGCGCCATGGCATTTGCTCCCACGCCAATGGCCAGCACAAACGCCAACGCCGGCAGAGTCGATTCGAGTGCGGAAATGACGCGTCGCATGATGAACCTCCAGAACTTGGGCGGTCGCATTTCAGTCAGCGCCCGACACGGGCAACGCGGCCAAGAAAGCGACGTATTTTGCCTTGTTCGCCGACATGGGCGAGTGCATGCGCCGGTGGGCGTATCAGCGACGCGGGCGTGGCATTGGCGAGCACCGCGGCCGGTCGATCAAACACCAGGCGCCTTGCCTCCTCGCCACCAAGCAGCGTTTGTGCCAGTGCGAACGCCTCCGAAAGCACGGGCCGGCGACGGCTGGCCGAGTGGCCGTCCGAGGCAAGCACGTCGCACCAGCCTTCGGTCACGAATTTCCTGGCGAGGTTCGCCGCCGTCTTGCCGAAGTTGCCGAGCAGTGCCGCGCCCGTTACCTGAAGCCAGCCGCCGCTGCGGGCGATCGAAAGAAAATCCTCGAAATGCTGACCGGCCCAGGTCAAACGCTCCGGATGCGTGATGATCGGCACATAGCCCGCCGCCGTGATTTCGAACACAGACTCGACGAACCGCGGTGGCCGCACGTGATGCGGTGGCTCCACCAATACATACTGACTGTCATTGAGGGAGGGGATCCGCTTGCAGGCGAGGCCGCCGACGAATTCCGGAACCAGGTGCGCATCGGCACCAACGCCCAGCGTCAGCTCGATGCCGCGATCACGCAAAATGAGTTGCAGCGAGCGCACACGTTGCCGAATGTCGGGCCCCGTGTTTTCGAACAGCCCAGGGTAGATGTGTGGAGTGCAAAACGTCGTCTTGATGCCGTCGGCGACCGCGATGCGCGCCATCTGGAGCGACTCGTCCAGGTCCTTGGCACCGTCGTCGATGCCGGGAAGAAGATGGCAGTGCAGATCGATCACGTTGGTTGAAAAGGCGCGCGCCGTCACGTCGCAACACACCGAGGACGCGCGCTGTCGATACATGGTTGAGTGCTATACGATACACCGTACTGAAAGGTTCCCGCATGAAATGTGCATCTCGCAACAAGCCTATGACGATTGCATGCCAACGCAAGGCCGCGTTGGGTTCGCTTCGCTTTGCGCCGCGATGATGTCTGCGCCACCGATACCATCGTCGCATCGGCGCCGCTGGACCCGGCATCGGGCTGCGCTGCTGCCGGTCACACGTCCAGACCTCGCGCCTGCGCGGGCGCTCGATCGCCTGTTGCAGGCGTTCGCTGGCGACGTCGCCGCCATTGAGGCCTTTCTTCTCGCGCATGGGTTGAGCGGAATCTGGGATCGGCTGCTGGCGACCGATGGCGCGCCGCAGCTCGGCGCGGCGCCCCTCGTCACGCGGCTGTCGGACGCGCGGCGCGGCTGCGTGATGCTGCAACTCGCGCAGGAATCGTCGATGCGCGCCGTTCACCTCGCCTTTGATCGCGCCGGCATCGAATTCGTTTACCTGAAGGCTGCTGCCACGCGTGGCGAACTCTACGAAGCTCCGGGCCAGCGTCCCGCCAATGACATCGACGTGCTGGTTCGTGCCGTCGATCGTGATCGAGCGATTTCGGCACTCGTTGCGCTCGGCGGGGTGCGTTGGGCACAGCAGGCGCCGTCGGCGCACGAGGCGACCTTCCGGCTCGGCATGGTCGACATCGATCTGCACTGGGATCTGCTCGCGCCGGGTCGCCTGCGTGGCGACGTCGTCGGCGAACTGCTTCATCGACGCGTTGCAACCCCGCTGGGTTGGCGCCCCGATGACACCGACGGGTTGTTCGTTGCGTTGGTGCATCTCGCGTTCGCCAAATATGTCTGTTCACCACACGCCGGCCTGAACCGCGTTGCCGACATCTGGCTGACGTTGCGCCGCCTGCACCCCGATATCGGCGACTTGAGCGAGCGGCTGCACCGCGCGGGAGCGGCAACCGCAGCGTGGACCAGTGCCGCGTGGCTCGCGATGCTGACGTCGCCGGAATCGGACGAGGCGACCGCTCACGACCGTGAAGCGGCGCTTCTTCACGCGCTGCTCGCCGCGACGGCGCCAGGCAGACTGCGCGCCCGTTACCTGCGGGGTTGGCTCGGTTCCGACTGGCCTGGACGCCTCATCGATGGTCACGAAGCGCTTATCCGCGTCGCGTTCACGTTGCCGTTGCACGATGCGCTGACCGACGCGTTTCGGGCAACTTACCGCCGCCTTCATCGAAGGCCCGTCGGCGCGTTGGGTGCCACAGGTCGCGCGCCATGAAATCCGCGTCCTTCATTCGCGCGTTGCTTGAGTTCGCTCGCCCCTACCGGAGCGCGATCGCCGTGGGCGCAGCCTTTCTCGTCGTCGAAGCGTTGCTCGGTCTGCTCATGCCGTGGCTCGGTGGCCGCTTCGTCGACACCGTTTTCGGCGGCGTGACCACGCGCTGGAACTTCGGTGACATCCTGCTCGCCGTCGCGGCACTCTTCAGCGCGCAAGCCGCTCTGTCGGTATTTGGCGGGTTTCTGTTCTCCAAGCGGGCCGTGCTCATCGCCTCGGACATCCGCATGCGCACGTACGCCCATCTCCAGGGGCTGCCGGTTGGCTATTTTCAGGCGCAACGTCAGGGCGAAATCCTGTCGGTGCTGGGCAATGACGTTGGCGTCATCAGTCACTACCTCAGCGGCGCCGTTCCGGGCATCGTTCCCGCAGCCGTCACGGCGATCGGTTCGATCGTCTTGATGGTGGCGACCGACTTCTGGATGGCCGCAGCCGCGACGGTGTCCATTCCGCTGTTCTATGTTCTGATCAAGCTCGTAGGTCGGGGCCTGCGGCCGATCTCCACGCAGTTGCAGCAGGCCTGGGCGCGCAGCTTCGCGCTGGAAGAGGAGAACATCAGCCTGCTGCCCGCCATCAAGGCGTTCGCGCGTGAAGCGCTCGAGCTGCGGCGGCATCGCGAGAGCGTGGGCGAGGTCATGCGCCTCAGTCTGCAACTCGAATGGCGTCAGGCCGCGATCGGCCCCGGCATGACCTGGGCCGCCTCGATGGGCATGCTCGCCATTCTGTGGGTCGCGGGAGAGCGCATCACCGGTGGCGAGATGGGCAAGGGCGCGCTCGTCTCCTTCCTGCTCTACACGGCGCTGTTGACTCGCCCGGTCAGTGCCATGGCGTCGCTCTACGGACAGACGCAGCACGCCCGCGCCGCGATGGAGCGCGTGCAGGCCCTCTACGCCACGGCGGGCGAGGACTACGGCACCGAGCGACCCGCACTTCGTGTGCGCGATGGGGCCATCGAATTTCGCGACGTTGGTTTTGCTTACCCGGGACGCTCGCCGGTGCTGCGCCACTTCAGCATGTCGATCCCCGCACGGCAGACGATTGCCGTCACGGGCGACAACGGCGTCGGCAAGACAACTCTGGTTTCGCTGCTGTTGCGATTCAACGTGCCGCTCGCCGGAGCCATCACGATCGACGGCCAGGATCTCGCAGACGTCTCGCTCGCCAGCCTGCGACGCCAGATCGGCTACGTCTCGCAGAACGTCTATCTGGTCAACGGCACCGTGCGCGAGAACATCGCGTTCGGGAAACCGGACGCGACGGACAGCGAAATCGAACGGGCTGCCGCACTCGCACAGGCCAAAGCATTCATCGACGACATGCCGGATCGATGGGACACCGTGATCGGGGATCACGGCATCCGCCTCTCCGGTGGCCAGCGCCAACGCATTGCACTGGCGCGGGCGCTGCTGCTCGATCCGCCGATTCTCGTGCTCGACGAGGCTACCGCCATGTTCGACCCCGAAGCGGAGCTGAGCTTTTTGTCCGACTGTGCGGCGTCACTTCGCGAGCGTACGGTGATCCTCATCACGCATCGGCCAGCGAGCCTCGCGCTGGCCGATCGCGTCGTGCGGTTCGACCCTGGCGACGATGTCGCGTCGCCTCGCGTGTTTGAGGTCGCATCCGTCGCCCCGAACGGAAGTACCGAAACGCCTGCGACGACCATGCCTGTGTCACAATCCTTCGATCGAGGGACGAAGCAATAAGCAACGACGAAGATGGACATCTGGAAGCAACGCGTCACGCCAGCGGACGAGGTTCTGCATCAGGAATTGGCGGGCGAAACCGTGCTGTTGCACCTGAAGACGGAACACTATTTCGGGCTCGACCCAGTCGGCACGCGCATCTGGCAGGTGCTCGGCGAGACGGGGAGCGCCGAAGCCGTCGTGGTGCGCCTGCTCACTGAATACGACGTCGATGAGTCGCGCCTGCGCGCCGATGTCGAGCGCTTGCTTGGCGAATTGATCGCCGGTCATCTGGTCAAGGTGGAGGCGGTGAACGCCTCCGCATGATGGACGTCGTTCGATCGCCGCGCCCATGTTCTCCGTCGCCCGTACGCTGAGCGCCACCGAGTGGCGCTACCTGATCGTCGCATGGATCGCGTTGCCGCTCATCGATCTGCGCCTGCGCCGTCAGGGGTATGCGCGCACCAAAGCATGGCTCGATGCGCGCTCGCTGCGAGCGCGCGCCGCTCGGCCCACGCTCGCCGCGCCTCAGGCCGACTGGTTTTCGCAGCGCATCGCACGCGTCATCGGCATTGCCGCTAGGCGCACGCCGTGGCCCACCACCTGCCTGCGTCAGGCGCTGCTGCTGCACCACCTGCTGGCGCGACGCGGCATCGACAGTGAACTGCGCATCGGTGTTCGCACGGCAAGCGACGGCTTCGCGGCGCACGCCTGGGTAGAACGTCACGGCGCCGTGCTGATTGGTGGCGACGAGTCGGCACGCACCTACTCTGCATTGATATAAACACATTCAACTTGGCATGTCTTACGCTGATGTGATTGGTCAACGCTCGATGGCGTTCGACCTCACCCGAAACCGCGCGTATGCCGCAGCCATTGAACGCGCGGTCACGCCCGATTCGGTGGTGCTCGATGTCGGCTGCGGCCTGGGCATTCACGGCCTCGTCGCCGCCAAGGCGGGCGCGCGCAAGGTCTACCTCGTCGACACCGAGGCCGTCGTCCATTGCGCGCTCGAGGTCGCGCAGCGCAATGGCCTCGGTGATCGCGTGCAGGCATTTCAAGGGCGGATCGAGGACATCGAACTACCGGAGAAGGTCGACGTCATCATCTCCGTCTTCACCGGCAACCTCTTGTTCAGCGAGAACCTGCTGCCCGCGCTGTACGCAGCAAGGGATCGTTGGCTCAAGCCCGGAGGGGTGCTCATTCCCGACGCCGCGCAACTGATGTTGGCGCCGGTGAGTGCGCCGCGGGCGCACGAGGAATCCATCGCATCGTGGGCCGAGCCGCACCTCGGCATCGACTTTTCCAGTCTGCGCCGCTTCGCCGCGAACACCATGCAGTTTCGTCGGCAGAGCGACTTCCATCCCCAGTTCATCGCGGCGCCGGAAGCCGTGGTCGATCTCGATCTGATGACAACCAACGCGGCCGATTGCGACGTCAGCGTGCAGGTTGGCGCAGCGCTCGATGCCGATTGCACGGGTATGCTGGCATGGATTCGAATGCGGCTGGGCGAGCAGTGGCTCGGCACCGGCCCACTCGATCGTGAACTGCACTGGACGCCGGGATTTTTGCCCGTCGACCCACCCATCCCGGTGCGTCGTGGCGACGCGCTTTCGTTGTCCGTCAAGTTTCCGGCGCACGGCGAATACACATGGCAGATCGCGGCCCCGGCGGGCCGTCGACGCCACTCCACGTTCCTCGGCCAGATTCGTTCGCTGGCCGACCTGCGCAAACTGGCCGAAACCTTCGTGCCCACACTCAATGAGCGCGGCGCGGCGGCGAGCGACGTCTTCGCGGCGGTCGCCGGAGGGCGCAACAACGGCGAGATCGCCGACGCCTTGTTTCAACGCTATCCACGGCAGTTCGCCAATCGTCAGGCCGCCCTCGAATTCGTGCGCGGCATCGTCGCCCGCTATGCCGACTGACGTTGCCGGGCAACGCTTGCGTAGCGCCGGGCGCTCGGCGCAGCGGCCCGCGTGAGCGCGCTCGCCGCCATCTTTCATTTCGACGGGCGGCCCGTCGTGCCCACGGCCATCGAGGACATGCTCGAACGCATGGCGTCGCGGGCTCCGGATGGCGCCTCGTCGTGGGTCGAAGGCAACGTCGGCCTTGGTCACGGCCTGCTCATCAACACGCCCGAGGCGCGGCACGAGCGGCAGCCCCTTGCTGTGCTCGACGGCCGCTGGCACATGGTGTGGGACGGGCGGCTCGACAACCGCGACGAGGTTCGCCACGAGTTGCATCTGCAAGGCGTCACCCCGCGTGACGACACCGACCCGGAACTCGTGCTGCAACTCTTTTTGTTGTACGGCGAGACAACCCCGCAGCGGCTGCTTGGCGACTTCGCGTTCGTCGTGCACGACCGCAGCGAGCAGACCCTGTTCTGCGCCCGGGACCACGTCGGTGCGCGGCCGCTGCACTATGTGCTCACCGAGCACTTCATCGCCATCGCATCCACCGACGACGCGCTGATTCCGTTGCTGCCGGACGGTGCGCGGCCCAACGTCGATCGGCTCATCTACGCGGCGCTTCCGTTGCTCGATGACTTCGACTGGTCGGAGGGCTGGATCGACGGCATCAAGACGCTGCTGCCTGGCCGTTTCATGAAGCTCGGTGTCGGGCGGCGTTTGCGTCGCCAGCAGTACTGGGCGTTCACGGTTCAACCCGAGGATCGTACGCTCGCTACGGCGCGCCCCGACGATGCCGTCGCCGCGTTCGCCGCCGTCCTCGAACGCGCCACGCGCGACCGTCTGCGCGCGCCCGGCGCTGCGGCCATGCTGTTGAGCGGTGGCATCGACAGCGCCTGCGTTGCCGCGTCCATTCATCGCCAGCGCGGCCCCGTGTCGAGCGCCTTGGCCTGCTCCGTCATCTCGGATCCCGAGATCGACTGCATCGAGTCCGCCGCCATCCGCAGCATGCTCGCCACGCTCGGCTGGCCTGCTGCCCAGATTCAAGTGCCATCGTTCACCGGCGCCATGAACGAAGCCGAGGTTGCTGCGCTCGCTTGGCAGCGGCCGCATCCGGTCGACAACTCCATCCTCTTGGTGCACGCACTGGCTTCACTCGCGGCGCGAGCCGGCCAGCGCGTCCTGCTGCACGGCGTCAGTGGCGATCTTGCGTTCTACGGCCCGGACGACCATTACCTGCACGTTGCGCGTCAACACGGCTGGCGTGCCGCGTTCACCGAGATGCGACTGATGCGCGAGCGGCACGTCTATCAATTGGGCCGTGGTGTCGCCAGTCTTCTCACCCGCGCGTTGTGGACCCACGCCGTACCGTTGCCCGTCAAGCGACTGCGGCCTATTCGCTGGCGAAGCGCCCGTGCGCTGGCCACCGCGTCCGGGCTCGACCCGAAACTGTTGCGTGAACGCCACATCGTCGAACGAATCCGCCACGCGTGGGCCGAAGCTGATCGCTTCGCGCGGCTCACGCCGGCTGAACAGCACGCCGTCGTGTTGCGTCCACCCGGCATCGTGCGCGGCTTCGAGGGTTATGACCGCGTCGGCGGGCGCGTCGGCGTCGAAATGCGTGACCCGCTGGCCGATGTTCGCGTGCTGGAATGGCTGCAACGCGCGCCGCTTGCGTTGCGCAGCGCCGAAGGGCGCACCAAATGGGTGGGACGCGAGTATGTCCGGTGCGTGTTCGGTGACACGGTGGCGTGGCGGTCGGACAAGAGTCATCTGGGATGGCAGTTGGTCGCGGCAGCCCTGCATCACGCCGACGAGTCGATGACACAGGACGACGGCATTGACATGACGGAACGCGGCTATGAGCAACGCGTGGCGCTCCGTTGGCGCCAGAGCCTTCCGTCTTGACCCGCTTCAGGTGACGAAGGTATCATGCACAGCCAATCAAACTTCAACAGCGTCGCACCGGCACGGTGCCAGTAGCAGACGCAGAGGCCGGACATGGACAGCACCGAATCGAAACCACGCACGACGTACAACGCGCCGAGGCTGTTGCCGTTCGGTCAATTGTCGGCTGTCACGCTTAACGGGATGGGGACAAAGGTAGAGGGCACCACATACAGACTCTATCCTCCTTTTTCTAAGACGTGTCCGGGTGGCGACGGATCAGTTAGCTTCGACACGAAGAAATATCCCTGCTTTTAGGCGCACCTTTCTCGGCAGATACGCTTGGTTGCGTTCCGCGTCGTCGGAATTCCTCATTTCCCCGCCATCGTCTTCCGTGCACTAGCCGGGCGGTCAGCCATCGACAATGGAGTTGAATGCGAAAGGCGCCCATCGAGCCGCATCCAACTTGCCCGCATTCGGCGGCGGCAACCGCGCCTCCGTTGCTGGTGCTCCGCGCGTTCCGCCTGATTTGCAC
The DNA here is from genome assembly GCA_018241765.1 of Pseudomonadota bacterium. GTDB lineage: Bacteria > Pseudomonadota > Gammaproteobacteria > Burkholderiales > Casimicrobiaceae > Casimicrobium. The sequence continues at coordinate 25,517 of JAFEDD010000031.1, read as the reverse complement.
CACGTTCCATCCACTCCGTTCGCCCGCAACGTCAGCTTTGTGTTTCACGTTGCGCGCGAGGCGCCAACCATGGCCGCGACCGACTGGTTCATCCGCGACAGTCGCCATCTCGATTTCGCGATGCGTGGCGACACGATGCTGCTTGCCTCCTACTGCGGCTCCCTCGCGTGGTTCGACGTCAAAGCGACGGGCGAGCACACATTGCACGTCGCCCGCGCGCCGTCCATCTCCACCGAGCGTTTCAACCACACGGCGCTGCATGCGTTTCTTCCCAATGCACTCACCTGCTGGGGCATGCCCATGCTGCATGCAGCCTGCGTCGTCGTCGATGGTCGCGCGGTGCTGCTGTCGGGGCCGAGTTCGGCGGGCAAATCGACGCTGGCAGCGGGTTTTCTGCGGCGCGGCGACGCGGTGCTGAGCGATGACGTGATCCGCGTCGAACGCGACGGCGCCGGGTTTGTCGCCTACCCCAGTTACGGCGGCGCGCGGCTGCGCAGCGGCTCCTTTCTGCTCGACGGCACGCCGCGACGGGGGCGCGCGAACAAGTTTGGTTTGCCGAAATTCCGAATCGGCACGGACGTCGCCGTCCCGCAAGAACGCTTCCCCGTCGCGGCGATGCTGTTTCTTGGCCACAGCCGCAGCCCGCGCCCGACGCTGGAACCACTCGCGGGTGGCGAATTGATGAACGAATGGCTCGACGCCTCGTTCGTGCAGGCGCTGCCGCGCGATCGCTTCGCCCGCGACGCTTTCACGCTGGTCGGCGGGTTCGCGCGCGGCATTCCCGCATGGCGGCTGCGCTACAAGCGCTCGGTGCGGCATTTCGACGGGTTGCTCGACGGCATCGTCGAACTCGTGCGTGTCCTGCCGCTGCGCTCGTAAGGCGTTGCGCTCGGTTCGGGGGCGGAGATGAGTCTTGCGGGCTTTGTTGCCGTGGCCGGTGAGTCGTTCGGTCGACCACCTGGCGTCGCTGACCACTTTGCTGGATTCTTCCGTCGCTTCGACCGTGACGCGCCGACCGTCGGGCGGCTCGATGGATTCGACTACGCGATGTGCAATCTTGCGATCGGGCGAGGGCGTGCAGGCGCGGTGACGCCGCTCACGCGTGACGGACTGGTCCTTCTGTTCGATGGATGGCTCGAAAACTCAGCCGAATTGGCGGCCGAAAACGGCTGGGCGGACCGAGAGGACGCATCGATCGTGCTTGCAGCCTTTTCGCGCTGGGGGGATGGGGCATGGGCGCACCTCTATGGTGAATATTCGTTCCTGCTGTGGGATGCGGCCACCCGAACGCTTTTGGCAGTGCGTGACAAGGTGGGTGTACGCCCGATTTACTTCGCAGCGACGTCGGATGGCGTCATTGTTGGCAACCTGCCGGGAGCTGTCGCTGCTCATCCGAGGTTCTCACCGCACGTCAATCTGGGCTACGCTGCCGAGTTCCTGTGTGCTGAGGAGTCCACCGTAACCGAGACGCTCTACGCGGGTATCCAGCGCTTGCCGGGAGGGCACGTTCTGCGCTGGCAGCATGGCCATGGTGTTACTGTGCAACGATATTGGCGACCGCGACCACGCGTGCGTCGCCATGACGTCGCCGAGGCGACCTCGAAATGCCGATCCCTGGTACAACACGCAGTCGCCGCTGCAACACGCGGTGCTTCGTTTGTTGGCTGCGAACTGAGTGGTGGCATCGACTCGTCAAGCGTCGCGGTGGTGCTGGCGCGGCTCGTCGAGGCAGGTGATCGACCCGCTGCCGACACAACGGCACTTTCTCTCGTATACCCCGGCCTCAGTTGCGACGAAACGCCCTACATCGCAGCGGTTGCGAGCGCATTGCCTTATCCCGCCGTGCAGTTGCAGGCACGCTACGCATCGCTTCGCGAGTGCGAGACGGCAACGTCACTGCTGCGCTATCCCTATTTTCCGTTCAACGCCTCGGGCGCGAACCCGATCATCGACTATGTGCGCGAGCGCGGCGGAGTACTTTTGACCGGTGAGGGCGGAGACGAGCTTTTTGAGCCGACGGAACATGCACTTCGCCATGCACTGTGCAGGGCCTCCGACTGGACCGCCCTGCATCGGTTGATGCGCCTGCGCTGGGAGAGTCGTGGTACTACGCGGTCTGTGTTGGGAACGGTGCGATACATCGTCGAACCATTGGCGGGGCTGCGCCTCTACAACGCAATCAACCGCTGGCGCGATCGTCCCCGCGCACCGGAGGAGTGGCCAATCGATGAAGTGTGGATGCGCGAATCGCGCCTGCGAAAACGGCTTGACCGGCGTCTCTATCCGTCGAATGGACGAACACTGGCGATGGGCAGTGCGCTCAATGGAGTGTGGTCGCCGCCGTTCGAGTGGATGTTCATGATGTCGTGTGTCACCGGAGTTGAGGCGCGCCATCCGCTCGCATCAGCCGCGTTGATCGAGTTTGGCAACAGCCTGCCGTTGTCTTTTCTCGATGGGCAGGATGCGCGAAATCGGCTTGTGCTGCGGCGCGCGGGTGCGGACGAGCTTCCACCTATCGTGCTCGAACGTACGTCCAAGGCTGAATTCACGCCCGCGACGCTGCCGGCGCTGATCGATCGAGCCAATGCGCAGCGACAACAACAAGTGATCGCACCTCACGAAGATCGAGTACGGCACCGTTTTCGCGCTGTAGTCACTGGCGCGCGGCATATCTGGCGGCTGGACGCGGCGCTTGCGTTCGAACTCTGGTTGCGCCAAATTCCCGCGTCGTCCGTGGGCGCTTTCCACTGCGAATTCGAATAGATGGCTTGCCGCGTCGTTGCACGCTTCGCACCCAATACTGGACAGTACGCGTACGAAGGGTCTACCATGCGAGTCGGGTTAGGAAAAAGCTGGTTTTCGAGGGGCACATGATTCAACATAATTTGCAGAGCGCGCTAGGTCAGCAACAGATTTCAGAGGCGCTTGGCGCCTACGCGCCGCCGCACTTGACGCCGTTGGGTACGATCGGATCCGTCACCAGCATGATGGATAGCGGACCCTATGCTGATGCCATGCACGGGCTGATGACGCACAGGCCGTTGGTGCCAATCTGATTTGGCACTGGACAGCATCGCGGCTGCCATAAACTTCCAGCTGACGATTTGTGTGGGATGCATATGAGCTACGTTAACCAACAGTGCCGCGCTCCTCGGCGCGCGTCAAGGTACTTGTCGCCTCGTTCATGCGGCCAGCGGATGCCTATCGTCGGAGCGTAAATGGGTCTTGACGACCGAATCACGCTCTGGGTTCAAGCTCACCATCGTGACGGGCGCCTAGGCGCGAGCCGCCTTGAGGGTGGCGAAGCCCTTCTCCGGGAACTCGGGGCGGTACTTCGCGGTGCGGAACAGGCTCTCCGCGTAGGCGTTGTCGTTGCTCACGCGCGGGCGCGAGTACGAGGGCTTGACGCCCAACCATTGCAGCATCGCCAGCACGGTCGTGGCCTTGAGCGTCGAGCCGTTGTCGCCGTGCAGCACGGGCTTGTCGCACATCGAGTGGATGCCTTCGGCGAGCGCCGTGCGTTTGAGCAGGCGCGCCGCGTGATCGGAGTCGTCGCTGTCGTGCACCTCGAAGCCCACGACCTTGCGACTGTACACATCCAGAATCAGGCACAGGTAGAACCAGCGCCCGAGCACCGTCGCGGGCAGATACGTCATCTCCCAGCACCACAACTGGCGCGCCGCGGTGGCCACATGCGTGCTCCGCGGCCGGCTCTTGCGCGGCGCCTTCGCACGGCCACGATGGTGCGTCTGCCCGTGCGCGCGCAGCACACGCTGGAAGCTCGATTCGCTGGCCAAGTACGTGCCTTCGTCGGCCAGCATGGGCACGATGCGCGCCGCGGGCATGTCGGCGAAGCGTGGCTCGTTGGCCGCGCGCACGATCCGCTCGCGCTCCCGCCTGCGACCTTGTTCAATTACCCGAGAACCTCAGAAACTGCGAGATGCTGGACTCCTTTGCTCACGGGGTGCCGAAAGCGGTTTCTGAACCGACGCGTCATATCCAGCAGCCACCAGAATCGGAATTGCCGGAAAACAACCACGGTGCGGACGTTTCGACACTCATGCGCATGATCGGGGCGTCGGAGCCATGAGCCCGTTTCAATCACGAGAAGCGGCGGCCCAATTGGTCGCACACGGCTACCGCATCCGATCCGACTTTCCGATTGCCGAGCTTGCCGTGGCACCGCCCGACGCGGTGCCATCGGCGGCATCGGCGATCATCACGCTCCGGCGCATCGAGCGTCGCCGGCTGCCGGTTACCACGCCGCGCGACTGGTTCGTGCGCGACGTCGGCGGTCTATCGGTTGCGCGCTGCGAGGGCGGGCTGCAAATGGCGTCCTATTGCGGGTCGGCGGCTTTCGTGCCGGACGACGGGCAAGGCGCGGTGCTCCATGTCTGCCGTGGCCCGCACATCTCCACGTCGCGTTTCAATCACACCGTCCTGCACTCGTTCCTGCCGCAGTTGCTCGCACTGCGTGGCGAAACCATGCTCCACGCGACCAGCGTCGTCATCGCCGGGCGCGTGTATGCGTTCGCCGGCGCCAGCGGCATGGGCAAGTCGACGCTGGCGGCAGGGTTTGCTGCACTGGGCTTGCCCGTTTTCTCGGAGGACGTGGTCCGGGTGGCACACCGCGATGGCGGTGCGCTGCTGGCGTGGCCAAGCTACCCAGGCGCGCGGCTGCGCAGCAACAGTTTTTTGTTGCCGGACGACAAACGAAGCGACGTCGGTGGCCGCTTCGGGCTGCCCAAGCATCGAGTCTACGTCGGCGTGTCCACCGCAGAGCATCCGCCAGCACCGCTCGCAGGCGTGTTCTTTCTGCGGGCCGGGCGCTCGGTTTCGCCCCGGTTCACGCGGTTGACCCCCATGCAGGCGATCAAACCGCTGTTGAAGTCCTGCTTCATTCAGGCGCTGCCCAAGGCCACGCGCGGCCGCGAAGCGTTCCTTCGCGCCACCCGTGTGGCGATGGCGGTGCCGTCGTTCGAGTTGCGCTACCGGCGTTCGGCGGCGCATTTCGAAGCGCTCGTGGCGGCGCTGGTGCGCGACGCGGCCGCGCTTGCCTGAGCGGTTGAGAGTCTTCTGCCCATGTCCGCCCGGTACACCATGACGCTCTCGCTCTTCGTCGCAAATGCCCGCCATAGCCCGCGCCATGGCTGCGCTTTGCGCCTCGAGCGAAACCGTTTTGACAGGCCTTTCGGTCGCGTCCAAAACACGCTCAACCTCTGAGGCCGCTCGGGTGTCGCTCATCCCATTCGTGCTGCTGCTCGGCACGGCGCCGCACGGTCACAGCGAGGCTGCGGCGGACGCGCCCGTGCGCGAATTTCTCGCTGGCCTTGTGCAGCGGCCACCGCAAGACGTGAGCCGTCACAACGCGCCCGGTGCGAGCGCCTGGTACGTTTCGGTCTTTTCCGACGAACATGACGATGCACTCGCCGTCGCTTCGGACGCGACGACGCAGCGTTTCGTGCTGTTCGATGGCTGGATCGAAAACCGCGACGAGCTTATCGCCGCGCTCGCGGTACCGGGCGTGACGGATGCGGTGACCGACAGCGCCCTGGTGCTCGCGGGGTACGCGCAATGGGGCACGGCGGTCGCCGAGCGCCTCTACGGTGAGTACAGCTTCGTCGTGTTGGAGGCAGGCAATGCGAGCACCGCCGTCCGCGCAAGTGCCGTGCGGGACAAGATGGGCGTCCGCCCGCTGTTCTTTTCGCAATGGTCGGGCGGCATCGGTCTGGCCAATTTTCCGGCAGCCCTCGCTGCGCTGCCGTGGAAAGGCAACACGGTCAACGAGGGCTACGTCGCTGAATTTCTCTGCGGTGAGGTCAACAGCATCGAGCAGACGTTCCTGCGCGACGTGGCACGCCTGCGCGGTGGCCATCGCATCGAATGGGCGTCCGGCGCGCCTGCGCTGACCCGACGCTACTGGCTGCCACCGTGCCGCGTGGAGCCGACGACGGCGACGGTGGCCGCGCAGCGCCTCCGCGCTCTGCTGGAGGCGGCCGTCGCGGCGGCAATGCGTGGGGCGCACACGGTTGGCATCAAGCAAAGTGGCGGCGTCGATTCCTCGGCCATCGCGATGGTGCTGGCGGACCTGGTCGAACGGGGGTTGCGACCTGCGGAGAGTGTCGCTGCACTGTCGATGGTGTTTCCGGGGCTGGCATGCGACGAATCGGCGTATCTGGACGACATTGCGCGTGTGGTGCCATTTGCCATCGAACGCGCCCCAGCGCGCTACGCCTCGGCAGGGCAGTTGCTTGAATGGACACGGCGCTCGCGCTACCCGGTCTACCCATTCGTGAGCACGGGGTTGTCGGCGCATTTCGCGGCGTTTCGGTCACGCGGCGGGCGCGTCGTGCTCGACGGAGAGGGGGGGGATGAGCTGCTGCGCCCGTCGCCGGTTGCACTGCTGCGTGCGCTCGCCGACGGCCGCCAGTTTGCCGCCGTCGCGGCGTTCTTTCGGCAGCGCTGGCGTGGCCGTCGCCGCGATCTGAACCGCCGCGGCACGGTGCGGTTTTGGCTCGATCCTGCCATTCCTGCACCGCTGAACAACGCTTGGCGGCGGCATGTCGAGCGATCGCGCCATGGCTGGCGAAGCCCGCTCGATGAGGCTTGGACGGCGCGCGTGGCGCTTCGTGACCGGCTCGATCGTCACAGCGCGCACCACCGCGCGGCGCGAACGGTTGGCGCGGCGCTGGCGTTGTCTGGTGAATGGGGTGTTGCGTACGAGTCGATTTATGCGCAAGCCGTGTTGCAGCAGGTCGAGCTGCGCCATCCGCTGCTTTCCGCGCGTCTCGTCGAGTTCTGCAATCGCTTGCCGATTGCGCTGCTCGACGGGCAGGAGGCGCGCACGCGCGTCTTGTTGCGGGCATCCGTGGCGGATCGCCTGCCACGGAGCGTCGCGGCGCGGCGCGACAAGGCTGAATTCACCGCCTCGGTGCTCCCCGCGTTGCGCGAAGCCTGCGCCGCGTGGCTCGATGTCGGCCAGGGCAGCGTAGCGCTCGCCGGTCTCGGCGAGGTGTCGTTGCGTGACCTGCAAGCGCAAGGCGTTTGGGGTGTCGATGCGTTGCGCGCGGTCATCACCTGGTGGGGCGTGCGCGGCGGTTCACGCGACGAGGGCGAGCAAGCGGGCGGGCAACGCCCGCTGTCGGTCGATGAGATTCGATGAGGGCAGGGCTTGACGCGCGATGGCTGTCTTGCTACAGTTTCAAGGCCTGTGCTTCATCAGCGTTGCAACGGGTACCAAATGACCGGTCAACAGGGGCCACGTGCCAATCGAGGGAGCAACATGAACCAGACCCATCAAACCAAGAACGTTTGCAGCGTTGCGTATCAATCACCCAGTCTCATCGCGCTCGGGAGCCTCACGGCGATGACCGCCGGCGGAACCATGGGACCGTACTGTGACGTGTTCGTGGGCCAGTTGTATCCGGTCAACGATACCGTAATGAACGGAAACTGCTGGAAGGATATGCCGTAGTTCGATGGCCACCCGTCGTTCACCGGTGGTTTTTCAAAGGCTCACCGGCGAGTGCCGGTAACGAACTTTCCGATTGAGTGGCTGCCATCGGCGGCGCTGGTTCACCAGGATGGTTCGGATTCGAAATCGGGCGCAATGGCGCCCGATTTTGTCTTTGGCGCTCGCTTGGTGTTTGTCGAGCGCCGGGTTCGAAATGTCGCGCGGAAGCGGGCGGCTCGTCCGCCGATGATGCTCAGCGGGCCGCGCCGCCATGCGCCAGTGCGCGATACCACGCGGTCCGTGCGAGTCCAAGGTACTCCCGCCATCCCTTGGCACGCTTGGCATGTTGCCGCCAAGCCTGCCATCGCCCGATAGGCAGCGGCTCGCGTGTCGTGAACAGGTCGCAGGCAACTTCCAACGGCGCCACCCGGGAGGCGTTGGCAATGCGACGCAACCATGCCGTCGTCTGCATGCTCATTTGCTGCGCAAGCGATGCGCCGCTGCCGGCGTGGGTCATGTGAACGCCAGACTCGGCGTGGCTGGCGGCGTGGTGACGAACGAAGTCCACGCTCGACTTCATCTCCGCGTTATGACTCGAAAGCACGTTTGCATCGATCAGTCGCGTGAGTTGCAGGTCGGTGCCGACGGCGACGGCGTGCCCCAGAATCTCGATTCGATGTCGCTCGTCCGTTGGTGTCGCCGCGAGCGCATGCTGGTTGGGTGCGAGCCATGGCTCCAGAAGGTGCCAGTGCAGGTCAACCTCCAACCATCCGCGCAGTGCGCGCAACGTCACCTGGCGGTGGCTCGCCAGATAGCGTGGGTCTCCGAAGCAGCGAAGCGCCACGTCCGCCGCGTACCCGGCGGCGTGCAGCGCCTGCACGGCGGCGCTCACCTGTGTCGGTGACACCAGCAGATCGATGTCGCGCACGTCGCGCAGCAGCGCATCGCCGTACAGGTGCTTGCCCAGCGGCGCGCCTTTGATCCAGCGTGCGTCGACACCCGCATCGTCGAGTCGGCGCAGGCACTCGATCGCAGCCAGCGCGATCAGACGGTTTCGGTGACGGTGGCGCAGCAGCGGCGGCGCCAGCGCATCGAGGAGCGCGGGTGGGCACGACAGCGGCGTTTCGCGCAGGCGGTGTACGCACCAGCTCAGCAGGCCCTCGGCTTCCGCGACGCGCAGCGCGCTCTCCCAATCGGCTTCGCTCCACTCGCCGTACAGCGCCGCAACGCCTTCAACGCCCGCGTTGCCGGGCGCGGCTGCCAACCAGAACACGCCAAGGCGCAGCGGCTCGATGGTGGCGCCAGCGTCGCGAGTCTGGCCGTGGCTCAGTCCGCGGTGTACCGCGCGGGCAACCTCCGCCCATGATGGCGATGCGATCGCTTGGGTGGGGTCGATGGAGGCGCTATTCACAACATCAAGTTTACGGTGCACCCTTGAGCGCTGCACCCCGCAAGCCCGCGCCTACACGTTGTAGGCGACGGCTTGACGTCGCTTCCGTCCGGTTGATCATCGCCACCGGTCATCGAATGCAGCCAAGCGCGGTCAAGCCCGCGCCTACAGGCTGTAGGCGACGGCTTGACGTCGCTTTCGTGCGGTTGATCGTCGTCACCCGTCATCGAATGCAGCCAAGCGCGGTCAAGCCCGCGCCTACATGTTGTAGGCGACGGCTTGACGTCGCTTTCGTGCGGTTGGTCATCGCCACCGGTCATCGAATGCAGCCAAGCGCGGTCGAGCCCGCGCCTACAGGCTGTAGGCGACGGCTTGACGTCGCTTGCGTGGGGTTGATCATCGTCACCGTCTTCGAGCGCCACCCAAGCGCGGTCGAGCCCGCGCCTACACGTTGTAGGCGACGGCTTGACGTCGCTTGCGTAGGGTTGATCATCGTCACCGTCTTCGAGCGCAACCCAGCGCGGTCAAGCCCGCGCCTACAAGGTGTAGGCGACGGCTTGACGTCGCTCCCGTGCGGTTGATCATCGTCACCGTCTTCGAGCGCCACCCAAGCGCGGTCAAGCCCGCGCCTACAGGCTGTAGGCGACGGCTTGACGTCGCTTGCGTGGGGTTGATCATCGTCGCCCGTCATCGAATGCAGCCAAGCGCGGTCAAGCCCGCGCCTACACGTTGTAGGCGACGGCTTGACGTCGCTTGCGTGGGGTTGGTCATCGCCAGCGGTCATCGAACGCAGCCAAGCGCGGTCAAGCCCGCGCCTACACGTTGTAGGCGACGGCTTGACGTCGCTTGCGTGGGGTTGATCATCGTCACCGTCTTCGAGCGCAACCAAGCGCGGTCAAGCCCGCGCCTACAGGCTGTAGGCGACGGCTTGACGTCGCTTTCGTGCCGTTGGTCATCGCCAGCGGTCATCGAATGCAGCCAATCGCGGTCAAGCCCGCGCCTACAGGCTGTAGGCGACGGCTTGACGTCGCTTTCGTGCGGTTGGTCATCGCCACCGGTCATCGAATGCAGCCAAGCGCGGTCGAGCCCGCGCCTACAGGCTGTAGGCGACGGCTTGACGTCGCTTGCGTGGGGTTGATCATCGCCAGCGGTCATCGAACGCAGCCAAGCGCGGTCGAGCCCGCGCCTACGCGCTGTAGGCGACGGCTTGACGTCGCTTTCGTGCGGTTGGTCATCGCCGCCGGTCATCGAACGCAGCCAAGCGCGGTCAAGCCCGCGCCTACGGGGTGTAGGCGACGGCTTGACGTCGCTTCCCGTACGTCGCGTGCAGCCAAGCGCGGTCGAGCACGCGTCTACATGTGTCTCAGGAGCCGATGTGGCGCAACCCCATTGTTAAACTCTGACAAACCGCCAGATGTTGCGGCTTACCAAAAAGCGTTCGTTTGTCGCGACGCAAAGGTTTGGACAAGGCGTGAGCATCCGGCGTTTGCATCGCTTTCTCCATGTGAGCGCGCGGATTGTCGCCGTTTCTGGAATTCCCGATACGCTTTGGCTGTGGCTTGCTGTCGAAGCATTTTCAGTTTAGTTTTTGATGTCAATACTTGTCACTGGCGCCGGCGGATTTTGCGGCTTTCATGTGGTCCGCCGTCTGCTCGATCAAGGCGTCGAGGTCGTCGGGGTCGATGCCTTCTCGGACTATTACGACGTTGCGTTGAAGCGCGCGCGCGTTGCCGCACTGGGCGATGCGCCAGGTTTTTCGCTGCATGAGTTCGATCTCTCCGATGTCGTCGCACTGCACGCGCTGTTTGCCAGCGCGCGGCCCAGCCACGTCATCCACCTCGCGGCCCAGCCCGGGGTGCGCCATTCCATCTCGCACCCCGAGGACTATCTCCAGAACAATCTCGTCGTGTTCGGCCACGTGCTCGAAGCCTGCCGGCGCGCCGAGGTCGCGCACCTGGTCTACGCCAGCAGCTCCAGCGTCTACGGCGGCAACGTCGCCACGCCGTTCTCCGAGCGCGATGCCGTCGACCATCCGCTGAACCTGTACGCCGCCACCAAGAAGGCCAATGAATTGATGGCGCACTCCTACTCGCATCTTTTTGGTCTGCCGACGACCGGGCTGCGCTTTTTCACGGTGTATGGCCCCTGGGGTCGCCCCGACATGGCGCCCTGGCTGTTCACCGAGGCGATTCTCGGCGGCCGGCCGATCAAGGTCTTCAACCAGGGGCAATCGATTCGCGACTTCACCTACGCCGACGACGTCGCGCGCGTCGTGGCGGCGTTGATCGAACGGCCCCCTGCGGCCGACCCGCAGTTCGACCGCGCCCACCCGCGCCCCGACAGCGGCGCCGCGCCGTTTCGCATCTTCAACGTCGGCAACGAACAGCCGGTGCGCCTGCTCGACTTCATCACCACGCTCGAGCATGCGCTCGGCCGCGAAGCGGTCAAGCAGTTCCTTCCCGCGCAGCCCGGCGACATGGATGCCACGCAGGCCGACGTCACCTCGTTGCGCGCCTACCTTGGTTTCGCACCCAACACGCCGATCGCCGAAGGCCTGGATCGTTGGGCGCACTGGTATCGCCACTATCATCGCCTGAACTGAGCCCGCGGCATTCCCGACGCCACGCAACCGCACCCACTGCACGCATGAAAAACTACGAACCCACCAAGCGCGTTCTCGTCACCGGCGGCGCCGGCTTCCTCGGCTCTCACCTGTGCGAGCGGCTGATCTCCGATGGCCACGAAGTCGTCTGTCTCGACAACCTCTTCACGGGCACCAAGCGCAACATCGCGCCGCTGCGCGAGCACCCGCGTTTCGAATTCATCCGCCACGACGTCACGTTTCCGCTCTACATCGAGGTCGACGAAATCTACAACCTCGCATGTCCGGCATCGCCCGTGCATTACCAGCACGATCCGGTGCAGACGACCAAGACCTCCGTGCACGGCGCGATCAACATGCTCGGGCTCGCCAAACGCCTCAAGTGCAAGATCTTCCAGGCGTCGACCAGTGAAGTCTACGGCGACCCGACGGTGCACCCGCAGCCCGAAAGCTATTGGGGCAATGTCAATCCGATCGGCATCCGCTCGTGCTACGACGAAGGCAAGCGCTGTGCGGAGACGCTGTTTTTCGACTACCACCGCCAGCACCGCCTCGACATCAAGGTCGCGCGCATCTTCAACACCTACGGCCCGCGCATGCACCCCAACGATGGCCGTGTCGTCTCCAACTTCATCGTGCAGGCGCTGCGCGGCGAACCCATCACCATCTATGGCGAAGGCCAGCAGACGCGCTCGTTCTGCTATGTCGACGACCTGATCGAAGGCTTCGTGCGGCTGATGGGCACCGACGCCACCTGCACCGGCCCGATCAACCTCGGCAACCCCGGTGAATTCACCATTCGCCAACTGGCCGAGCTGGTCATCGAGCTCACCGGCGCCGCCTCGCGCCTCGAATTCCGCCCGCTGCCGGCCGACGACCCGATGCAGCGCAAACCCGACATCACCCTCGCGCGCGAACGCCTTGGCTGGGCACCCAGCATCGCGCTGCGCGAAGGGCTCACGCGCACCATCGCCTATTTCGATGACCTGCTGGCTCGAGGCGTCGGCGGGGCAACCTGATGCGCGGCACGGCAATGTTGTTCACCTAGCGGAGCGCGGGCGATGTGCGGCCTCGCGGGCAGCTTTGCCTACGCCGAGCGTGGCGGCGCCGCCGTGCGCATCGACGAGGCGCAGCTGGCGCGCATGCGTGATCGCATGGCCGCTCGCGGGCCCGATGGCGCCGGGTTTTGGCTCGCAGCCGACGGTCGCGTCGGGCTCGCGCACCGGCGCCTCGCCATCATCGATCTCACCGACAGCGGCGCGCAGCCGATGCACCACGGCAATGACGGCGCCGCGTCCCTCAGCATCGTCTTCAACGGCGAGATCTACAACCATCGCGAACTGCGTGCCGGGCTGGAGGCGCGCGGCCGCGTGTTTCGCTCCGGGTCCGACACCGAAGTGCTCTTGCAGCTCTACGCCGAGCACCGCGAAGCCATGCTTCCCATGTTGCGCGGCATGTTCGCCTTCGCGCTATGGGATGCGCCGCGCCAACGCCTGCTGTTGGCACGGGACAGCTTCGGCATCAAGCCGCTCTACACCGCCGACGTCGCCGGACAACTGCACTTCGCCTCGCAGGTCAACGCGCTGCGCGAAGTCCTCACCGACACCCGGCCCGACGTCGCGGGTGCTGCGGGCTTTCTGCTGTGGGGCTCGGTGCCCGAACCGTGGACCTTCGTGCGCGGCATTCGCGCGCTGCCGGCCGGGCATTTTCAGATCATCGAGCGCGGCCGTGTCGGCACCCCGAATCCCTTTCTCACCGTCGCCCAACTGCTGCGCGAGGCCGCGCAGAATGCGTCCGATTGTTCACGCACCGAAGCGCTCGCGCGCGTCGCCGCCGCCGTGCATGACAGCGTCGCCGCGCACCACGTCGCCGACGTGCCGGTCGGCGTGTTCCTCTCGGCCGGGCTCGATTCCGCCATGCTCGCGCTCGCCTCGGCCGAGCGTCGCGCGGGGCAGGGCGACGCGCTGCGCACGCTGACGCTAGGCTTCGCCGAATTCGCCGACACCGCGCAAGACGAAACGGCCATCGCCACCGAACTTGCCGCGCTCGCCCACGCCGACGCAACGACGCAATGGGTGCATCGCGACGACTTTCGGGCGGCCGCCTCCTCGCTGTTCGCCGCGATGGATCAACCCTCCATCGACGGCGTCAACACCTGGTTCGTCGCCCGCGCTGCCCGCAGTGCCGGCCTCAAGGTGGCGCTCTCCGGCCTCGGTGGCGACGAACTCTTCGCCTCCTACCCCAGTTTTCGGCAGGTGCCGCGACTCGCCTCCGCCGTGCGCCGCGTGCCGTTCGCACGTCCGCTCGGAGCCATGGCGCGTCGCATCGTCGCGGCGCCGCTCGGGCGCTGGTCGTCGCCCAAATACGCCGGGCTCTTCGAATACGGCGGCACGCTCGGCGGTGCCTACCTGCTGCGCCGCGCGCTCTTCATGCCGTGGGAATTGCCCGCCATTCTCGGCCCGGAACTCGCGCGCGAAGGGCTTGCCGAGCTCGACACGCTCGCGCGGCTCGACGAGAGCATCGAAGGCATCGCTTCCCCGCGTCTCGCCATCTCCGCGCTCGAAATGCAGTGGTACATGCGCCACCAATTGCTGCGCGACGCCGACTGGGCCGGCATGGCGCATTCGCTCGAAATCCGCGTCCCGTTCGTCGATGTCGCGCTGCTTCGCGCCACCGCGCCGTTGTTTGCCCGCCACCCCGACATCAGCAAGGCCGAAGTCGCCCGCGCCGTCGTACCGTCGCTGCCCGCCCACGTCCTCTCGCGACCCAAGAGCGGCTTCGTCGTCCCCGTGCGCGACTGGATCGCGCCACCGGCCGATGGCCACCGCGCGCGCGGCCTGCGCGACTGGGCACGCCTGTGCGCCGCCCGCTACACCGGCACCGCCGTGTTCGGCGACCCCGCGAGGCTGCGCGGATGAGCGCTCCGCGCGTGCTCATATCCACCATCGCCGCGCGCACGGGCGGGGTGCCCGCCATGGTCCGCTTCGCCGTGGATGTCCTGCGCGAAATGGGCTGCACACCCGTCATCGCATACTACGAACCCTACAGCATCAATCCGCAACTCTCGGTGCCGCTGTTTGCGCTGGGGCGCCGGTTTCCCGGCTGTGAGCGCGCGGCAGACATCGCAGGCTGCGAAACGCACGCGATCGGCGCATGGTTGCCGGAACTCGAAGCCACCACCTACCGCCCCAACGTGCATTGGCGCCGCATCATCGCCACCTGCTCGGCGCACGTCGCGGTCTCCGGCAACGCGCTCGCGGCGCTGCCGTATGCGCTGAATCACGTGCCGAGCCTTGCCTGGATCGCCAGCGATTGGCGCGGTGACCGCGTCGACCGCGTGCGTGCCTTTGGCCGTGCGCGGCGCCTCTTCGATCGCGCGCTGGTACGTCCGCTCACCGCCCGAGCGGAGCGCCGCGCGCTCGCTCACGGCCACTGGGTTGCGCTCAGTCGGCACACCGCTGCGGAACTGGCGCGGCTCACCGGCCGCGCGCCACCGCCGGTCTGTCCGACTCCCGTCGATACGGCGCGTTTTCACCCCATGCCCGACGCAACGATCGCCGGGGACATCATCTTCTCCGGCCGTTTCTCTGACCCGCGCAAAAACCTTTCGTTGTTGCTCGACGCCTTCGCATTGCTTCGTGGCCGGGGGCGAAGCTATCGCCTGACGCTCTGCGGAGGCCAGCGTGATGCGGCACTCGATGCGGCGCTCACGGCACGCGGCATCGCCGACGCCGTGCGTGTTCCCGGCTACCTCGATCATGCCGCGCTCGCCGTGCATCTGGCGCAGGCGGATGTATTCGCGCTGCCGTCACATCAAGAGGGTCTCTGCATCGCCGCGCTGGAGGCCATGTCCTCGGGGCTTCCCCTCGTCTCCACGCGCTGTGGCGGACCCGAAGAATTCATCACGCCGGGTCAGAATGGCGAACTCGTGGCCAGCACGCCCGAGGCGTTGGCCGATGCGCTCGACACCATCATCGGTGACCGGCCGCGCCGCGCACGCTACGCCGCCGCTGCGCGAGCGACGGTCGAACGAAGCTACAGCCACGACGTCGCAAAAACCACCTTCCGGCAAGCGTTGCGCCAAGCCTTTCCCGCGTTGACATAGCGAGCGGCGCGCCGCAGCCTCGCCCGCACGATCGCCTACAACAGGTAGGCGCGGGCTCAACCGCGCTCGGTTGAGCTCGATGACGCGTGACGATGATCAACGGCACGAAAGCGACGTCAAGCCGTCGCCCACATCGTGTAGGCGCGGGCTCGACCGCGCTTGGCTGCACTCGAAGACGGGTGACGATGAACAACCACACGAAAGCGACGTCAAGCCGTCGCCTACATCGTGTAGGCGCGGGCTTGACCGCGCTTGGCGGCACTCGATGACGGTCAATGCCGAGCAAGCGACGTCAAGCCGTCGCCTACATCGTGTAGGCGCGGGCTTGACCGCGCTTGGCTGCATTCGATGACGGTCAATGCCGAGCAAGCGACGTCAAGCCGTCCCCTACATCGTGTAGGCGCGGGCTTGACCGCGCTTGGCTGCACTCGAAGACGGGTGACGATGATTGACGGCACGAAAGCGACGTCAAGCCGTCGCCTACATCGTGTAGGCGCGGGCTTGACCGCGCTTGGCAGCGCTCGAAGACCGTTAGCGATGATCAACGGCACGAAAGCGACGTCAAGCCGTCGCCTACAACCTGTAGGCGCGGGCTTGACCGCGCGTGGCTGCGCTCGAAGACGGTCAATGCCGAGCAAGCGACGTCAAGCCGTCGCCTACAGCCTGTAGGCGCGGGCTTGACCGCGCTTGGCTGCATTCGATGACGGTCAATGCCGAGCAAGCGACGTCAAGCCGTCGCCTACGACGTGTAGGCGCGGGCTCGACCGCGCTTGGCTGCATTCGAAGACGGGTGACGATGAACAACCACACGAAAGCGACGTCAAGCCGTCGCCTACATCGTGTAGGCGCGGGCTTGACCGCGCTCGGTTGCGCTCGAAGACGGTTGGCGATGATCAACGGCACGAAAGCGACGTCAAGCCGTCGCCTACATCGTGTAGGCGCGGGCTTGACCGCGCTCGGTTGCGCTCGAAGACGGTTGGCGATGATCAACGGCACGCAAGCGACGTCAAGCCGTCGCCCACATCGTGTAGGCGCGGGCTTGACCGCGCTCGGTTGCGTTCGATGACCGGTGACGATGATCAACGGCACGAAAGCGACGTCAAGCCGTCCCCTACAGCAAGCGACGTCAAGCGGTCGCCCGCAGGAAGCGACGTCAGGCGGTCGCGATCGGGTCGATCTGGCGATTGGCTGACGAAACCCGATGTTGGGATATACAATACGCATATCCAAACCCGCAGTCACTCTGCGGCCACCGAGGTATTGCATGCCCGTCACCACCGTGTTCACCAACAACCGCAGCCAAGCCGTACGGCTGCCCGCCGAGGTGCGCCTTCCGGATGGAGTGCGGCGCGTCGAAATCCGTGTCCTCGGACACGAGCGCATCATTGCCCCGGCGGGGCACGCGTGGGACAGCTTCTTTCACCAAACACCGGCCGCACCTGAAGACTTCATGCCCGAGCGCGCGTCGCAGGCGCAGCGCGAGCGCGAAGCCCTGTAACGGGCGAGGCTATCGTGCTGCGCTTCATGCTTGACACCAACATCGTCATCTACGTGATCAAGCGGCGCCCATTGGCGGCTCTCGAACTGTTCAACGCGCATAGCGGGCAGATGGCGTTGTCGTCCATCACCTTGGCTGAACTTCTGCACGGCGCCGAAAAGAGTGTTTCACCGCAGCGTGCGCTCGCCGTCGTTGAAGATTTCTGCAGCAGGCTCGACGTGCTCGCTTACGGCGCCAAAGCCGCGCAGCACTACGGCAGCATCCGCGCGGCGCTTGAACGCGCGGGCCAACCCATCGGTGTCAACGACATGCACATCGCCGCCCACGCGCGCAGCGAAGGGCTGACGCTGGTGTCCAACAACCTTCACGAGTTTGAACGCGTGCCGGCGCTGCAAACCGCGAACTGGGCTGTCTGACCACCGCCGCCGACGCACCCACCCGCGTGCGCGCCGGGAGGGTAGGCGCGGGCTTGACCGCGCTTGGCTGCACTCGATGACGGTCAATGCCGAGCAAGCGACGTCAAGCCGTCGCCTACATCGTGTAGGCGCGGGCTCGACCGCGCTTGGCTGCGCTCGAAGACGCGTGACGATGATCAACGGCACGAAAGCGACGTCAAGCCGTCGCCTACACCATGTAGGCGCGGGCTTGACCGCGCTTGGTTGCCTTCGATGACCGGTGACGATGGTCAACCCCACGCAAGCGACGTCAAGCCGTCGCCTACATCGTGTAGGCGCGGGCTTGACCGCGCTTGTCTGCATTCGATGACGGTCAATGCCGAGCGAGCGACGTCAAGCCATCGCCTAAACTCGCGCGATGCACCACAGCCACCACTTGCGACGAGGCCGCGTCAGCCTGATTGGCCAGATTTATCACGTTACGTTTGCAACGGCTGAGCGCAAGCGGCTCTTCGACGACTTCTGTCTTGCGCGTGCTGCCGTGAGGCTATTCGGCACGCTCGACGCATCGGGTGAGACGCACTCCCACGCGTTCATGCTGATGCCCGATCACGCGCACTGGCTGTTCACGCTCCGCAACGGCGATCTGGGCCGCTTGCTTGCACGCAGCAAGACGCTATCGTCACGAGACGTGCGAAGGGTGCGACCTGAATTGGACGTTGTGTGGCAGAAGGATTATTACGACCACGCATTGCGCGCCGACGAGGATCTGCGCGTCGTTGGCGAATACATCCTGGCCAATCCCGTGCGCGCCGGATTGGCGGCGGCGCCCGGCGATTACCCGCATTGGTTCGCCGACTGGCTGTAGGCGCCCGTCCGCGTTGTAGGCGCGGGCTTGACCGCGCTTGGTTGCATTCGATGACGGGTGACGATGAACAACGGCACGAAAGCGACGTCAAGCCGTCGCCCACATCGTGTAGGCGCGGGCTCGACCGCGCTCGGTTGCGCTCGATGACCGGTGACGATGATCAACCCCACGCAAGCGACGTCAAGCCGTCGCCTACAACGGGCACGCGCGGACATGTAGGAGCGGGCTCGACCGCGTTCGGTTGCGCTCGATGACCGGTGACGATGGTCAACCCCACGAAAGCGACGTCAAGCCATCGCCTACAGCCTGTAGGCGCGGGCTCGACCGCGCTCGGTTGCGCTCGATGACCGGTGACGATGGTCAACCCCACGAAAGCGACGTCAAGCCATCGCCTACGGGAAACGACGTCAAGCCGTCGCCTACACGTCGTAGGCGCGGGCTTGACCGCGCTTGGTTGCCTTCGATGACCGGTGACGATGGTCAACCCCACGAAAGCGACGTCAAGCCGTCGCCTACAACGTGTAGGCGCGGGCTCGACCGCGTTCGGTTGCGCTCGATGACCGGTGACGATGGTCAACCCCACGAAAGCGACGTCAAGCCGTCGCCTACAGCAAGCGACGTCAAGCCGTCGCCTACAACGTGTAGGCGCGGGCTTGACCGCGCTTGGCTGCACTCGAAGACGGTTGACGACGATCAACCCCACGCAAGCGACGTCAAGCCGTCGCCTACAACGTGTAGGCGCGGGCTTGACCGCGCTTGGCTGCGCTCGAAGACGGGTGACGATGATCAACCCCACGAAAGCGACGTCAAGCCGTCGCCTACAGCAAGCGACGTCAAGCCGTCGCCTACAGCAAGCGACGTCAAGCCGTCGCCTACACCGTGTAGGCGCGGGCTTGACCGCGCTTGGCTGCTTGCCGAAATGACGGCGTCATTGCTGCTCGCTTCATCGCTTTGGCGATGTGGCGCTCGCAAGGCAAAATATCTGCGTAGCAAAACAATTCGATCATGCCTTCCATCCTCATCACCGGCGGTGCCGGCTTCATTGGCGTCAACAGCGCCCACCACTTTGCATCCCGCGGTTGGGATGTCACTCTTGTCGACAACCTGTCGCGCCGTGGAACCGAGGACAACCTCGCTTGGCTTCAGGGGCGTGCCAAGGTGCAGTTTCATCGTGTTGACGTGCGCGATGCTTCGGCCATCGCCGCCGTGCTGCGCTCGGTCAAGCCCGATGTCGTGCTGCATCTGGCCGCGCAGGTCGCCGTCACCACCTCCGTCACCAACCCGCGCGAAGACTTCGAGATCAACGCGCTCGGCACCTTCAACGTGCTCGAGGCCGTGCGGCTCGAAAGCCCGGCCTCGTTCTTCATCTACGCCTCGACCAACAAGGTCTACGGCAAGATGCACGACGTGCCGGTGATCGAGCGCAACGGCCGCTACGAATACGAACACCTGACCCAAGGCGTCAGCGAGCAGCAGCCGCTCGACTTTCACTCCCCCTACGGCTGCTCCAAGGGCGTGGCGGATCAATACACCATCGACTACAGCCGCATCTACGGCCTGAAGACCGTCGCGCTGCGGCAAAGCTGCATCTACGGCACCCGCCAGTTCGGCATCGAGGACCAGGGCTGGGTGGCATGGTTCACCATCGCCGCCGTGCTCGGCAAAACCATCACCATCTACGGCGACGGCAAGCAAATCCGCGACGTGCTGCACGTCGAAGACCTCGCCCGCGCCTACGAGGCCGCCTACGTCAACCGCGACCGCGTCAACGGCCGCGCCTTCAACATCGGCGGCGGGCCGGGCAACACCATGTCGCTGCTCGAACTGCTCAGCTATCTCGAAGACGAACTGAAGATCAAGATCCCCTTGAAATGGGACCAATGGCGCCCCGGCGACCAACCCGTGTTCGTCTGCGACCTCACGCAAGCCCGCGAGCAACTCGGCTGGGCGCCAAAAATCTCGGTGCGCGAAGGCGTCAAATCGCTCAGCCACTGGGTCGCCGACAACGCATCGTTGTTTGCGTGGCTGAAGTAGTGGCCAACGACGCGGCGCCGCCCCGGGCGGACGCGACCGACGTGCGCGCGACGTGCGGCGCGTCATCGGCGCACGGCCCCGTGACCCTCATCGAACCCCGCCGTGGCTGGCACATGCTTGATTGGCGTGAGCTTTGGGCCTATCGTGAATTGCTTTGGGTGTTGACGGCGCGGGATGTCAAGGTGCGCTACAAGCAGACGGCGCTGGGTGCGGCGTGGGCCATCATCCGCCCCGTGTTGACCATGGTCATCTTCAGTGTCGTGTTCGGGCAGCTTGCCAAGATGCCCTCCGACGGCTACCCCTATCCCGTGTTCGTCTATGCCGCGCTGCTGCCGTGGACGTTCTTCGCGGCGGCGGTCAGTGCGTCCGGTCAATCGCTGGTCGGCTCGGCCAACCTCGTCAGCAAGGTCTACTTTCCTCGCCTCATCATCCCGCTCTCGTCCATTGGGGCCGGGCTGGTGGATCTCGCCATTGCCACCATCGTGCTGTTGGCGATGATGGCGTGGTATGGCGTCGGCTTCACGTGGAATCTGCTGGCCGCACCGCTGCTCTTGGCGGGCGTCGTGTTCGCCGCGCTCGGGGTCGGTACGCTGCTCTCGGCGCTCACCGTTGCCTATCGCGACTTCACCCACCTCACGCCTTTTCTGGTGCAGATCTGGATGTACGTCACGCCGGTCATCTACCCCGTCTCGCTGGTGCCCGAGCAGTGGCGCTGGCTGCTCTATCTCAACCCGATGGCCGGCCTCATCGAAGCGTTCCGCAGCGCCTTCCTCGGCAAACCGTTCGACCTTGGCGGCATCGGCCTTTCGTTCGCCGTCGCGCTCGTCATCTTCGCGTTGGGTGTCGCCTATTTCGAGCGCGTCGAACGACGCTTTGCCGACATCATCTGAGCCACCCATGCCGCACCCCGCCGTCAGCGTTCAAGGGCTCTGGAAGGAATACCGCATCGGCGGCCAGCGTGCCGTGGGCGAGACGTTCTATGACGTGCTTTCCGGCGCGATCAGGCGGCCATTCCGACGCCGCGCGGCGGATGACGGTGACGTCGCCATCGCGCAGACCGGCGCCGACACCACCGACCGCTTCTGGGCGCTGCGCGACGTCAGCTTCGACATCGCGCCGGGCGAGGTCGTCGGCATCATCGGCCGCAACGGCGCGGGCAAGAGCACGCTGCTGAAAATCCTCAGCCGCATCACCGCGCCCACCAAGGGCCGCGTCGAAGTGCGCGGTCGTTTGGCCAGCCTGCTCGAAGTCGGCACCGGTTTTCATCCCGAGCTCTCCGGCCGCGAGAACATCTACCTCAATGGCGCCATCCTCGGCATGACGCGGCGCGACATCGCCCGCAAATTCGACGAAATCGTCGCCTTCGCCGAAGTCGAAAAGTTCATCGACACGCCCGTCAAGCGCTATTCAAGCGGCATGTACGTGCGCCTCGCGTTCGCCGTCGCCGCGCATCTGGATGCCGATGTGCTGGTGGTTGATGAGGTGCTGGCGGTGGGCGACACCGCGTTTCAGGACAAATGCCTGGGCAAGATGGGTGACCTCTCCGCAGGTGGCCGCACGGTGCTTTTCGTCAGCCACAACCACGGTGCGCTCGCCCGCCTGTGCCAGCGCGGCATCGTGCTGAGCCACGGCAGCCACCTGTTCAGCGGCAGCATCACCGACGCGCTGCACGCCTACGCGCGCCACGTCCGCAGCGAAGGCGCCGCAGCGGGGGCCGTCATCAGCGGGCCGTTGGCGGGGGAGGTGCGGTTTACGCGCATTACTGTGAACCGGCGCGAGGCGGCACTCACCGAAGCGATTTCGCCGAGCAGCGCCATTGAAATTGCCGTGGATAGCGAATGCGCGGGTTCGCTGGAAGAATTCCGCATAACGCTGTGCCTGCGGCGATTGGGTGAGACGGTGTTGGGCATGCACGATGCTGAAGCCCCTGCGACGCATCCGGGTGGTCGCTGGCAATCGCGCTTTCGGATTCCCGCGCTCACGCTCGCCCCCGGCGATTACAGCGTCGATGCGTATGCCTATTCGAATCGTCTCGGGCAATGGACGCGGGCTGAAGGCATCGGCGAGTTCAGTATCGCTGTCGAATGGTTTCCGAACTATGAGCCGACGCATGCGATGGGAGTGTTCAACTTGCCCGTGGCTGGGCGCCGCGTCGCGTTGACGGGGGACGTGTGATTATGGAGTTGGCACTTGATTCGCATTTGGGGTGCGCGCGTGTTTGAATCGCTGCGGCGCGTCGCGCGCGGTGTTCGATTGCTGCTGAATCCCACTGTTCAACGAGCGCTTGCCGAACTAAGCTCTGATGCCGAAAAGCTCGGACGCCTGCGCGCCGCGTTTCCGACCTGCTTTGTTGATCGCGGGGTCGTTCTCCACGGCGCCATCCCTGAGGCAGTTCGGCTTGGCCACGAGGTGCGCCTCGCGCACGGTGTCGTGCTTGGATTGAGCGAGGATGCGAACGGCGGGGTGCAGTTGTGCATCGGTGATCACACCTACATTGGCGAGTACGGCAACCTGCGCGCCGCGCCCGGTACGCGGATAAGCATCGGAAGCCATTGCCTCATCGCGCAATTTTGTTCGCTGCTGGCTGATCATCACGCGCGGCCCCGTGGTACCTTGATTTCTGCGGCTGGAATTGAATCCGCACGGCGTGGCGTAACGATTGGCGATGATGTGTGGCTCGGGGCTGATGTCTGCGTGCTGGCTGGCGTGGTCATTGGTGATGGCGCGGTGATCGGCGCCAACAGCGTCGTGAACTGCTCAGTGCCGCCATATGAAGTTTGGGCGGGTTCACCTGCCCGAAAAATCGGGGAGAGACGGTGACGACGGACAGAGCATTCGCACGCCTCCTCTTTCTCGCCCCCTCCGCCTACCCGTTAGGCGGCGTGGCGACATGGCTGGACTATCTGGCGCCCGGCTTGCGGGCGATGGGTTGGGTGCCGACCGTGGGCTTGGTCGCCGGTCGCTGGCATGACGTCGCGGCCTATCGGGCGGCGCATGCCGCGTTGACCGACGTCGTGTCGGTCGCCAACCCGACCGGCTCGCACGAGGGGCGGGTGCAGGCGCTGATGCAGGCGATGCGTGATGTTCAGCCAGCGGTCGTCGTCAGCGTGAACATCGTCGACACCTGCGCGGCGGTTGCGCGCCTGCGTGCGGCCGGTGCGTCGCAGGTACCACGCCTGCTGATGGCCTTGCACGGCATTCAGCCCGATCTTTTCGACGACATCGCCCGCGAGCGCGACGTGCTCGATGGCGTGGCGTGCAGCAACCGCTTGGCGGTGGCGCTGGCCGAGCGTGCGGGTGTGGCTGGCGCGCGCCTTCACTATGTTCCCTATGGCGTGCCCGATGCCGCGCCAGCGCAGGACGATGCGGACGTGCGGCAACACGCGGCGTCGCCGTTGCGCATCGCCTACGTCGGGCGCATCGAGCAATGGCAAAAGCGCGTGCTCGATCTGCCGCCCATGGCCGATGAACTGCTGCGGCGGGGCGTTGCCTTCGAGCTTTGCATTGCGGGGGCCGGCCCCGACGAGGCCGAACTGCGTCACCGGCTGGACGCCCACACCCGCGCCGGCCGCGTGCGCTGGCTGGGCCACGTGGCGGCGGACGAGGTGGCGCAACGGGTCTATCGCCATGCCGACGTGCTGATCAACCCCTCGTTGTGGGAGACGGGGCCGATCGTGGTGTGGGAGGCGATGGCGCATGGCGTGGCCGTGGCCACGTCGCGCTATGTCGGCTCCGGGCTCGAAGGCGCGCTGGTGGACGGCATAAACTGCCGGATGTTCGACATCGGCGACACGGCGGGCGCAGCCTCCGCCGTGGCATCGCTGGCCGACGCAGCGCTGGCCGCGCGCGTGCGCGAGGGCGGCCGCGCGCTGGTGCAGGGCCGCTACAGCATCGCCGCGTCGGTCACCGCGTGGGACGCCGCGCTGAACGCCGTGCTGGCCGCCGCGCCCCTGCCGCCGCCCACGGTGCGCCGCATCGAACCCGCCGGCCGCCTCGACCGCCTGCTGGGGGTGTGCAACGGCGAGCGGCTGCGCCGCGCGCTGGGTGTGCACTTCGCGCACGCCGAACCGGGAGGGGAGTGGCCGCATTCGTATGGGGTCAGCACCTTGGACAATCATGATTTTTGGGAACGCGCGGGTCGGCTCGACGCGAACGGATCGAACACGGGGGCCGTCAATTGAAACCACGCGTCGCGCATTTTTTGCTGATTCCCGAGCTGGCGTATTCGCCGCCGAATGATGCGTTGATTTCGGCTTGGCTGGAGCTTGGCTTCGCGGTCGACGTGTTCGCGCCGGGCGGCTCGTTCGATGTTTCACGCTATGGCCCCGACGTTCGGGCGTGCGCGGCGGAATATGGCTATCGGTGGCTGCTGTCGAACATCGGCAGACCGAGTTGGCGCCGCTATCGCGCGTTTTCGGGCACCACGGAAGACCCGCTCGCGGTGGTGGGCACGCTCGGCCGCGTGTGGCGACGCCCGGTCGTCACGCTGGCCGATGAGATAAAGAACGGCAGCTACGCCGGTGACCGATCGGCGCGATGGAAGCGCCTGTGCCAGCGTGGCATGCGTGCCAGCGCGCTGACCATCGTCAATGAGGAGGAGCGCGTCGCCATCCAGCGTGACTATGCCGGTTTGAGGCCAGAGCAGGAGGTGATCGTCTACCCCGGCGGATTCCGGCACCCACCGGATGCCGCCGATCGAGCGACCGTGCGGCGTCAGCGCGGCATTCCTGACGATGCGTTTGTGTTGTGCTTTTCGGGCACCTTCAACCATGGCAACGGTGGGCTTTGGCTGGCTGACGCCTTGCAGACCGTGCCTGATTTGCACGTCTGGGGACAAATCCTGCATTCCGACGCACTCGTTCACGGGTTGCTGCGCCGCATTCGCGGCGCTGAACGGCTCCACCTCGAAGGCGCGCGCCTGGGCTGGCGCGACGCGTGGTCGGTCTCTGCGGCCGCCGACGTCGGCATGGTGGTGTATTTGCAGGATGCACCGCAGTTCCAGCACATGGGCATCGCGTCGAACCGGCTGTGCATGTTCCTTGCGATGGGCGTTCCCGTCATCGCATCGCGGCAGGCGAGCTTTAGCTTCATCGAGGACTCCCACTGCGGTGGGCTGGTGGACGATGGCAACGAAGTCGCGGCGGCGCTGGCGCATGTGCGCGTCCATCTGTC
>JAFEDD010000030.1:7469-9062 GCA_018241765.1 Pseudomonadota bacterium | reverse complement strand
CGAGGACGATTGGGAATCGCCCACATTGGGCGCCTGGGGCCTGGGCTGGGAAGTCTGGTGCGACGGCATGGAAGTCACTCAATTCACCTACTTCCAGCAGATGGGCGGCTTCGATTGCCTGCCCGTTGCGGGCGAACTCACTTACGGGCTCGAGCGGCTGGCCATGTATATCCAGAATGTGGACAGGGTGTACGATCTCGACTTCAACGGCCGCGGCGTCACTTATGGCGACGTGTTCCTCGAGAATGAGATCGAGATGTCGACCTGGAATTTCGAGGTCGCCAACACCGAAGCGCTGTTCGACCTGTTCCGCAAGGCGACTGCCGAATGCGAGAATTGCCTGGAGAAAAAGCTGCCGATCCCCGCCTATGAGCAGGCGATCAAGGCCAGCCACGTCTTCAACCTGCTGCAGGCGCGCGGCGTCATCTCGGTCGCCGAGCGCCAGGCCTATATCGGTCGCGTCCGCGATCTCGCCAAAGGCGCTTGCGCCGCCTGGATGGAAAAGAACGGGTGGACGGCGTGATTTTGCCCGATCCCGCCATTTACGCTCGTCCCGAGCGTAGTCGAGGAACGTATGTGATGAACCCGTGCCAGCGCCCCTCGACTGCGCTCGGGACGAGCGAGGCATTTTCGGTTTCCCTCAATGGCTGATTTCCTCCTCGAACTCCTGTCTGAAGAAATCCCCGCGCGGATGCAGGAAAAGGCGCGGGGCGATCTCGCGCGGCTGTTCGAAGGGGAGTTGGCGAAGGCGGGCCTCAAGGCCGGCGCGATCGAGACTTTCTCGACGCCGCGCCGCCTCGCCCTCATCGCGCGCGGCCTGCCGGACCGGACCGAGGCGGTCAGCGAGGAGTTGAAGGGCCCGCGCACATCGGCACCGCCGCAGGCGCTCGAAGGGTTCCTCCGCAAAACCGGCCTTACTCAGGACCAGCTCACCGATCGTGACGGGGTGTGGTTCGCGGTGATCGACAAGCCCGGCCGCGCCACCGCCGAGGTGTTGGCCGAGGCGATCCCGGCGATCATCCGCGCCTTTCCCTGGCCGAAGTCGATGCGCTGGGGCGCGGCGTCGCTGTCCACTGAAAGCCTGCGCTGGGTGCGCCCGCTCCAGGGCATCGTCGCATTGCTGGGTGGCGAAGTCGTGCATTTCGAGATCGACGGCATCGCGAGCGGCGTCGAGACGGTGGGCCACCGCTTCCACCATCCCGGCCGCATCACGATCGGCTCGGCCGAGGATTACGCCGCGAAGCTGCGCGTCTGCCATGTGATCGTCGATCAGGCAGAGCGCGAAAGCATCATCGCGACCGCCGCGACCAACGCCACGGCCGCCGCCGGCCTCACCCTCGTCCGTGACGAGGCGTTGCTCAGGGAAAATGCCGGCCTCACCGAATGGCCGGTGCCGCTGCTGGGCAGCTTCGACCCCGCCTATCTGGAGGTGCCGCCCGAGGTCATCCAGCTGACGATGGCGACCAACCAGAAATATTTCGCGGTCTTGAAATCCTCCCCGGCACGGGGAGGGGGGCCGGCGCAGCCGGTGGAGGGGGCCCCGGGCAATGTGCCGGCGGCGGGCCCCCCCCCCCCCCCACCCCCCGCCCACCC
>JAFEDD010000030.1:521-7455 GCA_018241765.1 Pseudomonadota bacterium | reverse complement strand
TGCCGGGGAGGATTTGATCCTCGCCCCGAACTTCATCTGCACCGCCAATATTGAGGCGCATGACGGCGGCGCGGCGATCGTCGCCGGCAACCAGAAAGTGCTCGCCGCGCGGCTGTCGGATGCGAAATTCTTCTGGGAACAGGATCTGAAGGTTCCGCTAGAGGAGCAGGCGAAGAAGCTCGGCCAGATCGTCTTCCACGAAAAACTCGGCACCGTCGCCGACAAGGTCGAGCGCGTGGCCAAGCTGGCGCGCTGGCTGGTGGAAGAGGGCATTGTCGGGGGTTCAAATCCCTCCAGCGCTACCATCTCCGCTCGTCCCGAGCGAAGTCGAGGGGCGTCAGACGCTGATTCGGAGACGCGCCCCTCGACTTCGCTCGGGACGAGCGATGATTTGGCGCAGCTTGCCTATGATGCCGCCCGCCTGTGCAAAGCCGATCTCGTCACTGGCATGGTCGGCGAGTTCCCCGAGCTGCAGGGCGTGATGGGCGGTTACTACGCCCGCGCGCAGGGCCACCAGGACGCCGTCGCCGACGCGATCCGCGATCATTACAAACCGGTCGGCCAAGGCGACGACGTCCCCACCGCGCCGGTCACGGTCGCGGTCAGCCTGGCGGACAAGCTGGATAGCATTACGCAGTTTTTCGGCGTCGATCTGAAGCCGAGCGGTTCGAAAGACCCGTTTGCGCTCCGCCGTTCCGCGCTGGGTGTCATCGCGCTGGTTCTGGATAACGGCCTGCGCTTTCCCTTGCGCAGCGCTGTCAGTCGGGACGTCCTCGACTTCTTCGCCGACCGTCTCAAGGTCCAGCAGCGCGAGGCCGGGGTCCGTCACGACCTGATCGATGCGGTGTTCGCGCTGGGCGGGGAGGACGACCTCGTCCGCCTGCTCGCCCGCGTTCGCGCGCTGCAATCCTTCGTCGAGACGCCCGAAGGCCGCGACCTGCTCGCCGGCTACAAGCGCGCCGCGAATATCCTGAAGAAGGAGAGCTTCACGCCATCGCAGGATTTTTCGCTATCCTACACGCCCGTGCCTGAGGAACAGGCGTTGATCGCTGCGCTCGATTCGGCCGAGCCGCGCGCGCGGACGGCGGTCGCGGCGGAGGATTTCGAGGGGGCGATGGCGGCATTGGCGAGTCTGCGCGGGCCGGTGGACGCATTTTTCGAGAAAGTGACGGTCAACGACGCCGACCCCGCCAAGCGGGAGGCGCGGCTGAGCCTGCTCGCCCGCATGCGCGACGCGGTGCATCAGGTCGCCGATTTCTCGCGGATCGAGGGGTAGTCGAAACATAGCCCCTCCCCTTCAGGGGAGGGGTTGGGGTGGGGCATGTCATTAGGCCTCGCGCGGGCGGACAGCCCCCACCCCTTGCCCCTCCCCTGAAGGGGAGGGGTTAAGGAGGAAAGATGACGCAGTACGTATACCGTTTCGGCGGCGGAGTGTCGGATGGGGGCAAGGGGGACAAGAACCTGCTCGGCGGCAAGGGCGCCAATCTGGACGGCATGGCCTCGATCGGCCTGCCGGTGCCGCCGGGCTTCACGATCAGCACGCCCGTGTGTGCGCTCTATTACGATCAGGGCGAAAGCTTCCCGGACAGCCTGAAGGCCGAAGTCGCGAACGGCGTCGCCCATATCGAGGCGGTCACCGGCAAGCGCTTCGGCGATCCGGCCGATCCGCTCCTCGTCTCGGTCCGCTCCGGCGCGCGGGTGTCGATGCCGGGCATGATGGACACGGTGCTGAACCTCGGCCTCAACGACGCGACCGTCGAGGGTCTCGCTGCCACCTCCGGCGACGAGCGTTTCGCCTGGGACAGCTATCGCCGCTTCATCCAGATGTATGCGGACGTTGTGCTGGGCCTCGATCACGGCAGTTTCGAGGAAGCGCTGGAAGTCGCCAAGGAAGACCAGGGCCATTTCCTCGACACCGACATGACCGCTGCCGACTGGAAGGCGCTGGTCGCCGAATACAAGAAATTGGTCGAGGCGCAGTGGGGCAAGCCCTTCCCGCAGGACGTGCACGATCAGCTCTGGGGCGCGATCGGCGCGGTGTTCGGCTCGTGGGAATCGGATCGCGCCAAGGTCTATCGCCGCCTGAACGGCATTCCGGGCGATTGGGGCACGGCCGTCAATGTGCAGGCGATGGTGTTCGGCAATATGGGCGAGACCAGTGCCACCGGCGTCGCCTTCACCCGCAATCCTTCGACCGGTGAGCGCGCTTATTATGGCGAGTTCCTGATCAACGCGCAGGGCGAGGACGTCGTCGCCGGCATCCGCACGCCGCAGTATCTGACGCGCGCCGCGCGCGAGGCGGCGGGGGCCAAGCCGCTCTCGATGGAAGAGGCGATGCCGGAGACCTTTGCCGAGCTCGCTCGCGTGTTCGACCTGCTCGAAACGCACTATCGCGACATGCAGGATATCGAGTTCACCGTGGAGCGTGGCACGCTCTGGATGCTGCAGACCCGCTCCGGCAAGCGCACCGCCAAGGCGGCGCTCAAGATCGCGGTGGACATGGCGAATGAGGGGCTGATCGGTGAGCGCGAGGCGGTCGGCCGCGTCGACCCGCAAGCGCTCGATCAGCTGCTGCACCCGACGCTCGATCCCGAAGCGCCGCGCGATGTGCTGACCAAAGGGCTGCCGGCCTCGCCCGGTGCCGCCTCCGGCGCGGTCGTGTTCGACGCCGACACGGCGGAGAAGCGCGCGGAGCTGGGCGACGCAGTGATCCTCGTCCGCGTCGAGACTTCGCCGGAGGACATTCACGGCATGCACGCGGCACGCGGCATCCTGACCGCGCGCGGCGGCATGACGTCGCACGCCGCCGTTGTCGCGCGCGGCATGGGCCGCCCCTGCGTGTCCGGCGCCGGCACGCTCGCGATCGACGCCAGGGCGAAGCTGTTCCGGGTCGGCGATCGCACGATCAACGAAGGCGATGTCATCACCATCGACGGCGCGACGGGCGAAGTGATGGCGGGCGCGGTCCCGACCGTGCAGCCGGAGCTGGCCGGCGATTTCGGCACGCTGATGGTCTGGGCGGACAAGGTGCGCCGCCTGAAAGTCCGCACCAATGCCGAGACACCCGCCGATTGCCGCACCGCGCGCGATTTCGGCGCGGAAGGCATTGGGCTGTGCCGCACCGAACATATGTTCTTCGATGCCGCGCGGATCACCGCCGTGCGTCAGATGATCCTCGCCGATACGGAGAAGGGCAGGCGGGCCGCGCTCGATAAGCTGCTCCCCGAACAGCGCGCCGACTTCGCCGCCATCTTCGAGATCATGGCGGGGCTCCCCGTCACGATCCGCCTGCTCGATCCGCCGCTGCACGAATTCCTGCCGCATGAGGAAGCCGAGTTCGCCGAAGTTGCGGAAGCAGCGGGTGTCGGCGTCGAGGCGCTGAAGCGCCGGGCGGCAGAGCTGCACGAGTTCAACCCGATGCTCGGTCATCGCGGCTGCCGTCTGGGGGTCA
Source organism: Pseudomonadota bacterium (assembly GCA_018241765.1). Lineage (GTDB taxonomy): Bacteria > Pseudomonadota > Gammaproteobacteria > Burkholderiales > Casimicrobiaceae > Casimicrobium. The sequence continues at coordinate 4,004 of JAFEDD010000030.1, read as the reverse complement.
CTTACCCCGAAATCTACGAGATGCAGGCGCGTGCGATCTTCGAGGCGGCGGTCGATGTCGCCGAACGCACCGGCCAGGCGCCGATCCCCGAAGTGATGGTTCCGCTCGTCGCGACGAAGCGCGAGCTGGAGCTGATGAAGGACGTGATCGACAAGACCGCCGAGGCCGTATTCACAGAGAAAGGCCGGCGCATCGACTATCTGGTCGGTACGATGATCGAGCTGCCGCGCGCGGCCTTGAAGGCGGGCGAGATCGCCGAGGTCGGCGCGTTCTTCAGCTTCGGCACAAACGATCTGACTCAGACCACGCTGGGCGTGTCACGCGATGATGCCGGGCGGTTCCTCACCGCCTATGTCGACAAAGGCATTTTCGCCCGCGATCCGTTCGTGTCGCTCGATGTCGAAGGGGTGGGCGAGTTGATCAAGCTCGCCGCCGAGCGCGGCCGCGCGGCGCGGGCCGACATCAAGCTCGGCATTTGCGGCGAACATGGCGGCGACCCCGCTTCGATTGCCTTCTGCGAAAGCGTGAAGCTCGATTATGTCAGCGCCTCGCCCTACCGCGTGCCGATCGCACGGCTGGCGGCGGCGCAGGCGGCGCTTAGACAATAGGCACCTAAACTCCGCCTTGGCTGGGCCTGTCGAAGCCCTCCCTCTCTTGAACCCAGCGATTCAAGAAGGGGGGAAGCCTTCGACAAGCTCAGGCAAGCCGGCTAGGTCAAGGTCTCCGCAAATCCAGATTGTCGATCGCGGAGCGGCGCTCGGGCGGCAGGTCGCGGACGCGCTCGCGTTCCAGTTCGGCGATGCGCGCTTCATAGTCGCGGCGCGTAGCAGCGTGCAGCTCGCGCTCGGCAGCCAGCTCGCGCCTCCAACGGGCGCCGCCGGAGCGGGACATCAGCCCCAGCACCCAGCCGAGCACCAGCACCAGCAGCAGGATGATCCATTGCGTCGGCGTGAAGGTCACCACGGCGTCTCTCCCCATGTTGCGGAGGAGAAACGACCGAGTGAGTTCGCCGTTCCGCAGCCGTCGTCACCCCGGCCTGCGCCGGGATGACGCGCCTCTCAGCGCGTCATTTGAAGTTGTCGGCGATCGAGCAGGCGGCCGGGCCCAGGATTACGATGAACAGCACCGGCAGGATGAAGCAGATCAGCGGCACGGTCATGATCGCCGGCAGCCGCGCGGCCTTTTCCTCAGCGCGCATCATCCGTTCGTTGCGGAATTCGGCCGAAAGCACGCGCAGCGCGGAAGCGAGCGGCGTGCCGTATTTCTCGGTCTGGATCATGGTCGTGACGACGCCGCGGACAGCATCCAGGTCGACGCGGGTGGCGAGGTTCTCGAACGCCTGGCGGCGCTCGGTCAGGAAGCCCAGCTCGATAGAGGTCAGCATGAACTCGTCGCCAAGCTCGGGATAGCCTTTGCCCAGCTCGCGCGCGACGCGACCAAACGCGGCATCGACGGTCAGGCCCGCCTCGGCGCAGATCACGAGCAGATCGAGCGCATCGGGCAGGCCCTTGCGGATCGCATCGCTGCGCTTGGAAATCTTGTTTTTCAGGTAGATATCCGGAGCCTTGTAGCTGCCGATCAACGCGGCCGCGGTCGCCATGAACCGCTTGAACGGGCTCCAGTCGGGGAAATAGTCGACAAGGTAAATCATCACCACGGCACCGATGCCGAAGATGATCGGCAGCATCATCCGGCCGAAAATGACGGCGACGGCAGCATCCTTGGAGCGGATGCCAGCCTGCATCAGCTTGATCTGCGCCGCCTTCAGCTGCTCGTCCTGCAGGACTTTGAGCGATCCGAGCAGCGAGCGCATCCGATCGGTCGTCTCGTTGCGGGCATTGAGCTTTGCACGCCGCTTCGAGGTCGAGGCGGTGATGCCCGCCTTAAGCTGTTCCCGGCGATCGTTCAGCGCCTTCACGCGCCGTGCCATCGGGTCTTTCACCGTCATGATCGCGTAGAGCGCGACGAGCACCATGAAAGTCGCGACGCCGGCGAGCAACGTCGCCGCCCAGAGAACGTCGATGCCAAGAACGGTCGGGCCGGTGGTGGGAGTATCCATCGCGTCAGATCTCGAAATTGACCATCTTGGCCATGATGAAGGCGCCGATGCCCATCCACACCAGGCCGCCAAGGCCCGCGACCATCAGACGCTCATCCTTCAGGAAGTTCGCCATATAGTCGTTGTTGATGAACCAGATCAGCCCGAAGACGATGAACGGCAGCGAACCGACGATATAGGCCGACGCCTTGGATTCCGAGGACATCGCCTTGATCTTCAGCTTCATCTGCGCGCGCTTGCGCAGCACGTCGGCGAGGTTGCTGAGCGTTTCCGCCAGATTGCCGCCGGTCTCGCGCTGAATGGCGAGAGTGATGCAGAAGAACTGGAATTCCGGCGTGCCCAGGCGATCGGCGGTCTCCTGAAGCGCCTGCTCCATCGTCCGGCCGATCTTCATCTTGTCGGTGATCATCCGGAATTCCTCGCCGACCGGACCCGGCAGCTCGGACGCGACGACGCCCAGCGTTTCGGAGATCGGCAGGCCGGCGCGCAGGCCGCGCACCAGCAGCTCGATCGCGTCGGGAAAGCGGGTGGTGAAATTCTGCACGCGCTTCTTGAGGAGGAAGCCGATCGCCATGTGCGGCAGGCCGAGGCCGACCATCAGGCCGCCGAGCAGCGACAGCAGGATCGGCGCGCCTTTCATTTCCAGCACAAGACCGATCGCCAGCGCGATCGCGGCATTGGCCATCGCATATTGGCCCACGGACCAGTCCTTGCCTGTCATCGCCAGCCGCTTTTTCAGCAGCGCGGGGTTGGGCAGGAAGCGCGCCGCGAAGCTGTCCATCTTCGTGTCGCGCGCGGCGGTGATGCGCCGCATTTTTTCTTCCGCCGACATCGACATCGCGTTGCGATGCCGGTCGCGCAGGCCTTCGAGCCGCCGCTTCTGGGCCTTATTGCCCGACGGGCCCGAAAAGGCGACGAGCAGCAGGGCGAGTGTCACCACTGCGCCGAGCAGGAGGAAGAAGAGCTGCGACATCGCCGCTATGACCCCTTTACGCTTTTTTCTTGGGGAGTTTGACCTTCAGACTGCCAAGCTTGCTGAGCAGCGACGTGCCGCCGGTCTCCGGCGCATCCTCGCCGTCGCTGGAAGCGGCGATCAGGCGGCCCGCCAGTGCATGCAGTGCCTGGCCGACTTTCGCGTTCTTGCCCGCTTCGGCGACCGGCTTGCCCAGCTTCGCCGCCTGGGCGGCAAGCTTCTGGTCGAGCGGCAGCACGAAGTCGATCTTGCGCTCGATTGAAGCCTCGAAATCCTTGCGGCTCAGTTCCGGCACGCCGCTCGACGCCACCTTGTTCGCGACGACGATGACCGAGGCTTGCGGCGCATGGCTCTTGAACCAGGACAGGAAGCGGATGCAATCGCGTGCCGCCGCCAGCGTGATTTCGGTGACGAGCACGACCGCGTTCAGATCCTGCACCAGCATCGGGTG
>JAFEDD010000030.1:0-407 GCA_018241765.1 Pseudomonadota bacterium | reverse complement strand
CCGTCGATGCGGCTCGGATTTTCGATCGCATCGGTGAGGCCGCGGCCGGGTTCGAGATCGAGCGCCAGCGCGTCGGTCCCGAAATGCACGTCGAGGTCGAGGAGCGCGGTCGAGCGCGCATCCTTGTCGCCGAACAGCCAGGCGAGCGACGCCGCGACGGTCGAGGCGCCGACGCCGCCGCGCGCGCCGATGACCGCGGTCATCAGATGCGGCCGGTCCGCGGCCGCTTCGACATGCTTGGGCGCGTTGAACACCGCCTGGGCGGATGCGAAGCTGTCGCGCAGCTGATCCGCGTGCAGGGGCTTCAGCAGATAATCCTGGATGCCGCTGACCACGAGGTCGCGATACAGGCGGACATCGTTGGTCATGCCCATCGCGATCACCACCGTGCCGGGCTCGCACACCTC
>JAFEDD010000002.1:159777-324875 GCA_018241765.1 Pseudomonadota bacterium | reverse complement strand
GGGCTCGACCGCGCTTCGTGGCGTTCGATGTCGCGAGGATCGAGCGTGCGCGAGCGACGTCAAGCCGCCGCCTACATCGGGTTGTAGGCGCGGGCTTGACCGCGCTTCATGGCCTTCGATGTTGCGATGATCGGGTGTGCGCGAGCGACGTCAAGCCGTCGCCTACACCCGGTAGGCGCGGGCTTGACCGCGCTTCGTAGCCTTCGATGTTGCGATGATCGGGCGTGCGCGAGCGACGTCACGCCGTCGCCTACATCGGGTTGTAGGCGCGGGCTCGACCGCGCTTCGTAGCCTTCGATGTTGCGATGATCGGGCGTGCGCGAGCGACGTCAAGCCGTCGCCTACACCCGGTAGGCGCGGGCTCGACCGCGCTTCGTGGCCTTCGATGTTGCGAGGATCGAGCGTGCGCGAGCGACGTCGAGCCGTCGCCTACGTCGGGTTGTAGGCGCGGGCTCGACCGCGCTTCGTGGCCTTCGATGTTGCGAGGATCGAGCGTGCGCGAGCGACGTCAAGCCGTCGCCTACATCGGGTTGTAGGCGCGGGCTTGACCGCGCTTCGTTGCCTTCGGTGTTGCGATGATCGGGCGTGCGCGAGCGACGTCGAGCCGTCGCCTACATCGGGTTGTAGGCGCGGGCTCGACCGCGCTTCGTGGCCTTCGGTGTTGCGAGGATCGAGCGTGCGCGAGCGACGTCAAGCCGTCGCCTACATCGGTCCGGTAGGCGCGGGCTTGACCGCGCTTCGTAGCCTTCGATGTTGCGATGATCGAGCGTGCGCGAGCGACGTCGAGCCGTCGCCTACGTCGGGTCGGTAGGCGCGGGCTTGACCGCGCTTTTGGGTCGGAACGCGCGGCAGCGTTCGGGGTCGGTTTCGAGGTACGGGCCGCCGATGAGATCGATGCCGTAGGGCACGGCGGCGAAGATGCCGGGCACGGCGGCACGGCCCTCGCTGGCGGCGAGCCCTTCGAGCGTTTCGCGAATGCTCTTCGGTTGGCCCGGCAGATTGATGATCAGCGTGCGGTTGCGGATCACGGCGATCTGCCGTGACAGGATCGCGGTGGGCACGAAGTTGAGGCTGATCTGGCGCATCTGCTCGCCGAATCCGGGCATGAGCTTGTGCGCGACGGCGAGCGTGGCCTCGGGCGTCACGTCACGCGGCGCGGGGCCGGTGCCACCGGTGGTGAGCACCAGGTCGCAGCGCTCGACGTCGCACAGTTCGATGAGCGTCGCCTCGATGAGCGGCGCCTCGTCGGCGATGAGTCTCGTGCTCCAGCGCACCGGGTTTTTCAGCGCCGCGGTGAGCCATTCCTGCAAGGCCGGGATGCCCTTGTCTTCGTAGACGCCACGGGACGCGCGGTCGGACACCGACACCACGCCAATCGAAACGGTATCGAGCACAGTCGCCATCGCAGTTCGGGTGTTCAGAGTTTGCACAGTGCGCGGTAGACGACGCGAAAAACCTGTCGCGCGGCAGCCGGAGCCGCGCCGCGTGCCGCCTGCGTGCGCGCCTCGGCAATCAGTCGTGCGAGCGCTTCGCGATCGACCTCGGGCTCGGCGGCGGCAAACTCGGCCAGCGCGTCGGGCTCGGTGATCAGCCGTTCGCGCCAGCGTTCGCTCGCCTTGAATGCGGCCTTGTTGGCGCGGGTACCCGTCTCCCAGCGATCGAGTTGCGCGCGGATCGGCTCCGGATCGACCTCACGCATCAGTTTGCCGATGTATTGCATGTGCCGCCGCCGCGCTTCGTGGCGCGTGATGCGGCTGCACTCCGCCAGCGCGTCGCGCAGCGCCTCGGGCAGATCGAGCTGACCGAGCTGATCGTCGGGCAACGCGCACAGCGTCTCGCCAAGCGCTTGCAGCGAATGCATGTCTTTCTTGCGTTGCGTCTTCGAGGGCGCTTCGACGGACGGTGGCGCGGACTTCACGGGGCGAGGCATGAGCGCATTCTGCCGCAAGCTCGCTCGGCTATGCTTGCGGCCCGTCTCCGTACCGGCTCCGACATGTCCTTCGCCCTCACCACCGACGCCCTCCGTGATGTTGCCCTGGCCGCGATCGAGCGCGCGCGGCGCGGTGGCGCCGATCAGGCCGAGGCCGAAGCGACGCAGGGCAAGGGGCTCAATGTGACGGTGCGTCAGGGCGAGCTGGAGACGCTCGAACACAACGTCGAAAAGTCGCTCGGCGTTACGGTCTACGTCGGCGGCCGCAAGGGGAACGCGACGAGCGGGGACTTCTCGCCGCAAGCCATTGCGACGGCCGTCGACAAGGCCATCACCATCGCCCGCCACACCAGCGCGGATCCGTTTGCCGGCCTCGCGGACGCGGCGCAGATGGCGCGCGAGGTGCCCGATCTCGACCTCTATCATCCGTGGTCGCTCGACGCCGACCGCGCCATCGCCATCGCGCAGCGCTGCGAGGCGGCCGGCTTCGCGGTCGACGCGCGCATCGACAACAGCGAGGGCGCCTCGGCCAGCAGCAACGACAACGAATTCGTCTACGCCAACACGCACGGCTTTTGCGGCGGCTATCGCGGCAGTTCGCACTACATCGGTTGCGCGATGGTGGCGAGCGAAGGCGAGGCGATGGAGCGCGACGATTGGTACACCGCGGCGCGCGTGGCCGAGGCGATGGAGGACGCCGCCGCCGTGGGCCGCCGCGCTGGCGAGCGCGCCGTCGCGCGGCTCGGCTCGCGCAAGATCGCCACCCAGACTGCACCCGTGCTGTTCAACCCGACCATGGCGGCCGGATTTCTCGGTCACGGCATCAACGCACTCTATGGCGGCGCGCTCTACCGAAAGACCTCGTTTCTGCTCGACAGCCTCGGGCAGCCGATCTTCGCGCCGCTGGTGGACATCATCGATGATCCGTTCATCCATCGCGCCTACGCCAGTTCGCCGTTCGATACCGAGGGTGTGGCCTGCGAGCGCCGCGCGATCGTCGAGCGCGGCGTCGTGCGTGGCTACTTCTTGTCCGCCTATTCCGCGCGCAAGCTCGGCATGCGCTCGACCGGCAACGCCGGCGGCAATCACAACCTGGTCGTCGCGCCCACCGTCGCCGGCGGACTCGATGCGCTCGCGCGGCAGATGGGGCGTGGGTTGATCGTCACTGAGCTGATGGGGCAGGGCGTCAATCCGGTCACGGGCGATTACTCGCGCGGTGCCGCCGGGTTCTGGGTGGAGGGCGGCGCCATCGCGCATCCGGTGTCCGAGGTGACGATCGCCGGTAATCTGCGCGAGCTCTACCAGCGCATCGTCGCCATTGGCGACGACGTCGATCGCCGCGGCTCGAAGCACGTCGGCTCGCTGTTGATCGAATCGATGCAGATCGCGGGCGCCTGAGCTCGAGATCGCCCCCGCGATGAGCGAACCCGTCCGGCTCTCCAAGCGCATGAGCGAGCTTGGTCTCGCTTCGCGGCGCGAGGCCGATGCCTGGATCGAGCAGGGCTGGGTGCTGGTCGACGGCGTGCCGGCCGTGCTCGGGCAAAAGGTGCTGCCCGGGCAGCGCATCACCGTCGCCCGCGCCGCCAGCGCCGAGCAGGCGCAACGGGTCACCATCATCATGAACAAGCCGATCGGCTATGTCAGCGGGCAGGCCGAAGACGGCTACGAGCCGGCCTCGGTGCTCGTGCGCGGCGAGCGGCACTGGGCCGAGGACGCGAGCGGCATCGCGTGGCGGCGAGAACACGGGCGTGGTCTTGCGCCCGCCGGTCGGCTCGATATCGATTCCACGGGGCTGCTCGTGCTGACGCAGGATGGGCGCATCGCGCGGCAATTGATCGGTGAGGATTCGAGCGTCGACAAGGAATATCTCGTGCGCGTGCGCTCGGTGCGCGGCGGCGCGTTGCCCGAGGCGGAATTGCGCCGCCTGAACCACGGCCTCGCGCTCGATGGTGTTGCGTTGAAGCCCGCGCGCGTGTGGTGGCAGAACGAGGATCAATTGCGCTTCGTGCTGCATGAGGGCAAGAAGCGCCAGATCCGCCGCATGTGCGAACTGGTTGGGTTGCAGGTGCTCGCGCTTCGCCGCATCCGCATTGGCGGCGTGCAGCTCGGTGCGTTGCCGGTCGGGCAATGGCGCTACCTGGCACCGGGCGAGCGTTTCTGAGCGTCGCGTTCGTGCGGTGGGGCTCCGCGTGATCGCTTGCGGCGTGGCCCATCCTCGCGTTACGCGGCGCCTGCTTGCTGCGAGAGGTCATGCCGAGCTTCCCTAGAATCGAAAACGATGGCGGCCGCTTCGTGCCCGGCCGCGCCCTTTCTTGCCGAGTATCGACATGACCCCGAGCAACACCGAACTGATCGCCGCCGCGCTCTTTGCCCTGGCGATCGCGCACACCTTCCTCGCGCCGAAGATCGCGGCGCTCGGCCACCGCTGGCCGCGGCACGAAGGGCTCTTTCATCTCTTCGGCGAAGTGGAGGCCGTGTTCGGGCTGTGGTCGGCCGTGCTGCTCGTCGTCCTCGGCGCGACCGGCGGGTTCGAAGCCGTCACCCGCTACATCGACGGCCGCAACTTCACCGAACCGCTGTTCGTCATCGCCATCATGGTCGTTGCGGCGAGCAAGCCGGTGCTGCACGTCGCCAAGCTGATCGTCACGGCGCTCGCGCGGCTCTTGCCGCTGCCGCGGCCGGTCGCCTTCTGCGCGATCATCCTGACCGTGGTGCCGCTGCTCGGTTCGTTCATCACCGAGCCCGCCGCGATGACGCTGGGCGCCTTCATGTTGCGCGACCGCTTCTATCGCGCCGGCGGCCTGTCGTCGCGGCTGCGCTACGGCATGCTCGGCGTGCTCTTCGTCAACGTGTCGATCGGCGGCGTGCTGACGCCATTTGCCGCGCCGCCGGTGCTGATGGTGGCCGCCAAGTGGGACTGGAACATCGCGTTCATGCTGACGCATTTCGGCTGGCGCGCCGCGCTGGCGGTGCTGATCAACGCGACGGTCGTGAGCGCGCTGTTCTTTCATGAGCTGCGCGCCGTGCGCACGACCAGCGACGGCGCGTCGGAAGGGCGGGTTCCGCCCGGTGTGTGCGCCGCGCATCTGCTGCTGCTCGCCGGCGTCGTCGTCTTTGCGCATCATCCGCCACTGTTTCTCGGCTGCCTGCTCGCGTTTCTCGGGCTCGCTCACGCCTACCCGCAGCATCAGGACCGGCTGATCCTGCGCGAAGCGCTGATGGTGGGGTTCTTTCTCGCCGGGCTCGTCGTGCTCGGCGGCATGCAGCAATGGTGGCTGCAGGAGCTGCTGTTGCGCATGAGTCCGAACGAGGTCTACTTCGGCGCCACGGCGCTCACCGCGATCACCGACAACGCGGCGCTGACCTATCTCGGCTCGCTGGTGTCGGGGCTGACGCCCGAGTTCAAGTACATGCTGGTGGCCGGGGCGGTGACCGGCGGCGGGCTCACCGTCATCGCCAACGCGCCGAACCCGGCTGGCTACGCGATCCTCAAGCCGTGGTTCGAGGACGGACACATCAGCGCGCTCGGCCTGTTCGTCGCCGCGTTCGGCCCGACGCTGACGGCCATCGTGTGCTTCTGGGCGCTGCCGCGCTGATCGCCTTCGGGGCGGCGGCGGGGAGGAAAAAAAGCCACCCGTCGCAGAGACGGGTGGCAACTGTGACCGCCCTCCCTCCTGAAGTGGGCGTAGGGGCAGTGTAGCCCAAGGCACGGGCGTTGCGGCAGCGAATCGGCACAGGGTTTTCCCTCTGTGGCACGCCCTTGGGGCGATGAGAAATCGACCCTCGAAGGACCTCGCGCCGTGTTTCGCTTTTCTTGGTACCAACATGCGCGTTGTTTGGCTCGACGCTTCGTTGCCCATGCTCGCCATAGCTTGCCATGGCAGCGCTTTGCGCCTCGATTCGAACCAAAATCCATCGCATTTTTTTGTACCAATCTTCGCGAAACACGGCACTAGAAAGGAACGCACATGACGTGCCCCTCGTCAACCCAGCCCTGTTCCACCGCGACAATAACGTCGGCGCGATCAGTCAGGTATCGATGGTTCGAAACGAACCGTCCGCCTGAGGCACTGGCGTTGTTGTAGACCCGATAGAGCGGCCGGGAGTCGGCCGGGCAATCGCGCAACGCGCCTGGCGCCTGCTGTGCCGCATTTTTGGGAGGCAGCGGCATATTGACTGCGAAGGTCTGCCCTTCGTACGACAACTGTGCCACCCCTTTCAGCCTTTGGCACTCTTGGGCGTCTGCGCTGTAGAAGTGCGTGTTCGGACCGCCGATGAGTCCGCCGTAGAATCGGCAGACGCTCACGTACCCACCGCTCGGAAACGAATTGCCAGTGCGAGACCAATTCGGCAAGGAATCGAGGAGCCGCTTGTCTTCGTCGCGTACCGCGTAGAAGTACTGCCCCCCCGGCTGCGCCGGAAATTCAACGCGGTTGACATATTCGACAACGACGTCCTCGACATGAGGTGAAGGAAGTGCCGCCAATTCGAAATTATTCGCGCTGGATGGCACCGTGAAGTACGTCTTCAGCGTCGCCGATGCGGCGGAGTTCGAGTCAACCCAATCGCTGCGGCTGGCGACCATCCCGAGGCGATAGGCCCAGAAAAACGTTTCCCAAGCAACGCCGTCACGCTTGATCGGCATGGGGCTCGCGTCGTATTGACCGCCATCGATGGCCTGACGGCGAACCGGCGCGCCGAACGTCACCGTGTCGATCGTAGTGAGGCGGTCGTCATTCGGCAGCGTATAGCCCCATCCACAGGAATACTTTAACCAATCGCGTGACTGTGAAACCGTCGACCCGATCGCTGGCGCGCGAGGAATCAGCAGCGTGCGGTCGCCAGGCGTGCAAGCGCCGTCTCGGTAGCCCTGCATCCAATAGCCGACTGACAGATTGTTCACATCGACGTAGTAGAAGTTGACGAGCCTCGACATGACCGGAAAGAGACCGGAGATTCCACCGGGTGGATCTGGAGCTCCGCCGACAACGTGGGAGTTTGGCTGAAATTTGTATAGCTGCAGGTAGGGACGCGTGGCACCGAACTGCGCAATCAGTTCGGGCGTGCCCAGCATAACCTGAAAATAGTACGGGCCAAGGTCAGTCAGCGGGAAGTTGTTCGCTGAAGCCAGCGCCGGCGTGACGGACAGACCGAGAGCCGCCGCAGCCGCGAGCGGACGACGGCGGGCGCCCAAGAGACGATTCAGAAACATTGAGGTACTCCTTTGATGTGCTCCTTTGCATTCGCCCTCATCGTGCCGCCGAATCAGTTTTACGGCAGACGTGGAACTTTGACCGGATACCCGGCCGGGTCGACTGCGCCCCCATGCTGGGTCGCGGACGCGCGGACGAGCGCTTCCAATTCCGCCGAAGTCGTTACCGCATTGTTGTCGGCCAGCCACGCGGCGATGGCCGCGACGTGAGGGGCAGCCATGGACGTGCCCGACAGGAATGCCCAACCTTGCGTGACACCTGAGGCGTACACATTGCCGGTGTATGTGGTGCCATTCACCGAGTAAGGCGAGCTGTGGGAACCCCACGTCGAAACGATTCTGTCGCCCGGTGCCCATATCTCGACGCACTCACCATAGGTCGACTGCTCGTACGCGGCGAGCGTGTTCAATGACGAAGGATCTGCCGCCTGAAACGGTGACGCCGCAGAAACCGCAGCACCATTGTCGTTGACTGCGCCGACGACAAGAATGCCATCGCTCGCGGTTGGCGGCGTGAGATAGCCAGGCCGGTATGCATAGTTGCAAGCGTCCTTCGACGTCCCTCCTACACTTGGCCAATTGCCGGAGGACTGCACGAGCAGCGTGCCCGCAACGAGTTGTATCCCGCCCCACCAAATGCCGCCCGCTACGGACCGCGCTTTCGTCCAGTTGGTACCGGGAACACCGAGGTTGATGTATTCCATGCCACCCGGATTCAGCGAAATGTTGGCCACGTGAATGATCTTCGTGGGATTATTGTTCGAGTTGTCCCAAGAAATGTAGTCAAGCGCGTAACCGACGGTGGAGGAGGAAGGGGACGTGTTGGAACAGTCGTACGAACCACCGGAGCGAGAGGTGATGTTCAACGAGATCAAATTGGGGAAACCCGCGTATACGCCACGAGTTGTCTTGTTGGCGCCGGCAGCCTTCGCGCCAATGATGCCGGCAACATGCGTCGCGTGTGCCCAACAGCCAACAAGTGGGTAAGTCGTCGGGTCGGACGTGTTGCAATTGCCAGACGAACCACAGGCGACGTTCAGTCGCGCGGCAAAGGTCGGCAGGTCATCGTGGAGCGCCGTTCCTGAGTCGATGATGTAGATCTTTCGGCCGGAACTACCCGAGGAAACCTTTGCGTTGGTGGCATCACCGCCCCACGACATCCACTCCGGCGAGTAGTTGTAGTCGTACCAAGGCGGCGCAAACGCGCTGAAACTAAATTCTTCGTCCTCGGATACCTGTCGAACCAAAGGGTCCTGCAGGATGCGCGCCAACTTTTCATTTGAGACATACACGGTGACGCTGCTGCCCGCCCAACTCGTCATGCCCATTCGCTTGACGCCGTGGCGCGCTTCGAAATCGGCAACGAGCGCCACAGTCTGTTCCTTGTGGAAGAACTCGGGCTCAGGCGGACGCTTGGGTTCGGAGTTCGGCATCTCGCGATCCCGTCCAGGGAAACCAAGATGTGCCTTGTCGTGAAAGTCAACGATCACTCGCACGTTACCGAGGGGATCGATTATCTGCTTACGGGACGGCAAGAAAGTAGCGCTCGCGAGGCAAGTTGAGTTGATGGCAAACGCGACTGCCCCGACAACCGCGCATCTCGCCATCCGCTTCACGCGAGAAAATTCCGATGAAGCTCGCTGGCACGCGGTAGATGCATAGACCGACAACTTCACGACAAACCTCGTTTGGATTCCAATGAAAGCGTGGATATCAACCGGTCGTATTCCCGTTTGAGCATTGGATGAATGACGTCGCAGGACGTCGCAGAATTTTCGAGCTCAGTGTAGACCGGTCCGTGTCGGCGTACAACCGAGCAAGGTGGGTACCCCGTGCCCACCATCACCGCATGTAACGCAATGGGTTGTTTTGCCACGGTTCGCTGAGCGCGGGGTACCCACCTTTGCTGCGGCTCTGCGAGAATTCGCGGTGTGCTGCTTGACTTCTTCTATCACCTGCGCGGGCGCGGCGTGAAGCCCTCGACGCGCGAATTCCTGACGCTGCTCGAAGCGCTGAAGGCGGACGTGATTTCGCCCTCCATCGACGATTTCTACCATCTGTCGAAGGCGACGCTGGTGAAGGATGAGACGAAGTTCGATCGCTTCGATTTCGCATTCGCCGAATACTTCCGCGGTGTCAGCGAGCTGGTCGACCTGAAAACCGCGATTCCCGAGGCATGGCTGCGCAAGGTCGTCGAGAAAATGCTGACGCCCGAAGAGCGCGAGAAGTTGAAGACGCTCGACTGGAACGAACTGATGGAGACGCTGAAAAAGCGGCTCGAAGAACAGCAGGGCCGGCATCAGGGCGGCAGCAAGTGGGTCGGCACCGGCGGCACCTCGCCGTTTGGCGCCTATGGCGACAATCGGCAGGGCATCCGCATCGGACAGGACAGAAGCCGCATGCGCAGCGCCGTGAAGGTTTGGGATGAGCGGCAGTTTCGCGACTACGACGACAACGTCGACTTCAACACGCGAAACATCAAGGTGGCGCTGCGTCGTCTGCGCCGATTCGCCCGTGAAGGCGCGGTCGACGAACTCGATCTGCCGCACACACTGGAGGAAACGGGCAAGAACGCGGGCATGCTCTCGATCCAGATGCGCCCCGAGCGGCGCAACGCCGTGAAGGTGTTGCTGCTGCTCGACATCGGCGGCTCGATGGACGATCACGTCGAACAGGTGGAAGCCCTCTTCAGCGCGGCCAAGATGGAGTTCAAGCGGCTCGAACATTTCTACTTCCACAACTGCCTGTACGACTTCGTGTGGAAGACCAACCGCCGCCGCTCCACCGAGCGCACGCTGACGATGGACCTCTTGCACAAGTACGGCCCCGACTACCGCCTGATCTTCGTCGGAGACGCCGCGATGAGCCCCTACGAAATCGAAATGGAAGGCGGCAGCGTCGAATACAGCAACTCGGAGACCGGCAAGGTATGGCTCACGCGCATGACGAGCCACTTTCGGCGCGTCGCGTGGCTGAACCCGATGCCCGAGCGCACCTGGGACTACACCTACTCCACCGAGATCATCAAGACCATCATGGGCGGCCGCATGTATCCGACGACGGTGCAGGGGTTGACCGATGCGATGAAGGCGCTGGCGAAGTAGGGCACCTGTCGAGCGCAGCGCGTCCCCGGCTCCGTTCGTGGTGAGCTTGTCGAACCATCGACCCGCGCCAGATCGCAGGTTGGGATTCAACCCTCCACACCTCGATACCCGGCAGGGTTTCTGCTGTTCCGCGCTGCGCGATCTGCCCCCAACGCGCCTATGGTCGCAGCGGGCCACCTTCTTGACGCGGCAAAACGTGACCCGATCAATGCGCCCGATTCCTCCAGCGCTCGCGTTTCGCGGAATGCGTTTGACGACACGCGTGCCAGCATCCGCGACGCATTGTCGATTGCAAATAGTGCAATCAATCCTATAATCCCGACATGAACAGCAAACAGCGCAAAACGCTGGAAGCCATCTTTGCGGACCCCGTCAACGGCACGCTTGAATGGGGTCTGATCGAATCGCTGTTGAAGGCAGTTGGCTGCCGCGTGATCGAAGGTTCCGGTTCGTCGGTGACGTTCGAGAAGGATGGCAAACGTGCGTACTTTCATCGCCCGCACCCTGAGCGCGAAGCATTGCGCTATCGCGTGCGCGACGCGCGCGAATTTTTGAGATGGATCGGAGTGACCCCATGAGCAACGCCCTCACCTACAAAGGTTTCAGCGCCCGTATCGAGTTCGATGCCGAGGATCGCATTTTTGTAGGTCGCGTTGCCGGTATTCGCGATGTCGTCGGGTTTCATGCCAAAACGGTCGCGGGGCTGGAAACGGCGTTTCATGAGGCCGTCAACGACTACATGGCAGCCTGCGCGGCGCTCGGCCAATCACCCAGCAAGCCTGTCAGTGGCAATCTGATGCTGCGCGTTCCGAAGGACGTGCACGCAAGCGCAATACAGGCGGCGGAGCTGGCCGGTGTCAGCCTGAATCAATGGGCTGCCGACGCGCTGCGGGCTGCGGCGCGGAGCCGGTGACGAGCATGTCTGCTTTGGGCGCAGGTAGGAGGTACAGCTGAGGTGGTGGAACAACCACGTATCTGCCGGCGCAGCGATCGGTCGCGGACTCGATCTTCCGTTCGACACTTCGTTGGTCAAGGAAACCCAAACTGCCTACGACATCGTGGCACATGGCATGCTGACTGGCGAAGGTTTCGCGAACAAGCACAAACTCTCCGACTACATCATCGGCAACAAGGCCGACTATTTCAACGCGCGCAAGATGGTCAACAGCGCCGACTCGGCCTCCTGTCAGCCGATCGCTGACATCGCGGTTCTCTTCGAAGAAATGCTGATCGAGGCGAAGCGGTGAATCCACCCGTCGCTCGCTGCGGTATGCGTTTCGCCCCACGAGGCTGGTTTGGGTTCCTCCTCGCGTATGCGTTGGTAGCTCTCGCGTGGGCGCAACCCTCTGCCTTCGCAATACGCACTGCGGCGACAGACAAGACGACCGGGCTCAGCGGCTATCAGGATGCGAGTGGTGCATGGGCGATTGCGCCGCAATTTCGATCTGCTGGTGACTTCGATCACGGGCTCGCGCTCGTCGAGCGAGCGGATGGAGCGTCGCTATTGATCGATGAGCACGGCAACACGCTGCGTGAGGGCGTCGAGGCCGCGCTGTGGGTGTCTTTGCCCACGATGACCGAAGCGAAGTTCAGCGAAGGTCTGCTTGCCCTTCGCGACCAGGCAAGCGGCAAGGTCGGCTTCGTCGATGCCCAGGGGCGCTGGGCGATCCGGCCGCGCTTCGTCGATGCCTTCGAGTTTCACGAGGGCCTCGCGGCGGTTCGGTTGCGCAAGGATGGGCCGGTCGGCTTCATCGATCGCCGGGGAAGCATCGTCATCGCAGCCAAATTCGGCACTCGCTTTCGCTCGCCGCCTCGCTTCTCGGAGGGGTTGGCGGCAGTCGGTTTGAACGATCTGTGGCCGCGAACGAACCTCGACCCACCGGGCAAGCTCGGTTTCATCGATCGCCGTGGCCGCTGGGTCATCGCGCCCATCTACAGCAACGGCGAGGACTTCACCAACGGCCGCGCCAAAGTCTGGCAGGGCGAGCGTGATTTCGAAATCGTGCGACCCGCGCGATAGCAGAGCCAAGTCCGTCGCAGCGGTCGTCGCAGTCATCGTCGGGTGGGCACCCTGTGTCCACGATCACCGTTCGAAGCGAGATGGGCCATCTCGCCACGGGTCGCTGGCGATGGGGTGTTTGGACCTGCGGTCAAGAGAATTCAGATGTGCATCGCGGCCAGCGAGCCGATGACGACCCCGAGACCGGCCACGCCGTACATCGCGTATTCGAGCCACCGGCGCTTGGTCAGCAGCGCAATGGCCGCCAACGCGATGGCGATTTGCAGCGCCGTGGTTGCCTGGGCCCAGCGGTGGTGCTGGTGCATTTGCTCATCGCTCTTGCGGTCCCAGTCCTTCGATTCGGCTTCGAGCCGGTCGGCATCCTTCTTGATGTCCGCCTTTTCCTTTTTGTAGCGGGCGATTTCGTCGGCGTAGAACGCCTTGCGGCTCTCGGGCGCAAGCTCAACCGCCAACTCGCTCAGGTTCTGCTTGCTGCTCTTGGCCTGGTAGTAGTTCCACTGATTGGACGCCTCGGTCTTTTTGATCGCGGCGTTGTTTTTGTAGAGCCCAGCGTTCGCCTGCGTGGCTCCGCCCATGTAGGAGAAGATCGCGCCGACGGTCGCGATGATGGCGGTGACCATGGCGATGCCGCCCGCGTGACTGCCACCTCCCGCCGCGTGCTGGGTGGCGTGTTCGATTTCGTGGTCGTGCGGACCGTGAACGTGAAAATTGCCGCCGGACATGGGAGGGCTCTCGCTCGGGGAAGTGTGGGGAGCGAATGCTATCCAAAACCGCGTGCGCGACGGCGCATGGCCGCGACGCTCAAAGCTCGGTGCGCACCTGCCACAGTTCCGGGAAGAGCACGATGTCGAGCGCCTTGCGCAGGTAGCCGACGCCGGTGGTGCCGCCCGAGCCGGTCTTGTAGCCGATCAGCCGCTCGACCGTGGTGACGTGGTTGAAGCGCCAGCGACGAAAGTTGTCTTCGACGTCGACGAGCTTCTCGGCCAGATAGTAGAGATCCCAGTGCGCCTGCGTGTTGCGGTAGACGGCGAGCCATGCGGCCAGCACGGCCGGATGGCTCTCGGGGGCGGCATCATAAGCGGTGCGCGGTGCGGTGGCCGCCAGCAGACCGCGTTTGACGAGCGCGGCCAGCGCAATGTCGTAGATCGAGGGCTGTTCGAGAATCGCGGCCAGCCTGGCGTGTTGTTCCGGTTGCTCGGCGAAGGGCTTCAGCATGTAACGCTGGCGATTGCCGAGCAGAAATTCGATGCTGCGGTATTGCCAGCTCTGAAAGCCGCTCGCCTTGCCGAAGGCGCTTCGGAATTCGAGATAGTCGGTCGGCGTCATCGTCTTGAGGACTTCCCACGATGCGGTCATCTGGTCCTGCGCGCGGGCGACCCGCTCGAGCATCTTCATGGCCGGTTCGAACTCGCCCGACGCGAGTTTCGCCATGGCCACCGTGAGTTCCTTGACGATGAGACTCATCCACACCTCCTGCACGTGGTGGATGGTGATGAACAGTGTCTCGTCGTGCGCCGTGGTCAGCGGTTTCTGCGCGCCGAGCAGTTGATCGATGTGCAGATAGCTCGAATAGCTGAAACTGTCCTTGAAGGACTGGTGCGCCGATTCGGCGCCGGTCGGGGTTGCTTGCGTCATGTCGGCTGCCTTTCTGAAGCGAGACGGAGGTCGCACCGCCACGCGATCGGCGCGGCGACGCCACCACGGCGATATTACTTTAAGCCTAAAGTATTTGTCATGTTGCGGAGCAACACACCGGGCGCGCCGGACTACTTCAGGAAGGGCGCGAACTTGGTGGCGAAGATTTCCTGCGAAATGGGGCCGACGTGCTTGGCGCGGATGATGCCGTCGCCGTCGATCAGGAACGTCTCGGGTGCGCCGTAGACGCCCCAATCGAGCGCCGCACGCCCTTCCGGGTCAAACGCATTGGCCAGATACGGGTCGCCGGTTTTCGTGAGTACGTCGAGGGCAAGCTCGCGCTTGTCCTTGTAATTGAGGCCGATGACGGGCACCACGCCGCGACGCTTGAGATCCATCAGGTCCGGGTGTTCATCCTTGCAGTTCGCGCACCAACTCGCCCAGACGTTGAGGAGCCACACCTTGCCCTTCATGTCGTTCGGTGAGAACCGCGCCGCAGGACTGGCGAGCGTGTCGAGCGTGAAGGCCGGAGCGGGCTTGCCGATCAACGGCGACGGCACTTCGCGCGGATCGCGAAACAAGCCGAAATAGAGCAACGCGGCGAGCGCGAAAAAGGCAACAGGCAGCAGGAATTTCTTGTTCATGAGCGTGCGGCGATGGGCACGGGCGCCTATGGCTTCAGCGTGTGCGCGGCCATGTCGCGCGCCTGATGCGCCTTTTCGACGGCGGTGGCGGCTTCCGGCGGCATGTAGTTCTCGTCGTGCTTGGCGAGCACTTCCTTCGCCTGGAACACGCCGTCGGGGCCGAGCGTGCCCTGCGCGACGACGCCCTTGCCTTCGCGGAAGAGGTCGGGGAGGATGCCGCTGTAGCGGACGGGAACGACCTGCGCCGTGTCGGTCACGCGGAACTGCACGTCGATGCCGTCACGCTTCACGCTGCCCTCTTCGACCATGCCCCCGAGGCGAAACGCGCGCCCGACCGGAGCCTCCTTGGCGACGATCTGCGACGGCGAGAAGAAAAAGACGAGGTTTTGATTGAATGCCGAGAGCACGAGCGCGACGGCGACGGCGATGACGGCGAGCCCGCCCAGAATCAGGGCAAGCCGTTTTTGCTTAAGAGTCATGGTCTTCCTGCAAGGCGCGAAGGGCAGCCTTTCGAGTATGCCGCAGCGCTGCGAGTTCCGTGATGACCATGATCAACAGGGCGCCATAACTGCCCCAGACGAAGAGGCCGCGCCCGCCCATGTCCCAAAACGCGCTCCAGGAACCCCAGTTCACCGCTTGCCTCCCAACACGCTGGCGCGAAGCCACGCTGCGTTGCCTTCGCGTTCGATGATGATCGTGCGCAGCCGGTGCATGGCGGCGGCG
Source organism: Pseudomonadota bacterium (assembly GCA_018241765.1). Taxonomy (GTDB): domain Bacteria; phylum Pseudomonadota; class Gammaproteobacteria; order Burkholderiales; family Casimicrobiaceae; genus Casimicrobium. The sequence continues at coordinate 309,607 of JAFEDD010000002.1, read as the reverse complement.
ATGCTGTAGGCCCAGAAGGCGAAGGTCATGATGAGCATCGCCGCGAGCATGATTGTTGCCATCGATGAGCTGCCCGGCCGCACGCTGGAGCCCTGATGCAGCGTGTTCCACCACTTGACGCTGAAGTAGATGATCGGCACGTTGATCGCGCCGACCAGCGCGATCAACGCGGCGGCCCGATCGCCTTTCCTGCGATCATCGAAGGCGGCGGCGAGCGCCATGTAGCCGACGTAGAGGAAGAAGAGGATCAACGTCGACGTGAGGCGAGCATCCCACACCCAATAGGTGCCCCACGTCGGGCGTCCCCAGAGCGCGCCCGTCCACAGCGAGAGCACGGCCATCAAGGCGCCGGTGGGCGCCAGCGCGTGACTCATCATGAACGAAAGCCGCGTGCCGAGCCAAAGCCCGAGCAGCGACCAGAATGCCATCGCAAGGTAGATGACCATGGCCATCCAGGCGGCCGGCACATGAATGAAGATGACGCGATAGGCTTCACCCTGCTGCGCGTCGGTCGGCGCCACGAAGAACCCAAGGTAGAGCCCGATTGCCGCGAGCACGGCCGCGAGCACCCAGCACAGGGTTTCGATGCGGCCGGCGGGCGCAAAGAACGCCGACGGCGAGGCATAGCGCCAGAACCAGCGCCCGCCGTATCGTTCGTTCGATTGTTGTTCGCTGCGTGCCACGCCTAGTCCGTGCTGATTCTCAGGGCAGCCGCGGCCGCCGGAGGACACAATGCTAGAGCAAGCAAAAGAATTGCCCCTTCGAGCGCCAGTTCGGATGCCGCCGACTCGCCCTGCAGCACGCGCAACGCTGCGCCGGCGCCAAAGATGAGCGTCGGGATCGTCAGCGGCAGCACGAGCACCGCAGTGAGGATGGCTCCACCGCGTGCCGACACCAACAGCGCCGCGGCGATCGAGCCGATCAAGAGCAGCGTCGGCACGGCCATGGCGACCGTCAGCGCCAGCACGCCCGCCACCGTCATCGGCAGCGCGTAGAACAGCGCGAAAAGCGGAGCGAGCAACGCGAGGGCAACCCCGAGCACGAGCGAAATCGCGGCCACGCGAGCAAGCAGCAAGGCCGCCAGCGGCTCGGGCGACATCAAGAGCAGTTCGAGCGTGCCGTCGCGCGCGTCCTCATCGAAGAGCCGCGGCAGCGAGAGCATGGCCGCGAGCAACGCCGCGACGAAAATGACACCGATGCCGATCAAGCGCAGGCGTTCGGATTCGCTGCCGACCGCGAACGGGAACAGTGCACAGACGATCAGCGCGAACATCAGGGGGTTGGCCCAATCGCTCTTCCTTCGCGCAAACAACTGCAATTCGCGCCGAAACACGGCGGCGGTGGCGCGACGAAGGCTCATAGCGCCACCTCGACCGCGTGCGCGCAGCGAATCGGCACCGTCTGGTGCGAGGTGTAGACGACGAGCCCGCCCGCACCGAGCCGCGCCTCGATCAGCGCCGCAAGCTGGCTTTGGGTGTCGATATCGAGTGCGACGAAGGGCTCATCGAGCAGCCACGCCCGAGCGTCCTCGGGGCCGGCGACGAGCAGCCGTGCAAGCGACGCGCGTTTGCGCTGCCCCTGCGAGAGCGTACCGAACCGCCGCCGCGCAAGCGGGCGCACGCCGAACGCGGCGAGCGCGTGTTCGATGCGCCCCGGCGTGGCGTCGGCGCCGCCGAGAGCCGCCGCGTAAGCGAGGTTTTCGCTGACCGTCAACGCTTCATGACAGGCGTTGCTGTGTCCGACGAAGATCGATGCGCTGGTCGACGGCAGTGGCGACCCATCGAGCGACCACTCGACGCACCCGGCGGCCGCCGCGCCCAGTCCGGCAAGAATGCGCAGCAACGTCGTCTTGCCGGCGCCGTTGGCGCCAGTCACCCGCATCAGCGTCCCCCCAACCGCCGCAAACGAAACGTCGGAGAACACCGCTCGCATGCCGCGTTCGGCCGCGAGCGCGTCGACGGTGAGCCGCACGCTCACCGCGGCGCGTGTGCGGCGTGCAACGCGAATGCGCGGAGCGCCGACAGGGTCGGCGCGCTGGTGATGGCGAATGTGAGCACGGCGGCGCGAAGAAGAATCGGGTCGGTGCCGATTTTACGCGGCACCTGCGCCTACTTCGCCTTGGCGAAATCGCCGGCGGCGAAGCTCGAAAGCGCATCGAGCTTCAGGTATTGGCGCAATACCCGTTCGACGTCGGCTCGCGTCAATTGCGCGATGCGTGCTTCCAGCGAATCGACGAACGCGAAGCTGCGGTCGGCGTCCGCGAGTGTCGCCAGTTGCGCGGCCAGGGTCGCGTCCTGCGAGCGCCGCACCAAACGCTGATCGAGCATCGATTTGCGCTGCGCGATGAACTCGTCGTCGGTCAGGCCGTCGCGCAGGATCTTGCGCAATTCGTCCTGCAATGCCGCTTCGGCTTTCGCGGCATTTTGCGGATTGGCGATGAAGCCGAACGTCCACGCCGCATCGGTCGAATAGGTCGGCACCGAAAGCGTGCTGAACACGTCGTAGCTCAGTCCCTCCTTTTCGCGAACCCGCTGGAAGATGCGCGCGCCGGCCGAGCCGCCGACGATGAAATTGGCCAGCAGCAGCGCGGGGTAATCCCCTGCCTTGTCTTGCAGCGGGAAATTGAGCTGGGCAAGGTAGACCGTGTTTTCCTTGTCGGGCGTCTGCAGTCGCTCGTGCCGCACCGCGATCGGGCGGTACTCGCGGATGATGCGCGCGAACGGCGTGCCGAGCCGCGACGTGCCGAACGCGCTGGCCAGCGCCGCTTTCACGGCCGCCGGGTCGAAATCGCCGACGATGGCGATCTCGGCAGACGACAATCCTCGCATGCGCGTCGCGTAGCGCAGCACCTCGGCACGCGTCACGGCGCGCAGCGCGGCAATCTGCTCGGCGAAGGTCGGCACATAGCGGGCATCGTTCTTCGGATAGGGCGCGAAGTGCCGCGCGAGCGCGTTGGCGGCCACGCTCTGCGGGTCTTTCGCCGCCTCCTCGAGGCCAGTGATCATTTCCTTGCGCACGATCTCGAGTTCGTCGGCGCTGAACGTGGCCGACGCATAGACCTGGCCAACGAACGTGATCAACTCGGCCGCGTAGGCCCGTTTGGTCTGGAAGACACCACCACCAAGCCCCAGCGATCCGCTGGCGCGCAAGGCGTCGAGACGGTCCGCGATCTGCTGGCGCGACAGCCCTCGCGCGCCGCGCATCAAGAGCGCGCTGGCCACGTCATCGACGGCGTCCTTGCCGGCGCGCGAGGCGGCGTCGCCATAGCCGATTCCGAGCGAGAGATTCACCGTGTTGCCGCGCGTGCGCTTGGGCAAGAGCACCACCTTCATGCCATTGGCGAGTCGATAGCGCTCGCTTCGGGCATCGATATGCGCCGGCGTCGGATCGAACACTTCGCCCTCCGCCATCGTGGTCTCGCCCCGATAGTCGGCCAGCAGGTTCGCCAGCGCAGGGGACGGGGGCATGATCGCGCGGTCGGGCTTGTCGGTGGGCAGGAAGCGGCCCAGCGTTCGGTTGTCACGCTTGTAGTAGGCCTTGGCGACGCGAGCAACGTCGGCCAGCGTGACCTTGGCGACGCGATCACGCTGGAAGAAGTAGAAACGCCAGTCGCCGACCGCAATCGCCTCGGACAGCGCCACCGCGAAGCGCGCACTGTCGGCCTGAATCTGCTCGTAGCCCTTCGCCATCTTGAGCTTCACGCGTTCGAGCTCGACTTCCGTGAACGCCGTGTCGCCGGCGCTCTCGACGGTCTTCAGCAACACCTCGCGTGCCCGCTCGATCGACTGCGCCTTGTTCAGCGTCACCCAGAACCCCATCAACGACGGGTCGAACGAGGCGTCGCTTTCGTTGTCGACCGATACGGCAAGGCGAGAGTGCACCAGCGCGCGGTAGAGGCGGCCGGATGGTTCATTCGTCAGCAGCGCATTGAGCACCTGCAGTGCGGCAGTGTCCGGATGAGCGGCAGCCGGCACGTGGTACGCCGCAAACAGCAGTTGGCTGTCGCCGACGCGGCGCACGCTGACCTCGCGCTCGCCGTCCTGCGTCGGTTCGACCGTCCACAGCGGCGGCAGACTCCGATTCGGGCGTGCAATCTTGCCGAAATTCGCTGCGACCAGATCGAGCACGCTGTCACGGTCGAATTTGCCCGCCACCATGAGCACGGCGTTGTCGGGTTGATAGTAGGTGCGGTAGAACGCGCGCAGGTTCTCGATGCCGACGTTCTCGATGTCGCTGCGATTGCCGATCGTCGAGTGCCCATAGTTGTGCCACAGATACGCGGTGGCGAACACTTCCTGATAGAGCGTACGCTGCGGTTGGTTTTCACCCATTTCGAACTCGTTGCGCACCACCGGCATTTCGGTGTCGAGTTCCTCGCGCAGAATGTTGGAATGCACCATGCGTTCGGCCTCCATTTCGATGGCCCAACGCAGGTTGTCCGGGGTCGCCGTGAAGCTCTCGAAGTAATTGGTACGGTCGAGCCAGGTCGAGCCGGTGTTGATGAAGCCACGGTTCGCCATGTCCTGCCACAGTCGCGGGTACTTCGGTGTCGACTTGAACAGCATGTGCTCGAGCAGATGCGCCATGCCCGTCTCGCCGTAGCGTTCGTGCCGCGAACCGACCAGGTACGTCACGTTGACGGTGATCTTCGGGTTCGATGCGTCCGGGAAAAGCAACACGCGCAGGCCATTGGCCTTCAAGGTGTACTGGCTGATGCCGTCGACGACGGGGCCGGCCTCCCACGTCGCGGACACCGCTGCCGCCTGAGGGACGGCAGTCGTGGTGACGGGCTGCGCGATGGCCGACGCGAGGAACGCCGTGGCGCCGACGGTGAGTACTCGGCGAAGTGAGGTGAGGGTAGCGATCATGAGGTGCAGGAGGGTTTGAACGGAGAGGTTGCGCGGATGCGCGCGGGGCGGCAAGCGTGACATCATGCCTCCGGATGCTCGGCCTGCAATGCCCAGAGTTTGGCGTAGAGCCCGCCGGAGGCGAGAAGTTCAGCGTGACGGCCACGCTCGACGACGCGGCCGCCATCGATGACGAGAATGCAGTCGGCATCGACGATGGTCGATAGCCGATGCGCGATGATCAGTGTGGTGCGCTCGCGGCTCACCGCCCGGATTTCGGCCTGGATCGCCTTTTCGCTCTCGGAATCGAGCGCCGAGGTCGCCTCGTCGAAGATCAGGATGCTCGGATTCTTCAAGAGCGCGCGGGCAATGGCGACACGCTGCTTCTCGCCACCCGAGAGCTTGAGCCCCCGCTCGCCGACGGTGCTGTCGAGCCCCTTCGGAAGGCGCGCAATGAAGGTATCGAGCCGCGCGGCGCGAATGGCGGCTTGCAGTTCGGCGTCGTCCGCCTCCGGTCGACCGTAGCGCAGGTTGTAGCCCAGCGTATCGTTGAAGAGCACCGTATCCTGCGGCACGATGCCGATCGCGGCGCGCACGCTCTGTTGCGTGCAGTCGCGCAGGTCATGGCCATCGATGCGGATGCTGCCGTGCCCGACGTCGTAGAAGCGAAACAACAGCCGCGCAAGCGTGCTCTTGCCCCCGCCACTGGGCCCCACCACGGCGTAGGTCTGCCCTGCGGGAATGGCGAAACTCACGCCATGCAGAATGGTGCGCTCGGGCTCGTAGGCGAAACGCACGTCATCGAACACGACGTCGCCAGAGAGCGGCGAGCCGGCGCCGAGATCGATGGCGCCGGGACGATCGGCGACCTCGGTATGTTCCTGCAGCAGGTCGAACATGCGCGCCATGTCGGTCATGGCCTGCCGGATTTCACGATAGATGACGCCGAGGAAGTTGAGCGGCACATAGAGCTGGATCAGCAACCCGTTGACGAGAACGAGGTCGCCGACCGTCATGTGTCCCTCGATGACGCCGACAATCGCCCGCCACATGACGAGTGTGGCGCCAATCGCAATGAAGAAGCTCTGCCCAAGGTTGAGCAGCGCGAGCGAGGTCTGCGATCGCACCGCGGCTCGCTCCCAACGGGCAAGGCTTTGGTCGTAGCGCTCGGCTTCGAAGCGTTCGTTGCCGAAATACTTGACCGTTTCGTAGTTGAGCAGACTGTCGATGGCCTTCGAGTTGGCTTTCGAGTCGAGCTCGTTCATCTCCTTGCGGAAGGTCGTGCGCCATTCGGTGACGACGATGGTGTAGCCGATGTAGCCCATCAGCGTGACGACGGTGATGGCGACGAAGGTCCAGTCGTAATTCCACGCGAGCAGCGCGCAGACCAGCGCGAACTCGACCAGCGTCGGCACGATCGAGAACAGCGCGAAGTTGAGCAGCGTGCTGATGCCCCGTGTGCCACGTTCGATGTCACGGCTGAGGCCGCCAGTCTGCCGCGCGAGATGAAAGCGCAGCGACAACCGATGCAAGTGCTCGAAGGTCTCGAGCGCGACCCGACGAACGGCGCGTTGCGACACCTTGGCGAAGAAGAATTCGCGCAGTTCCGTGAACAGCGTCACGGCGAGTCGCGCGGCGCCATAGGCGAGAAGCAGCAGGAACGGCACGGCGGCGATGACGCGTACGCTCGACGCCGGACTCATGGCGTCGACGATCCATTTCAGGGTGACCGGCACGCTGACCTGGGCCACCTTGGCCACCAGCAAGCACCCAAGTGCGAGGGCGATGCGCCAAGGGTAGCGCGCCAGGTAGGGCAGCAGCAGGCGCAGCGGGTGGGGTCTTTCGCCGACGGGTTGCGTTGCCTCGTCGCTGGCGTCGTATGCTGCTCGGCGCCTCACGAGCGGGCGAGCTTGCCGGCATCGGCACAGTCACGCAGCACGGAGAGGAACTCCTGCATCCGCGTCGGCTTGGTGAGATAGGCGTCACAGCCGGCAAACTTCGCACGCAGGCGGTCGACGGCGCCCGTGCGCGCGGTAAGCATGATCAGCACCGACGGCGACTGTGCGCCGAGCGCGCGCAGACGGCGCAACACTTCCGGCCCCTGCATGCCGGGCATCTCGAAGTCGACCAAGGCGACATCGTAGGCCTTTTCCGCCGCGCGCCGAAGGCCGTTCTCGCCCCCATCGGCCGTGTCGACGGCGAAGCCGACCTTCACCAGCGCCGCCGAGACCGCTTCGCGCGAAAAGTGCGAATCATCGATGACCAGCACGTTCAGCGCACGCTGCCACGGCAAGCCCGCAGCGGCAGAGGCGGCGGCCACCGCAGCGCCGTCGCTGCGCGGTTGCGACGAGGAAGCCGCCGCGCTGGCGGCCGGCGCGAGCGTCGTCGGCGAAGGCAAGGGCGGATCGACCGCGCGCGCAACGTCCTCGGCCGGCGGCAGGGGCGGCTGCCAGCCGCCGACGATGCGAGTGATCGCCTGCGCGAGCGAAAACAGCATCTGGCTGTTCTGCGCGACCTGATAGAACGGCGCGTCGCGCTCGCAGCGCTCGACGATGCCGATCGCGGGACACGCGCCGCGCCAGGCTTCGAGCGCCTGAGCACCGTCCGCGTGCAGCGCATTGGCGATCAACGTGTCGCCGCCCTCGTCGACCACGGCGAGGCTGACGCTGGCGCCGGGCGGACGGCGCAGGAAGAGTCGCAGCAGCTCACGGTCGCGTCCGCTGAACCCGACGAGGCGCACCGAGCCGACTCGGCGCGGTGCCAGCGGCGCTTCGGTTGTCGCGGGTGCGTCATGATCGGCCATCGGTTGATTATAGAAACGGTTCGCGCGGAGTCGATGACCCCCATGACGACCTTCGAGAGGTCAGTGGCGACCGTAACCGAGCACGCTCATGAGCCCGCGCGCCATGCCGTACAGCAGCCAGGTCAGCAAGCGGTCAGGCCACGGCCGCTGACTCCAACGCGCGTGCTGGATGCTGACCGATTCGAAGCGAATGGCATGCACCAGACTGGCGTGCAGACGCGCGGCGAAGGCGTCGTCGCGCACGAAGACGTTGGCCTCACGCGCGAGCAGCAGACTGAAGGGGTCGATGTTCGATGAACCGACCGTCGCCCAGCGACCATCGATGACGGCGACCTTCGCGTGCAGAAAGCTGGGCGCGTATTCGTGGATCTCGACGCCGGCTTCGAGCAGCACGCCGTAGAGCGCGCGCGTCGCGTAGTGCTGCAGCACGTATTCCTGCCGCCCCTGCAACAAGAGTCGCACGCGAACGCCACGGCGACGGGCGCGCAGCAGGGCGCGGCGAAAGCGGCGTCCGGGGAAGAAATAGGCGTTCGCGATCAGGATTTCACTGCGCGCTCCGAGAATCGCGGCGAGGTATTCGCGTTCGATGTCGCGCCGACGGTGCACGTTGTCGCGAAACGCGAACCAGGCGTGCTGGTCGCCGACGGCCGTCGCCTCCGGCGGGAACGCAGCCAGCGCGTCGCGCCACTGCTCGATGCGTTGCTGGTGCAGGCGTAGCCACAACGCCGCCATCGCGGCGTGGATCGGCATCATGATCGGCCCTTCGACGGCAACCGCGAAGTCGTAGCGCGGATGGCGCGGTTCGGGCATGTTGAGGTCGTCGATGATGTTGATGCCGCCGACGAAGGCGACACGGGCATCGATCATCGCGAGCTTGCGATGCAGTCGACGCAGGCGCGAGCGGCGCAGTTTGTTCCAGGTCGTCTCGGCGCGGAACACGGCCACCTCGACGCCCTGCGCGCGCAGCCAAACGCCGAGCGCGCCGATGTGCGCCGCCGAACCAAAGCCGTCGTAGACGACGTGCACGGCAACGCCGCGTTGCGCGGCTCGCGCCAGCGCTGCGGCGATGCGGCGGCCGGTATCGTCATCGGCAAAGATGTAGGTTTCGAGCCATACGTCGCGAACGGCGGCATCGATGGCCTGCTCGAGCGCAGGGAAAAATTCAACCCCGCATTGCAGGAGCCGGACGCGATTGCCGTCGCGCGGCGACGTCATTCCCGAATCAGTTGTGCCGCGAGCGGTGCATGGTCGGACAACCGCGCCCACTCGCGGCCGCGGTGGACGTTGGCGCCGTGCACCCGAAAACCGCGGGTATAGATGCGATCGAGGCGCAGAATGGGGAGGCGAGCCGGGAAGCTGCGCGCCGCGCGGCCGTGAGTCGCCGCGAACACGTCATGGGCACCGATATCGGCCAGCGGTTCGGTGGCATGCTGCCGCCAGTCGTTGAAGTCGCCCGCGAGCACGAGCGGCGCCGCGTCGGGCACCAGGTGGTGGATGCGTTCGCAGACCGCGTCGATCTGTTTGCGTCGCGAGCGACCGAACAGCCCGAGATGGACGCAGACGCAGTGCAGATGGTGCTGCCAGCCCGGAACCGCGATCTCGACGTGCAGCAGGCCGCGCTGTTCGAGCCGATTGGTCGAGATGTCTTCGTGCTCACAGCGCACCATCGGAAAACGCGAAAGGATGGCGTTGCCATGATGGCCGTGTTCGTAGACGGCGTTGCCGACGTAGGCGGCGGCGGGCCACTGCGCATCGGCGAGGAATTCATGCTGCGGGGCGGCCGGCCAGGCCTCGCGGTTGTCGCGATGGCGGGCGTTGTGCCCCACGACTTCCTGCAGGAACACGATGTCGGCGCCCATGCGCCGCAGCCCGTCGCGCATGTCATGCACGACGAGGCGACGGTTGAAGTGCGAGAAGCCCTTGTGGATGTTGTACGTGGCTACCGTCAACGAGGGGATCGGGTCGGGCTTCGGCAGTGCGGTAGTCATGGGCGATGGGGGTTGCAATCGAAGGGAGCTGCGGGCTTGACACCGATGCTGCGAGGCCGGCGGCGACACGCCTTGGACAGCCCGCAAGCGCCCACGTTCCGCGACATATCAGGGGCGAACGGCGCGACTCAAGAGGGCGGGGCCGGAACGCAGACGACAAAAGGCCGGGACATGCCCGGCCTCTTGCTCACGTGCCAATGTCGGCCGTGCGATCAGTAGGCGCCGCCGCGACCGCCGCCGCCACCCGTGCGCGGGCCGCGGAAGCCACCACCGCCGCCGGGGCCGCGCGGCGGACGATCGCCCGCGGGCGCCGGACGCGCCTCGTTGACCACCAGCGGTCGACCTTCGATCGACTTGCCGTTCATGCCGGCGATGGCGGCCTGCGCCGCGGCATCGGTCGCCATGGTGACGAAGGCGAAGCCGCGCATGCGACCGGTTTCGCGATCCATCGGCAGATGAACATCGGAGACTTCACCGAACTCGGCGAACTCGGAGCGGATCAGTTCCGGCGTGGCGCGAAAGCTGATGTTGCCCACAAACAAACGATTACCCATGATCTTTGTATCTATCCTTGATTGGTCTGACATTAACGCTCATTTCAAGGACTCGTCAGCATCGGGGTCGCAACGCGACCGGCACACGCGGGAACCAGGAAACTCGCCAGTATGAGAAAAAACGTCGCCGAAAACCGTTGAAGAACAGCGATACAGCGAGCGACGCCAATCCACATCATGCGAGCATGCCACAAATTTCGGTGTTTTGCTCGCCTTTTTGTGCATTTTTTCGGTGCGCGAGGGGTTTTCCTGATGGAATTCGGACGGGTTTGCCCTACATTTACGGCTGTTGGTAACGTTTTGCGACGTCTGCCCGACACCGTTCCCTGTGTTCCGTCCCGTTCCGTATGGAGGCTCCTCCCGTGAGTACCGATCGTCTTTCCCCGGCCGCCTCGGCCAACGTCGCCCTCGCCGCGCAGCAAAATCGCGTTCTGCGCAACACCTACCTGCTGCTCGCCATCTCGTTGGTGCCGACCATCGCCGGCGCCGCGCTGGGCGTCTCGCTCGGGTTCCGTGGCTTTGGCGCGTGGTGGCTCAACCTTGCCATCCTGATGGGCGTCGTCATGGGCTTCGGCTTCGCCATCGAGAAGACCAAGAACAGCGGCGCTGGCGTGGCCGTGCTGCTCGGCTTCACGTTCTTCATGGGCTTTTGGCTGTCGGTGCTGCTCGGCCGCGTGCTGGCGCTGCGCGACGGCGCCACGCTGATCGGCTATGCCTTCGGCGGCACCGCACTGATCTTCGCCGGCATGGCGGCCATTGCGTCGAGCATCAAGCGCTCGCTCGCGGGCATGAGCAAGTTTCTGTGGGTCGGCTTCTGCGTGATCCTGCTCGCGGCCATCGGGGGCATCGTGCTGCAAATGCCGGCGCTGATGGTTGCCTGCTCGGTGCTCTTCATCGGGCTTTTCTCGGTGTGGCTGGTCTACGACATCAACCAGATCATCACCGGCGGCGAGACCAACTACATCAGCGCCACGCTGTCGATCTACATCAACCTGTTCAACATCTTCAGCCAGTTGCTGAGCCTGCTCGGCATCGGCAGCAGCGACTGAGCGACCCGCGCGCTCTCCCGAGGAAGGCCCCGCCCGGGGCCTTTTTCGATCGTCCGCCGCCGATCGGAGCCGAGCAACCCGGCTCCCGCTGAACCGCACCCGTCCCACACCACGCCACGATGACCGATTCCGCCCCACCGCTGGCGACACGCCGCGAGCCCCGCCACCTGCCGTTTTCGCTGTCACGCCACGGCAAGCGCCTGCGCAACGTGGTGGGCGCGGCGGTGACCGATTTCGGCATGATCTCGGCGGGGGATCGCATCATGGTCTGCCTCTCCGGCGGCAAGGACAGCTACACGCTGCTCGACCTGTTGCTGGCGCTGCAGGTGGTGGCGCCGATCGATTTCGAGCTGGTCGCGGTGAATCTCGACCAGAAGCAGCCGGGCTTTCCGGCCGACGTGCTGCCGCGCTACCTCGGCGAACTTGGGGTCGCACACCGCATCGTCGAGGCCGATACCTACAGCATCGTGCGCCGCGTGCTCGATGAAGACAAGACGATGTGCTCGTTGTGCTCGCGCCTGCGCCGCGGCATCCTCTACCGCACGGCCAGGGAACTCGGCTGCACGAAGATCGCGCTCGGACATCACCGCGAGGACATCCTCGAGACGTTCTTCCTGAACCTCTTCTATGGCGGCAAGCTGAAGGCGATGCCACCGAAGCTCGTCTCCGACAACGGCGAGCACGTCGTCATCCGACCGCTCGCCTATGTACGCGAGAAAGACATCGTGAAGTACGCCAGCGAGCGGCAGTTTCCGATCATCCCGTGCAACCTCTGCGGCTCGCAGCCCAATCTGCAACGCGCCGTCGTCGGCCGCATGATCGAGGCGTGGGACAAAGAGCATCCGGGGCGCGTGGAGACGATGTTCCGCAGCCTGCAAAACGTCGTGCCCTCGCATCTGGCCGATGGCAAGCTGTTCGATTTTCAGGGGCTCGCGGCGCACGGCAATGCGCAGTCCAAACCCTTGCCGAGCCACTTCGGCGGCGGTGACATCGCCTTCGACGCCGATCACGCGATCGAAGCGGCGATGGCGCGCGAACTGCGCGGCGCGCCCGGCCCGTTGCCGAGCACCGCGAGCGACTGACGTCGCGGCGTCGCCAAGCACACGGCGACGGTGGGACAATGCCGGTCATGGACAAGATCACCAAAACCGACGCCGAATGGCGCGCGCAGCTCACGCCCGAGCAGTACCGCATCACGCGCTGCCACGACACCGAACCGGCGTTCTGCGGCGGTCTTTGGGACCATCACCGCGACGGCGTCTATCACTGCGTGTGCTGCGAGCTGCCGCTCTTCGCGAGCGAAAGCAAGTTCGATTCCGGCACCGGCTGGCCCAGCTACGCCAAGCCGGTCGCTGCCGCCAACATCGAGGAGCACAGCGACACGAGCTTCGGCATGCGGCGCACCGAAGTGCGCTGCGCGCGCTGCGACGCGCACCTCGGTCACGTGTTTGCGGACGGCCCGCCGCCCGCCGGGCTGCGCTACTGCATCAATTCGGCGGCGCTGCGCTTTCTCGACGGCGACGGCGACGGCACGTCCTGAGCCCCATCAAGGCGTCAACCAAGACGAAAAGACGGAACAGCTTTTCGTCGCAAGCCGCATCCATAACGGGCTTGGCGGCCGAAAACACGCAAACTCGACTATTCGCCTAATCGGGCGCCAAGCCCGTCATGGAGGTCATTTGCGCGAAAAGTTGTCAGCCCGAACGGCGCCCGACGCTGCGGCGCGAGCGCGCGCAGCGGGGCACCTCGTGCGCTGCGATCAGCGCGGCAGCGAGTTGACCTCTTTTTCCCATTTTTCGAGGATGCGCTTGCGCTCGGCCGACGCGCCGTACTTCTTGAAGTCGTAGTTCATCAGCTTGACGCCGTCGAGCGTCGGGATCTTCGGGTCCTGCTTGAACGTCTTGTTGGCCGGGTTCTGCAGCGAGTTGGCCTTGGCACCGATTGCCTGTCCGACCGGGCTCATCAGCCAGTCGTAATACTTGCGCGCATTCTCGGCGTTGCGGGCACCCTTGATCAGCGCGATGCCGCCGACCTCATAGGAGGTGCCCTCGCACGGCGCCACCGCCTGCACCGACTTGAAGCCCGCGTGCCGCTCTTCGTCGAAGCCGAAGCTGAACGAAATGCCGATCGCCACCTCGCCGCGGGCGACGTTCTTCGCCTGCGCCTGCGAGCTCTTGGTGTACTGCGTGATGTTCTTGTGCAGCTTCTTCATGTAGTCGAACGCGCGATCCTCGCCCATCTGCTGAATGAGGCCAGCGACGATGGTGTAGGCGCCACCCGAGGACGCCGGGTGCGCCATCTCGATCTGCGCCTTGTATTTCGGGTCGATCAGGTCAGCCCAGCATTTCGGAGCCGGCAGCTTGGCGCGGGCGAGCGTGTCCTCGTTGTAGCCGAGACCGATGAAGCTGGTGTAGAAGCCGCCGACCGTGTTGCCGCTCATGTCGTACTGGCGAACGCTCCAGTCGTAGAGGTCCTTCAGGTACGCGGGTCGGTACGCTTCGAGCAGCCCCTGTTCGGATGCCGCGAGGTAGGGGTCGCCGGTACCGCCCCACCAGATGTCGGTCTTCGGGTTGCTCGCCTCGGCCCGCAGGCGGGCGAGCGCCTCGCCCGTGCCCAGGTGCGTCTGCACGACCTTGATGCCGGTCGCCTTGGCGAACTCGGTGGCCGCCATCTCGCACCAAGACTGGTTGGTCGAGCAATACGCCGTGACCTGCTGGCCAAACGAGGGCGCGGCGAACATGGCCGCAACGATCATCGCGATGCGCGTTTTCATGAAACAACTCCAGTCTGAGAGGCGACGAAACAAGCGTCGAGAATAACCAAAACCGTCGCCGCGTCGGCGCGGCGTTTCATTGCCATGGCGGCGCCCGCTCAGGGTTTGGCGCGCGGTGCGTTCTTGATTTCGCGCTCCCAGCGCTCGAGCAGACGCTTGCGTTCGGCGCTGGCGCCGAATTTCGCGAAGTCGTAGTTGATCAGCCGCGCCCGTTCCAGCGCCTTCACCGGCTCCGGCGCCCAGGCCGCGCGGTTGGACGGGATGGCGATCACGCGGGTCTGGTCGCGGATCGTCTGCGCGTCGGCGGTGAGCGCCCAGTCATAGAACTTCTTCGCGGCGTCGAGGTTGCGCGCGCCACGCACGATGCTCATGGCGCCGACGCTGTAGCCCGTGCCCTCGCACGGCAGCACCACCTCGATCGGCGCGCCGACGAACATCTCGGGAATGAATTCGTCGAGGAACGTGATGCCGATCAGCGATTCGCCTCGCGCCACACTCTGGCGCTGCGCCGTGCCGCTCGTCGTGTAGCGATTGACGTTGCGATTGAGCGCGCGCAGGTAGTCGAACGCCCGATCCTCGCCCATCAGTTGCACGATCGTCGCGAGCAACGTGTAGCCGGTGCCGCTCGTGGTCGGGTTCGAGGTCTCGATCTCGCCCGCGAACTCGGGTTTGATCAGATCACTCCAGCACGCCGGGGGTTTCAGCCCCTTCTTCGCCATCAGATCGCGGTTGTAGCCGAGCCCCAGCGTGATGCGGTAGATGCCGACCACCTGATTGCCGCTCTTGGCGAGCAGATCGGCCGACCACGGATATTGGTCCTTCATGTTGGCGCTGACGTAGGGTTGCAGCAACCCCTCGTTGGCCGCCTGCAGATGCGGGTCATGCGTGCCGCCGTACCAGAGGTCGGCCTTGGGGTTGGCCGCTTCGGCACGCAACTGCGCGAAGACTTCGCCGGTCGCCTTGCGCACGATGTTCACGCGAATGCCGCTGGCGACGGAGAACTCGCGCGCCTTGCTCTCGCACCAGTCGGCGTCGGTGGAGCACAGGATATTGAGCGTCTGCACGGCAGCAGGCACCGACGGTGGTTGTAGCGACGGCGTTTGCGCGGCAACGGATGACGGCATGAGCGGCAATGCACTCGCCACGGCGAGCGACGACAACCCGACCCAGAACGGTTTCATGGATGGCCTCGACGAAAAATTGGCGCGAAGCATAACGCGCGTCGGTGACGCCACGATGACCATGTCGTTCAGGCAAGCACCGAAGGCGACCGATGTCACGATGAGGGCGGCCATTCCGTCTTGTCAGCGCAAGGCGGGGATCATGCCATGCAAGCCACGCATCGCAGAGAGAACCGTGTTCGGAAATGCCAACTTCGTCCATCCGGCAAGGCAACATCACGTCATCGATTGACCATGCACAACCCATCGAAACTCATCGGCGTTGCCTTCGCCACGCTGTTGACCCTCGCCGCCCACGCAGAACCGACGGTCATCGTGTGCCCGCCGACGCTCGATGCCACCGAATCGCCCCATGGCGCAGCCGATGGATGGCAGGTGGAAGTCGACCAAGGCAAGCGAGGCAAATTTCTGGACTCGATTTCCGTCTTTTCAGGCCCGCCGAACGAGATGGCAAACCTCGTCCCGGACAGGACGAGCAGCAAGTCCCTCGAACGCAAGTCGCTTTGGCGACTGCGCGGGCCCGCCGACACCTCGTACTGGGTGGCATGCAGCTACATCAACAGCACACTCTTGCTCACCCGGGCGTTGCCTGCGGGCACTCGCCAGTGCGAGTTGTCCGAGCGCCTGCTGCGCACCGGCGCGAGACTTTCCGTGGGCAAGTTGATCTGCCAATGACGGTTTGCGGGCGAACCCGCACGCCCTCGAGCGCTGCGTGGTGGCGACGTGCACGAGCCCTCGCCTGCCGCTTGCCGAGGGCTGCCGTCAGAGCGTGGCCGAATCGAGCCAGATCGTCACCGGGCCGTCGTTGAGCAATTCCACCTTCATGTCGGCACCGAAAACGCCTGTCGCCACGGGTTTGCCGAGGCGCTGCGCGAGCGCGGCGACGAAGCGATCGAACAGCGGCGAGGCGACTTCGGGTCGCGCGGCCTCGGTGTAGCTCGGTCGATTGCCCTTGCGCGCGTCGGCGTAGAGCGTGAACTGGCTGACGGCGAGCACGTCGCCGCCGACGTCGAGCACGCTGCGGTTCATCAGACCCGCCTCATCGGCGAAGATGCGCAGTTTGACGACTTTGTCGGCCATGCGCTTGAGCGTCGCCTCGTCGTCACTGTGGGTGATGCCGACCAGAAGCAGCAAGCCGGGTCCGATCGCCCCGCTCGCGCGTCCCGCCACCGTCACCTCGGCCGTGGCCACCCGTTGCACCAGCACTCGCATGCGGACATTGTAGGGAGCGACGGTGGACGCCGCCGATGCCGAAAATGACGCTCGTTCGAGCGAACGCTCCAGCGCGGTGCCGTAGCATCGACCGCGTGCCGCGCAAGCGCGGCGATTCCGGCACCTCACGAAGGAACTCCATCGATGACGGACGCGGTCAGTCGCAGCGAATCATTTACCGGAACACGGCCTGTCACCGAGCGCCACCGCTTCGATGTCGGTGCCCTCGCGGCGTGGCTCGGCACGCATGTCGCGGGCTTCAACGGGCCGCTCACCGTGGAGCAGTTCAAGGGCGGGCAATCCAACCCGACCTTCAAGCTGATCACGCCGGGTCGGACGTATGCGATGCGCACGAAGCCCGCGCCCGCGGCGAAACTGCTGCCCTCGGCTCACGCGATCGAACGCGAGTTCCGCGTGATGCGGGCGCTGGCCGGCAGCGAGGTGCCGGTCGCCGCGATGCACGCCTTGTGCGAGGACGAAGCAGTCATCGGACGCGCGTTCTACGTGATGGATTTCGTCGACGGGCGCGTGCTCTGGGACCCGCAGCTGCCGGGCATGACACCGCCGGAGCGCGCCGCGATCTTCGATGAACTGAACCGCGTCATCGCCGCGCTGCATCAGGTCGATTTCGTCGCCGCCGGTCTCGACGACTACGGTCGCCACGGCGGCTATCTGGAGCGTCAGATCGCGCGCTGGACGAAGCAGTACCGCGCCTCGGAGACCGAGTCGATCGCAGCGATGGATGCGCTGATCGAGTGGCTGCCGGCGCACATTCCCGCAGGCGACGAGACGCGCATCGTGCACGGCGACTATCGTCTCGACAACGTGATCTTCCACCCGACGGAACCGCGCATTCTGGCCGTGCTCGACTGGGAACTCTCGACGCTCGGGCATCCGCTGGCGGACTTCGCCTATCACTGCATGACGTGGGTGCTGCCACCGGGCAGCGGGCGCGGCATGGCCGGGGTCGACCTGAGCGGCACCGGCATCCCCGCGCTCGCACCCTACATCGCGCGCTACTGCGAACGCACGGGGCGTCCGCAGGGCATCCCCGATTTCGAGTTCTACCTCGCCTACAACATGTTTCGGCTCGCCGGCATCCTGCAGGGCATCATGAAGCGCGTGGTGGACGGCACCGCCGCCAGCGCGCAGGCCGTGGCGATGGGCAAATCGGCGCGACCGATCGCCGAACAGGGCTGGCACATGGCGCAGCGTATCGCGGTGTGAGCGCTCGCCGGACACACCATCATCCATCATCACCGTCAGCAGGGGTTTCGACATGGATTTTCAGCACTCCGACAAGGTCAAGGACTATCAGGCACGGCTGCTGCGCTTCTTCGATGAGCACATCTACCCGAATGAGCAGCGCTACGAGCAGGACGTCGCCGACAACACGAAGGCCGGCAACCGCTGGGCGCCGACCCGCATCGTCGAGGAGCTGAAGCCGCTCGCCCGCGCGCAGGGGCTGTGGAACCTCTTCTGTCCGCACCACGAATACGGCGCCGGGCTGAACAACATGGAGTACGCGCCGCTCGCGGAGATCATGGGGCGCGTGATGTGGGCCTCGGAAGTGTTCAACTGCTCGGCCCCGGACACCGGCAACATCGAGACGATCATCCAGTACGGCACGGCCGAACAAAAGGCGCGGTGGCTGCCCGATCTGCTCGCCGGCAACACACGCTCGGCCTTCGCGATGACCGAGCCGGCGGTCGCCTCGTCGGATGCGACGAACATCGAAACACGCATCGTTCGCGAGGGCGAGCACTACGTCATCAATGGCCGCAAGTGGTGGATCTCGGGCGCGGGCGACCCGCGCTGCGCGGTCTACATCGTGATGGGCAAGAACGACCCGGACGCGCCCAAGCACGTGCAGCAATCGATGATCCTGGTGCCCGCCGACACGCCCGGCGTGACGGTGGTGCGGCCGCTCAATGTGTTCGGCTACGACCACGCGCCGCACGGCCATTGCGAAATTCTCTTCGAGAACGTGCGGGTGCCGGTCGCCAACATCCTGCTCGGGGAAGGGCGCGGCTTCGAGATCGCGCAGGGCCGCCTGGGGCCGGGGCGCATCCACCACTGCATGCGCTCGATCGGTGTCGCCGAACGGGCGCTGGAACTGATGTGCAAGCGCCTGGCGAGCCGCGTCGCGTTCGGCAAGCCGGTCGCCGCGCAATCGGTCTGGCACGAACGCATCGCCGAGGCACGCTGCATGATCGATCAGGCACGCTTTCTCACGTTGAACGCGGCGTGGATGATGGACGTCGCCGGCAACAAGGTCGCCAAGCAGCAAATCGCCATGATCAAGGTGGTCGCGCCAAGCATGGCGCTGCAAGTGGTCGACTGGGCCATTCAGGCGCATGGTGGCGGCGGCGTCAGCGACGATTTCCCACTCGCCGGCGCGTGGGCGAATCTGCGCACGCTGCGCTTCGCCGACGGGCCCGACGAGGTGCACCGCAACGCGATTGCCAAGATGGAACTGGGCAAGTACGTATCGCGGTAACGCTCGATCGGGCGGCAACGAACCTGCGGTCGCAGGCATCGCGCGGCACGGTTTGCAAAGACTGTAAATCCATCCATAATTCATGCTCGGGCCGCGACCATCGCGGCGGAGAGCATGCATGAGCATCCGAGACTGGCCGGCCGATGATCGGCCGCGCGAGAAACTGCTGGAGCGCGGGGCGCAGGCCCTGACCGACGCCGAACTGCTGGCGATCTTTCTGCGCGTCGGCGTCGCCGGCCAAAGCGCCGTGGAACTGGCGCGTGAACTGTTGCAACGCTTCGGCTCGGTGGCCGCGGTGGTGGCTGCGCCGCGCGACGCGTTCTGCGCGGTGCACGGCATGGGTGAAGCGAAGTTCGTGCAGTTGCAAGCCACCGTGGAGATTGCGCGCCGGGCGCTGGCGAGCGCGATGGCCGAGCGGCCGCTGCTCGGTTCGCCCGACATCGTGCGCGACTACCTGCGGCTGTCGCTCGGGCACGAGCGGATCGAGGTCTTCGTCGCGCTGTGGCTCGACGCGCAGCATCGGCTGATCGAGATGCAAACACTCTTTCGCGGCACGCTCGCACAGACCAGCGTCTACCCGCGTGAGGTGGTGCGCGCGGCGCTCGCCAAGAACGCAGCGGCCGTGATCCTCGCCCACAACCATCCGTCGGGCTCCACGCAGCCGAGCCAGGCCGACCGCACGCTCACCCGAACCTTGAAGGACGCGCTTGCGCTGATCGATGTCGCCGTGCTCGATCACTGCATCGTCGGCGCGACCGACGCCACCACCGACGGCGCGATGGCCGTGCGTTCGATGGCGATGATGGGAGAGCTGTAAAAAGGCTCTTCAACTTTTCGTGCAAATGACGTCTGTAACGGGCTTCCGGCGCCAAAACACGAAAAGTCGACTTTGCCGATTTCCTCGCGCTAAGCCCGTTGTGAATGCGCTTTTCGAGAAAAAGTTATAGGCCCTGCGTGCCGCCCGGAATGCCGAGATTCGACAGGGCGTCGGCACGCTCATTGCCGGCGTCACCGGCGTGCCCCTTCACCCAGTGCCACTGCACGCGGTGCGTCGCGGCCAGCTGGTCGAGCGCCTGCCACAGATCGGCGTTCTTCACCGGTTTTTTGTCGGCGGTGCGCCAGCCGTTGCGCTTCCAGCCGTGAATCCACGTCTCGATGCCCTGCTTGACGTAGGTCGAGTCGGTGATCAGGCGCACGCGGCACGGTCGCTTCAACGCGCGCAGCGCCTCGATCGCCGCCGTCAGTTCCATGCGGTTGTTGGTGGTCAGCGCTTCGCCACCATGGATCTCGCGCCGATGCTCGCCGAAGATCAACAACGCGCCCCAGCCGCCGGGGCCGGGGTTGCCCTTGCACGCGCCGTCGGTGTAGATGACGACGTCCGGGGCTGGCCTCGGCGCGGCGTCGGCATCGACGTCGGCGAGCGGTTGCGCGGCGCGGCGCGGGCTCATGATCGCGGCCCGATGCGCCCGATGCCGCGCGTCGGCACCGTCGAGGCGGCGCGGCGACGACGCGGCGCGCGCGCCCAGTCGGGCCGCAACAGGCGCACCCCCGCCACGCGCTTGACCGCGTGCAGCACGTAGACGCCGCCGGCGAAGGGCCACCAGCGCTCCCCCATCCGCTCGACCCACGCGAAGCGGCGCAGCGTGCGTTCGTTGGCGGCCGGCAGCGCGTAGGCGTCGATGTATCCCGCCCGCACATCGAAGCCGAGCAGCGTGAGCCAATCCTTCACCTGCGCGAGCGACATGAACTCGCCCCCCCACGGCGGCGAACGGTCGCGCCCGAGCGCACGCTTCAGCCCGAACGGCGAATACGGGTTGAAGGCGCTCAAGAGCAGATGCCCCTCCGGCCGCAGCACGCGAAACGTCTCGCGCAACACTTCGTGCGGCAGCGGCTGGAACTCGAGCACGTGCGGCATCACGACGAGGTCGAACTGATTTTCGGTGAACGGCAGCTGATCGGGCTCGGCGATCAGCGACGCCCGCGTCTCCCAGCCCATCGTGAAGCGATGCGTGATGCGGCTCGCCGCAAGCAGCGGCCACGCCGCGCAGCCCATCTGCAGCGCATAGAATCCGAAGAGGTCAGCCAGTGCGGCCTCGAAGCGCGTCTGTTCGCATGCCATCACACGGGCGCCGAGCGGCGTGCGCAACCAGTCGTCGAAACTCGCGGCTTCGGTGTCGTGTCCCTCGCCCCCTGCACCGTCGGGCGGACGCGCCGCACTGGCGGTGGCGGCCGGCACACGGTCGTCGTCGGGCGGCAAGGGGTTGGAATCGGATGCGTTCAAATGGCTGACACCATCACAGGGAATCGGGACACGGCCGATCTCGCGATCGACCCGATCCCGGCGTTCACCGACAACTATATCTGGGCACTCCATCGCGGCGGACACGCCGTGGTCGTCGACCCCGGTGACGCCGCCCCGGTCGAAGCCTTTCTCGCGGCCCGTGACCTGGTGCTCGACGCGATCGTGCTCACCCATCACCACGGCGATCACGTCGGCGGCGTCGCTGCCCTCGCCGCGACACGGCCGGGCCTGCCGGTGTACGGGCCGGGCATCGAGGCGATCCCCGGCGTCAACCACGCGCTGCACGACGGCGAGCGCTTCACGCTCTCGGTCGCACCCGACACGCCGGTGCGGGTGCTCGCGGTGCCCGGCCACACGCGCGGCCATCTGGCCTATCGGATCGAGGACGCGATCTTTTGCGGCGACACGCTGTTTGCGGCCGGCTGCGGACGGCTCTTCGAAGGCACCGCAGCACAGATGCATGCGTCGTTGCAACGACTCTCCGCGCTGCCGGCCGCCACCCGCGTGTTCTGCGCGCACGAATACACGCTGGCGAACCTGCGCTTCGCGCTCGCCGTCGAGCCCGGCAACGCCGTCATCCGCGAGCGCATCGCCGACGCCGAAGCACGACGCGCACGAGGTCAGCCGACATTGCCCTCGACGATCGGCCTCGAACGAGCAAGCAACCCGTTTCTGCGTGTTCGCGAAGGCGCCGTCATCGCCAGCGCCGTCGAGCACGCACGCGAAACGCAGCGCGGCGAGAACTTCGCGCCCTCGGCGCCGTCAAACGACGAAGCCGTCTTTGCGCTGTTGCGTGAATGGAAAAACCGTTTCCGCTGAGCGATTTTCGGCACCGCATTTGCGCGAATGGGTTGACCGCAGCGCTTCGACTGCGTAGCATCGCGCGAGATTTCGTCGGGCCACACACAGCACAGTCATCTCATTGCGCGCCCGACCCGTGCCCCATTTCAGGAGAAGGCGTGCAGCGCTTCAAGACCCGACCCCTCATCCGATTCCTCCGCGCGGCGCTCATCAGCAGCGCGGGCACGCGCAGCAGCGCAGCGCGTAGCCAGCGATCCGCAATCCTCCCGCTTTCCGCCTCGGCACTACTCCTTGGCGCAACCGTTTGCAGCGCGCAGACGCTCGACCTCGGCACGGCAACGATCACCGCAGCCAGCATCGCCAGCGAAACGCAACTGGCCAGCGTCACCGGCGCAACGGCCACCCCGGTGCCCGCGTTCAGCGCCTACGCCACGGGCCTTCCCGCGGCCACCGACGGCGCAGCACCGAAAACCGCCACGGCACCTGCATCGGTCAGCGCGCCCACCACAACGCCCGCCATCGCCGCCTCCGCGAACAAGGCGGCCGTCACCAGCGCCGGCACCACAACGACAGCGAGCCCGCCGACCGAAGCGCTGGCGAGTGCCGGTGCCGCGCGCAAGGATTCGCCGTTGCTGGGCGTCGTCGCTGAAATCCCGCAAGAGCTGCCACCGACCGACCTTTGGGATCGCATCCGCGCCGGCTACGGCATGCCGGAGCTCGACGACCCGCTCGTTGCCAAGTGGGAGAAGTTCTACAGCGAGCGCCCCGAGTACATGGCGCGCATCGTCGACCGATCGAGCAAGTACCTCTTCTACATCGTCACCGAACTCGAACGTCGCGGCATGCCGCTCGAGATCGCACTGCTGCCGATGATCGAGAGCGCATTCAACCCCGTTGCCTACTCCTCGGCCAAGGCGGCCGGCATCTGGCAATTCATCCCGTCGACCGGCGTCAACTACGGCATGAAGCAGGACTGGTGGGCCGACTCGCGCCGCGACATCGTCACCGCGACCAACGGCGCGCTCGATTACCTCGGCAAGCTCCACGGCATGTTCGGCGACTGGCAGCTCGCGCTCGCCTCCTACAACTGGGGCGAAGGTTCGGTGGCGCGCGCCGTGACGAAATCGAAGACGCGCGGCAAGGACGGCAGCTACCTCGCGCTCGACATGCCGGCCGAAACCCGCAACTACCTGCCCAAGCTCCAGGCGGTCAAGAACATCATCCGCAACCCCGCCGCCTATGGGCTGACCATCGCGGGCGTTCCGAACGAACCGTACTTCAAGACGATCACGCTCGCGCACCCGATCGATCTCAAGCGCGCCGCACAGTTGGCCGACATGAACGAGAGCGAATTCGTCGCGCTCAATCCCGCGCACAACCGGCCGGTCATCGGTGGCCGCAACGAGTATCAGGTGCTGCTGCCGGCCGACCGCGCCGACACCTTCCTCGCGCGGCTCGAAGTGAACGACACGCCGCGCGTGTCATGGATGGCCTATCGCACGCGCGTGGGCGACCGCATCGAAACGCTGGCGCAGCGCTTCGGCACCACCGCAGGAGCATTGAAATCGGTGAACGGCATTCGTGCCGTCGCCCCGACGCTGCCCGCGGGCTACAACCTGCTGGTGCCCTCCGACGGGCCGTCCGACGAGGCGCTCGGCAGCATCCAGAACGCCGTGTTCACCAAGTTTCCCGAGTACGTGGCGCCGCGCAGTCACAAGGTGCGCCGTGGCGACACCTTCGCCGGAATCGCCAAGCGCTACGGCGTCGCGCCGGCAACGCTCGCTTCCTGGAACCGCATGAGCAAGCACACCGTGCGCGCCGGGCAGGTGCTCTACGTGAGCGGCCCGGCACCGACGCGACAGAGCGTGCGCAAGGGCGGCCGCGTGGTGCAGGTGAAGCAAGGCGGCAGGGCCGGCGTGCGCGCGACCCCCGTCAAGGGCAAGCGCGTCGCCGCGACGAGCGGCAAGCGCGTCAACAAGCGCCGCCGCTGAAGCGCCGAGTCCGCGACGCGAACCTCAGTCGGTCGCGTCATCCTCCGCGCCTCTTTTCGAAGTCAACGGCGACATGAGCGCTTCACGCACGCGCAACGTTTGACGTCGCGTGCGCGCCGAGACGGCGTCGCCCTGATGCGCGCCCGATTTGCGCAGCAACGGATCGATCGCCAAACGGTTGCGCGGCTTGGGCGAGGTGACGTGCACCGTCGTCGGCACAGGGTTCGTGCGTGACTTCGTTGCAGCGGTGCGTTTCATCGTCGATCTCCTCGGGATTGCGCACCAAAAAAAACGGCGCGTTGCCGCGCCGTTTCTGCCCCTTCCGGGAAGTTGTTACTTTTTCTTGGTAGCAGCTTTTTTCGCGGGCTTCTTGGTTGCGGCCTTCTTCGCAGGCTTCTTGGTTGCCGCTTTCTTGGCGGGCTTCTTGGCCGCTGCCTTCTTCGCAGGCTTCTTGGTTGCCGCTTTCTTCGCGGGCTTCTTGGTTGCCGCTTTCTTGGCGGGCTTCTTGGCTGCCGCTTTCTTCGCGGGCTTCTTCGCCGCTACTTTCTTGGCCGGCTTTTTAGCGGCTGCCTTTTTCGCGGGCTTCTTGGTGGCGGCCTTCTTGGCTGCGGGTTTTTTCGCGGCCGGCTTCTTCGCTGCGGGCTTCTTGGCGGCCGGCTTTTTCTTCGCCGGGGCCGGAGCAGCAGCGGCCGGGGCCGCCATCGTCATCATGTCGCTCATGGTGTGGTCTCCTAAGGTTGACTCTCACGGTTTCGAACATCACTGGAGGTGATCCTTTGAGCCATCACACGCGGAGTTCATCGCGCAATTGCGCAACGGGCCGCCGTAGTCACAACACAACCCACCTCAGTGTCAGGCGCCGCTGCAAACTGTTCAAGGCACACGAACTTGTTTACAACACGCACTCCTGATGTGGCGAATTCTAGCTTGATTTTTTTTGCGATTGCGACTAATCGCGCGCGCGTTCCGCGCGTCATTGCATCGTGTTGTTTTGTTGCACACGATGCTCGCACTCATCA
Source organism: Pseudomonadota bacterium (assembly GCA_018241765.1). Classification (GTDB taxonomy): domain Bacteria; phylum Pseudomonadota; class Gammaproteobacteria; order Burkholderiales; family Casimicrobiaceae; genus Casimicrobium. The sequence goes on along the minus strand of JAFEDD010000002.1, from coordinate 284,587 downwards.
CCATCACGACATCAACGCACGATGCGTTCGTGCGCGATGAGATCGGCGAATCGCTCACGCTCTCGAATGACGTGTGCGTGCTCGCCGTCGATCAACACTTCGCACGGACGAACGCGCGTGTTGTAGTTCGACGCCATGGTCATGCCGTACGCGCCAGCGCACAACACGGCGAGCAGATCGCCCTGAGCGATCGCAAGCGGACGCGCCTTCGCGAGCCAATCGCCGCTCTCGCACACGGGGCCGACGACGTCGTAGCAGACAGCCTGCTCGGCGCGCTGGACGACAGGAACGACGGCGTGAAAGGCATCGTAGAGCGTCGGTCGGATCAGATCATTCATCGCCGCATCGACGATCGCGAAGTTCTTCGTCTCGCCCGGCTTCAGGTACTCCACGCGCGTCAAGAGCAAGCCGGCGTCACCGACGATCGATCGGCCAGGCTCCAGCACGAGTTCGAGCGCGCGCCCCGCCATTTCGCGCTCGACGGCCTGCGCAAATTGATGCATCGGCACCAGGGTTTCGTCCTGATAGCGGATGCCGCGGCCGCCACCGAGATCGAGATGCTTCACGGCAATGCCACGCGCGCTCAACTGATCGACCAGCGCGAGCAGCCGTCGCAAGGCATCGACGTAGGGCGAGAGTTCCGTGATCTGCGAGCCGATGTGGCACTCGATGCCATGCACCTCGATGCCGCGCATCGCGGCGGCCACGGTGTAGAGGCGAACCGCATCGGCGTGGGCGACGCCGAACTTGTTCGACTTGAGCCCCGTCGAGATGTAGGGGTGCGTTTTCGCATCGACGTCGGGATTGATGCGAAAGCTGATCCGTGCGCGGATCGCGTGGGCGAGCGCGACCTCGTTGATGCGATGCAGTTCGGCCTCCGACTCGACGTTGAAGCAGCGAATGCCGTGCGCGAGCGCGAGCTCGATCTCGTCACGGCGTTTGCCGACGCCGGAGAAGATGGTGCGTGCGGGGTCGCCCCCCGCCGCGATGACCCGCTGCAATTCACCACCCGAGACGATGTCGAAACCCGCCCCCTCGGCGGCCAGCAGCGCGAGCACACCGAGCGTCGAGTTGGCCTTGACGGCATAACAGATGAGCGGTGCGGCGCGCGCGAACGCATCGCGATAGGCGCGGTAGTTCTCGGAAATCGCGGCGCGCGAATAGACGTAGCTCGGCGTGCCGAAGCGCTCGGCGATCGTGGCGAGCGGCAGTCGTTCATAGCGCAGCGAACCGTCGGCGTCGCGCTGGAGATGGGGAGTGAGCATGGGGGGGTATCGCTTGACGTGAAGATCGCCGCCGCCCGGCCGAGGGCGCGAGAAGCGGCGTCGTGGCGCTCAGCCTTTCAGCGCAACGCGGCGTGAACGCCGACCGGCTGCGCCGCCTTGGGCGGCGTGAGCGGCCCTTTTTGCCCGCAACCCGAAAGGCCCAGGGTCAGCGCAGCTGCCAGCAACAGGGCACGGCGACAGTCAGGAGAAGGCATGATATTTGGCGTGAGACAACGTGCGGTCGATGCTAACAAAGCAAGGCATCGGAAACCCGCTTCAGAGTTCGAGCAGCACGGAATACGCCTGGATGGCGCGACGATGCAGCCTGCTGGCCGGGTCGAGGCGCTCGACGATGGCCCAGAAGCGGCGCGAGTGGTTGAACTCCACCAGATGGGCCAGTTCATGTGCCACGACATGCCGCATGAGCTCGGGCGGAAGTTGCAGCAGACGATAGTTGAGGCGAACGCGGCCCTGCGCCGTACAACTGCCCCACATCGTGCGCGCGCTGCTGATGCTGACGGTCGCAAGTGGCAAGGCGGCCTGTGCGGCCATCTCGCGCGCGAGCGGCGGCAGTTCGCGTGCGGCCTGTCGTTTCAGTTCGGCGGCAAAGGCGTCGCCGTCGAAGCGCCCCGCCGCCGTGGTCAGCACGCAGTGCGCATCCGACAGTTCGATGCGATCGATGGGGCCGGCGCGCAATTCGACCGGCAGCCGCTCACCCCGATAGAGCACATGACCCCCATCGCGGTGCTCGGCGAGCTCGGCGCGACGTCGCGCCTGCCTCGCCATCGCCTCCACGATCCAGCCCCTGCGCTCGGCGATCGCGGCGTCGATCTCGTACAGCGGTGTCCAGTGCGGCGCCCGGATCAGCAACCCCTCGACGGTGACGATGAGCCCGATCGACTTGCGGCGGCCGCGCTCGAGACGGTAGGCGATGCCGCACACGCTTTGGCGTTCGCGATGACCCTCGTCCGCCGCAGGCGCCGGCAGCGGGCGCGGCAACGCAGCAGCGTCGGGCGGCGCAAGCGTGCCGCCGAGCAAGGAGCGCCAGAAGGCCACCGTTCAACCGCCCCGCGGGGAAGCACGACGAGAGTCACCAAGCCGCGCCACCTCATCCTCGATCACGCGCTCCAATTCGTCATTGAGTTCAGAGGCCGCACGACCGTCGGTGGCCAGCGGCGGCAGAATCGACAGCGTGATCTTGCCCGGATGCTTGCGCCATGGATGCCGCGGCCAGCAGTAGCCCGCGTTGTGCGCCACCGGCAGCACGGGCACGCCGCAACCGATCGCCAGGCGAACACCCCCCGTCTTGTATTTCCCCTTGCGGCCCGGCGCGATGCGCGTGCCCTCGGGAAACACGACGATGGTGAACCCTCGCCGCTCAAGCCGCTCGCGGCCCTGCGCAATCATGCGATCCATCGCCTGCGCGCCGGCCTTGCGGTCGATCGTGATCGGTGAGGACAAGGCAAACCCCCAGCCGAAGAACGGCACCCAGAGCAGTTCCTTCTTGGCAACGAAACTGCCCGGCGCGAACATCGTCTCGAGCATCAACGTCTCCCACGTCGAGGAATGCTTGGCGAGCACGATGAACGGCCCCTCGGGGATGTGCTCGCGGCCAAGCACTTCGTAGTCGATGCGACACAAATGCTTGGCGAGATGCACGAACAACCCGGTGTAGGAGGCGCACATCCGGTTGCGCGCGCGAGGCGGCAGCCAGAAGGTGGCGCAGATCGCGATCGCATAAAGCGGAGTCAACAGCAGTTGCAGCAGCACGAACAGCGTGTTGCGAAGTGCCTGCATGGCTGTGCTCCTTCTGACCTGCGTCAACGCGTGGCGGTGGTGGGCTCGCGCGTCAAGATCGCTTCCACCGCGACGGCGAGATTGGCAAACACTTCGGTGCCAGGCGGCAGGCCGCCGGCGGCGAGCGTGCTGGCGCCTTTGCCGGTCAACACCAGCATCGGCCGCGCACCGGCCGCCGCGGCCGCCTGCAGATCGCGCAGGCCATCGCCGATGCACGGCACGGCGTCGAGGGCCACGCCCAGCCGCTGCCCGATGTCGATGAACATGCCGGGGCCGGGCTTGCGGCAGCGGCAATCGGCGTCGCCCGAGTGCGGGCAGTAATAGATGGCGTCGATGCGTCCACCGGCATCCTGCACCGCCTGCAGCATCTTCGCGTGGATTGCGTTCAGCGCGCTCATGTCGAGCAGCCCGCGTTCGATGCCGGACTGGTTGGTGGCCACGGCGACGTGATAGCCCGCCGCGTTGAGCCGCGCGATGGCATCGAGCGCGCCGGGAATCGGGCGCCATTCCTCCGGCGTCTTGATGAAGCGCTCGCTGTCGAAGTTGATGGTGCCGTCACGATCGAGAATGACGAGTTTCATCGTCTCGCCTCCACAGCGCGCGAGCGCTGCGCCGCTGTGCCGCTGCGGCGCTCAGGGTGAAGCGATGCGCGCGAGGTCACTACGCCGCCAGTTTCGAGAGGTCGGCGACCTTGTTCATCGCGTCGCGCAGGTCGCGCAAGAGCGCGAGGCGGTTGGCGCGAATGGCAGGGTCGTCGGCCATCACCATGACCTGCTCGAAGAAGGCGTCGACCGGCGCCTTGAGCGCGGCGAAGCTCTTCAGGTATGCCGTGAAGTCGCCGCGACGGAAATGGGCATCCGCCGCCGGGCGGATCGCGGCGAGCGCGTCGCGCAGCGCCCGCTCCGCCGCTTCGGTCGGTGCGTCGCTCGCGGCAATCGCCTCGCCACCATCGACCGCTTTTTTCAGGATGTTGGCCACCCGCTTGTTCGCGGCATTGAGGCTCGCCGCCTCGGGCAGCGCCGCGAAAGCGCGAATCGCCGCGAGTTGCGCCGGCACCTGCGCGAGAAGCGTCGGCTGTGGCGCGACGACCGCGTCGATTTCCTGGCTGCTCGCGCCGGTGTCCTTCAAAAACCCGCGCAGGCGCTCGTAGATGAACGCGGCCAGCGCGTCGCGCTCGTCGGCGACGCGGCCGCCGAAGCATTCGAACGCCGCATCGAGCAGCGCCGGCAGCGGGGCCGACAACTGCCCTTCCACGAGAATGCGGATGACCCCAAGCGCATGTCGCCGCAACGCGAACGGATCCTTGTCGCCGGTCGGGGTCTGCCCGATGCCGAACAGCCCGGCGAGCGTTTCCAGCTTGTCGGCCAGCGCCACCGCCGTCGGCACGCCGGCCGAGGGCAAGGCATCGCCGGCGAAGCGCGGTCGGTAGTGCTCGGCGCACGCGGCGGCGACATCGGGCGCTTCGCCGTCGTTTTGCGCGTAATAGCGACCCATCGTGCCCTGCAACTCCGGGAACTCACCGACCATCAGCGTCGGCAGATCCGCCTTGGCGAGCGTGGCGGCGCGTTCGGCGCGGACCCGGTCGGCGCCGATCAGCGTGGCCACTTCGCCGGCGAGCTGCGTCACGCGCTCGACGCGCTCGCCCTGACTGCCGAGCTTGTTGTGATAGACGACGCTCGCGAGTTCAGGCACACGGTCGACCAGTCGGGTCTTCTTGTCGGTATCGAAAAAAAAGCGCGCATCAGCCAAACGCGGGCGTACCACGCGCTCGTTGCCCTCGATCACTTTTTTCGGGTCGGCCAGTTCCATGTTCGACACGACGAGGAACTGGTGCTTCAGCTTGCCGCCTTCATCGAACAGCGGAAAGTACTTCTGGTTCGTCTTCATCGTCAGGATCAGGCATTCCTGCGGCACGGCGAGGAATTCGGCCTCGAAGCGACAGACGTAGACCGTGGGCCATTCGACGAGCGCGGTGACTTCGTCGAGCAGTTCGGCGTAACTCTCGGGTGCGCCGAGCTGAGCGCCAAGCGCCGTCGCCTGCGCATCGAGCTGCGTGCGGACCTGATCGCGACGGCGCGCGAACACCGGCTCGACCTTGCCGTAATGGCGCAGCAGCTCCTCGTAGCGGGCGGCGGCGTCGAGTTCGATGTGTTTCGCGCCCTGAACGCGGTGGCCGAGCGTGATGCGACCTGCCGCAAGGCCGAGCGCGGTCACGGCAACGACCTCGCTGCCGTGGAGCACGACGAGGCGATGCGCCGGACGCACGAAGTGGACGTCGGTTTCGCCGTCGGCGAGCTGGTAGGTCATGACCTTCGGAATCGGCAGCTTGGCGAGTGTCGCGTCGAGCGCGCGTTGCAGCGCCACCGCAAGCTCGAGCCCCGCCTCGGAGCCAAGCAGGAAGAGACTGTCGGCCTTGCCGTCACTCTCGATGACGAGACTCGCGCCATCGTGGACCGTGCCGATCGGCGCGTCGGCGAGCGCTTCGCGTCCGAGCGCGGCGAGCTTCTTGCGCAACGCGACGGTGGCGCCGCCCGATGCGTCGCGGGCGATGGCGCAGGGCATCAGCTTGTGGCGCACGGCCTTCGTGGCGCCCTGGGCAAGGACGCCTTCGATGCGCACGCCGAGGCGTCGCGGCGTGGCGAAGGCGATGGCCTCGACGGCACCGCCCGCACCAGCGGCGTCGGCCACCATGCCATCGGCGCGCAGGCTCGCCGCGATGCCCGAGGCGAAGGCTTCACCGAGACGCGCGAGCGCCTTCGGCGGCAGCTCCTCGGTGCATAGCTCGATCAGCAGGGGTTCTATCGTCGTGCTCATGCCGCCACCCCGGCGCCGATCGCGCCCTTCTTCAGCATCGGGAAACCGAGCCGCTCGCGGCTTTCGTAGTAGCTCTGGGCGACCATGCGGGCGAGGTTGCGGATGCGGGCGATGTAGGCGGCGCGCGCGGTGACGCTGATGGCGCCGCGCGCATCGAGCAGGTTGAAGCAGTTGCCTGCCTTCAGCACCATCTCGTAGGCCGGCAGCGCGAGTTGCCGCTCCATGAGTCGCTTGGCCTCGGCTTCGAAGGTGTTGAACTGCGCGAGCAGCACGCCGGGGTCGGACGCTTCGAAGCTGTAGGTCGATTGTTCGACTTCATTTTGGTGCCACACGTCGCCATAGCTGATGCTCCGCTCGACACCATCGACGACGGTGCGCGAATAGACGAGGTCGTAGACATTCTCGACGCTTTGCAGGTACATGCACAGACGCTCGAGCCCGTAGGTAATTTCGCCGGTGATCGGCTTGCAGGCGAGCCCGCCGACCTGCTGGAAATAGGTGAACTGCGTGATCTCCATGCCGTTCATCCAGACCTCCCAACCCAGTCCCCAGGCGCCGAGCGTCGGGTTCTCCCAGTCGTCCTCGACGAAGCGGACGTCGTTCTCTTGAAGATCGAAGCCGAGCGCTTCGAGCGAACCGAGATAGAGATCGAGGATGTTCGGCGGCGAGGGCTTCAGCACGACCTGATATTGATGATGCTGGTGCAGGCGGTTGGGGTTGTCGCCGTAGCGGCCATCCTTCGGGCGACGCGAGGGCTGCACGTAGGCCGCGCGCCATGGCTCGGGCCCGAGTGCGCGCAGGAAGGTGGCGGTGTGCGAGGTGCCGGCGCCCACTTCGAGGTCGATCGGCTGCAAGAGCGCGCAGCCCTGCTGGCTCCAATAGTTCTGCAGGCGGAGGATGGCTTCTTGAAAGGTGATCATGAATGCTGACGAAGGGGCGGGGGCGGGGGCGGGGGCGGCGACGCGACGCGCAGCGTCGTGCCACGCGCCTTGTGCGACCGTGGCCGATGCGCAGCGTCGATTTTATGAGCCTTGCCGGCCGTCACGCCGACGCCGCAGCGCGGCATGCGCCAGGATGGCCAGTGCGGCGAGCCACATCGGCCAGTCGCCGAAGCGAACATAGGGCGTGGCGCCGCGCCGGCCCTGCACGCTCGCTTCGAGCACGCCTTCAGCGAACCCGGGCAGCCGTGCGCTGAGGCGGCCACGTTCGTCGACGATGGCGGTGACGCCGGTGTTGTTCGCGCGCAGCATCGGGCGGGCCGACTCGATCGCGCGCATCTGCGCGAGTTGCAGATGCTGCTCGGCCGCCGCGCTGTGCCCGAACCAGGCATCGTTGCTCAGGTTCACCAAGAGGGTCGCCTCCGGCAGCGTGCGCCGCACGTCGCGCGCGAAGGCGTCTTCGTAGCAGATGGAGATGCCCAGATGCTGGCCACCGACGGCGAGCGGCGATTGCACGCGCTCGCCCGCCGTGAAGTCACTCATCGGAATGTTCAGGTTGGCGTAGAACCACGCGAGCGGGCCGCGCAGCGGCATGTATTCACCGAACGGCACCAGATGCACCTTGCGGTACTGCTGCGCGGGATCGACGCCGAGCGTGACGGCGGCGTTGTGGAAGCGCCCGCCGTCGACCTGCGGCACGCCGAAGAGCACGTTGCCGCCGCGATCGACGGCGTGGCGGCGCAGCGCTTCGAGGGCTTCCGGCGGCAGTCGCGACAGCGGCGCCGGATACGCCGTCTCCGGCAGGATGATCAGCGCGCCGCGGGAAGCCTGCACGAGTCGGCCGTAGCGCTCGACGGTGTCGATGAACTTCGCCGGCTCCCACTTCATCGACTGCGCGACGTTGCCCTGCACCAGCGACACCGATAGCGGCGGCCCGACCGGTTCGGTGAACCACTCGGCCGGATGCAGCAGGCTGAGCCAGCCGCTGACGAAGAGGCACGGCACCACCCGCGCCAGAACCCACCAGCGCGCGCGGGCCGTGTCGGCCACGGCGGCGGCACCGCCGAGGTACCCTGCGACCACGGCGACCCATGCCGACAAACCGAGTTGCCCGACGATGGCCGCCAGCGGCGACGGCGCGAATGGCCCCAATTGCGAACTGCCGAGCGCGAGCCACTCGAAGCCGGTGAAGAGATGCGCTCGCAGCGATTCACTCAAGGTCCACGCCGCCGCGAAGACGAGCGCGAAGGGCAGCGCACGCCACGGCCGTCTGCGGCCACCCATGGCCCAGGCCGTGACGGCACAGGCGAGTGCGACATAGAGCGCGAGAAACGCGCAGAACAGTGCCGCCGAGAGCCACGCGAGCGCGAGCGGCATGCCGCCGAACTCGTTCATGCTGACCCGCACCCAGGAGACACCGGCCATGAAGTAACCAAGGCCGAAGGCGAAACCGAGCAGCGCCCCGCGCACGATGCCGCGCGAGCGCGCGAGGAGCGCGGCGAGCACGGCAAGTCCGAAGTACGGAAACCACCACCAGCCCGTCGGCGCGAAGCCGAGCCACGCGCAAAGGCTGCCGGCGAGCGCTGCCGCGACCAAGCCGATCAAGCGCGCTCCACGCTCACCAGCCACACGCGCCGACCGTCGGCGCGCAACACCGTGAAACGAAGCCCGTCGAGCACGATGCTCTCGCCGCGCTGGGGAACGCGGGCGAAGGCCTCCATCAGCAAGCCGCCGACGGTGGCGGCGTCTTCATCGCTGAAGGCCGTGCCGAAGCGCTCGTTGAACGCGGAGATGTCGGTGGAGGCCTTGACGCGCCACTTGGTCGCGCCTTCGGCCACGATGTTGTCGGCCTCTTCGTCGTAGTCGTATTCGTCGATGATCTCGCCGACGATCTGCTCGAGCACGTCCTCCAGTGTCACCAACCCGGCCACGGAGCCGTGTTCGTCGATGACGATGGCCATGTGGTTGCGCTGCGAGCGAAACTCGCGCAGCAGCACGTTCAGGCGCTTCGTTTCCGGCACGAACATCGGCGCCCGCAGCACGGCTTTCAGCGAAAACGCGTCAGCGTTGACGAGGTACGCGAGCAGGTCCTTCGCGAGCAGGATGCCGACCACCTCGTCGCGGTTCTCGCCGATGACCGGATAGCGCGAGTGGCGCGTCTCGACCATCTCGGCGATGATGGCAGCGGGCGCGGCGTCGAGTTCGATGACGTCCATCTGCGAGCGCGGCACCATGACATCGTCGACCGTCATTTCGGCGACTTCGAGCGCGCCCTCGAAGATCGACAGCGCGTCGGCATCGAGCAGTTTGCGGGCGTGCGCGTCGCGCAGCATCGCGAGCAGATCGTCGCGATCCTCGGGCGCGCCCGACAGCAGCGCCGACAGCCGCTCGAAGAAGCCTGGTTTCGGGCGCTCCTCGGCGTCGCTCATGATCGCCCCCACGGGCGCGCGAAGCGAATTTTCGGCAAGCAACTTTTCGCCACGATGACGTCCACAACGGGCTTCGCGGCCAATTTCCGATAAAGTCGACTTTCGCGCATATCGCGCTCCAAGCCCGTTACCGACGCCATGTCAAGGAAAAGTTGATGCCCTTCAGTGCGGTGTCGCATAAGGGTCTTTTATACGAAATCGGGCGAGCACGGCGCGCTCGACGGCCTCCATGGCCGCGGCCTCGGCGGCGTCTTCGTGATCGAGCCCCTGCGCGTGCAGCATGCCGTGCACGACCATGTGCGCGTGATGCTCGTGCAGCGCCTTCTTCTGCGCTCGTGCTTCGCGGGCGACGACCGGGGCGCAGATGACGATGTCGGCGACGTAGCGTCCGTGCTCGGCGACGGTGGCGAGCACGAAGGTGAGCACGTTGGTGGCGTAGTCGCGGCCGCGAAAATCGCGGTTCAACGCGCGCCCCTCGGCGGCGTCGACGTAGCGCAGCGTGACGACCCCGTCGGCGTCGCCCGCATGCACGGCGTGCGTGGCGAGCGCCCAGCGCCGCACCTGCGCGCGCGAGGGCAGCCCGGGCGCACGACTGGCAAACTGCACCGCCACCGACAAGCTCACTCGCTCCTCCCGCCGATCGCCACCGTCACGAGTTGTCGCGGCCGGCCTGCCGTTCGTACGCGGTGACGATCTTCTGCACCAGCGGATGGCGCACGACGTCGGCCGCCGTGAAGCGCGTGAAGGCGATGCCCGGCACGTCGCCAAGCACGTGCTGGGCGTCGATCAGGCCGCTCTTCTGGTTCTTCTGCAGATCGATCTGCGTCGGGTCACCGGTGACGACGGTCTTGGTGCCGAAGCCGATGCGGGTGAGGAACATCTTCATCTGCTCGGGCGTGGTGTTCTGCGCCTCGTCGAGGATGATGAAGGCGCCGTTCAGCGTGCGTCCGCGCATGAAGGCGAGCGGCGCCACCTCGATCGTGCCGCGCTCCATGAGCTTGGTCGTCTTCTCGAACCCCATCAGATCAAAGAGCGCGTCATACAGGGGGCGCAGATAGGGGTCGACCTTCTGGATCAAATCGCCCGGCAGAAAACCCAGCCGTTCGCCCGCCTCCACGGCCGGGCGCACCAGCACGATGCGCTTGATGAGATCACGTTCGAACGCATCGACCGCGCAGGCCACCGCCAGATAGGTCTTGCCGGTGCCGGCCGGGCCGACACCGAAGGTGATGTCGTGCTCGCGGATGTTTTGCAGATAGGCGAGCTGGGTCGGCGTGCGCGCCGTGAGATCGGCGCGTCGAACCTTCAGCGCAATGGCACCGGCGGCGGCCTCCAGCGCCGCGAACTCGGCGTCCAGTCGCGTCTTGACCGCCGCATCGTCCTCATCCGTCGCCTCATTCAGCGGACGCTTCAGTTCAGCCAGCAAGAGGTCGATGTCGCGCTCGTCGATGTCACGTCGTCCGTCGCCCGCGAGCGCGCGCAGGCGCTCGATCGCCTTGCGCGCAGCGAGCACGGCGCGTTCGCCGCCGGCGAGACGAAACTGCGCGGCGCGCCGGCGCACGCTCACCGCGAAGGCGGTTTCGATGCGGCGAAGATGCTCGTCGAGTGGGCCGCAGACGGCGGCAAGCACGGCGTTGTCGATGGGTTCGAGCGAAAGCTCGACCGGAGACGAAGTCAAGGTCATCACGAATGGCGCTGAGGAGAGGCGCTATTGTCGGGGTTTCGGTCCGTCGTCGCAAACGACGCGGCACTTGCTGCGTGCCTCGGCGTCGCGAGCCTCACATGCAGGCCCGATAGATTTCGGCGATCGAGACGTTGCCGCTGCGCGCCGCTTCGACACCGTTGACCGGCAGCGGCGTCATGCCACTGGTGATGGCGAGCTGGCGGTATTCGTCGCTCGCCACGCCATCGGCCACGTGGCTGCGAATGGCGTCATTCATGACCATCAGCTCGTAGATCGCCATGCGGCCCGAGAACCCCGTGAAATGACATTGCTCGCAGCCGGCGCCGCGCAGGAACTTCTCGCCCGGTTGCAGCGCGAGGTTTTCGGCGATCAGCGGGTCGATGACCTCGGGCACGCGGCAGTGACGGCAGTTGCGTCGCACCAGCCGCTGCGCCAGCACACCGATCACGGCCGAGCGGATCATGTAGGGGGCGATGCCGATCTCGATCAGGCGCACCAGCGTGCTCGCGGCATCGTTGGTGTGCAGCGTGCTGAACACGAGGTGGCCGGTGAGCGCGCTCTCGACGGCGATCTTGCAGGTTTCGAGGTCGCGCATTTCGCCGATCATGATGACGTCGGGGTCGTGGCGCAGGATGTGGCGCAGCGCTTGCGGGAACCCGAAATTGATCTGCGGCAGCAGCTGGATCTGGCGCGTCCGGCCGAGCTCGTATTCGATCGGGTCTTCCACCGTAACGATGTTGACGTTCTCCTTCTTCACCGCCTGCAGCGCAGCGTAAAGCGTGGTCGTCTTGCCGGAGCCGGTGGGGCCGGTGACCAGGATGATGCCGTAGCTGCGCCGGATGAGATCGAGGAAGCGCGCCTTGTCGGCATCCTTGAAGCCGATCTCGTCGACCGAGCGCAGGCCGGCGCGCTTGTCGAGGATGCGGATGACGACGCTCTCGCCGTGCTGCACCGGAATCACCGAAACCCGCAGATCGATCGGCTGCTCGCCGGTCTCAAGACGGATGCGGCCGTCCTGCGGCACCCGCCGCTCGGTGATGTCGAGCATGGCGACGATCTTGATGCGGCTGACGACGGCTGGCAGCAGCGCCGCGCGCAGGCTGCGCATCGGCACCAGCGAGCCGTCGATGCGGTAGAGCACCTCGAATTCGTCCTTGCCAGGCCGGATGTGCACATCGGAGGCACGCATGGCGACCGCTTCGTGCAGCAGGCCATCGACGAGTTTGACGATCGGCGCACGCTTGGCGACGTGCTCGGCGTCGCGCCACAGACGGTCATCGTCCTGCTCGGCGTGCCGCTCCTGCTCGTTCGCCAGTTCGGTCAACGCGCGCTGATCCTCCGCCTCCTGCGCCGAGCGATAGCGGCGGTTGATCGCCTCGTCGATCTGCACGCTGCTGGCGCGCACCACGGCAAATCGCCGCTGCAACACGAAGCGCAGCACCGCGAGCGTCTCCTCGTCGAAGAGTTCGGACACGGCGAACACGACGACGCCGCGCCACAGCATCAGCGGCAGGATGCGATAGCGCTCGACCACCGCGCTCGACAAGAGGCTTGCCACGTTCGGCGCAACCTCGAAGCGTTCGAGGTCGACGCGCGGAAGATCGCGGATCGCGTGCAACGTCTGCCGCGCGACGTCGAGATTCGGCGGCGACGTATTGCCGGCCAGCACCCCGGCGACCAGTGATCGCGCGCGCTCGAAATCCTCTCGACTCGGCGGCTCGCCGCTATTGAGCATTTCGCCGTAGGCCGAGCTCGATTCGGCGTGCGCGTCGAGCAGCGCCTCCAGTTCATCGGCGTGCGTGATCGTCCGCTCGCCCGCTCTCTCCCGCGCCATGCGTCACACCCCTCGCAGTTTGCCGGCCGGACATCGCGGCCGTCTTCCCTTCATTCAAGTATCGTGGCGAAGCGCGACTTGGCAAGCAGGCACCGACTGATGCAGGTCAAGGCATCGGGAAATTGCTTTCGACGACAACGCCCGCGGGCCGTCGCGCCGCTGCCCTGAGCGGTTCATCCGGTGTTGCGCAAGCCCGCCGCGAGGCCGTTGATGGTCAGGTGCAGCGCGCGTTGCGTGCGCTCCTCGGTGTCGCCCGAGCGCACGCGGCGAATGAGTTCGATCTGCACGTGATTCAGCGGGTCGAGGTAGGGAAAGCGATTGCGAATCGAACGCGCGAGCGTCGGGTTGTCGGCCAGCGGCGTACGACCGACGATCGCCTCATACGCTTGGCGTGTACGCTCCCACTCGGCATGAATGGCCGTCCAGATGCGTTCGCGCACGACGCGGTCGGCCACCAGCGTGCTGTAGGCCGCTCCGATTTGCATGTCGGTCTTGGCGAGCACCATGCCGAGGTTCGACAACATCGTCTCGAAGAACGGCCAGTGCTGCGCCATGACGCGCAACTGCGCGATCGCCTGCGGCTCCTCGGCGAGCAGTTTGTCCACCGCGCTGCCGAAGCCATACCAGCCGGGCAGCGCGACACGCGCCTGCGCCCAGCTGAACACCCAGGGAATGGCGCGCAGATCCTCGATGCGGCTGCCGGCCTTGCGTGAGGCCGGGCGTGAGCCGATGTTGAGCTCGGCAATTTCCTTGATCGGCGTGCTTTCGCGAAAGTAGGTGACGAAGTCGGGGTCGCCGTAGACGAGCGCGCGATAGGCGTCGCAGGCGTGCCCGCTCAGGCGCTCCGCCAATTGCTCCCAGCGCGCCTCGCGCGCGGCATCGGTCGCCGCCGCAGGCAGCAGCGTGCTCTCCAGCACCGCCGCGAGCAAGGTCTCCATGTTGCGCTGCGCGAGGTCCGGGTCACTGTATTTGCTGGAGATCACCTCACCCTGCTCGGTGAGGCGCAGAAAGCCCTGGACGGCGCCGGGCGGCTGCGCGCGCACCGCTTCGTAGCTCGGGCCGCCACCACGGCCGACGCTGCCGCCGCGTCCATGAAACAGGCACAGGCGCACGCCGTGCTCGGCAAAGCAGGCAACCAGCGCCTGCTGCGCCCGATAAAGCGCCCAGTTGGCGGTGACGTAGCCGCCATCCTTGTTGCTGTCGCTGTAGCCGAGCATGATTTCCTGGGCATCGCCCTGCGCGCGCAGCCAGCGCCGGTAGAGCGGATGCGCGAACGCTTCGCGCATGACCGCGGGCGCCGCGTGCAGGTCATCGATCGTCTCGAAGAGGGGCACGATGGCGAGCGCAAGGTGCGGCGCGTCGCCGCCGCGCGCCAGCCCGGCCTCCTTGCAAAGCGTGGCCACTTCGAGCAGATCGGAGAGCGAGCGCCCCATCGAGATGATCATGCGCGGCACGGCCGCCGCGCCAAAGCGCGCGTGCACCTCGGCGGCGCGACGGAACACGGCGAGTTCGCCCAGCGCCGTCTCCGACAGCCGCATGTAGGGCGAGGCCAGAAGCCGGGGGCTGTCCAACTCGCGCGTGAGCAGCGCGACGCGCTGCGCCTCGGGCAGCGCGAGATAGTCGGCGCAGACGCCGCAGCCGGCGAGCAGTTCGGCGACGACCGCTTCATGGATCACGGAGTTCTGGCGCAGGTCGACCGGCGCCAGATGAAAGCCGAAGGTGGTGACCGCGCGCTCGAGCGGCAGCACGCGAGCGTCGGCGATGACGCCCGAGCCGTGCGCGGCGAGCGATTCGGCGATGCAGTCGAGGTCCTCCGCCAGTTCGTCCGGCGTGGCGTAGGGCAGCGCGCCCTCGCGGTGCGGCAGGCGCGTTGGCGCCCGTCCCGTCAGGCTGTGATACGTCGCCGCCAGGCGGTTGTACATGCCGACCAGCGCACGCCGGTACGGCTCATCGACCCGAAAGCGTGAATCATCGTCGGCGCGTTCGGCAAGCGCATTCAGCGCTGGCGTGACCTCGACCAGACGGCTCGACATCGCAAGCTCGGCGCCGAGCGCGTGCAGTTCGCGCAGGTAATGCGACAGCACGAGTTCGCTCTGGGTGTCGATGACATAGCCGAGCGTGTCGGCGTTGACGAAGGGATTGCCGTCACGATCACCGCCGATCCACATGCCGATCTTGAAGAAGGCGGGCAACTCGGCGTGGGTGCCATCGTGTTCGGCCAGGGCGTGCAGCGTGTTGCCGACCAGGCGCGGCACTTCGGTGAGAAAGCTCGTCCGGAAGTACGACAGCGCGTTGTCGATTTCGTCGCGCACACGCAGCTTGGTCAACCGCAGCATCGCGGTTTGCCACAGTTGCAGCACCAGACGCTGCAGGTGCAGTTCGCGATCTTCGGCTTCGCCGTCGAGCGCGCGGGCGATTTCACGCTCGGCATCGAGCGTGCTTTGCCGCTTGATTTCGGTCGGATGCGCGGTGAGCGTCGGACTGACCAGCGCTTGCGACAGGCAGTGCCAGATTTCGGCGCCACGGATGTTCGCGGCCTTCAGGTGGGCGAACGCTGCCACCAGCGAACCCGGTTGCGGTGCCGAGCCACGCCGCCGATGATGGCGGCGACGACGGTTCTGCTGAACGTCCTCGGCGATGTTGGCGAGGTGCGAGAAGTAGGTGAAGGCGCGCACGACGTCGAGCGTCTCCTCGATCGAGAGGTCGGCGAGCATGGCGTCGAGCGGGCGGTGCGACGCCCCATCGCGATGGAAGCGGACCGATTCCTGACGAATCGTCTCCACCTTGTCAAAGGTTGCCGCGCCGCGTTGGGCGCGAATGACGTCGCCGAGCAGCCGGCCGAGGAGCCGCGTGTCGGCGCGCAGCGGTGCGTCCTTGTCGCGGTCAGGATCGGTGGGCTTGGCGCTGACGGGTGGGGCTGCGGCGGGCGTGCTCATGACGCGATTATCCCGTGCGTCACGGCGCGCGCAAGCGCCGCTCGCCTCTCAGCGCGCCGCAACCACCTTGCGCGCACGCTGTACCGTGCTCGCGCGACGCGCGCCGGTGAAGCCCTTGCTCTGCGCGAACACGCGACCAAGTTCGGCGATTTCGGCCGCCCGCGCCGTCGTCTTGCGATAGACCAGGGCGACGGTGCGGGCAGGCCCGCGCGGCGTGAAGCGGCGCGCGTACAGACTGGAGCCGGAGAGCACGCCGCCGGCGATGGCCAGTTCGGGCAGCAGCGTGTGCCCGAGGCCGCTGGCGACCATCTGCGTCAGCGTGATCAGACTGGTGGCCGACAGCGTGCGATTGCTCTGCTGCCCCTTGAAGCCGCAGGCGGTGATCGCGTGCTCGCGCAGGCAGTGCCCGTCCTCGAGCAGCAGCAGTTGCTCGGGGTCGATCTTGCTGATCGGGAGCGGCGAATGCGCGGAACCGAGTTTGGCGTCTGCGGTGACGAACAGGAATTCGTCGTCGAACAGCGGCAACGTGGTGAGCGCGGCGGGCAGATCCACCGGCAACGCGATCAGCGCGGCGTCGAGCGTGCTCGCGAGCAGCCGCTCGACGCAGCCCGCCGTCAGATCCTCGCGCAGAAAGAGCCGCAGATCGGGAAAGCGCGCGCGCAGCGTGGCGAGCGAGGCGGGCAACGCGAACGGCGCGATGGTCGGAATGACACCGAGCCGAAAGCTGCCGCTGAGCGGCCGCTGCGTGGCGGCGCAAAGCTCGACCAGATCGTTCGCCTGGGCGACGAGATCGCGCGCGCGGGCGACGACTGCCTCGCCGATCGCGGTGAATGCGACGTGGCGGCGATCGCGCTCGACCAGCGTCACTTCGAGCGTGGCTTCGAGGTCGCGCAGGCTCGCCGACAACGTGCTCTGCGTGACGAAGCTCTTTTCGGCGGCACGCCCGAAGTGCTGCTCGGCATGGAGCGCAATCAAGTAGCGCAACTGTTGCAGCGAAGGCAATGCGGCCATGGTGCGTCTCCCGATCAATTCGCAAAAACGATCAATAGGGCGATCTTAACTTGACAGGCAAATGATGTGGCGAGCAAACCATTCATGCCGCGCCCCGGTTTTCTTTCGCACCCAACCCAAGGAGCGAGCCCTGCGCTGCACTCGAGCTCATCGATGCCCGGAGCTGCGAACTCAAGCGCGACGAACATCATGGATCCGCGGGACGCGATTGACCATTCAGGAGGGCCGCCGATCGTGCCACCCCGATCGAAGGCGCCATGATCGACGCCGTATTCGATCAACAACTTTTGGCTCAAATGACGCCCATAACAGGCTTGGAGCGCGAAATCGTCAGAACTCGACTTTGCCACAATCTCGCCCGAAGCCCGTTGTGGATGCGGGTTTGACGGAAAAGTTGTCAGGCGGACTTTGACGTTTTCCGTGCTTGCGGGCGCGGCGCCCGCGTCGAGGCACGCGCCTTGATCGGGGCGCGCCGTGGTGCCGCCGCACCGCGCTCTGCATGGTCACCGTGCATCGCCCACAGGGCGTCGAACGCGCGCGCGTCGGCGCCGACGTGGCCCTTCTTGCACCACATCAGCGCCGTCAGCAGCTTGTCGAACTCCGGCTCGAAGCGCCGGATGATGTCCTGCGGGTCGGGGCACAGCGCGCGGTCGGTGATGAGCCCGAACTGCACGCCGCCGGCATAGGAGAGGATGGACACCCCGAGCCCGACATTGCCGCTTTGCGGCACCCAGAACATGTTCTGCGCGATGCGGCAGCCCGCCAGATAGAGCGGTTCGGCCGGCCCCGGCACGTTGGTCATCACCGCCGTGCCCTTGTCCGAGAACAGTCGCAGCGCCGGCCCCTGCACGGCCTTCGGCAAATAGCCGACGACGCCGAGCAGGGCCATGCTGACGGCCGCTTGATAGCCGTTTTTCAGCGCGTTCATGCGACGGCGAACGTCGAACACGCGCGCCACCGGGTTCGCCTCCCCGATCGGCAATTCGAGACCGACCAGACCAAACTGATTGCCGAGTTTGTACTCCTTGCCCGGCGGCCGCAGATTGACGGGCACGAAGGCGCGCAGCAGCGCGTCGGCGCCGACGTCCTCGCCACGTTCGAGCAGATGCCCGCGGATGGCGCCGGCGACGGAGGCGAGCAGCACGTCGTTGACCGAGCAGCCGAGCACGTAGCCGACGTCCTTCACCCGCGCCAGATCGATCGGCTCGCTCCACGCCACGCACTTCTGGCGGCCAGGCGTGCCTTTGAGCGAGGTAGGCGTGTCGTTGGGCATCGTCGCCAGCCACGCGAGCTCCTGCGCGAAACCGGCCACCATCTTCGCCGCATCGACCGCCTCGGCCGGGTTGTCGACCCAGCGGTTGTACTTGGCGACGACGGCGCTGCCGATGCGCCCGCCCTCCTCGATGGCGTTCTCGATGGCATGTTCGATCGGAGCGGCCAGCGGGCCGAGCTGCCCGATCGCCTGCTGCGCGACCCCGGCGACGGGCGCCAGAGCATGCAGTGCGGGCGCGAGCACGCCCTGCAACTGCTCACCCAGCGGCCCGAGCGCGGCCAGCAGCCCACCCGACTCGCCGCCGCCCTTGGCGAACTTGCGCACCTTCGATTTCGACGCCGGCAGCGCGCGCGGCGTGTCGGGCGCGTTCGGGTCGCGGTCGGTCAGATTCAACAACACGCCGATCAGCGCAATGCCATCGGCGATGCAGTGATGGATGCGCGTGATCAGCGCCGAGCCGCCGCGGTAGTTCTCCACCAGATGCATCTGCCAAAGCGGTCGCCGCCGATCGAGCCGCTCGCTGGCGAGGGAAGCCACCAGGTCCTGCAGCGCCCGCTCGTCGGCAGGGGCGGGCAGCCGAACGCGACGCAAATGGGCGTCGAGATCGAAGCGGTCATCATCGACCCACTGGGCGCTCACGCCATCGTCGACGACGTATTGCCGAAAACGTGGGTAGGCAAGCAGTCGACCTTCGATCAGGTGTTTCAGACGCTTCGCGTCGACACGCTCGGTGAAGGTCATGACACCGACGATCATCATCAGATTGTTCGCCGAATCCATGTGCAGCCATGCCGTATCGACGCTGCTCATCTTCTCTCTGGCCACGATCGTCCTCTCCTCTGCCACGCCCGCGATGGCGACGCCGCTGCGCGCGCGGCGCACGGCACTCGCTCGGGTATGCTTACCGCTCCAATCATAGCCGCAGCGCGGCGGGCAGGAGAGCTCACCATGGCAATCAAGGACGATTTCGAAAAGGCGCAGGCCGACGTGAAAACGCTGAGCGAGAAGCCGGACAACGCGACGCTGCTCGAGCTCTACGCGCTCTACAAACAAGGCACCGAAGGCGACGCCACGGGTCGCCGTCCCGGCATCATGGATCCGGTCGGCCGCGCGAAGTTCGACGCCTGGAGCGCCAAGAAGGGCGCAAGCAACGACGACGCGATGAAAGCCTACGTCGCGCTGGTCAAAAAGCTGCTGGCATGAAATCGCTGCTCGCCGCGCTCGCCGCCGCGCTGACGCTGGCGGCAGGAAACGCCACGGCGGCCGGTGCCGATGGCGGGCTCACCCTGGTCTACTGGTCGGCGCGCGACTGCCGCTGGTGCACATGGTGGGAAGGCAGCGTGATCGGCTCTGGCGGCGAAGCCAAGTTCCTCGCGAGCCCCGAAGGGCGCGCAGTCCACTACACCGTCGTGAAGAAGCCGACCCTCGCGCTACCGTTCCGTGAGGCGGACTTCAAGCCCGATCAGAAATGGCTGTGGCCGCGCGTGCGCGACGAAAGCGATGGCAAGATCAAGGGCTACCCGAGCTTCAGCCTCTACGATGGGCAGAAGCTGGTGGTCTACGCGCTCGGCGAGGAAGAAATCGCCGACAAGCTGCTGCCGGCCATCCGTGCCCGCATGAAACCGTAGCCACGCACGCCGCCGAGCCCGCGCGCCGTCTGACTACGGCGGCGGATACGCCGTCGGAAGCGCCATGCCGCGCGACTTCAGCAACGCGCGCAGGCGATCGGGGTAATCGCTGATGATGCCGTCGACGCCCCAGTCGAGCAGCCGCGCGGCGTCATTCATGTCGTTCACCGTCCACGCGATCACGCTGAGCCCAAGCGTGTGCGCCTCTTCGACCTGCTGCAACGTCAGATCGCGGAAATTGGGCGACCAGATGCGTCCGCCCGCTGCGCGCACCAGCCGCGGCAACGAACCGCCATGCTCCGCGAGCGACAATCCGGCAAGCCACGGCGAACCGTTCGTCGCGGCGCGCCGCACCGTATCGCCCGCGCCCTGCTCGTTGCTCAGATACACGGTGGCGATCTCCGGCGCCTGCCGTTGCGCGATCTGCAACGTGCGCCAATCAAACGACTGGATGGTCACACGATCGGCGAGCTTCGCGCGGCGAATCGCCGCGATCAGCGCGCGCACGAAAGGCTCGGGCGGCAGCGTCTCGTCAGCGGCCAGCGGCGACACCTTGGTTTCGATGTTGAAGCGCACGTTGGCGCCCCGCTTCGCCGCGAGATCGAACACAGCCGCGAGCGTCGGGATGCGTTCGCCATCGCGCCCGCGCTGCTCGGCAAAGACACGGGCATAGGCGCTGCCCGGCTTGATGCGGCCTACGTCGTAGCGCTGCAATTCGGCCAACGGCAGCGACGCGATCACCGGCCCGCGCGTCGCCAGGAATTCTCCCTGCGCGTCGCGCGTGATGTCGGCGTTCAGATAGCGATCGTGCGACACGACGAGCACGCCATCGCGCGTGATCCCGACATCGAGCTCGAGCGTCGTCACGCCCAGCGCGAGCGCCTCGGAGAATGCCGCCAGCGTGTTCTCCGGCGCCAAGCCCCGCGCTCCGCGATGCCCCTGCAGATCGAAGGCTCTCGCGCTCGCGGCCGCCAGCAGCGTCAACATCAGCGTCACGGCGATCCGCGGCAGCCTCGGCCACCGCGTCATCGCCAGCGCCCTCATGCCCGAGGATCCGGTTTCGGCGGCGACGCTTCCGCGAGAGCCACGGGCGCGCGCTTCGGCGTCGTATGCAGCTGCTTGACGGCATGATCGAAATCGCCCGCCGCCATGAACCGCCACTGCGCGAGCGAACGCTCGATGGCCGCTTCGATCGCGTCCTGCTCGTCGCGGCGCGGTCGTTGCAGCACCCAGTCCGCCACCGGCTGCCGTGCGTTGGCGCTGTCGCGCGGATGCCCGATGCCGATGCGCAGCCGCCAATAGTCGCCGCTGCCCAGTCGCGCCTGAATGTCGCGCAGACCGTTGTGTCCGGCATGCCCGCCACCGAACTTGAGCTTGACCTCGCCCGCCGGCAGATCAAGCTCATCGTGGGCGACGAGAATTTCGGCGGTCTCGATGCCAAAGAAGCGCGCGACCTGCGCCACGCTCTGCCCGGAGAGATTCATGAAGGTCTGCGGCAGCAGCACCCGCACTTCGCCCGCCCCGGTACCCCCCCGCGCGAGCAACCCGCCGAACTTGCGTTCATGCGAGAACGTCGCCCCAAGCTCGTGCGCAACATCCTCGGCGAACCAGAAGCCTGCATTGTGTCGCGTGCGCTCATAGTCGGGCCCGGGATTGCCAAGGCCGACGACGAGGCGGATGGGATGATTCGGACGTGTCACGTCGGCGCACCGGAACAACGACGCGCGAGAGTGTAGCCGCGCCACGGGATCGGCGTGGCGATCATTGCATCAGCACGCCCCACAGCATGCGCAACCCGAGCACGTAGAGCAGCACGGCAAAAATGCGCTTCAGCGTGGCCACCGGAAGCTTGTGCGACAGTCGCGCACCGTAAGGCGCGACGACGACGCTGGCCGCGGAGATGCCGACCAGCGCCGGCAGGTAGATGTAGCCGAGTGCCGGTTGTGGCACGTTCGGCACGTTCCAGCCGTTGACGATGTTGCCGATCGTCGTGAAGACGGCAATCGGAAAGCCGAGTGCGGCCGACGTCCCGATGGCGGTATGGGCGGAGACGTTGCACCAGAGCAGAAACGGCACCGAGAAGAAACCTCCGCCGGCGCCAACCATCGCCGACAGGAAGCCGACCAGTATGCCGGCGGCAAAGAGCCCGGCGGTGCCGGGCAGCGTGCGGTGCGCCTTCGGCTTGAAGTTCAGCAGCATCTGGGTGCCGGTGTAGAACAGAAAACAGGTGAAGAACACCGCGAGGAAGAGCGTGGAGAGCATTGCGACGATGCGCGTGCCGACCATGCTGCCGAGCAGAATGCCCGGCGCCATCGTCCAGAGCACCCGCCAATCGACGGCGCCCCGTGCATGATGTGCGCGCACCGAGGACAAGGAGGTGAAGATGATGGTCGCCATCGACGTGGCGAGAATCACCTGCATCTTCGTCTCGAAGGGAAAGCCCTGCGCCGGAAACAGAATGGCGAGGATCGGCACCATCGTCATGCCGCCGCCGATGCCGAGCAGCCCCGCCAGAAAACCCACCAGCACGCCCAGGGCGATGTAGGCCAGAAACCAGACGTTCAGGTATTCCATGCGTGGACGGGCACAAGCGCGCGAAGGCGCCATGATCGACGCGATGCAGCAAGTCTACGCTCGCCACCGGCAGCGCCAATGCCCTGTCTTCGATTTTCCCGCTGCGCTTGGCCGCCCGATGGACGCTGTCCGTTCAGCGCCGCGACTCGCCCGACATCCATTGCCGCTCGATGGTTTGCCATTCCGGTTCGGTGACGGGAGTGATCGACAGGCGATTGCCCCGCTGCAGGATGCGCAACGACGCCAACGCAGGCGACGCCCGCAACGACGCAAGCGCGATCAGCGGAAACCGGCGCACGAAGGCGACCTCGACGCAATACCAGATGGGCGCCGCCGGCGTGGCCTTGGCATCGAAGTAGTCACTGGAACGGTCGAACTGCGTGGCGTCCGGCATCGCGGCGCTTGCGATTTGGCAGATGCCCGCGATACCCGGCGCCGGGCAACTCGAGTGATAGAAGAACGCGAGGTCACCGATGCGCATTTCGTCGCGCATGAAATTGCGCGCCTGATAGTTGCGCACACCGAACCATGCGCTGCGGCCGTCGCGTTCGAGATCCTCGATGCTGTACTCATCGGGTTCGGACTTCATCAACCAGTGGCGCATCGCTCGCTCCAAAAGAAGACGGGGAGCCACGCTCCCCGTCGGTGAATTCGAAGGCTCCCGCGCACGCCGTCACAGCCGTCATCTTGAACCGAGGTTCAAGAGTCGGACACCTCCACCCTGACTACCAGGTACAACTGACGCCATCGATGCCAAGGCACCAGCGGCGAGCCGCGCACACGGTCAGGATAGTCGAGGCATCCTCGCGACATGCGCATTGGTTCAAAGACATCTTCGGCCGCATCGCACAGCGCAGGAGCGTCTTGATTCTACGCGTTCCGCAACGGTGCGCCGAAGCCGCGAAGCGTTCAGCGCGGCGACGTTTCGTCGAGCACGCCCTTGACGCTCGCCGCCATCGCCGCGAGACGCGTTTCGACGGCAGGATCGAGCGCACCCGTCGGTCGCTGCGCGGCCAGTTCGAGCGCGGCCAGCAGCAATACCCGTTCGATCTCGGCGCCGGGCTGCTTCTGCACGATCAACGAACATTGCGCTTCGACCACGGCAATGGCGTCGGCCAGCGAGCGCGCTTCACCGTCCGGCGCTGCCAGACGAAACGTGCGCCCCTTGATCGTCGCGGCCAGTGTGGCGGTCATGCCGCCTTGATCTGTGTCGTCAGGACGGCAGCCTTGGCTGCGTCGTGTCCGCGCTCGGATGACGCCTCCGCCGGGCGTGGAAGACGCTCGGCCACCACGCGCAGCTTGCTTCCGGCGAGCCGCATGCGCTCGCCGCGCTCGGCCAACTCGTCACGCAGCCGCACGTTCTCGGCACTGAGCGCCTGAAGGCGCGACAGCGCTTCCTTGAGCGCGCTTTCCAAGAGTTCGAGTGACGTTGGCGTCGGTTCCGGAGGCATCTGGTAACTATACCAACTCCATGCCCTCGCTGCGCGAACATTCGCTCAACTTTTTTCGCCGCCCAGTTGGGTGTGGCGCGGTGCGAGGTGCGTGTCGAGCGCAACGTAGGCAACCTCGACGATGTCCAGCTCTTCGACGCCTGCCGGTGTGCGCAGCGTCACGGTGTCGCCGGCGCGCCCCTTCGTCAGCGCCCGCGCCATCGGGCTGATCCAACTCACGTAGCCGCGCTCGGGATCCACTTCGTCCAGCCCCACGATGGCAATGGTTCGCTCCTCGCCCTTGGCGTTGCACACCGTGACCGTCGCGCCAAAAAACACCTGATCGGTATCGCGCGCACTCGGGTCGATCACCTCGGCGGCATCGAGCCGCTTGACCAGATAGCGCGTGCGGCGGTCGATTTCTCGCAGGCGCCGCTTGCCGTAAAGATAGTCGCCGTTTTCGCTGCGATCGCCGTTGCCCGCCGCCCACGACACGACGCGGGTCACCTCGGGTCGCTCGACCCGCGTCAGATGCTCGAGCTCCGCCTTCAGACGCGCATGCCCGCCGGGCGTCATGTAGTTGCGCGTGCCCGCCGGCAGCGGCGGCAGCTCGATGTCATCCTCGTCGCCCTCGCTGTCGGACGATTCACGAGTGAATGCCTTGCTCATGCGTTGCGCCCGAGAATTTCCACGATGTCTCAGGGGTGATGCTAGCCGAGCGCCGCAATGACCGGTTCAGCGCAGCGTCGAACGCACGGCATCGATGGCCCGACACAGCGCGTCAACCGCTGCAAAGGTGCGCAGCGTCGGGCGGTGCAAGCGCTCGCCATCGGCCGCAACGACACGCTCGGAAATCTGGGCTGCCGGATAAAGCTTTGCCTCATTCCACTGACGACGGGCAGCAGCCAACGCCTTGGCATCGGCCACGACGACGGCGTCCGGGCGTGCCGCCAGCACCGCTTCGGCCGACACCTCGGGCGCCGGCACCGAGAGCGCGCCGAACACGTTGTCGGCGCCGCAGACGTCGAGCGCCTGCCCGATGACGTGACGATCGGACAGCGTGAAGAGCCGCGCCACGCCGAGCTGATAGAACACCCGCACGCGGCGCGCCGAGCGGTATCGCTCGCGCAACGCCGCGAGGCGCGCCGCTGCGGCGTCCGCCTCGCGCAAGGCAATCGCCCGCCGCGCGGGGTCCTCCACCCAGGAGCCGAAGTGCCGCTGCTCGGCAATGATGCTCTCCAGTGTGTCGAATTCACTGGCGTAGACACGAATGCCCAGGCGCTGCAATGCCGCGATGTCGGCGTGCCGATTGCCGCTCGGCCACACGACGACGAGGTCGGGCTTGAGGGCGGCAATCGCCTCGACGTTGCTGCCGCGATAGCTGCTGACCTTGGGCAACGACCGCGTCGCCTCCGGGTAGTCGCTCGCCTCGCTGTCGGCGACCACCCGATCGCCCACACCGGCCGAGAACAGGAGCTCGGTTGCATGCGGCGCGATGCTCACGATGCGGCGAGGCGCCGGGACGGGCTCGGTGGTCGCGGCGGCGCCGTAGGCGGCGCCCGCCGCAAGAGCCGCGAACCATGCCAGACACCAGGCCGCACAAGGCCGGTGCCACGGCGCACGCGCAGCCATCAGCGATCGAGTGACAGTTCGAGCCACGCGCGCCGACCGCCCGTGGCGTAACCGTAGGCGAGCTGGTAGTCGCGATTGGTTACGTTCTCGACGCGCACGGCGAGCCGCATACCCGGCACGATCTGCTTCGATGCATGCAGGTTGAGCAGCGCGTAGGCCGGCAGGACGCGGGTGTTGCCGGCGTTATCGAAGCGCTTTCCCGATGCGATCAACTCGACGCCAGTCGTCACGCCGAGCACCTCGCCTGACACGCGGAGCGCGCCGTGCTCGCGCGCCCGACGCGCCAGCTGGCGATCGCTCGTCGTATCGCGCGGGTTGCCGAAATCGACGTTGCCATCGAGGCGCCAGGCGCCGAGCCGCGTGGCCGCCGCCAGTGTCACGCCCTGCAGCCGCGCGGTAGCGACGTTCTGCGGTGCGCAGTTGTAGTTGGCGTCGCACTGGAACACGATGAGATCACGCACCCGATTGTGGTACGCGGTGAGCGACAGCTTGCTGTCGCGTGACGCCCAGCGGACGCTCGCCTCCACGTTCTGGCCGCGTTCGGGCTTCAAATTGGGATTGGCGAAGCCCGGGTAGTAGAGGTCATTGAACGTCGGCGCCTTGAAGCTGTTGCCACCGCCGAACACCACGCGCCATTGCGGCGCGAACTGATAACCCGCACTGCCGTTGGCCGTGACCTTGGCGCCATACTGGTTGCTGTCGTCGATGCGCACGCTCGCGTTGGCGCGCCAGCCGTCGGCCGCGAAATCCCCTCCCGCGACGGCGCTCTGCGTGCGTCGCGTCGTGACCGGCAGCGGGTCGCTGCCGCTGACCGTCTCGCGCCGCGATTCGAGCAGCCCGAGCAGGCGCAACATCGCATTCACGCGAAGATCGTTCTGCCAGGCGAACTGGTCGTTGCGCGTCTGATAGGTGCCGGGGTAGGCGGAATCGAAAGCTGCTCTGTCCGTCGAGCTGCCGACGCGCAGCGAACTCTTCCATGCCGAAGACGGCGTCAGCTCCGCGGTTGCCGCAATGTTGCTGACGCGCGAGCGAATGCGGTCGTCGTACCCCGGCCCTCCGTCATACTGCACGTTGCCGCGCGACTCAAAGGCACTCAGCCCAAGCTTGAGCGTTGGCGTCGGGGTCCAGTTGCCGTTCAGTTGAAGGGTGGTGAATCGATAGCCATCGCGATCAGGGTTGTAGCTGAAGTCCGCCTGATTGACGATTGCGTTGTAGCCACGCGATGCGTTTTGCGCCACCGTCAGGCTGAGCCCGTTGTCGGCATTGCCGAGGCCCGCGTTGACGCTCAACTGATGCGAACTCCATTCCCCGATGGCGGCGCGCACGCCGAGGTTGCGGTCGCGTCGAGTGATGACCTGGATGACGCCACCGATCGCGTCCGCGCCGTAGAGGCTGGCGGCCGGACCACGTAACACTTCGATGCGCTCGATCTGGTCGACATTCAGATGCTGAAGCGCAGCAAGACCGCTGTAGGACGACGAGATGCGCTGACCGTCGACGAGGATGAGTGTCTGATTGCTGTTGGCGCCGCGCAGGAAAATCGCCGGCGTCGCGCCGGGGCCGGTCAGTGACAACTCGACTCCGGGCAACGCGCGCAACGCATCGGCGATATCGACGACACCGTTGGCCCGCAGGGTTGCTCCGTCGATGACAGAGACGTCGCGCAGCACATGGTCGACGTCCTCCGCTGAGCGGGTCGCCGTCACGACGACCGTCTCCAGCGTGCTGGCGGTGGGCGGAGCGGTCTGCGCGGTCGCCTCCATCGTGAGCACGCCCGCGACCATCATGGACAACGCGAGAGGCGACACGGGGCGGCGGCGCGACCGACGAGAGGAAATCGACAGCCCGGCGGGCTGCGGGTTGGGTGTGGCTGGAGTGAACATGGTATTCCCGATGAGCCGAGCCCTCCGCCCGGCGTGACGACTTGCCATCGTGCTCGGGCGTGGTGGGCGACTCGACAACGCGGCGAACGCGCGTTGCAACGGAGACGGCCCCATGCGTCCCCGCACGTAAGGCGACTGGCCTTCATCCGAGGGCGACGAAGGCAAAGCGAGGCCGGTCTCCGGACTCGTCGCCGCGAGTGATTGCGCCTTCCCGGAAGTGAGCGTTCCAGTGGCTGCACGACAGCGCCTCTCGTGCGAGAGACGCCGCGATACCTGCAATCCGCGATTGCGACTTACCGTTGCGGGGGCAGTAGCGGCTTCGTCGCGCGCCAGCGCGACTCACCGCTTTCCCGTTTCACCTGGCGCGCGACATCGCTCCCGATACGCGCGCAGGCACCTTGCTTCAACGCCAATTTTAGCGAACGCATGCAACAATCCGGCATGCCCAACGCGCATTCCGACTGGCGTCGCTACCGGCGCCTGCTCTCTTTCGTACGCCCGTGGCGTACGCGCCTCGTTGCCGGCATGGCCATGCTCGCAAGCGTGTCGCTGCTCGAGCCGCTCATTCAGATCGCGTTCTCGCAGATTCTCGATCGCGCGTTCGTGTCGTCAGCGGACAACGGCGCTGCGGCGACGCGAAGCGCCCTGGCACGCGGGTTCCTCGGGCCGGTCAGCGAGGCCTTGCAGGCCATTCCGATTCTTTGGTTTCCCGTCTTGCTGGTGGCACTGTTCGCCGTGCGCAGCGCGGCCAACTTTTTGGGTGACTTCGCGTTGCATTGGGTGGCGAGCCGGGTCGTGTTCGACCTGCGGAGCCACGTGTTTGCACACCTGCTCCGCCTCCCAAGCGCCTTTTTCGATCGCAATGCGACGGCCGAGTTGACATCAAAGATCACCTACGATGCGCAACAAGTCGGCGCCGTTACCAGTCAGGCGCTGACGACGCTGGTGCAGGATTCGCTGAAGCTCGTGGCGGCGATCGCCATGATGGCGTCGGTGAGTTGGCGCCTAACCCTCGGCGTATTCGTCATCGCGCCGGTGGTCGCCGTCGTCGTGCGCGCGATGACGCGCCGCCTTCGCGCGGCGAGTGTCGCCTTGCAGACGCAAATGGGTGAGCTGGCGCGCTTCACCGATGAAGCGCTCAGCAATCAGCGAGCGGTAAAGATCTATGCCGCATTCCAGCGCATGGGTTCATCGTTCACCGAACGCGCGGACGCGGTCCGTCGCACCATCATGCGGCAGGAGACAGCCAATGCCGCCAGCGCACCGCTGATGCATCTCGTCGTCTCGATCGCGATCGCCGGCATCGTTGCCCTTGCCATCATCGAGGGGCAACGCCAAGCCATGACGGCCGGCGACTTCTTCATCTTTTTCACCGCGCTGCTGTCGCTGCTGCCGCCGACGAAGAGTCTGTCCTCGGTCAACGCGGTGCTTCAGCGCGGGCTCGCCGCGGCGACGTCGCTGTTTGCGGTGCTCGACGAGGCGGACGAGGCGCTCGACACTCAACCCGACGCGCCGGCGGTGCATGGGGCGATCGCGTTCGAAGGGGTCAGCCTGCGCTATGCCGGGCGTGACCGCGACGCGCTGACCGACGTTTCGCTGGAAATCGCCGCCGGGCAGCGCGTCGCCTTCGTCGGCGCATCCGGCGGCGGCAAAAGCAGTGCGCTCGCCCTGATCGCCGGCTTTTATGCGCCGAACCGCGGCGTCATCCGGATCGACGGCGTTCCGGTCAGCGAGATTGGCCTCGCCGCGCTGCGCAGCGACGTCGCGCTCGTGTCGCAGGATGTGCTACTGATCAGCGATTCGGTGGCCGCCAACATTGCTTTTGGCGTGGCCAGCGAGGAAATCGACAGAGCCCGCGTGCAGTGGGCTGCGGAGGCCGCGGGTGCGGCGGAATTCATTGCGGCGCTACCGAGCGCGTTCGATACACCCGTCGGCGAAGGCGGAGGCTTGCTGTCCGGCGGTCAACGACAGCGCGTCGCCATCGCGCGCGCGCTCTACAAGCGGGCGCCGATCCTGCTGTTCGATGAAGCCACCTCGGCGCTCGATAGCGAGTCCGAGCGTGCGGTGCAGGCGACGATCCGTTCACTGGGCGGTACGCACACCATCGTACAGGTCGCGCACCGCCTGAGCGCGATTCGCGATGTCGACGAGATCTTTGTCTTCGCCGATGGGCATCTCGTCGAACGCGGATCGCACCGGGATTTGGTCAATGCGGGCGGGACGTATGCGGCGCTGGTGACGGCTCCGGTGGGTTGAAGTCTTCGACCCACGCCTTGAGCGCGCGCCGCACGTCGTCCGGAGGCGGCTGGTCGAGCCAGGAGCGAAGGCGGTCGAGGTCGATCGCGTTGCCATCGTCGCGGATGACGCGGCGCAACTTGTCGTGCCCCGTTTCGACGAAATGCTCGCCATCGCCGGTCAACTCTTCGTGCATCTTCTCGCCCGGGCGCAATCCCGTGAATACGATCGGAATCCGCGCCGCATCCCCGGTCGCCATTCGAATCAGCTCGCGTGCGAGGTCGACGATGCGTACCGCCTCCCCCATGTCGAGAATGTAGACGGAATGCGGCTCGCCGATCAAACCCGCCTGCAGCACCAATTGCGCGGCTTCGGGAATTGACATGAAGTATCTCGTCATCTCCGGGTGCGTGACGGTCAACGGACCGCCGCTGGCGATTTGTTCGCGGAACTTGGGGATCACGCTGCCATTGCTGCCGAGCACGTTGCCGAAGCGCACGGCAACGTAGCGCGTCGTGTCCTGCGGCAGACTCATGATGGCCAGTTCGGCCAGGCGTTTGCTGGCGCCCATGATGCTCGAAGGCCGAACCGCCTTGTCGGTCGAAATGAGTACGAACTTCTCGACGCCGGCGTGGGCGGCCGCGCGGGCGACCACCAGCGTCCCCAATACGTTGTTGCGTATCGCTTCCCAGGCGTTGACGCCTTCGGTCAACGGTACGTGCTTGTATGCCGCCGCATGGAACACGATGGAGGGCCGTTCGCGCTCGAATATTTCCGCCATCCGGCCTGCTGACCGCGCATCGGCAACGTAGAGCTCGATTCGCGTTCGCGGTAGCCGCGTGGCAAGCTGTTCGCCGATCTGGTGCGCGGCGAATTCCGACAAATCGACGGCGATGAGTCGAGCCGGTTGAAAACGCGCCAACTGCTTGCACAACTCAGTGCCGATCGAGCCGCCGGCACCGGTGACCAACACCGTTCGCCCTTCGATCCAGTCCTTGAGCCCGGCGCTGTCCAGTTTGACCGGATCGCGTCCGAGGAGGTCCTCGAGTTCGATCGCGCGAAGCTTGCCGAGAGAGGCGCCGTCTCCGAGCAACTCTTCCCACGAGGGCACGGTGAGCACCTTCAATTGTGCGGCTGTTGCGAGCTCGACCGCACGTCGCCGTATTTCGTGGTGAACGTGAGGCATCGCGATGATTGCGTGGCGCGCGGCGAATCGACGCGCAACGCTCCCGACGTCATGCAATCGACCGACGACCGGCGCCCCATGTACGCGAGCGCCAATCTTGGCGTGGTCATCGTCGAGAAGTGCAACGACGTGCCACGCGCGCGACCGCGTCAGCTCACTCACCAGATGCGCCCCCGTTTCACCGGCACCGAGCACCACGACGGGTTCACCGTGCGCCGCCGCGAAGCCGTAGAGGCGATGCTCGCGCCAGCTTCGGTACGCAAATCGCGCCCCTCCCATGAGCACGATCAACAGAAACGGCTGCAACAGCAACACGGAGCGCGGCCAGATGAAGTGCGCCGGTCGCACGATGGCGAGAACCACGGCGGTCGCTGCGGCCGCGGCGAACGCGCCCAGCACGAGGCGGCGCAGATCCGGCATGCTCGCGAACCGCCACAGGCCCTGGTAGAGACCGAACGCGACGAAGACGAGCGCGTGCACGGGAATCACGAAGGCGAGGCTGTGCAATACGTCGCTGGCGGCGAACTCCGCGCTGTCGATATTGAAGTTGAAGCGCGCCCAGAACAGCATCGCCCACGAGACGGCAGCGGCCATCACGTCATACAGCAGAGCGAGAAACGCGCGTGGGTTGATCAGCAGATTGGGTTGCCGACGCAGGGTCCACTCGGTCAGCAGCACATAGAAGCCGGCCAAAGTGAGGGCGACGTTCAGTCCCTGCGCCAACGGCAGAGCGCGCGCCATCCAGGCGATGCCTTGAGAGAACAGCATCCAGCCGGTGATCCACCACAGAACGCCTGGATGCCCGAGTCCGGCCAGCGCCAGCCGCTGGTAGAGATGGTCGCGATGCGCCCGCAACGGGCTGTGGCCGGTCAGCATTCGCCGCGCCAGCGTGTACGTCGCATCGGCCCACGCCGGCATCAGCATGATCAAGGGCACGGCAAGCGGCCAGGCGCCGTCCTGCACCCCCTTCAGCGCCACGGCGGCGGTCGACAGGCCCAGCACGATGGAGCCGCCGTCGCCCATGAAGATGCGGGCAGGTGGCAGGTTGAACGGCAGGAAGCCCAACGCCGCGAACGCCACGGCCAACGCGAACCCGGACGTCGAAGACGGCGACTGCGTTGCGTTCGCCAGCATCGCCATTCCGGCAAAGCCCCCGGCCGCCATCGCCACGACGGTGGCGGCGACGCCGTCGGCTCCGTCAATAAAATTAACGACATTTACAAACCATATCGCAGCAAATGCCAGAAGTACGACGACGTAAATCGGCAATTCGGTTGGCGCCCACACGGCAACGACCAGCGCCACGGCGACCGCGTGAGCGGACAACCGCAAGATCGGTGAGGCATCGCTCCAGTCGTCCCAGGCCGAGACGGCCCACACCAGCGCCAGCGCGGCGATGATCGCAAGCGGCGCCGAACCGACCGTGAAGGCGAACAGGATTCCACCGGCGATGCCCAAACCACCGCCTCTTGGCACGGGCGAGGAATGGAGTGAACGCTCACTTGGCACGCTCCACGGCGTCGCGATGCGACTCGCGACCATCGCCCAGGTCAGCGCCAACGCGATCCCGCCGCCAGCCAGCGCGGCCCCGAACATTAACGACATGAATTGTTTCAAAACAATGAGTTACGTGACGTGGCGGCATTCGCCATGGCGCGATGACGGCCGCGCTTCGCGCCGGTCCCGCTGTTGCAAATTGGCAACGCGAAGCGCCGCCGCGAACCGCCCCGACCCCTCCAAAGGTTGGATGGGCGCGGCCGATTTGGCAGAATTAAAGCAGCTTCCGAGATTGCGTTGGAAGAAAAATTGTTGGCGTCAGCCGCCCGTACCTCGTGCGACCCGGATTTGATGTCGACCTTCATTACTTCAGGAGAGACAGTTATGAACAAGAAACTCGTAGCCTTCGCGGTGAGCGCGATCGTCGCTGGCGCCGCCTCGGCGCAGACGGCGAACGTCACGCTGTACGGCGTGGTCGATACCTACGTCGCCACCATCCGCGCCAACAATGGTGGCAAGAGCGTCAACGTGCTCGACGCTGGCGGCCTTTCCGGTTCGCGCTGGGGCCTGCGTGGCTCCGAGTCGCTCGGTGGCGGCCTGAACGCCGTGTTCACCCTCGAAAGCGGTTTTGACAGCACCACCGGCGGCATGGGCCAAGGTGGCCGTCTGTTCGGTCGCGTCGCCAACGTCGGTCTGACCGGTGGCTTCGGCTCGCTGACCGTCGGCCGCCAGTACGCGCCGATTTTCTACGTTGGTTGCAGCGCCGACCTCGATTGCTACAGCAACCCGAGCGTCGTCACCAACCAGTTCCTGCTGATCGACTCGACCACCACGCTGCGCGTCGACAACTCGGTGATCTACAAAACCCCGAACATGGGTGGCTTCACGGCGCAGGGCATGTACGCCTTCGGCGAAGTCGCGGGCACCAGCAGCGGTGGCCGTACGCTCGGCCTGAACGCCGAATACAGCAACGGCCCGATCTACGCCGGCATCGGCTGGGGCGACCGCAAGAACGCGGCCGGCACCTCGATCGCTCGCAACGTGCTGGTCGGTGGCGCCTACAACTTCGGCGTAGCGTCGCTGTCGGCGACCTACTTCGAGTTCCGCAACCCGGCCACGAGCGCTCCGAAGCTCAAGGCCTTCCACGTTGGTGGCGCGCTGCCGCTCGGCAACTTCTCGCTCGTCGCGCAAGTTGGTCAGCTGAAGCAAGGCGCGGCCAAGCAAACCGACTTCATGCTCGGCGGCAACTACGTGCTGTCGAAGCGTACCGACACGTACGTTCGCTACATCAACGCGAACAACAACGCGTCGAGCGCCTTCGACATCCCGGGCATGGGCGGCGCCGTTGGCTCCGCTGCGGGTGGCGCGCTGGCAGCCGGTCAAGACAAGCAGGCCTTCATGGTCGGCATCCGTCACAAGTTCTAATCCAACTTGGCGGCAAGGGGCCCTCGTGGCCCCTTTTTTTTCTTGTTTCGTTTGTCCTTACTCGGAGCACACATGAAGTTAACGAAAACAGCTCTTGCCATCGCCGCGATCGTGGGGTCGGTCGCTGCTTCGGCGCAAAACGCGAATGTCACACTGTACGGCTACATCAACACGTCGATCGAATCGAACCGTGGCTCGCAAGACCCGAACACCGCGATCGGCAAAGGTGGCAGCGGCGCGACGGTCAATCGGATGACGGCCAACTCATCGCGCTTCGGCTTTCGCGGCCGTGAGGAACTCGGTGGCGGTCTGTACGCCATGTTCCAGCTCGAAAACAGTTTTGGCTCCGACGACGGCACACTCGGCGGCGGCGTCCTTTGGGGTCGCGAGTCATGGGTTGGCATCGGCAATCCGGCGTGGGGCGAATTCAAGTTCGGCTACGGCCTGACGCCGTACGACGACGTGCTGGGCCTCGCGCACCAGAACATCGGCTCGACCGGCGCGCAGAACCGCAACAACGGTCTGTCGGGTGGCCCTGGGTTCGGTTTTAACCAACTGTTCACGAGCTATGGGCGCGGCGGTGTCTCCGGTGCCAACAACACCGGCAACTTCGACGCGCGCGCGGCGAACGCAATCAACTACACGTCGCCGACGTGGAGCGGTTTCCGCCTGCGCACGATGTACTCGATGATCGACGAAGTGGCGACGTCGCCGAAGGCCAGTCTGTGGGACACGTCGCTGATCTACGCCAGCGGCCCCGTCACGCTCGGTGCCACGTTTGCGCTGCACAAGAACTTCGGCGGACTCGCCGGCGTGGTCACCGGCACGCACGATCAGAACGCGTGGCGCCTCTACGGCCGCTACAACTTCGACGTCGCGCGCATCGATGCGTCTTACGATGTGTCGAGCTACAAGCTCGCCACCGGCACGCTGCGCATGCGTTACTTCGACGTCGCCGCGCAGGTCCCGATGGGCGCTCACAACTTCGGTGTTCAGTACAGCCAGCGCGACAATGGCGCGGCCTGGGCCTGGACGCCGCCGGTGGGCTACTCGGCGCCTACCGCTGCTCAGCTCGTGAGCCGTTGGTCGATCGGTGGCGGCAAGCACATCTCCGTCGTCTACGACTACACGTTCTCGAAGCGCACCAAAGCGTACGCCTACTTCTCGTCGATGAAGAACGAAACCGGCGGCAAGCTCAATACGCCGGCGATCGGGTTCATCCACACGTTCTAGCCGGGCCGTCGGTCTCTCTGAATCCAAGGGCGCTACGGCGCCCTTTTTTTTTGCCCGCGATGCGCGCACGCGGCGCGGGTGGGGCAGCGACGCCTTCAATCATCAAACGGATTCGGGCGCGACGGCAACTCGGCGACGACCTGACGGCGCTCGTCACCCGACAGTGTCGGCCATGCCGCAATTTCATCAAGCGTGCGACCGCAGCCCATGCAATAACCGTCCTCGATCATGCAGATACCGATGCAAGGCGATTCGACGTGGCTCGGTGAGCTCTCACCGGACGCGTTCGGTTCATCCGCCATAGGGTTCATCCTTCTCGCGACGGTGTGCACAATATCCGGCGGACATTGTCGCGGGTCGCGGACGCCAAGGTTGCTGATGATACGCCGCGCACTTCCGCCAACATCGCACCGATTCGGGGCAAATACGCCGGACTGTTTCGAATCTTCGCCCCCATGCCGCCCAGAAAGCTCGGCGGCATGTCTGGAGCGTCGGTCTCGACGACGATGTTCTCGAGTGGAATTTGCCGCAGCAGCGCGCGAATGCGGTGCGCGCGCGGAAACGTTGCGGTGCCGCCGAAACCGAGACAGAAACCGAGATCAATGAACGCTTCCGCCTGTTGCAGGCTGCCGTTGAATGCATGCGCAAAGCCGCCCCGGACGCGGATACGCCGCAAGTGCCACAAAATGCGATCCTGGCTACGCCGCACGTGCAGGGAAACCGGCAAATCGAACTCGCGGGCGAGCTTCAACTGCTCCGCGAAAAACCATTCCTGCTCCAAGACATCGGTGTCTTCGACGAAAAAGTCGAGCCCGATCTCACCGATCAGATCCGGCCGTTCGCGTTCGATCCATGAGCGCAACACGGCGAGGTCGTCTCTCGTCGAGCGCCCGGCAGGACCGGCGACCCACATGGGATGAATGCCGAACCCGGTGAAGCACCCATAGCGTTGCCGCGACGCTTGCGCAGCGGCGAAATGCGCCACGTGCCCCGGCAGATTGACGATCCCCTCGACGCCTCCGGCGCGCGCCTCGGCTACGACTTCGTCACGATCGCGATCAAACGCCGAAGCATCGAGGTGGCAATGGCTGTCGATCCACATGACGCGCCCCTTTCAAACGGCACCACCACCGTGTTCATGACGGAGTTGACGCGCCGCTGCCAGCCATCCCCACTCAGCGTACCGCTGCATCGATGCGCAACGTGCAGCGGCCCGCTCACGCTGACGCGGTCGCCCGCTTGGCCGCCAAGGCACGGTTGACGCGCGATTGAGGCGGCCGCCCGAGCACGTCGGAAATGTACTGACCCGCCGCACAAACGAGATCAAGATCGATACCGGTGTCGATGCCCATGCCGTGCAGCATGAAGAGCACGTCCTCGGTAGCGACGTTGCCCGTGGCGCCGCGCGCGTAAGGGCAACCGCCGAGTCCCGCCACCGAAGCGTCGAAGCGCGCGACGCCGAGCCCGAGGCACGCCAGGATGTTGGCCAGCGCCTGACCATAGGTGTCGTGAAAGTGACCGGAGATCCGGGCAAGCGGATATACCGAGGCAGCGGCCTCGAACACCGCGGCGACCCGCGCCGGCGTACCGACACCGATGGTATCGGCGATGCCGATCTCATCGCAACCGAGGTCGGCGAAGCGACGCACGCCATCGACCACGGCGGCCACGGGGACTTCTCCTTGATAGGGACAGCCCAACGCACAGGAAAGCGCCGCACGCACGCGCAGTCCCTGCGCGTGCGCCGCATCCGCCACCGGGCGAAAACGCTCGATGCTCTCGGCAATCGAGCAATTGATGTTCTTCCGAGAGAAGGCCTCCGATGCGGCGCCAAAGATGACGACCTCATCGGCGCGCGCGGCCAGCGCCGCCTCGAGCCCCTGCATGTTCGGCGTCAGCGCCGAATACGTAACGCCGCTTCGGCGCGTGATGCCGTCCATCACCGCGCCCGAACTCGCCATCTGCGGCACCCACTTCGGTGACACAAACGCACCCGCCTCGATATTGCGGAAACCGGCGGCCGAAAGGCGCTCGATCAGCGCGATTTTCACCGTAGCCGGCACGTCCTGAGCTTCGTTCTGCAGGCCGTCGCGGGCGCCAACCTCGGTAATGTGCACACGGCGGGGATACTTCATGCTCACCTCAATAGCCACGGACTCGGTCGACGATGCCGCTGACGGGTTCACCGCGCGCCAGCGAATCGATCTTCGTCACGATCTGTTCGCAGGCATCGCGAATCGGCGTCGTCGCGGCAATGTGTGGTGTGACGATCACGTTCGGGTGCGACCAGAACCGATGATGCGCGGGCAAGGGTTCGGTGTGAAAGACGTCGAGCATCGCCCCCGCCAGTCGCCCGCTGTCGAGTGCGGCCAACACGTCGACGTCATGAAGTTGATCGCCGCGCCCCGCGTTGATCAGAAATGCACCCATCGGCAACCGCGACAGCAGCGCCCCATCGATCAGCCCGCGTGTATCCGCCGTGAGCGGCAGCATCGAAACCAGCACGTTGCAGCGCGCCAAAAACGGCGCGAGACCGTCCTGTCCGGCAAAGCATTCGACACCGTCGATGGCATGCCGCGAGCGCGCCCAGCCCAGTGTCGTGTAGCCAAATGCCGCTATCCGCCGCGCCACCGTGCCGCCCATCTCGCCCAGCCCCATGACGCCGACCGTCGGGCGAAACGACGACGCGCGATCTTCCCATTGCTGCCAATGGCGCGCGCGCTGCTGCACTGCGTAGCGACCAAACTTCCGGTGATGATGCAACACGCCATAGAGTGCGTATTCCGCCATCTGTTGCGCCATGCCGGCATCTTCCAGACGGATGATCGGCAACCC
The DNA here is from genome assembly GCA_018241765.1 of Pseudomonadota bacterium. Lineage (GTDB taxonomy): Bacteria > Pseudomonadota > Gammaproteobacteria > Burkholderiales > Casimicrobiaceae > Casimicrobium. The sequence goes on along the minus strand of JAFEDD010000002.1, from coordinate 247,048 downwards.
GTCGGGAACGACGTTCATCGCGAGCAGTGCGTCGACGCCCGCTCCATAGTTGATGACGGCGCGCAACGCTGGCTGGCGCGCAAACAACTCGGCCGGCGGCTTCCAGCACACGAGGTAATCACAGGGTTCATCCGACGGCCACGCGACGAACGACCATTGCGGACGATGCCGTCGCAACTCGGCGATGATCCCCGGCACGACATCGATGCCGGAGGACTGCACGAGAATCTTCATGACGAGCGCGCCGACGCGGCGGTGATCGCCACCAGCTCCACGCCTTCCTTGACCTGCTCCTTCGCCGCGTAATAGACGGCTTCGACCACGCCGTCGCAGGGCGCGGCGATGGTGTGCTCCATCTTCATCGCCTCCATGACGAGGAGCGGCTGTCCACGGCGCACCGCGTCGCCCGGTTTCACCAACACGCTGACGATTGCGCCCGGCATCGGCGCGCTCAGGTGCCCGCCCTGGCCCTCGTCGACTGCGGGTGGCGCCAACGCGTCGACCACCGCGAATTCATGCCGCTCGCCTGGCAACAGCACGACCCGTTGCGCACCAAAGGCAAGCACGCGCGCGCTGTGCCGCTCGCCGTCGAGTGTCAGCGCAACACGCTCGCCGACGATGTCGGCGCTCGCATGCCGCGTGCCGTCGGGCAGTGTCAGCGTGAATCCGTTGCGCGTCGGGCACACGGCCGTGATCAACGCGTGCTCCCCCTGGGCGAAGCGATACTCGACCGGCTCCGGCGCGGCATTGATGCGAAACCCGTCGGTCGCGGCCCAAGGGTCCTCCGCGCCACCCGACGCCTGCGCCGTGACATCGCGCTGATGTGACCATTCGCAGAGCGCGCAGGCGGCGAGCGCCACGTCACTCGGCGCGGTCATCGTCGGCACCAGGTCGCCGATGAACCTCGCGATGAATCCGGTGTCGACGTCTCCGGCCATGAACGCCGGATGGCGCGCGACACGCTGCAGGAACTCGATGTTGTTGGCGAAGCCGAGCACCGCGTAGTCATCGAGCGCATGGGCAAGGCGACGCAACGCCTGCGCCCGGTCTTCACCATGCACGATGAGCTTGGCGATCATCGGATCGTAATTCGGCGTGATGGCATCACCCTCGCGAACTCCCGTATCCACACGCACGGTCGCGCCGACGTCGGGCGCACGCAGCCGCGCGATGCTGCCGGTGGCCGGCAGAAATTCACGGCGTGGGTTTTCCGCGTAGATGCGCGCCTCGAACGCGTGCCCATCGAGCCTGAGTTCGTGCTGCAACTTCGGCAACCGCTCGCCGGCCGCCACGCGCAGTTGCCATTCGACGAGATCGAGCCCGGTGATCATCTCGGTGACGGGGTGCTCCACCTGCAACCGCGTGTTCATCTCCATGAAGTAGAACCGCCCGGAGGTCACGAAGTCGTGCTCCGCGATGAACTCCACGGTACCGGCGCCGACGTAGCCGACGGCGCGGGCAGCCGCCACCGCCGCCTCGCCCATTTGCCGACGGCGCTCGGCGCTCATGCCGGGCGCCGGTGCCTCCTCGACGACCTTCTGATGCCGGCGCTGCAACGAACAATCGCGCTCGAACAGGTAGACGCAGTTGCCCTGCGTATCGGCAAACACCTGAATCTCGATGTGGCGTGGCCGTTGCAAATAGCGCTCGATCAGCACATGGTCATCGCCAAAGGCGTTCTTCGCCTCGCGTCTGGCGGAAGCGAGCGCGGCGGCGAAGTCGGCTTCGCTCGCAGCATCCTTCATGCCCTTGCCGCCCCCGCCCGCGCTTGCCTTGATCAACACCGGGAAGCCGATGCGACGCGCCTCCTCCAGCAGCAGCGCGTCGTCCTGCGCGACGCCGTGATAGCCGGGCACCAGCGGCACACCCGCCTTCTCCATCAGACGCTTCGATTCCGCCTTGAGACCCATCGCCTCGATCGCCGAGGGCGGTGGCCCGATGAAGACGACGCCCGCCTCGGCGCACTGCCGTGCGAAACCCTCGTTCTCCGAGAGAAAACCGTATCCCGGGTGAATGGCCTGCGCCCCGCTGCGACGCGCGACTTCGAGCACGCGCTCGCCGCGCAGGTACGAATCCTTCGGGGCGGCGCCGCCGATCGCGTAGGCCTCGTCGCAGTGCGCCACGTGCATCGCGTCGGCATCGGCCTCCGAATACACGGCGACAGTACGAATGCCCATGCGCCGAGCCGTGCGCGCAACACGGACGGCGATCTCGCCGCGGTTGGCAATCAGGATCTTGTCGAACACGCGCTACTCCTTGATCCAGGCGGGTTTTTGCTTCAGCAGAAACGCCGTGATGCCTTCGCGCGCCTCGGCCGTTGCGCGAATCTGCGCGATGCGCTCGACGGTGTCCTCCATCAGCTCATCGTCGATGGGTCGCAGCGCGACGGCCTGCGTCAGATTCTTCGCCGCCGTGATCGCGCGCGGGCCATTGCCAAGCATGGCGTTGCACAACGCGTCGATGCGCGCGTCCATGGCGTCGGCATCGTCCGCGATCTCGTGCAACAGCCCCATGCGCCACGCATCGGCGCCGCTGAAACGTTCAGCGGTGACGAAATAGCGGCGCGCGTGCCGGGCCCCGACCGCTTCGATGACGTAGGGGCTGATGACCGCCGGGATGATGCCGAGCTTGACCTCGGAGAGCGCGAACTGCACGTCGGCCAACCCGATCGCGATGTCCGCGGCTGCGACGATGCCGACGCCGCCGCCGAAGGCGTTGCCCTGCACGCGGGCGATGACCGGCTTCGGACAGGCGTAGATCGCGTTCAGCATCAACGCAAGCTCGCCCGCGTCCTCGCGGTTCTGGTCCTCATCGAACTCGGCCGCGCGCTTCATCCAGTTGAGATCGGCCCCCGCGCAAAAGCTGCGCCCCTCCGCCCGAAGCACGATGACGCGCACCGCCTCGTCGATGCCGAGGTCACGAAACGCGGTGATGACCTCACGGATCATCTTCTCGTCAAAGGCGTTGTGCACTTCGGGTCGGTTGAACGTGACCCTCGCCACGCCACGCGCGTTGCGCTCGATCGTCAAGGTTTGCATGGGGCTACATCCGGAAAACGCCGAAGCGGGTGTCGGCAATCGGGGCATTGAGGCTTGCGGCGAGGCCGAGCGCCAGCACGCGGCGGGTGTCGGCCGGGTCGATGATGCCATCGTCCCACAGCCGCGCCGTGGCGTAGTAGGGGTGGCCTTCGTGCTCGTATTGCGCGCGGATCGGCGCCTTGAAGGCGTCCTCCTCGTCCTTCGACCAGTGGCCGCCCCTGGCTTCGAGGTTGTCGCGACGCACGGTGGCAAGCACACTCGCGGCCTGCTCGCCGCCCATCACGCTGATGCGCGCGTTCGGCCACATCCAGAGAAATCGCGGCGAATAGGCGCGGCCACACATGCCGTAGTTGCCGGCGCCGAAACTGCCGCCGATGATGACCGTGAATTTCGGCACCTGCGCACAGGCAACGGCCGTCACCATCTTCGCGCCGTGCCGTGCAATGCCTTCGTTCTCGTACTTCTGGCCGACCATGAAGCCGGTGATGTTCTGCAGGAACACCAGCGGGATCTTTCGCTGGCAGCAAAGCTCGATGAAATGCGCGCCCTTCACCGCCGATTCGGAGAAGAGCACGCCGTTGTTGGCAATGATGCCGACGGGCATGCCGTGAATGCGCGCGAAGCCGGTGACGAGCGTGGTGCCGTAGCGCGGCTTGAATTCGTCGAAGTCGCTGCCGTCGACGATGCGGGCGATGACCTCGCGCACATCGAACGGCTTGCGGGTGTCGGTCGGAATCACGCCGTAGAGTTCGTGCGGATCGTAGAGCGGCTCGACGCTTTCGGTGAGCGCAAGCTGCGTCGGCTTCACCGTGTTGAGATGGCTCACGACCTGGCGCGCCATCCCCAGCGCATGGGAGTCGTTCTGCGCGAGCTGATCGGCCACACCCGAGAGTCTCGTGTGCACATCGCCGCCGCCGAGGTCTTCGGCGCTGACGACCTCGCCGGTTGCCGCCTTCACCAGCGGCGGACCGGCGAGGAAGATGGTGCCCTGGTTCTTCACGATGATCGACTCGTCACTCATCGCCGGCACATAGGCGCCGCCTGCCGTGCAGGAGCCCATGACGACAGCGATCTGCGCGATGCCCTGCGCGCTCATCGTCGCCTGGTTGTAGAAGATGCGGCCGAAGTGTTCGCGGTCGGGGAAGACCTCGTCCTGATTCGGCAGATTGGCGCCACCGGAGTCGACCAGATAGATGCACGGCAGACGGTTCTGCGCGGCGATTTCCTGCGCCCGCAGGTGCTTCTTCACCGTCATCGGGTAGTAGGTGCCGCCCTTGACCGTGGCGTCGTTGGCGACGATCACGCATTCGCGCCCGCTCACACGGCCGATGCCAGTGATGATGCCGGCGCCCGGAGAGTCGTTGTCGTACATCTCGTACGCCGCAAGCGCGGAGAGTTCGAGAAACGGCGAGCCCGGATCGAGCAGTTGCTTGACGCGATCCCGTGGCAACAGTTTGCCGCGCGCCGTGTGCTTGGCGCGCGGGCCTTCGCCGCCGCCGAGCGCCGCGGCCGCCGTCTTGGCCCGCAAATCGTCGACCAGCGCCTGCATCGCGGCGGTCGAGGCGACTGTCGCCGCGTCCCGCGGATTGAGTTTCGATTCGAGCGTCGGCATCAGTAGCTCCACCCGCCGCGTTGAATCCACTGCTCCATCATGGGCAGGCGGTCCGCACCCCAAAACGCTTCGCCATCGACGATGAAATACGGCGAACCGAAGATGCCTTGGGCGATGGCCGCTTCGACGTTGGCCTTGAGCCGGTTTTTGATGTCATCGCTTTGCGTCGCCGCGATCACGTCGTCGGCGCTGTGGCCGAGCGCGGTTGCGATGTCGCCGACGACGTCGAGCTTGCTGATGTCACGATCGTGACGAAAGTAGGCGCGGTAGAGCTCCAGCGCGAAGGCTTTCGCGTGTTCGGGATGGTGTTGCTGCATCCAAAGCACGGCGCGCGACGGATTCTGTCCGGCAATCGGAAACACACTCGGCGCCGTGTACGGGACACCGAAATACGCCGCGCTGCGCCGAAAGTCCTTCTCGGAATACGGTCCTTTCATCGGCGCCATGGTCAGCGGCTGCGCGCCGGTCGTCTTGAAGATGACCCCGAGCAGAATCGGGTGCCAGTTCACGCCGCGTCCGCAGCGCTGCCCGACGGTCTCGATCATCTCGGCGGCAAGATAGCCGTAGGGCGACGAAAAGTCGAAGTAGAAATCAATGCTTCCGGCCACGGGAGCTCCCTTGTTTTGCTGAGTTCAATGCTCGTGCGCGCCCGTTGCGAGGCCACGCCCAATCAGGATTTTCTGGATGTCACTGGTGCCTTCGTAGATCTGGCAGACGCGCACGTCGCGGTAGATCCGCTCGACCGGAAAGTCGCTGACGTAGCCATAGCCGCCGTGGATCTGGATGGCGTCCGAACACACACGCTCGGCCATCTCGCTGGCAAAGAGCTTCGCCATCGCCGCCTGCGTGAGACAAGGCAGCCCCGCATCCTTGAGGTTCGCGGCGTGGTGGATCAACTGTCGCGCGGCCTCGATCTGCGTGGCCATGTCGGCCAGCTTGAATTGCACCGATTGGTGCTCGAAGATGGGTTTGCCGAAGGCCTCGCGCTCCTTCGCATAGCGCAGCGCCGCCTCGAACGCGGCACGCGCCATGCCCACGCTTTGCGAGGCGATGCCGATGCGCCCGCCTTCGAGACCGGCCAGCGCGATCTTGTAGCCGGCGCCCGGCTCGCCGATCATCAGACTCGCCGGAACGCGGCAGTTGTCGAACACGATCTGCGCGGTGTCGCTGGAGTGCTGGCCGAGCTTTTCTTCGATGCGCGCCACGGTGTAGCCCGGCGTCTTGGTCGGCACGATGAACGCGCTGATGCCGCGCTTGCCGGCATCACGGTCGGTCACCGCCATGACGATGGCCACGTCGGCATGCTTGCCCGAGGTGATGAACTGCTTGACGCCATTCAGCACGTAGTGCTCGCCCTCCCGCGTCGCGGTCGTGCGCAGACCGGAGGCATCGGAGCCGACATGCGGTTCGGTCAGGCAAAACGCGCCGAGCATTTCGCCACGCGCGAGCGGCACCAGCCATTCGCGCTTCTGCGCTTCGCTCGCAAAGCTCATCAGAATCGAGCAGACGGGACAATTGTTGACCGAGACGACGGTGCTGGTGCCGCCGTCGCCGGCGGCGATCTCCTCGAGAATGATGGCCAGCGCCGTGTAGTCGAGACCGGCGCCGCCGTACTCATCGGGCACGGCGATGCCGTAGCAACCCAGCTCGGCGAGGCCCTTCAATTCGGTGGCCGGGAACTCGCCCGTGCGATCCCACTGTGCGGCCTTCGGCGCGATGCGCTCCTGCACATACGCGCGAACGCTGTCGCGCACCATGCGCTGCTCTTCGCTCAGTCTCACTTGCGTTGGCTCCTCATCGAAAACGTCGGAAAACCAGCAACTGAATGCAACAACTTTTCGCTGAAAGGCGCATCCACAACAGGCTTGTCACGATATTTCTGGAATTATCGACTTTCCACAAAATGGCGCTCCAAGCCCGTCATGGATACGCTTTTTGATGAAAAGTTGTTTGGTTCCACAGGTCGAAAATCACCATGGAATCGTCGCGCCGGTGTTGTCGAAAAAGCCCCCGTGCTTGTCCGACGCATGCTCGATGACATGGCGCATGCCGGCCACGCTCTCGGTCGGCGTCAGCGAGGCCTGCGGCCCGCCCATGTCGGTGCGCACCCAGCCGGGATGCAGCGCCATGACGCGCACGCCCTTCTTGCCCAGTTCGAGCGAGGTGGCTTTCACCACCGCATTGAGCGCTGCCTTGCTCGCACGGTAAGCGATGCCCGAGGGCGAACTCATGGTGCCGATCGAGCCCATGCGCGAGGACAGAAACACCATCGCGCCGCGCGCCCGGGCGACGTTCTCGGCGAAGGCCAGCGTCAGGCGCAGCGGTCCGAGCACATTGGTGCGCATGACGAGATCGAAGTCCTCCGTCGGCATGTCGGACAGCCGCTCGGTACGCGGGCCATAGACGCCGGCATTGCAGATCATCACGTCGATCGATTCGTCGCCGAGCTTGCGGGCAAGCGCCTCGATGGAGGACGAGGTGCTGGTGTCGAGCGATTCGACGGTGACGCCAGCGCGCCGTAGTTCGGCCGCCTCGCTCGGGCGGCGACAGGTGGCGATGACGTGACAGCCATCGGCGGCGTACTGGCGCGCGAATTCGAGCCCGAGGCCGCGATTGGCGCCGATGATGAGAACGGTTTTGGCCATGGTGAAACGAGACTTCGGTTGCGGTTCGGGTGACGGTGCCGCGCAAGTATCGGGCGCAGGCGTGGGCAGCACGCATTGTGCCCCGATTTGCGCGCTACATCATCTCGATGGCCACCGCCGTCGCCTCACCGCCACCGATGCACAGCGAAGCCACACCCTTCTTGCCCCCCGTTTTGCGCAACGCGCCGATCAGCGTGACCAGGATGCGGGCACCGGAGGCGCCGATCGGGTGGCCCAGCGCGCAGGCGCCACCGTGGATGTTGACCTTGTCGCGCGGCAGGTCGAATTCCTTCATGGCGGCCATCGTCACATTGGCGAAGGCTTCGTTGATCTCGTAGAGATCGACCTCCGCCGGAGTCCAGCCGGCCTTGGCGAACACTTTCTTCATCGCCCCCGCCGGCGCCGTGGCGAACCACGCCGGCTCCTGCGCGTGCTCTGCGTGAGCGACGATGCGCGCCAGTGGCTTGATGCCCAGCGCCGCGGCCTTCGATGCTTTCATCAGCACCAGCGCGGCAGCGCCATCGGAGATGCTGGAAGCGTTGGCCGCGGTGATCGTGCCGTCCTTGATGAAGGCCGGTTTCAGCGCAGGAATCTTGTCCAGTTTCGCCTTGGGCGGCTGTTCATCGTTGGCGATGACGACGTCGCCCGCCTTGCCTTTCACGGTGACGCTCGCCACTTCCCATTGGAACGTGCCGTCGGCGATCGCCGCCTGCGCGCGCTTGAGGGAGTCGATGGCGTAGGTGTCCTGCTGCTCGCGCGTAAAGCCGTATTTCGCCGCACAGCTTTCGGCGAACACGCCCATCGCCTTGCCGCGCTCGTACGCATCTTCCAGCCCATCCTGCGCCATGTGGTCATACACCGTGGCGTGACCGTAGCGATAGCCCTGCCGCCCCTTCGCGAGCAGGTACGGCGCGTTGGTCATCGACTCCATGCCGCCGGCCAGCACCACCTCGCGCGAACCGGCGACGATGGCATCGTGCGCCAGCATCACCGCCTTCATGCCGGAGCCGCACATCTTGGTCAGCGTCAGGGCGCCCACCTCTTTCGGCAACCCCGCCTTCAGTGTGGCCTGCCGCGCGGGCGCCTGCCCCTGCCCGGCCATCAGGCAATTACCGAGGATGACCTCTTCGATCTGCTCCGGCTTCAGGCCGGCGCGCTCGACCGCGGCGCGCACCGCGACGGCGCCCAGGTCGCTCGCCGAGAGCGAAGCGAAATCGCCCAGCATGCCGCCCATGGGCGTGCGTGCGGCGCTGACGATGACGATGGGGTCGGACATGGCGATGGCTCCTGATGTGTGGGTGGAAGTGCCGTGGTTTGCGCCGTTGCGGCCAAGGCCGCGGCTACGGGGTTGGGTTCATCATCGGGCGAAGAATCGGGTCCAGCGTGAAGCCAAGGCTCCGGTCACCGCGCCCAAGAGCGTAGCCGCACCGATGCCCGCCAGCGAAAAACGTGTGGCACTCATGGCAATCGCAACCGCCGCAGCACCCACGATCGCTTGCAGCAGCATCCGACCGACGGCCGACCACGGTTTGCGCTCGATCGCCAGCGCGAGGCCCAGCCAGGCAAGCACCACCCCCAGCCAGACCAGCAAGCGGCCCGCCAGCGGCGCCACGGCATACACGCCCATGCCGACGATGGCGATGAAGAAACCGAACAGCATCCCGTGGTTGCGCGTCACGGCGCACGCTCGCTCGCGTCGGGAATGATCGCGCGGCCATCGCGCGATGCGATGGCTGCAAAGGCGCGCGTCGCCACGGCGGCGACGTCCGAGCCACCCCCGAGATCGATGTCGAGCGTTCGCAAGAGCCCATCCTCGATACCGTACACGCAGCCGTGGATGGTGAGTTCCTGTCCGCCCGCCCACGCGTCCTGGACGACGGTCGTTCGCGCGAGATGCACCACCTGTTCGGCGACATGCAGTTCACACAGACGGTAGAGCCGCGCCTCGCGATCCGACAGCGCATCGACACTCGCGCGATGTCGCTCCAGCGTATCGCGCACGTGCTGCAACCAGTTGTCGGAGATACCGAGCCGCGCGCCATCGATGGCCGCCGCGATGCCCCCGCAGCCGTAGTGCCCGACCAGCAGCACATGCTTGACCTTCAGGATGGCCACGGCAAAGTGCAGCACGGAGAGGCAGTTCAGATCGCTGTAGGCCACCACGTTGGCGACGTTGCGATGCACGAAGACATCGCCCGGCGGCAACCCGATGATCTGGTTGGCCGGCACCCGCGAATCGGAGCAACCGATCCAGAGATACTGCGGCGCCTGCTGGTGCGTGAGCCGCTCGAAGAACTGCGGATCGTCGTCGAGAACGCGGTCAACCCAGGCCCGGTTGTTGGCGAAGAGTTGCGCGAGAGATGGCATGGTCGCTCACTTCGTCTCGTTGAACCACTCGCGCCCGATCAGCATGCGCCGGATTTCGCTGGTGCCGGCGCCGATCTCATAGAGTTTCGCATCGCGCCAAATGCGACCGGTCGGGTATTCGTTGATGTAGCCATTGCCACCGAGCGTCTGGATCGCCTCGCCGGCGAGCCACGTCGCCTTCTCGGCGCAATACAGGATGACCGCCGCGGCATCCTTGCGCGTGACCTCGCCGCGATCGCAGGCGCGGGCGACCGCGTAGAGATAGGCGCGGCAGGCGGAATAGGTTGCATACATGTCGGCGAGCTTGCCCTGCATGAGCTGGAATTCGCCGATCGACTGGTTGAACTGCTTGCGCTCGTGCACGTAGGGCAGCACGACGTCGAGCGCGGCCGCCATCAACCCGACCGACCCACCGGCGAGCACCGCGCGCTCGTAGTCGAGCCCACTCATCAGCACATTGACGCCTTTGCCGACTTCCTTCAGCACGTTTTCGGCCGGCACGACGCAATCCTGAAACACCAGCTCGCAGGTGTTGCTGCCGCGCATGCCGAGCTTGTCGAGCTTCTGCGCGGTCGAGAAACCGGGGAAACCTTTCTCGACGATGAAGGCGGTGATGCCGCGCGCGCCCACGGCCGGATCGGTCTTCGCGTAGACGACGAGCGTGTCGGCGTCGGGCCCGTTGGTGATCCACATCTTGTTGCCATTGAGCACGTAGTGGTCACCCTTGTGCTCGGCACGCAGCCGCATGCTGACGACATCGGAGCCCGAGCCCGGCTCGCTCATCGCCAGCGCGCCGACATGCTCGCCGGAAACCAGCTTTGGCAGGTACTTCCGGCGTTGCGCATCGCTGCCGTTGAGCTTCAACTGATTGACGCAGAGATTGGAATGCGCCCCGTAGGAGAGGCCCACGGCGCCGCTGGCTCGGCTGATCTCCTCCATCGCGACGACGTGCGCGAGATAGCCCAGCCCCGCGCCGCCGAACTGCTCGGGCACGGTGATGCCGAGCACCCCGAGTTCACCCATCTTGCGCCACAGATCCATCGGGAACTGGTTGTCGCGGTCGATCGCGGCCGCGCGTGGCGCGATCTCGGCCTGCGCGAACGCATGCACGCTGTCGCGCAGCATGTCGATGTCTTCGCCGAGGTCGAATTTGAGTTGCGGAAACTGCATGCTGTCCTCCTGTATTCGATGGGCGCCGCCGTGGCCGCAGATCCCCGCAAGCGGTGGACCGACCCGAGGTTCATCGTGCCCCTGCCTGTCTTGTGCTACTTCGCCGGCAACGTGATCAAAGTCTGCTGCATCATGGCACAGAGTGTCTCCCCGCCCCCCTTGGTCACCCAGACCTTGCCTTGCGTGATGGTCAGCGTACGCCCGGCCTTGATGACCTCGGCGCGGGCGCGCAATCGCTCGCCATCGCCCGGCGCCATGGTGTTGAGTTTGTATTCCACCGTCAGCACCCCACTGCCCGGCGGCATCAGGGTTGCCCCGGCGCATCCCCCCGCGGTATCGACCAAGGTCGCGATGATGCCGGCGTGAAAGTAGCCATGCTGCTGCGAGAGTTCGGGGCGGAAGTCAAGCTCCATCTCCACCACGCCCGCATCCACCGCGGTCAAGCGCGCGCCGATCAAGCGCATGGCGCCCTGCGCCTGAAGGATGTCGAGGATATCGGCCGTTTTCTGAGGCGAAAGCATACGGTGCATTCTAGCGAACCAATTGACGTTTACGTCAACGTAAAGTCCGGTTTCCGGCCGGTCGAGCGCCTCTCAGGCTCCACCGGCGCCACGCTTCAGCCGCTTGCGACAATCCTTTTCCAGTGCCGCGATTTCGGCAAGCACGACATCGATGTCTTCCCGCTGCTGCTCGATGATGGCCCGGCGGCGAGAGAGGGTTTCCAGGAGTTTTTCCAACTGTGAGCGCTCGCTCTTGCCGGCCGCATACAAATCGAGGATCTCGGCAATCTCCGCGAGGCTCATGCCAAGGCGCTTGCCGCGCAGGATCAGCTTCAGCCGCACCCGCTCGCGCGGCGTGTACAGGCGTCGGGTTCCGCGCCGCTGCGGCGCGAGCAGCCCCTGGTCCTCATAAAAGCGAATGGCGCGCGTCGTCAGCGCGAACTCATCGGCGAGCTCGGTGATGGTGAAGGTCTCGCAGCGCAGGGCATCGTGCGCGGGAACGGCGACGGAAGCGGGCATTCGGCCAGTGTAGCGACTTGGCTGCCGCGAGCGCTCCACCAGCGGCATTGGGCTAGCATCGGACGCATGAACACCGACGCCGCCCCGCTCAGCTTTCCGCACGCCGCCCCGCCCGCTCCGGGCGCCTTCATCGACATCGCCCCAGGCATCAAATGGCTGCGCATGCCATTGCCGTTCGCGCTCGATCACATCAACCTTTGGCTGATCGAGGAGCCCGCGAGTGAAGACGACCCGCGCGACGGATGGACGCTCATCGACACCGGGTTCGGCGTGGAGGCGACCCGCGCCCTGTGGGAGCAACACTTCACGACGACGATGGGCGGCAAGCCGTTGAAGCGCATCCTCGTCACCCACTATCACCCCGACCACCTCGGCAACGCACAATGGCTGGCCGAGCGCTTCGCCACACGGGAAGGGCCAATCATCGTCGAGATGAGCCTCGCCGAACTGCTCGCCGCGCACAGTGTGGCCGACGGCAGCGGCGGCTACGCCCGGCCAATCCTTGCCGAGTTTTTCCGCGCCCACGGATTGAGCGAAGAGCAGATCGACATCACCGCCAACCGCGGCAACACCTACACCTTCGGCGTGCCGACACGGCCGCCGTGCTGCAACCGGATCACGCCCGGCGACACCATCACCATCGGCGGACATTTCTGGACGGCGATCGTCGGCTACGGCCACACGACCGAACACCTGAGCTTCTACTGCGCCGAGCGGCGCGTACTGGTCAGCGGCGACATGCTGTTGCCGAAAATCTCCACCAACGTCAATGTGTGGCCGGTGACGCCGCTGGCCGATGCGGTCAGCGACTATGTGAACTCACTGCAGGCGTTCAAGTACTGCGAGGATGACACGCTGGTGCTCCCCTCGCACGGCTTGCCGTTTCGCGGCATCGCCGCTCGTGTGGCGACGCTCGAGACGCATCATGAGACGCGCATGGACGAGCTCTATGCCGCCGTGGCGGAAGCTCCGAAAACCGCGGCCGAGCTCATTCCCACGCTGTTTCGGCGCCAACTCGATCGTCACCAGCTTTTCTTCGCCATTGCCGAGGCGGTCGCGCACGTCAACCACGGCTGGCAGATCGGGCGGCTCGATCGTATCGTCGGCGACGACGGCCGCATCCGCTTTGCATTGCGCGGTTGACGCCCGCGCCGCTCCCGGTCAGCGTCGGCGCAGGCGCGCCAGTTGCGCCGCCATCGACGTAAGTAGTTCGGGCGCCCGAATCACGGCCTGATCGAGCGTCATCGGGCCGGGCGCAATGGCAAAGCAGCCGCCGTTGAACACTTCGTTCAGTTGCGGCAACACGGCAGGATCCAGGCCTCCGCTCAACAAGGTCGCCAACGCGTCCGGTCGTGCGCTGGCGCGTGCGATACGAGCAGCCGTCATCGGTGCCTTGCCGCTGAGCGTCTGCGCGTCGCTGTGTCCTTCGCCGGTGATCAGCCAGTCGGCATCGCGGCAGGCATCGGCGAGCCCCATCAGCTGGGCGACGGTCTGCGCCCCCGTCTCGAAGCGCGCGCCGATCAGATGAAGTGCGTAGCCGATGCCGCCCGCGGCGCCGGCCCCCGGCTCCTTCGTTGCGTGCCGGCGCAGCGCCGCCTCCAGCCGCTGCGCGTAGGCCGCCAACACGGCGTCGAGTTGCGCGACCTCGTGCGCGGCAACCCCCTTCTGCGGCCCGAACACCGCCGTCGCGCCCCGCTCACCGAGCAGCGGATGGGCAACGTCGGACAACACGGTGATCGTGCATTCCGCGAGTCGCGGCTCGATCGCCGTCACATCGACCGAAATCAACTGCGCAAGCCCATCCGGGGTCGGTTCGATCACGCGCCGCCACGTATCGGTGAAGCGTACGCCCAGTGCGGCAAGCATGCCCGCGCCGCCGTCGTTCGTCGACGTGCCGCCGAGCCCGATGTAGAAGTGACGGATGCCCTCGTCAAGCAACAGTCGAAGCAGTTCGCCAACGCCGTAACTGGTGCGCTCGGCCACCGGACGCGCGCGGTTGTGCGCGTCCTCGATGCCGACGATCTGCGCGACCTCGATGACCGCCACCTCGCGGACGCCACGACGCAGCAGCACGTACCCCGCCTCGGCCGACTGGCCGGCCGCGTTGCGCACCAGCGCCTGCTTGCGCCGTGCGGCGCCACGGGTGCCTGCCGCCGCCAGCACGGCCGCAAGCGTGCCCTCGCCGCCATCGGCCATCGGTCGGCTCAAAATGTCAGCGTCCGGCAACACCTGGCGCAGCCCGCGCTCGATGGCGGCGCAGGCGTCGGCGGCGCTCAACGAGCCTTTGAAGGAATCGGGCGCGAGCACGATTTTCATGGCGTCGACGGGCGCTCCGCAGCGGCATCGAGGGACTGGCCGTGCGTTGCCCGACGCAAGCGGTCGGTCACCGCGTCCCACTCGGCGGTCGCCGGTGGCGCCTCGATCAGCAGCTGCGCGTAACGCTCGGCGTCGAGTCGTCGCAACAGCGCATAGAGCTCGTGCTCCCACGCCTTCGCATCGGCATCGAGACGGATGCCGTGCAACGTCCCTTCCGACTCCACGGTGAAGGAATGCGTGATCACACAGCGCCGGGGTTGCGCGGCCTTGGCCTGACGAAACGCGCGCAGCTGCCGCTTCAGGTGCTCGCCCGCCATCAGCACGCTCGGCGTGCGCGGCGCGTAGTGCGTCGCGAGCGACCCCGACACGCGCGGCGCATCGGCTCCCGCCTCCAGCGGCAAGGAGCCGAGCACGGCGGCGATGTCGTCACGCCGGATGCGTCCGGGGCGCAGCACGCGCACGGCCTCGGTGCTGACATCGATGATCGTGGATTCGACGCCGACGGCGCTCGCGCCGCCATCGAGCACGAGCAGGTCGAGGTCGGGAAACTCGGAGCGCACGTGCTCCGCCGTCGTCGGGCTGACATGGCCAAAGCGGTTGGCCGACGGCGCCGCGAGGCCAACGGCGCGCCCCTTCGCTGTCGCCATGGCGCGCAGCACGGCCTGTGCGACGGGATGCGACGGCACGCGCAGACCCACCGTGTCCTGCCCGCCGGTCACCGACGCCAGCACATGGGCAGCAGCGCGCACGATGAGCGTCATTGGCCCCGGCCAGAAGGCTTCGGCGAGCCGGCGCGCTGCGTCCGGCCACGGCGACGCCCACGCCGCCGCAGCCTCGGCCGACGCCACGTGCACGATCAACGGATGATCGGCCGGCCGCCCCTTGGCCGCGAAGATGCGCGCGACGGCGTCGGCATCGTCGGCATCCGCAGCCAGGCCATAGACCGTTTCCGTGGGCAACCCAACCAATCCGCCTGAGGCGAGCCGTTCCACCGCGTGGGCCACGCCATGCTCGTCGGCCGCCTCGATGTGGGCGTGCGCGCCGCTCATCGATACAGGCTCGGCGCGCCGGGCGGCCGCGTCTTGAAGCGCTTGTGCGTCCACAGGTACTGCGCGGTGTGTTCACGCACTCGCTCTTCGATGAAGGCGTTGACCCGTTTCGCGTCGGCCACGTCGTCGCCCGACGGAAAGTCGGTGAACGCGGGATGGAAGCGCACGTCGTACCCCGCCCCGCGCGGGCGTTGCGTCGCAATGACCGGCACCACCACGGCGCCGGTCAGCTTCGCCAACCGCGACACACCGGTGATGGTGGCCGCTTCCACACCAAAGAACGGAACGAACACTGAATCACGCAATCCGAAATCCATGTCAGGCAGATAGTAGAACGGCAGCCCTTCGCGCATCGCGCGCACGATCGGTTTCACCCCTTCGTTGCGGGCGATGATCTTCGAGTGACCAAAGCGCGTGCGGCCATCGAGCAGCAAGCGGTCGATGTCCGGGTTGCTCTGCTGACTGTATAGCGAACAACCCGAGGTGTCGACCGAAATGCGAATCGCAGCGGCATCGAGCCCGATGAAATGCGGGCAAAGCCAGATGATGGGCTTGTGCGGGTCCTTGTCGCGAAAGCGTCGCCATTGCTGCTCGTCGTGCAGCGTCACGTAATCACGAATGCGCTCGGCACTGGCGTTCCACAGAAAACCGTGCTCCAGCGCGGCCTGCACGTACGCCCGAAAATGCGCTTTCGCAATGGCGACGCGCTCGCGTTCGCTCGACTCGGGAAAACAAAGGCGAAGGTTGGTCAGCGCCACCCGCCGCCGTGGCCCCGCGAGCCACCAACCGAGCGTGGCCAAGGGTACGCTCAGCGCAGCGATGACAGGCAACGGCAGGCGCGAGAGCAGTTTGCTGCCGCCCCGCGTGAGCGCACCCGCGAGCGTCACCGAACCCCCGTCGTCGCGTCGGGCGGTGGCGCGCCGGCCGGCACCTTGTAGCGGTTGTAACTCCAGAGGAACTGCTCGGGCGCCTGTGCGATGGCCGCCTCGACCGCCGCGTTCAATTGCCCCGCCGCGGCCACCGCGTCATCGGCGAACGCATGCAGCGGCACGAAACTCAGGCGATAGCCGGCAGCTTGCGGCAGCCGCACGCAGCCGACCATGACGACCAAGGCGCCCGTCGTCCGCGCGAGTTTGTGCACGAGCGTCATGGTGAAGGCGGGTCGGCCGAAGAACGGTGCCCACACACCTTCGCCGCCACGCCCGGGATCGGGCACCTGATCCGGCAACAAACCGATCGCCCCGCCTCGCCGCAATGCCTTCAGCATCGCCCTGAGGCCGCTCATCTCGGCCGGTTCCGATTTGATTTGCATGCGGTCGCGCCCGGCGCGCATCAGGGGCTCGGCCCAGCGCACGCGCGGTGAGCGGAACATGACGGTTAGCGCAAGCTGCGAGCCGATGAACAACGAAGCGATCTCGAAGGTCGCCATGTGGGGGGTCAGAAAGATCACGCCGCGCCCGGCTTCATGCGCGGCGAGCACGTCGTCCCAACCTTCGACGACGCGGACTCGTGCGAGCGCCTCGGCGTCGGGCGTCTGCCACAGCGCGGCGGTCTCGATCGCCATGCGCCCGATGCCCGCCGCCGCCGTCGCCAGCGAAACGCGCCCCTGATAACCCGCCTGCTGCAGATAGCCGCGCAGACGCGAGCGCATGCCAGCGGAGAGCAACATCAACGTGCCGAGCATCGCGCCAAGCCGCGCCTGTGTCGCGAGCGAGCGCCGCGCGAGCCAGCGCGCAAGCAGCGTTGCGGTAGGGGCGAGAAACGAAGACACGGGGAACGCTTGCTCCATGACGGTCAACCCAATGTGACCGATGGCTTAGAATTCTAGGTTGCGCCCGTCGAGTTATTCGACTACTTGCGGGACGGGCGCAGGCCGCGCCGCCTCGCGCCGCGCCGCCGACAGCCGCTAAAGCGTCGCCGCTCGTGAACCTCAACACGTCACCGGCTCGCACAGTCGAACCGATGCGATGTTCATCCCGAGGTTATCCATGAGCGACTTTCTCTTCACCTCCGAATCGGTTTCCGAAGGCCACCCCGACAAGGTAGCCGATCAGGTGTCCGATGCCATTCTCGACGCCATCTTCAAGCAGGACCCGCGATCGCGCGTCGCCGCTGAAACCCTGACCAACACCGGCCTCGTGGTGCTCGCCGGCGAGATCACCACCAATGCCCACGTCGACTACATCCAGGTCGCGCGCGACACCATCAAGCGCATCGGCTACGACAACACCGAGTACGGCATCGATTACAAGGGTTGCGCCGTCATGGTCTGCTACGACAAGCAGTCCAACGACATTGCGCAGGGCGTCGATCACGCCAGCGATGACCATCTGAACACCGGCGCCGGCGACCAGGGGCTGATGTTTGGCTACGCCTGCGACGAAACTCCGTCGCTGATGCCGGCGCCCATTTATTACGCGCATCGCCTCGTCGAACGGCAAGCGATGCTGCGCAAGGACGGCCGCCTGCCGTTCCTGCGCCCGGACGCGAAATCGCAGGTCACCATGCGCTACGTCGACGGCAAGCCGCACTCGATCGACACCGTGGTGCTCTCCACGCAGCACAGCCCCGACCAAAGCGAATCGCCGACCAAGCTGAAGGCGAGCTTCTACGAGGCGGTGATCGAGGAAATCATCAAGCCGGTGCTGCCCAAGGAATGGCTGCAGAACACCCGCTATCTGGTCAACCCGACCGGGCGCTTCGTGGTCGGTGGCCCGCAGGGCGACTGCGGCCTGACCGGTCGCAAGATCATCGTCGACACCTACGGCGGCGCCTGCCCGCACGGGGGTGGCGCGTTTTCGGGCAAAGACCCGTCGAAGGTGGATCGCTCGGCCGCCTACGCCGCGCGCTACGTCGCGAAGAACGTCGTTGCCGCTGGCCTCGCCAGACAGTGTCAGGTGCAGGTGGCCTACGCCATCGGTGTCGCCAAGCCGATGAACGTCACGGTGTACACCGAGGGCACCGGCGTCATCTCCGACGAGAAGATTGCCGCGCTGGTCAACGAGCTCTTCGACCTGCGCCCCAAGGGCATCATCCAGATGCTCGATCTGCTGCGCCCGATCTACGAAAAAACCGCCGCCTATGGCCACTTCGGGCGCGACGAGCCCGAATTCACCTGGGAAGCCACCGACCGGGCCACGGCGCTGCGACAGGCCGCCGGCCTTTAGGCGACGGCTCGACGGCGCTCAGCGATAAATCATGTATTCCTTGCCGAATTGCGCCAGCGTGTGATCGCGTTCCCACTTGATGTTCTCGAAAAAGCGGACGGCATTGGGAATGCCCTTGAGCGCCTCGGCGTAGAGATCGCCAAACACGGGAACGCATTTGCTGACGATGACGCTCAATGCGACGAGCGCGGCGCTCTCGCCGGTCCGGCCTGACGCCGCGGTGGCTTTCAGCCAGTCATCGACGGCGCCGGTCAGGGTGGCCACGTTCTTGGCCCACGTGTATCGCGTGCCTTTCACGATCGCCTCCGGACACATCACCATCAGCGGGTCGATCGCCTTGGTGTACTGGTCAAACTTCTGCAGCGGATCGTTCACCTCGCTCCACAGGATGCGCGTGCCCTTGATGCCTGCCTTGATGCGAAGCGCCGCTTCCTTCTGCTTTTCGATGAGCTTCTGGATCTCCGCCACATTGGCGTCATAGGCGTTGGCGAACGTCGCCATCGCCCACGGGATGTCGTCGATGAAACCACCGAACGCGCCACCACCATAGAACGAGGCGTTGTTGTCCGTCCATTTGCCGCGATTGGCGGTCAGATGGTCGAAGCAGCCTTCGAGATCCTTGATCGCGATCATCGGATTCAGGCGCGACAGGCCCGCCGTGCGGCCCATGTTCTCCAGCGTCACCAGAGCGCGATAATTGCTTTGATTTCGGCACGCATTGGCGTCGTGATGCCAGACCTCGAAGACGCGATTGATGAACGCGAGTCGTGACGCGTTGCCGCGAAACGGGCTGCACACGTCGGCATCGTTGAGCCACGCGCGCCGCGCCCCTCGCCAGTAGTCCGAATTCGCCATGAAACGCTCCCTCGACGGCTTGATGCGGCCGACGCCATCGGCTTCGCCCGCCCTGCGACGCACCCTCCGGGATTGACGTGCAGTGGTGTGAGGATGGTAGCGCGAGAATCGCGCCCTGCGCGACCGCGAACCCGCCGTGACGTTACAACGCGTTACACGGCGGTCGTTACGGTACGCGTCGCTCCATGACGCGAAACGCGGATGGCGACTTACACGTTAAAGCGAAAGATGGCCTCGAAAGTGCCATTTTTACTGAGTCTCAGTGCGGTTTGGTTCATTCCGTAGTCACTTCCGTATACATTTTTTGCGGGCATCCCCATTCGGGTGGCCTCACCCGTGTTCACTTGGTCTGCTCCGCCAAGAGATCGAGCACGTCGGTCTCCAGGATCGCGCCCAGTTTGCACAGGACCAGCAGGGACGGGTTGCCCACAGCTCGCTCGATCTGACTCACGTAGGTGCGATCCACATCCGCGCTCAGGGCGAGCGCTTCCTGCGACAAGCCACGCTTGCCCCGGAAGTCTTTCATGTTGCGCGCCAAGTCCTGACGCACTTGCTCGTAGTCTCGTCCCATCAACGCCGAGCATGGGCGTCATGAGACCTTCAATCCACGGACTATATTCGACAATGTCGAATATAGTCTTCATAATCAGCTCAACTTGAGATCAAAGGGAGCTGATGGATGAGTAGAGTCTGCTTTCGGATGCTGGCCGGGCTGGCCGTTGTGATGACCGTGACCGGCTGTGTCACGACACAGCCGCAGGCTGACGGCTCGACCAAGGTTCACCTCTCCTTGGGTGGCGTGTCGAAGGCCAGCCAAGGCAACGCAGCACCGTCTCCTGCCACTGAGACTCGGCCAGCCGTTGTTGCCAATCAAGCCAGGCCAGACCAAAGCTCGCCGCCCGGTGCTCCTGGCATCCGTGCAACAACGCTGGCGGGCGTCTTCAGCAAACATCCCAACGACGGAACGCCCAAGACCTACTTCCCGAGAGTGGCTGTCACGGTCACGGACTGGTCGCGCAACGACTGCTGGGTCGGCACGGCGACGATTTGGTGGAGCAAAACCAAGTCCGAAGCTGTGCCCACCTTCTCGGTGTGCTGGGGGCAGTCGGTGGGGTACGCGGTCAACAACGCCGCCAACCTGCACCTCTTCATGCAGCAGATGGCGGTCGAACACAGCGGCAATGTCCGTACAGTTGGCCCCAAGCCGCCCATGCTGGCCATCCCCGACCGGCAGCCGATCAGCGAGCGGCAGCAGCTCGCCTTCCAGGGCTTTGTCCAGCAACTGCTGATCGACACCGGCTGGCAGCCGGGCGCACCGACCAATCTTTGGTTGGTGGGGTACGACGCCAATGCGGCCATCAAGCCAGCCGTGGCCTCGGCCTCCCGCAAAGAAGCCTCGCAGCCCGTGGACGCCAAGACCAAGGCGCAGCTTGAACAGGCGCTGAGCTGCACGGCCATCGATCCACGATTTGAGCTGGCTGAGTCCATGCTCAAGCAGTCAGGGTGGAGTCCAGATCAGGGCGTCACGCCGGTCACGCTCGCCGAGCCCGTCAAGGTCTATGGGTTCAGCATCCGCAAGGTAGCGGTGTCACGTGACGGTGGTGAGCAAACCTACCGCAGCTATTTGCCCGGCCTCACGGTCCAGCAGCTTGCGAAATCAGCTTCGCTGAGGCTGGGCAAAGACGGCAAGACCTATGGCCGCTTGACCAAGGTCGGCGTGTTGTCGGCAGGCATGGAGGGCGGCGAGTCCACGCTGACCTGCACCGTCAACACCGACGGCTCGGAGGGTTGAACATGGCGATGCAATGCCCGAGCTGCGGCAGCACGCACATCCAGCCTATGGCGGTTGTGCATGCATGCGGCACGCAGCAGTTCCACGCAACGCACACGGCGGTCACTTCAGATGGGCAGTTTGTTCAAGGCAGCAGCCAGGGCTCCCAATCCACGGCGCTGGCTCAGCATTGCGCCCCTCCTGCACCGCCGTCACCGCTACCATTCATCGGGGCCTATGGGATTGGCGGCATCGTCATCTACATGTCGATGACGGTGTGCCCTTTGCTGGCGCGCGAGTGCGTGTACGTCGGCCTGGCGGGTTTGCGCTACAACTGGAAGCAAGCCGCAGTCGGCGTGGGACTCATCGCGCTGGGCTGGCTGCTGATGAAGGGCTGGCGTGCCCAGGCCAAGGTCTACAGCGCCGCGAAGCGCCAATGGCAGAGCACGTGGTTTTGCCACGGATGCGGTCGATCCCATGTGCAAGGATGAGTGCGCCGATTTTGGGATTACCGTAATTATCGTAATTACGGTAATCGCTCCGGTTCAAGGTCCTGCGGAACAAAGGCAAAGACATGGTTCCAATTCGTCAGAACTCGAAGTGCAACTCGTCCCCTTCGTGATGCAATGAGGTGTTGCCGGTACGAATTGCAACGACAAGTGATGCAGCGGAACGGATGCCGTTCACCGCAGCTCCGTGCATGCGGGCCATCACGGCCTCCGGCGATAAGGGACACTCAATGCTGAAGGATTTTCCACCTTCATCGAAGCCTCGTAAATGAACGCGTCCGTCGGTAAGTGAGACAACCAGGCGCTCTTGATTTGCTCCCTCGCGCGGGGATGCGTAGCTACGGGTGATTAGTAAACTGTGCTCATTGACCTCGGCATGTCCGACGTGGCCATGCCAGCGCGGCGGCTTTCGGTCGTCATAGGTCAGCGCAGTGACTAGCTCTGCTGCCAACGCAATCTTGGAGAAGTCCCTGGACACCTCTTCTGTGACTGGATGAGATCCCTGTGCTCGTTCTGCGGGATTCCCGATGCTTGCCTCCGGGCAAGGTAAGGGGGCTGTGGTTGCTTGGTTAAGGTGTTGCTTCGATGTTTGCATCATCTTCCTTTGGTGGTGGGTGAAAAACGGTTGGGCTGTCATTGCCGTGCTGCTGCCGTGCAAGTGAACCCGATGCTTCGGGGCGGTAGCTCGCCGCTGACCTGAATGTCGCTTGCTTGAATGTGATTGCGCTCTTGCCGCGCAGCTCGTCCGAGCGCCCGTCGCAATGCCAGGCCTAGGCTTCGCGGAGGCAGGTGCTTCAGCTTCGCCAGCACGGCCTCGTCGAGAGAGGGTACGAAGGCAGAACCCCAGCTGGCTTCTGCCCGCATCCGGCCGTAGATGTTCTGCGCGATTCGTGTGACCTGATCAGGTATAGGCGCATGGACATGCAGCACCGTGAGCCGCGACAGCAATGGGCTCGGGATGCCATCCACACTATTTGCCGTCGCGATCCAGTTCACGTGGCTGGCATCGATGGCGAAATCACGGATAGAGAGGTCCGTGAACGACTGTGCGCTGCGGGGTTCAAGAAGTGTGTACAGCGCCGCCAATGGGTCGTACTGGCGCACTTGCTCGGTCTTGTCCAGTTCATCCAAGACTACGACTGGGTTTGCCTTGGGCTGGTAGGCAAGTAGCTCGAACAAGAGGCCCGGCTCGGAATTGCTCCAGAAGGCTTCTGACCCAGCCAATGGCGAACCTGATTGGGCGCTCGCCATGTCGAATACACGGAAGGGCAATGCAAGTCTTTCCGCCAGCCAGCGGGCCGCTTCTGTTTTGCCGATGCCCGCAGGCCCGACCAGCAGTAGCGGCGACCAGGCAACACGGCCATCACCCATCGCGTTGAGGGCAAAGTGATCGTGCAGCACCTCAGCCAGCTCACTGAAGTTCGGGAAGGCTTGGGTGAACTCTTCGATCAGATCGTCCCATTCGTCCGGCAGCAGGCCAAGTTTGCGCCGCTCATGTCCGGCTGCCCGGATGCGCTCCGCGATCAGCTGGGCACGCTTGAACTTTTCGTCTGCCTTCGCGCGATGGCGGTCAACAAATTGCTTGAGGCCGGAAGCGTCCAGAAAGCTGATCAACGGCGCGTGCTTGTCGTCAGTCGAAGTGCCGCTGCTGTCGCGTGCGGGGATGGGGCTGTCGGGCAGGTCTTTCTTGGCGGCTTCGGTGCGAGAGGATGCATCGCTATCGGCAGTGCTGCTCGCGCGCTCTGCATCCGCCAACTCCAAGGCCTTCGCAGCTCTCTTGAAACGCTTGATGTCCTCTGCGAACAGTCCGACCACTTGCTCGTGCGCGGCGCACCGAGCGCCTTGGGGGGCATTGGCATCGCCACCGAAAACCGGAGCGCCGCACACAGGGCAGCACTGCTGGGCGGCGTGCCGAGCCTGTTCCACCACGTCGAGCAAGGCGCGCTCGCGCTGGATGCTGGCATCGGAGACCTCGACTCGAACAGCTAGCTTCTCCCGGGTAGCAGTGACACAGAACAGCGGACGACGCTGATAGTCACTGCGATGCATCAACCGCTCGCATTGATCGATCAACTCGGCGACCACGGCGAGATGACCTGGAGCGGGCTGAAACACCTGTTTCTCCAGCCAAGGGTGAAGTCGCTTCAGCTCTTCGACCGCCTCTTGATACTCTCGGTGGCGCATGGGACGGTACTTTCGTCGCAAGCTGTGCATGGCATCCTCCGTATAACTATAATTTACTATAACAACACAAAGGCAACATGCCAAGCCTTGGCTGGGCAAACGCTGACTTGTTATAGTGATTTACTGTTAGAACAATGGAGGTGCTGGATGTCGACACTTCAGGCCGAACAACTGCGTGCTGTAGCAGCCGCACTCATGCACCTGCGCGGCGATACGCTGAACTCGGTAGGTGCGGCCACTGGTATTCGTTCAGCAAATCTTTCCGTCTGGCTACGGGGTAAGGAGCAAGTCATCTCGGCTCCGAGGGTGGCTGCATTGCTCTACCACCTGGGCATCGAAGGGCAACAGCTACGTGCAGACATGCTTCACAGGTGGCGTGACTTTGGCGCTTTGGATGACCTAAAGCAGGTGCTGGAGGCTCTCGTCAGAGCCGAAGCAGCCGTCCTGTATCAGGATTGCCAGCCGGGCCTCACCAAGACACGGTTTTTGCAGATCGGCGAAACGCTCGTTCGTGTCGAGTTGACACCAGGCATTGCTGCTGCAAGTGACTTGGTCGATCTAATCCAACCGCGTCGGGTGATCACACTGCCAGAACCGCTTTCCTCTCTTCCCATAGATCAACTGCCTGCAACGCGTGACGCCTTGTTGACCTTGGCGGAGCAAGCAGCATGTGAAATTGGGGATGACGAGTTACTGGATGGCTTGCTGTTTCGACTGAGCAATACCGATGCAACGACCGTTGCAACAAACAGCAGCGCAAGAGGTGGATGGCAAAAATTAGAGCAGGCACTTCGCTCTGCAATTCGTCTTGGAGTTGATCCGACAACCATTGCGGCATGGATTGAAAACGGGAAAGTCGCGGCACGGCGAGACTAACTGTCGCATATTTACAACAGGCGAAGAATTTTTTCATCAGATCCGACTTTGCGCCCCTCTATTCGTTCGGGTGGCATAACCCATTGTCAAACAAGGAACTTTTTAAGCTCGAAAAATGACAATGCATTTTTCTGATGTTTGAGTGAGTTTCGCGAGTCTGGCATCTAATTTCCGATGGGGTTGATTGGCAATCCGATCTTCGCTCTTCCCTTCTATCGCCGTGCCACTTCAGTTCTTCGCTCAGAAGAAGTGCAGTCATTCGTTGGGTCTGCTGAACTTCAGCATTCAAGGCGGCGTCGCTGTTAGAAATATCGCGTCTCAAGTTTCTGACACGGTATACAAATTCTTGTTATTGGCATCCATTTGCTGCTAATTGGCGGCAAATTGACCTTGTCGACATTCCCGCCTGCGTGGATCAAGAATTCGCTCATTGCATGTAACAACGAGAGCGACCCATGACTGCACGCATCCTTCGATATTCCGATCTAGAAACCCAACTGGGCATGAACCGCGTCACCATCTGGCGCAGAACGAGAACAGACCCAACCTTTCCGCGCCCAATTCGATTGGGTAACTCTGGCTCTCGCAACGCGGCCATTGGTTTTTTGGCAGAGGAGGTCGAGGCTTGGATCGCCCTGCAAGCCGCTACCGCACGGGTGGGTCGCTGATCATGAAGGTCAGTGGAGACGCCCATGAACGCCTCTCAATTGCTGATCGTTCGGCGTCGGCACATGGGGAATTTCACTCAAATCCCGAATGCTTTGATTCGCAATGACGAACTTAGCTCGAAATCTCTTGGGGTGATAGTTCATCTGCTGTCACTCCCCCCAGGGTTTCGTATCAGCATCGAATTTCTTTGCAAAGCGCGCAAGGAGGGGGAAACGGCAATGCGCAGCGCGATCCAACAGCTTGAGCGGCTGAATTACATACGAATCGTCCGTGAGCGCTCTGCATCCGGGCGCTTCATCCATTCGAAATGGATTGTCAGTGATGAGCCGATTGTGGACTGGGCTCCACACCTTGAAAACCCACGTGTGGAAGAGCCAGTTCTGGATCAGCCAGTTCAAGGCGATCAAGGGGCTACAAACACTGTATTTGTAGAAACATTGGATTCATCAAAAACAACTACCGGGCCAGAGGACACGCCTCCTGACACTGACGAGTCGCCGACCTTGATCATGGACGAGGGGGATGAAGAGTGCTGGTTGTGGTTGTGTCAAAAGCTATCACTCGAACCCCAAAAGACGCGGGATCAATGCGCGGGTCTCCCCACAGCTGTAGCCCTGGATGTTTTGACAGAAGTCCTCGAATGCAAGCGCCAAAACAGCATCCGGAAGACTATCCCCCAATTCCTGGCCTCCTTGTTACGCAGGGCTCGCGAGGGCAAGTTCAGCTTGTCGGCTGGGTCAGAGCTGCGACGGGACCTTCGGCAAATCATCAGGCGGCAACGTGCCGTGGAGGCCGCAGCTGAGCCAGCTCGAACAATCGAGACGGATCGGCCATCGGTGGACAGGGCTCAAGTCAGAGAAAGGCTCCAGCAGATGCGCAATGAACTCGCAAAGAAGGCGCAGAAACCGGTAATACCACGAGGCACTGCATGAACAACAAAAACTTTGAAAGCCGATTCGCTTGGCAAGATGTCGTGACGGATGACAAATGGGCTGGCTGGGGATGGATGCAAACCTGCACCGTGGCGACGGGCAGGGTCAATATTGAATGCATACCGCAACCAGCTCTCGGTAACGGCCGATGCATGCGGCTTTGTCTCATTGCGCTCGATCAGACCACGTTGATCGAATACACGGACAGCGGCTTCGTGCTGCGCGAGTATGTGGCCCGGCTTCCATTCGATGCCGTCATCGACAGGCTGCTGCAGGTCTCATCAACCCCAGTTCATTTGGTTGCCCCGGAGTTGTTGAGGAGCCTGGCGAACGATGGTCTGCTCATCCAACTTTTCGGTAATCAGCGGAGAAGCCGTGGGCAACTCACACACTGATTACACAATATGCGCCACAGTGCCCCCACATTGTGGCCACATTGTTTGCACAATGGTTGGCATCAAGTCGGCCAGTTGCTCACACAGTTTCGCCCATTGGTTCGCACAGTTTGAACACACTGTTCGCACATTGGGCGGCGGGGTCCAGGGGATTTTCCCCTGGCCGACATTTATTGCTGCGACAGCGGCGATAAATATAGTCGGTCACTATGTTTCCAGCGACGGTGCCCCATGATCACAGGCGGCATCCAGTTTGTTCACATATCGGTCTACTCGCTGCACCCACCTAAGAAAACCTCGCGGGGAGCAGATCGAAAATGGGCTGTGCGCGACGTGATTGCGGAGGCCAGCCGCGAGCCGCAAGCCTGCTTGCATGTGCCGAGGCCGAGGCCACCTATCCTGCTGCTTGGCTCCAGCCTGACAGAGTTGGAAGCCGAAGTTGGCGCCATCCATGCGCGCAGTCGTGATGCAGCAGGTCGCCGTTTGCGAAAGGATGCGTCCGTCCTGCTGGCTGGCGTAGCGTCGTATCCACGTGGCGGCATTGAGTACAGCTACTGGAAGCAAAGCGCCTTGGAATGGCTGCAAATGGAATTCGGTGATCGCCTTCGGTCCGTTGTCGAGCACACCGACGAGGCGCACCCGCACCTCCACTTCTATGTCGTCAATCCTGACGGTGGCAACGTCAAGGACTTGCACCCCGGCTTTCGTGCGGCAAAGGGCGCTCAAACACCCAGGGAACAGCGCCTTGCCTACAACACGGCGATGCGCGCATTTCAGGACCGATTCTGGGAGCACGTTGCCGGGCCGTCTGGACTCGCTCGCTTGGGGCCAGGCCGTCAGCGTATGAGTCGAGCGCAGTGGACGCGGGTGAAGTTCGGGCTGCCGGCGCAGGCCGCGTTGCTTCAGCGGGCGCGTGAGATCACGCGTGGGACTAGCGAACGTGATCGCCAGCTTCGCGCCTTTGCACAGAAGACGATGCTAGAAGCGAGAGCTGTGATGGATGAACTGGAGGCAAGGGAAGCACGGGTCCTGGCGCTGGAGGCAAAGTACGGGTCGAGTGAGCCACCCGCCACCTGAATCGAGTGTCCCTACGCCAACTTCTCTGCAGCGTGACTCAATAGCGAAAGGGTGCTTTGTGAGCGCTCTGCTGGTAGACTTAAAACGATCCTCAACGACTTTCACTAATGCAGGCAGAGCGCCATCGACATGAGCATTGAACCTTGGGTTACTGCCGAAGACGTTGCCCAGCACCTGGGTGTTGCCAAGGACACCGTTTATCGCTGGAGGGAACGCAAGGGGCTTCCCGCACATCGTGTCGGACGGCTGTGGAAGTTTCAGCTAACCGAAGTGGATGAGTGGGTCCGAGCGGGAGGTGCCGATGAAGAATCGGGCGATGGGAGCGAACAAAAATGAATCCAGCAGGGGAAGGTGACGTGTGAGCTTGGAAGGACAACTCCTTGACCAGAAGTCCTTGCGTGCCGTAACCGGCAAGACGGCGGACTGGAACGAAATCGCTAAGGACTGCAT
Organism: Pseudomonadota bacterium; assembly: GCA_018241765.1. GTDB lineage: Bacteria > Pseudomonadota > Gammaproteobacteria > Burkholderiales > Casimicrobiaceae > Casimicrobium. Next base: position 218,947 of record JAFEDD010000002.1, on the reverse strand, counting down.
TGCCTTTGCCAATGCAACCGGTGGCCGCCTGCTGCTGGGGATCGAGGATGGCCAGAGCGAGCCTCCCGCCGATCAGCGTGTCCCTCCAGACCTGCCAGACACACTACGTCGCAAGCTGGCGGAGCGCACCGTTAACGTGACGGTGCTGCCGGATGTCACCATCTCCCCGAATGGCGGCCAATACATCGAATTGCGAATTCCGCGCGCCATGGCTGTTGCGTCTACCACGGACGGCCGCTATTTCCTGCGCGTGGCCGATCAAAGCAAGCCCGTGACGGGTGATGACGTGATGCGCCTCGCCAGTGAGCGTTCCGCATTACCGTGGGAAACGCAAATCACCTTGCAAGTTTCACGTGCTGAGATCGATGTCGCCAAACGCGACAAGCTGCTTGCAGCCTTGCGTGCATCGGATCGCGTCAAGCCTTCTGTGAAGGAGAAGTCTGACGACGAGTTGCTCGATCACTATCAGCTCGCACAAGGACCGAACCTCACCAATCTGGGCGTGCTCAGTCTCGGTCGCCAGCATCATCGCGCGCAACTGACCACCGCTCCGGTCATCCAGTTCATCAAGTACGACGAGCACGGGCAGAAGGTCAACAAGCTGGTTTGGGACGACCACACGCAAAGCCCGATGGAGTTGATCGAAGCGGTCTGGCAGGAGGTGCCAGACTTCCGCGAGCGCTACGAGCTGCCCGATGGCCTGTACCGTCAGAACGTGCCCGCTTTCGATGAAATCGTGGTGCGCGAGTTATTGGTCAACGCATTGGTACATCGCCCCTACACCCAGCGCGGTGACATCTTTTTGAACCTGCATCCAGACCGGCTGGAAGTGGTCAACCCTGGACCGCTACCGCTGGGCGTCTCGCCGCAGAACGTGCTCCACACTACGGTACGCCGTAACGAACACCTGGCACGCCTGTTCCATGACTTGAAACTGATGGAGCGGGAAGGCAGCGGCTTCGACAAGATCTTCGAGGTGCTGCTCTCACAGGGCCGCCCGGCTCCCGAGTTGATCGAGACCCACGACCGTGTGCAGGTGACAGTGCGCCGCCGCATCCTTAAGCCCGAGGTCATCGACTTCATTGCGAAGGCAGATCAAACCTATCAGCTCACGCAGCGCGAGAGGATCGCATTGGGCCTGTTGGCGCAACATGATGCGCTGACGGCACGCGAGCTGGCAACGTCGCTTGAGCTGCCATCGGTTGAAGCACTGCAACCCTGGCTCAAACGCCTGCTGGATTGGCAGTTGGTGCAAAGCGCCGGGCGTACCCAGGCAACACGTTACTTTGTTGACCCCAGCTTGCTGCGCAGCCTCCAGTTCACCGGCGAGACCACCCTCAAACGCATTGAGCCACACCGCCTGGCCGCGCTGGTCTTGGAAGACCTGCAGCGCTACCCCAGATCAGCCATCAGCGACATCCACCAGCGCGTCGGCGGCGAAATCCATCCCAAGCAAGTCAAGCGCGCGCTGGAAGAGCTGATCGAGCGCGGGGACGTCCGCTTTGAGGGCAACAACCGCTGGCGGCGGTACTGGGCAGTGGCATGAACAGCCTATCGGACAACCTGTGCTCTATCGTCGATAGATGGGTGATAGAAGCTGGGCGATACGTCGGCAACCGCCTGAAGAAGCAAGGTTTTCTATCGACCCAAGGCGACAAAAGCAGGGAGATAGAACGCGGCCCTCTTGCCGTAACAACCCATTTCCTCCAGTTCAAGCATCGAGCCTGAGCCGGACCCAACGAATCAAAACTGGACTTTTAAGATGACAAGCAACGAACAACGCGCTGCCCTACAGCGCAAGATCTGGGATATCGCCAATGACGTCCGCGGTGCCGTCGATGGCTGGGACTTCAAGCAATACGTGCTGGGCACCCTGTTCTATCGCTTCATCAGCGAGAACTTCATCGACTACATCACCGGCGGCGACCCCTCTGTCAATTACGCCGCCATGGCAGACAGTGATCCGAACATCGCTGCCGCCAAAGACGACGCCATCAAGACCAAAGGCTACTTCATCTACCCCAGCCAGTTGTTTGTTAATGTCGCGGCCAACGCCAACACCAACGAAAGCCTGAATACCGATCTGGCCAACGTCTTTGCCGCCATCGAAGCTTCCGCCAACGGTTACCCCTCCGAGCGCGACATCAAAGGCCTGTTTGCTGACTTCGACACCACCAGCAACCGCCTTGGCAACACCGTCAAAGACAAGAACGATCGACTGTCCAAAGTGCTCAAACGCGTGGCGGAGCTGGACTTCGGCGGTTTCGACACCAGTCGCATCGACCTGTTCGGCGATGCCTATGAGTTCCTGATCTCCAACTACGCCGCGAACGCGGGCAAGTCGGGCGGCGAGTTTTTCACGCCGCAGCATGTGTCCAAGCTGATCGCACAGCTTGCGATGCACAAGCAAACCAGCGTCAACAAGATTTATGACCCCGCCTGCGGCTCTGGCTCGCTGCTGCTGCAAGCCAAAAAGCACTTCGATCAGCACTTGATCGAAGACGGTTTCTTCGGGCAAGAAATCAACCACACCACGTACAACTTGGCGCGGATGAACATGTTCTTGCACAACGTGAACTACGACAAGTTCAACATCCAGTTGGGCAACACGTTGGAAGAGCCGCATTTCGCTGACGACCGGCCATTTGATGCCATCGTCTCCAACCCACCGTACTCGGTGAAGTGGATCGGCAGCGACGACCCCACGCTGATCAACGACGAGCGCTTCGCCCCGGCCGGCGTACTCGCGCCCAAGTCCAAGGCCGACTTTGCCTTTGTATTGCACGCGCTCAACTACCTCTCCAGCAAAGGCCGCGCTGCGATTGTCTGTTTCCCTGGCATTTTCTACCGGGGCGGCGCCGAGCAGAAAATCCGCCAGTATCTGGTGGATAACAACTACGTCGAAACCGTGATCTCGCTCGCGCCCAACCTGTTTTACGGCACAACCATTGCGGTGAACATTCTGGTGCTGGCGAAAAACAAGAAAAACACGACTACTCAGTTCATCGACGCCAGCGTGCTATTCAAGAAAGAAACCAATAACAACGTCCTGCTGGATTCGCATATCGATCAAATCATGGCTGTGTTCGACAGCAAGGCCGATATCGCCCACTTCGCGCAATCCGTCCCGCTGGAAAAGATTGCGGCCAACGATTACAACCTGTCGGTCAGCAGCTATATCGAAGCCAAAGACAACCGCGAAGTGGTGGACATCGCTCAGCTCAATGCGGAACTGAAATCCACTGTGGCTAGGATCGACCAGCTTCGGAAGGACATTGATGCCATCGTCGCGGAGATTGAATGCGAGGAGCAGGAGGTATGAGTAGCGTGAACTTCTTGGACAAGCTATTGGATGAGGTGGCGGTGGAGTGGAGGACGTTGGGGGAAATCACGTCAATCAAGACTGGCCAAGCAGTCAATAAAAAAATGATCTCCGCAAATCCGGGTGAGTACCCCGTTATTAATAGTGGACGAGAGCCACTCGGGTTTATTGATGAATGGAACACTGACAACGACCCAATTGGTATTACGTCACGAGGTGCAGGAGTTGGTTCAGTAACATGGCAACCAGGGAAATATTTCCGAGGAAATTTGAACTATTCGGTTACGATCAAAAATCCGCAGCTGGTCAGCATTCGGTTCCTTTATCACCTGCTGCTCGAATTGCAGCCTGAAATCCAAGCGCTTTGCACATATGACGGCATTCCTGCATTGAATGCAAGCAACTTGAAGGATTTACTGATCCCCATCCCCTGCCCAGACGACCCCAAAAAGTCGCTTGAAATCCAAACCGAAATCGTGCGCATTCTGGACGCCTTCACCGAGCTGACCGCCGAGCTGACCGCCGAGCTGGCCGCACGAAAAAAACAATACAACTACTATCGCGACCAGTTGTTGAGTTTTGAAGATGGGGATGTGGAGTGGAAATCGCTAGAGGATATCTTCGACATCTTCGCGGGCGGAGATGCTCCAAAAGACGCTCTATCCGATGAGCAAACAGAAGAGTTCAGTGTTCCGATTCTTTCGAACGGAATTGGCGAAAAATCGCTATACGGCTGGACCAACAAGGCCAAGATCGAAAAGCCTAGTTTGACCATTTCGGCACGCGGCACCATTGGATGGACGAGCTACCAGGATGTGCCATTCTTTCCAATCGTGCGACTTTTGGTCTTAACGCCTAGAACAGAAATCAACCTGAAGTACGCCTACTACTTCATGAAGACTATCGAAAGTGATTACAAGGTTCCTGAAGCAGGTATACCTCAACTTACCAAGCCAATGCTGAAGGACATAAAGATCCCACTACCATGCCCTGGTGATCCTGAAAAATCGCTTGCTGAGCAGGCCCGCATCGTCACCATTCTCGACAAATTCGACGCGCTGACAGCCTCCCTCACCGAAGGCTTGCCGCGCGAAATCGCGCTACGCCAAAAGCAATACGCCTACTACCGCGATTTGCTGTTGAGCTTCCCCAAGCCTGAGGAGGTAGAGGCATAACATGAGGAAGACGCTCGCGGAAATCGCCCAACAGCTAAACGGCACCGACAAAAAGGTGCAGCTGATTTATGCCTTCAATGGCACGGGCAAAACACGCCTGTCGCGGGCGTTCAAGCAAGAGATTGACCCAAAGCAGGCAGGTGACGATGCATCATCGGAGTTGGCCGACAAGAAGATTATTTATTACAGCGCTTTCACCGAAGACTTGTTTTACTGGGACAACGACCTAGGGCAGGATGCTGAACCGAAGCTGGAGATCCAGCCCAACGCCTTCACCAAGTGGGTGCTGGAAGAGCAAGGGCAAGACCAAAGCATCATCACCACCTTTCAGCGTTACACCAGCGACAAACTGACGCCGCATTTCAGCGCAGACTTCTCGTCGGTCAGCTTCTCGTTCGAGCGTGGCAATCAGCAATCTGAGCCGCATATCAAGATTTCCAAGGGCGAGGAAAGCAACTTCATCTGGAGTGTGTTCAACGCCCTGTTGGAGCAGGTGATTGCCGAGTTGAATATCCCGGAGGTCGCCGACCGGTCCACCGATGTCTTCAACAAGCTGACCCATGTCTTTGTTGATGACCCGGTAAGCTCGCTGGATGAAAACCACCTGATCGAGCTGGCGGTGAACCTCGCTGCGCTGATCAAGTCTAGCCAATCCGACCTGAAGTTCATCATCACCACGCATAGCCCACTGTTTTACAACGTACTGTTCAATGAGTTCAGCAACAAGGCATGCTATATGCTGGAGCGCTTTGACGATGGTAGCTTCTCGCTGACTGAGAAGTCCGGCGACTCCAATAAGAGTTTTTCCTATCATTTGCACCTTGTGCAGACCATCGAACAGGCGATTGCCGACAGTAAAGTTGAGCGATATCACTTCACCCTGCTGCGCAATCTGTACGAGAAGACGGCCAGCTTTCTGGGCTACCCCAAGTGGTCTGAGCTTTTACCTGATGACAAGCAGCTTTACTACAGCCGAATTATTAATTTCACCAGCCATAGCACGCTATCCAATGAGGCGGTTGCGGAGCCCACGCCGCAGGAGCGCGTCACGGTCCAACTGTTGCTAGACCACCTGAAGAACAGCCATGGCTTTTGGCAACAACAAGGCGCCTGACGAATGAGCGATTACAAGACCATTGCCGAATCGAACAATTTCATCGTTCTGGACAAGTACGCCCGTGAATGGAAAGTCGCCGAGAGCTACCAGAGCGAAAGTGATCTGGAACGTGAGCTGATCCAGGATCTGGTCAATCAGGGCTACGAGTTTGCCTCGGCCATCAAGACCCCTGTCGATCTGCTGGACAACGTGCGTGTGCAGCTGCAGGCACTCAACGCCGTGCAGTTCACCGATGGCGAATGGATGCGATTCGTCGAATCTTGGCTGGACAAGCCCAGTGATGGCATCGTCGAGAAGACTCGCAAGGTTCACGACGACTACATCCACGACTTCGTCTTCGACGACGGGCGCATCCAGAACATCTATCTGCTGGACAAGAAGAACGTCACCCGCAACAAGGTGCAGGTGATCAAGCAGTTCGAGCAGACTGGCACGCACGCCAACCGCTATGACGTGACGATCTTGGTCAATGGCTTGCCATTGGTGCAGGTGGAGCTGAAGAAGCGCGGAGTGGCGATCCGCGAAGCCTTCAACCAGGTGCACCGCTACAGCAAGGAGAGCTTCAACAGCGAGCAGTCCCTGTTCAAGTTCCTGCAGCTGTTCGTGATCTCGAACGGCACCGATAGCCGCTACTTCGCCAACACCACCCAGCGCAACAAGAATAGCTTCGACTTCACCATGAACTGGGCGAAGGCGGACAACACGCTGATCAAGGACCTGAAGGACTTCACGGCCACCTTCTTCCAGAAACACACGTTGCTCAACGTGCTGCTGCATTACTCGGTGTTCGACGTCAGCAACACGCTGCTGGTGATGCGCCCTTACCAGATCGCTGCCACGGAACGCATTTTGTGGAAGATCAGGAGCAGCCACCAAGCCAAGAACTGGAGCAAGACGGAAAGTGGCGGCTTCATCTGGCATACCACCGGCAGCGGCAAGACCCTGACCAGTTTCAAGGCCGCGCGCCTGGCCACCGAGCTGGACTTCATCGATAAGGTGTTCTTCGTGGTGGACCGCAAGGATCTGGACTACCAGACCATGAAGGAGTACCAGCGCTTTTCGCCGGACAGCGTCAATGGTTCGGATAGCACGGCGGGGCTGAAGCGCAATCTGGAGAAGGACGACAACAAGATCGTCGTCACGACCATCCAGAAGCTCAACAACCTGATGAAGAGCGAGGCCGACTTGCCCATCTACGGCAAGCAGGTGGTCTTCATCTTCGATGAGTGCCACCGCAGCCAGTTTGGTGAAGCCCAGAAGAACCTGAAGAAGAAGTTCAAGAAGTTCTGCCAGTTCGGCTTCACCGGCACGCCAATCTTCCCGGAGAACGCTTTGGGTGCCGAGACCACGGCGAGCGTGTTTGGCCGTGAGCTGCACTCATACGTGATCACCGATGCCATTCGTGACGAGAAGGTGTTGAAGTTCAAGGTGGACTACAACGACGTTCGTCCTCAGTTCAAGGCCATCGAGACCGAGCAGGACGAGAAGAAGCTGAGTGCAGCCGAGAACAAGCAGGCCCTGCTGCACCCTGATCGCATCTGCGAGATCACCCAGTACATCCTGAACAACTACCGGCAAAAGACCCACCGCCTGCACGCGGGCAACAAGGGCTTCAACGCCATGTTTGCGGTCAGCAGTGTGGATGCCGCCAAGCTGTACTACGAGTGCTTCCGCGAGTTGCAGAAGAACAGCGACAAGCCGCTGAAAGTGGCGACCATCTTCTCGTTCGCAGCAAACGAGGAGCAGGACGCGATTGGCGACATTCAGGACGAGAGCTTTGATGTCTCGGCCATGAACAGCAGCGCCAAGGAGTTCCTGAGCGCGGCCATCGCTGACTACAACGCGCTGTTCAAGACCAACTTCAGCGTGGACAGCAACGGCTTTCAGAACTACTACCGAGATCTGGCCAAGCAGGTCAAAGCAAAGGAAATCGATCTGCTCATCGTGGTGGGCATGTTCCTGACCGGCTTTGATGCCCCCACGCTCAACACGCTGTTTGTCGACAAGAACCTGCGCTTCCACGGACTGATGCAGGCCTACTCGCGTACCAACCGCATCTTTGACGCCACCAAGACCTTCGGCAACATCGTCACCTTCCGCGACATGGAGCAGGCGACCATCGACGCCATTACCCTGTTCGGTGACAAGAACACCAAGAACGTGGTGCTGGAGAAGAGCTACAAGGAGTACATGGAAGGCTTCACCGATGCGGCCACCGGTGAGGCGCGTCGAGGCTTCAAGGATGTGGTGCAGGAACTGGAAGCACGTTTCCCCAACCCTGCTGCCATTGAGAAGGAGTCGGATAAGAAGGCCTTCGCCAAACTGTTCGGCGAGTACCTACGCGTCGAGAACGTGCTGCAGAACTATGACGAATTTGCCAGCTTGAAAGAGTTGCAAAGCGTCGATCTGGCCGACCCTGCCGCAGTTGAGGCGTTCAAGGCCAGGCACTACCTGAGTGATGAAGATCTGACCGCACTGCAAGCCATCACGCTCCCACCCGAGCGGAAGGTTCAGGACTATCGCTCGACCTACAACGACGTGCGCGACTGGCTACGCCGAGAGAAGGCGGGGGCGGAGAAAGAGAAGTCCACCATTGACTGGGATGACGTGGTTTTTGAGGTGGACCTATTGAAGTCTCAGGAAATCAACCTGGACTACATCCTCGAACTGATCTTCGAGCACAACAAGAAGACCAAGAGCAAGTCTGAACTGGTGGATGAAGTGCGGCGTGTGATTCGTGCCAGCCTGGGCAACCGCGCGAAAGAAAGTCTGGTGGTGGACTTCATCAACCAGACCGATTTGGACCAGATCGGTGACAAGGCCAGCGTGATCGATGCGTTCTTCAAGTTTGCTCAAGCGGAGCAGCAGCGCGAAGCGCAGGAGTTGATCACCACCGAGAGCCTCAACGCTGAGGCCGCCAAGCGATACATCACCACTTCACTCAAGCGTGAGTTCGCCAGCGAGAACGGCACGGAGCTCAACGCGGTTCTGCCCAAGATGAGCCCATTGAACCCGCAATTTCTGACCAAGAAGCAGACTGTCTTCCAGAAGATTGCAGCCTTTGTTGAGAAGTTCAAGGGTGTAGGCGGGCAACTATAAGCACTCGATTATCAGGGGGGGGGAACATGTGGCATGACAATGAAACAACCACGGACTACTTGAATTTCGGCGTCGTTGCGGATGCCTGCGCAAAGCTACTGCAGCAGGCCAACGGCCAGCCCATTTCCATTGGCGTATCCGGCGGCTGGGGCGTTGGGAAATCCTCATTGGTACGCATGGTCGCGTCACGGCTGAACGTCGACGCAGACCCCGACAAGAATACGTACGTGGTGGTCACCTTCAATCCTTGGCTGTATCAGGACTTCGAAGGCGCACGTAGTGCTCTTCTTCAAATGGTCGGTGATGAAGTGTTGCGCCGAGCTTCCTCCAACGAGGGGCTGTTGAAGAAAGCCAAAAGGCTTCTTCAACGCATCAATCTGCTGCGAATCGTTCAACTCGGTGGCGAGGCGGCCGCAACGATCGCCACAGGCATTCCTATTGGCTTGATTGGACGCACGCTCGCAAAGTTTGGCTTTGGCGACGAACAGGGAGAGGCCGCTGACGACAAGGCCGAGAAGGATGAGGATTGGGGCCTACTGAAGCCTGCCGAGCCGGTCTCTCTGCCAGGCGAAATTCAGGCGTTTCGAGATGCGCTTGAGGAGCTTCTGGAAGAGCTGAAGATTACCCTTGTTGTGTTCGTGGACGACCTTGATCGCTGTCTCCCGCAGACGGCCATTTCGACACTTGAATCCATTCGCTTGCTGCTGTTCCTGAAGCGCAGCGCGTTTGTTGTTGCGGCCGACAACGAGTTCATCCGAGGCGCTGTGCGAGTGCACTTTGCGGGGACGGGCATCAGTGATGAGGTTGCGACGAACTATTTCGACAAGCTTATCCAGGTCCCGCTGCATGTGCCAAGGCTAGGTGTGAATGAGGCAAAGGCCTACCTGGCGTTGTTACTGCTGGAACGGGCCGTTGCTGACGGTCAGTTCGTTGATGGTCAGTTCACTCGCGCGGTTCAGGCCGTCTCTGAACGCCTCAAGACCAGTTGGCGCGGTGATGCGGTGACGCTGGAATTTTTGAAGGGCCTCATCAATCCTCAGAACGCTCACTTGGTCGAGCTGATGGAATTGGCTGAGGGGTTGGCACCGCTGCTCACGAGTTCGAGCAAGGTAAACGCCAATCCGCGCCTGATGAAGCGGTTCCTCAACACGGTCTTTCTCCGGTCAGCCCTAGCCAAGCCTCAGGGGATTGAATTGGACCTCAAGGCCTTGGCCAAATGGCACCTCTTGGAGCGCTGCGACGAAGCCTTGGCAAACGCGCTTGCAGGCCGAGTCACTTCCGCGACGGAAGGACGTGTCGATATGATTCGAGTGGCTGAGCACGCGGCCCGAGAAGGTGTGGCCTTACCAGAGCCATTCAAGGATGAGTTTTTCCATAAGGAATGGCTTGGACTAGAGCCTGCACTTGGCGAAATGGACTTGCGCCCATTGCTCCACCTGAGCAGGGACTCCGCGATGCGGGACTTCGGTGACGACAGCTTGACGACCGAAGGCCGTGCCTTGCGGGATGCGCTGATGGTTGCGACCAGCGCAAATGAGCCGCTGACACAGGCAATTCGAGCAGCTGGAGTGAGTCAGGCTGACGCTGTAATGGCCAAGGTGTGGCAACTGAAGTCACCAAAGCGAAACTGGCGACAAACCGAAGACGTTGTGTCATTACTGGAAATCTCCAAGATCTTTCCTGACCTTGGTGCAAAGGCCGCCGCTTTGCTGGCCCAGGCGCCCATCAAGGAGGTCGGCCCAGGGCTCGTCCCTCTCCTGTATGAGCAGACGTGGGCTCGTCCTGTGCTCGATCAGTGGCATGCCTCCGGTGATGCTTCCAGACCGGTCAAGCAAGCCATTGAACAAGCCAGGAAAGGAGCGCGCTGATGGGAACGTCAACATCAAGCAAAGGTGGTGGCTCGCGCTCCCCCTTTGATCCTGAGTGGCTGTCGCCGCCCGAAGGCGGCAATGGCGGAGAAAGCCCTGCGCCTGGTGATGGCGAAGGTCCTTCTCCGGCTGATGCCAACGACGCCAACGCTGACGGGCAGGGCGACGCGGCTAGCGGTGAAGAAGGTGATGTGACCGGGCCTGCGCTAGCGCCTGACCGCCGCTTTGCTCCAGCCCGTTCTGGCATGTCGGCATTCCTTGGTGGCGGGGGGCGCGAAGCTCTGCGCACTGCGACCAAGAGCATGGTCAGCAAGGGAATGGGCGGCCCGCGACGAGCAGCGGCCACCATGCGAGCGACGGCTCAGGGGGCCGGCCAACTGGGGCAATTTCTTGCGTCCGCACGGGATGCCACAGACCCACGAGTTGTCGACTGGGTGCAGCGGGTTCGTGCCCAGAACCTTTCAGCAAACGACCTCGTCCTGGAGGTGGTCAAAGAAGTTCTTCCGAACACAGGAAGTGTCGACGAAGAGTCCATTCGGAACGCTGCGGCAGAAGCGCTTGGTCAGCTGTACGAGGTAGCCCCTGAAGTCGACATCTTCAACCTAACAGATGCACAAATCGGGGACCTCATCGGCTACATCGTCGCCAACGACCTATGTAATCGCGTTGACCTGCAACTGGGTCAAACATACGAGAAGCTTAAGTTCGACGCGCGGCAAATCCAGCTGTATCGGAACGACATCAAGGAATATGTCAACGCGCAAGTCAAGGTGGTTCTTGACCGACAAGGACCACGCGGGATTGACCATCAACGACTTGCCAGTGAAGTCTTGGCCTCAACCCTTGAGGTATTTGTCGAATGAAAGTTCTATGTACAACACCTGACTTCTTGCCTGCGCGTCTCGATGCCGGGGAACTCGCATTTACCTACTTCAAGAGCGCCCGACGCCCCGGAGTTGGCACCATCGCGAAAGGATGGCGAGGTTCGTTGAAGCGGCGCGGGTTCGCACCGAGCGCTCAGGTCTGGGACTTCGTTCAGTTCTGCCTAGCAGTTTGCGCCGCCGACTTGGCCTGTCTTCGAAGCACGAGTGCGGATGGCTGGACGCGCGTGATTGAGCTCACTGTCGGCCTGCATGAGCCACTGCGCTGGCTGCCTTTCCAAGAACAACTTGAAGCACTTCTCAAGGTTCTCACTGGCGACTACTGGAAGCTCCATTTCGTAGCTGGCGGTGCAGCGCCACCGGATGGCAGGCCCGTTGCGACTGCGCACGACTGCGTATCCCTGCTATCAGGCGGCCTCGATAGCCTCATCGGGGGGATAGACCTTGTTGCACAAGGTCGCCGCCCGATGTTTGTGTCGCAGCTGGCACATGAGGACTCTCAGCGTCAGAGGAATTACGCAGCGCAGCTTGGCGGTGTGGGGTCTCACTGGCAGTGGAGTCATGGCATCAGCTTTAGCGGCCAACGTGAGACTTCAACGCGCGCTCGGTCTCTGGCCTTTTACGCGTTCGCGGTGCTGGCTGCCTCGCGGGTTGCCAGTGATCCTGTCCAGGTGTTTGTTCCAGAAAATGGATTCATTTGCATCAATCCGCCTTTGGTGCCAGGACGCGTCTCTAGTTTGAGCACCCGGACCACGCACCCGCAGTTCATCGCAATGTTGCAGAGTGTGCTGGACGGATTGGATGTGCCTGTTCGGCTTGAACTTCCCTATCAGTTCAAAACCAAGGGCCAGATGCTCAACGAGTGTCTCAACCAGCCTCTGCTTCAGCAGTTGGCGGCGGACTCCACGAGTTGCGGCCGTTTTCGCACCTACAACCGAAGGCACTGCGGCCGGTGTGTTCCTTGCATGATTCGCAAAGCCGCATTTATCGCCTGGGACCCTGCTCGCGATACAACCGACTACGTACACCGCTCGTTGGCCGATGCGAACAAGGCTAGTGGACCTGATGACGCGATGGCTGCAGCCCTTGCCGTACTCACGGCCCGGCAGAAGGGCTTGGACCGGTTCTTGGGGGCCTCTCTGGCATTTGCCGAGCCCGCTGTTAGGTTGGCATACAGGAGCGTACTTGCTAATGGGCTGAATGAGCTTGAAGTCTTGCTACAGAGGGATGGCGTACTGTGATGGATTTCCACTGCCACCTTGACCTCTATCCGAACGCTCGCGAGGTGTTCAAGGAAGCTGCACAGAAGAATGAATTCACATGGCTGGTGACTACCAGCCCAAAGGCCTTTGTTGCGACTGCGCGTGTACTCACAGGCGCAGCGAATGTACTTGTCACCCCAGGACTTCATCCAGAGATTGCGCACGAGCGTGCTGGCGAGCTTGACCTTCTGTTGACGCAAATGGGCGATGTCGCAGCCATTGGCGAAGTCGGCCTTGATGGCTCGTCTCGGTATAGCAAGAGCTACGATGTTCAGCGCGGCCTATTTGAGGCCATCATTGAACGTAGCTCGGCACTGGGCGGTCGTGTGCTCAGCATTCATTCACGCCAAGCTGTGAATGACGTATTGGCTATTTTGGATCGACATGCCGGATTTGGGACCGCAGTAATGCACTGGTTCACAGGGACGGTAAAGGAGCTGCGAGCTGCGGAAGAGCGAGGCTGCTGGTTCAGCATCGGGCCAGCCGCATTTGCATCGAGTAGTGGCCGGGCTTTGGCGGCGAAGCTACCGCGGCAATTTGTTGTTCCCGAAAGTGACGGCCCATTTGCACGGGTCGACGACAAGCCAGTTCCGCCCTGGAGCGCTGACGTCACCTCCCGGCACCTTGGACAAGCATGGGGTGTCTCCACCCAGGAAGCGGCAACTCTGCTGAGCGAAAATTCTCATCGTCTCCTGGCGGTCATGAAGCAGCGTTGAGCGCTAGTTGGCATCCTTCCGTACGTAGGTCTTCCACTCGTTCAGTTTGTTAGCCCAGTCTTGCATCATGACTCGCCGCTCGTCCAGGTAGGTGGCATGGTTGTATGTCCGCCGAACACTATTTGGCTCCGCATGTGCCAGCTGGGCCTCAATGGCGTCAGGCCGATAGCCCAGTTCATTGAGCCGGGTGCTGCCCGTGGTGCGCGTGCCATGCGGGCTGTACTTGGTTGCCCAGCCGAGCTTCTTGAGCGCCTGCCGCAGGGCTGCGTCGGCCATTGGGCGCTGGCGATCATCGCGGTTCGGGAAAACGAATTTTGTGTGACCCGTGATTGGATGCATAGCCTTGAGAAGGTCGACCGCCTGAGTCGGTAGTGGAACGACGTGCTCTCGCCGCGCCTTCATGCGACGTGCCGGAATGGTCCAGAGCGCCTTGTCCAAGTCGAACTCGGCCCATTCTGCTTGGACGGATTCATTCGGGCGGCTGAGAGTCAGCCACATCAGCTGAAAGGCCTTGATGGTCTGGAAGTTGCCACCATGTCCGTCAAAATCGTTCAGCAGCTCGCCGACTTCCTCCGCGCTGAGGGCGCGCTTGTGTTGCGTCTTGTTGGGCGGCAGCGCTTTGCGAACCGGCCAAACGGGGTCGGTGTCCGCCCGTAGAGTCGCGACTGCATGTTCGAACACGCCAGACATGGTGCGCTTGGCTTCAGCCGCTACGGTGGGGGCACCCCGCTTGACCGTCTTGTTGAGAATGTCGAGGACATGGGCCGGAGTGATCTGACGTACCGGCAGCTTGCCAATCGACGGGAAGACCACGCGCTCCAGCATGTCGAGCCGGCGCTTCTTGGTCACTTCCTCCCAGTCCTTCAGGGCCAGCCACTCTTTGGCGATGGCCTCGAATGTGTTCGCTGAGTCTTGCTCGCGCTTGATGCGTTCGATCTGGCGATTCTGGACGGGATTGATGCCCTCCCTGACCAGCTTCCGTGCTGCCTCGCACTTCTCTCTGGCCTCGCCGAGCGTCACGCTGGGGTAGTCGCCAAGTGCGAACCATGAGGCCTTGTCATTGAGCTTGAAGCGATAGCGCCAAGCCTTGATGCCGTTGGGTTTGATTTCTAGGTACAGCCCCTTGTAGTCATTGAGGCGGTAGATGCCCTCTCTAGGCTTGGCGGCTCGGCACTGGGCGTCTGTCAGCATCGTGAAGCTCTCCTGTTCGTCCTCAGGGCTTTATCGTATACACCTTCATCGACCTAGTTCAAGATCCATATACACGCCCGTATCCACTTGCGCAGCGCCATCAGGTGTCGTTTCATGCAATGAGATGAAATGAAAAAGCCCCGTATCCACGGGGCTTTGCGTCGATTTCAGCGATGCGCCTGCAAGCATGTGCAATCGCCTGAAATGGCTTGTTTGAATCACACGTTGAACAGGAAGTTCAATACGTCGCCGTCCTGCACCACGTATTCCTTGCCCTCGGCGCGCATCTTGCCCGCTTCCTTCGCGCCCTGCTCGCCCTTGTACTGGATGAAGTCGGCGAAGCTGATGGTCTGGGCGCGGATGAAACCCTTCTCGAAATCGGTGTGGATCACGCCCGCGGCCTGCGGCGCCGTGTCGCCCTTGTGAATCGTCCACGCACGCACTTCCTTCACGCCCGCCGTGAAGTAGGTTTGCAGCCCAAGCAGGTCGTAACCGGCGCGGATCACACGGTTCAGGCCCGGCTCTTCGAGGCCCAAGTCCTTCAGGAATTCCATCTTGTCGGCGTCGTCCATGTCGCCGATTTCGGCTTCCATGTTGGCGCAGACAGCCACCACCGGCGCCTTTTCCGTCGCGGCATGGGCAACGACGGCCTGATAGTGTGGGTTGTGCGCGAGGTCGTTCGCATCGGCCACGTTGGCAACGTACATCGTAGGCTTCGCGGTGATCAGCGTGAGTTGCTTGAGCACCACCCTCTCCTCGGGGTAGAAATCGATCGAGCGCACGGCCTTGCCTTGATCGAGCACCTTCTGGCACTTCTCCAGCACACCCATCATGCGCTGCGCTTCCTTGTCGCCCCCGGCCTTCGCGAGCTTGCTGTATTTCTGGATCGCCTTCTCGACGGTGGCCAAATCCGCCAGCGCGAGCTCGGTGTTGATCACCTCGATGTCATCGACCGGCGAGACCTTGCCCGCCACGTGCACCACGTTGTCGTCCTCGAAGCAGCGCACGACGTGAGCCGTCGCATCGCAGGTGCGGATGTTGGCGAGAAACTGGTTGCCCAGGCCCTCGCCCTTCGACGCGCCTTTCACCAGTCCGGCGATGTCGACGAACTCCACCGTGGCCGGCACCACCTTTTGCGGCTTCACGATGTCGGCGAGCTGATTGAGCCGCTGATCCGGCACCTCAACGATGCCGCTGTTGGGCTCGATGGTGCAAAACGGATAGTTCTCGGCCGCGATGCCCGCCTTGGTCAGCGCGTTGAACAGCGTGGATTTGCCGACGTTCGGGAGCCCGACGATGCCGCATTGGACAGCCATGATGGACGCATGCCTTTCAGGTAAACCTTTGATTTTAGGTGCGCGTAGCGAAGGCTCGGCTCAGCAGGCAGGGCTCGGTCGCAGCAACCGTAGCCTCGATTCCACTTCGTTGCATCGAGGCTACGGTTGCTGCAACGCGCTCATGGTTACTCGTCCGTGGAGCAGTTTTCCGCACACGATACAGCTTGACGCTGGAAGGCGCATCCATAACGGGCTTCAGGCGCAAAATGCGGCCAAAGTCGACTTGAAATCACGAAAATGCGTTCCGCAGACCGCACAAAGGAAATTGTTATTGCTAATCAATAGGTTGCGCGAACCTTGATAGGCATGCCGGCATGTGAACGACGCGCAAATGGCGCCGGTACGTGAAAGCTGCCCTGCAAGCCGCACCAGTCAACAAGATCACCAATTTGCCGACAGTGAACCCGACCCCGCCAACCGTGCCGAGACTGCCGCGAGCAGCAACCGTAGCCTCGATGGAACGTAGTGGAATCGAGGGGGGTCCGTCAGAAATTTTGTGCGCGAGAAGTGATCCCATTCGTCGAGACGGCAAACCCCAGAAAGCCAGATGGAACTCGGAGGGTTCCACGAAGGGGTGGCATAGCAACGCAAGCGGCGAGACACCCGACAACCATCCCCTTGTGCCAATCGCTGCCGCAAAACGGCTCCGACTTCTCTATGATGACCAACCGCCTGCGGCTATCGAGTGAACCGCCGACACGGTCATGGGCGTGCTGCAGCGTCCCTCGATTCCACTTCGTTGCATCGAGGCTACGGTTGCTGGCGCGACAGGGCTTCGCGGCCATCACGGCTCAGAGTGCTTGCAACGCGAGCGTCGCTGAGTTGAGCGAACCGCCGACACAGCAAGCGTAGCCTCGCTGCAACGCGCCCCGGCTATTCGTCCGCGAGGCGGGTTCCGCACACGATACAGCTTGATGCTAGAAGGCGCATCCACAATGGGCTTGAAGCGCGAAATACGGCTAAAGTCGACTTGAAATCACGAAAAAGCGATTCGCAGACCCCACAAACGAAATCGTGTATGTCAATCAATGCGTTACGCGCGCCTCAACGGGCATCGCAAGCATGCGAACAACGCGCAAATGGCGTCGGGACGTGAAAGTTGCCCTGCGAGCCGCGCCAATCAACGAAACGACCAATTCCCCCATGGCGAACACGATCCCGCCACCCGGACCGAGATCGCCGCGGGCAGCAAGCGCAGCCTCGATGCAACGAAGTGGAATCGAGGGAGCCTGTCAGAAGCTTTGTGTACGAGAAGTGGCCCCATTCGTCAAGCAACCGTAGCCTCGATGCAACGAAGTGGAATCGAGGGGCGATGCATCCCATCCGCAATGGTGTCGGTGAGCTGATTCAGGTGCTGATCGGGCACCTCAACGATGTCACTGTTGGGCTCGATGGTGCAGTAAGGATAGCGCTCGGCCGCAATGTCCGCCTTGGTCAGCGCGTTGTACAGCGTGGATTTGCCGACGTTCGGGAGCCCGACGATGCCGCATGGGACAGCCATGATGGACGCATGCCTTTCTGGTAGCCCCTTGATTCTGGGTGCGCTGCGGGTGCCTTGACAGCCACGGCGTGTCGGCACACGCCGAAGTGGTCGCTACAGAAATCCCAATCGCGCCGTCGTCACCCGCGGCAAAGTCGCGAGATCGCGGTGCATCGCGACGTCGGTGAATGCTGCGGCGCGCAGCAGCGTGGGGACGCTTTCGCCCTGATCGTAGCCATGCTCAACGATCAGCCGGCCGCCCGGTGCGAGATGCCGGTGCGCGCCGACAGCGAGTTGACGGTAGCTTTCCAGGCCGTCCACGGCATCGGTGAGGGCGATGGCGGGTTCGAAGCGCAGATCGCCCTGCGCGAGATGCGCGTCGCCCGGCACGATGTAGGGCGGGTTGCTGACGATGAGGTCGAAGCGCTCGCTGGCATCGAGCGCGGCGAACCAGTGGCTCTCAAGGCAGCGCACGTTCGTGGCACCGAGCGCGGCGGCGTTGGCGCGGGCCAGCGCGAGTGCGTCGGCGGACACATCGAGCGCGGTGACGTGCGCGCGTGGCCGCTCCAGCGCCAGCGTGATGGCGATGCAGCCGGTGCCGGTGCCGACGTCGAGGATGTGGCCCGAGAAATCGGCGGGCAGATGGGCGAGCGCCCGATCGACGAGCAGCTCGGTTTCGGGGCGTGGAATCAACGCGGCGGGCGTGCAGCGGTAGTCGCGACCGTAGAACTCGCGGTGGCCGATCAGGTAGGCGATGGGTTCGCCGGCCAGACGCCGTTCGACGAGCGCGCCGAAGTCGCGCGCCACGGCGTCGGTCAACGCGTCAGTGTCATGCGCGAGCAGCCACGCATGCGCGTGCGCCGGGCGGGCGTGCCCGAGTGCGTGGGCGAGCAGCAACCGCGTCTCCAGACGCGACAGGCG
Source organism: Pseudomonadota bacterium (assembly GCA_018241765.1). Lineage (GTDB taxonomy): Bacteria > Pseudomonadota > Gammaproteobacteria > Burkholderiales > Casimicrobiaceae > Casimicrobium. The sequence goes on along the minus strand of JAFEDD010000002.1, from coordinate 200,578 downwards.
AGCCTCATCGAGTGCCTGACGTACCGTCAACATGCGTGTAAAGAAGCCAACAACTTTTTCTTCAAAGCCGCATCCATGACGGGCTTGTAGCCGGAAACCGTGAAAAGTCGACTTTCCGCCAATCTCCGCTCCAAGCCTGTCATGGATGCGCTTTTCGTGACCAAGTTGTTGCCCATTCAACCCGGAACGACACGGCGGGCGGCGCTCGTCAGAGCACCGCGCCGTCTTCCAGCATCTGCTCCACCACGGCGCGCGCCGCCTCGGCGAAGTCCGCCCCGCTCGAGGCGTAGAGGACCGAGCGCGAGGCGTTGATGACGAGGCCGGCGCCCCTGCTGTCGCGGCCCACGGCGACGGTGGCCTTCATGTCGCCGCCCTGCGCGCCGACGCCGGGCACCAGAAGCGGCATGTCGCCCACGGCGCGGCGCACGTCGGCGATCACCTGCGGCACGGTCGCGCCGACGACGAGACCGATGTTCCTGTTCCCGTTCCATTGCGTGGCCGCGAGCTTGGCGACGCGCAGGTAGAGCGGCTCGCCGTCGAGCGCCTGTTCCTGCAAGTCGGCGCCACCGGCGTTCGAGGTGCGGCAGAGCAGGATGGTGCCGCGATCGGCGTACCGGGTGAAGGGCGCGATGGAATCGCCGCCGAGATACGGGTTCACCGTCACCGCGTCGGCCCGATAGCGCTCGAACGCTTCGATGGCGTAGAACTCGGCGGTGCTGCCGACGTCGCCGCGCTTGGCGTCGAGAATGACCGGAATGCCGGGGTAACGGTCATGGATGTAGTCGATGGTGGCGGCGAGTTGGTCTTCCGCCGCCACCGCCGCGTAGTGCGCGAACTGTGGTTTGTAGGCGCAGACGATGTCGTGCGTGGCGTCGATGATCGCGCGGTTGAACGCGAAGATGGCGTCGGGCCGATTGAAGAGTCGCTCGGGCAGGCGCTTCTTCTCCGGGTCGAGTCCGACGCAGACGAGCGAGCGGGATTTTTTCCACGCGGCGTCGAGTTTTTGCTGAAACGTCATGGGTATCGTCCTTTGCGGCCTCAGGCGGCCGCGCCTTCCATGTTGGCCATCTGCTCGGCCTGATACTCCGAGCGTAGCGCGTCGACGACGTCGGCGAGATCGCCGTCCATGATCATGTCGAGCTTGTAGAGCGTGAGGTTGATGCGGTGGTCGGTCATCCGGCCCTGCGGGAAGTTGTAGGTGCGGATGCGCTCGCTGCGGTCGCCCGAGCCGACCAGCGATTTGCGCAACCCGGCCTCTTTCGCGTGCGCGGCTTCGCGTTCGCGCTCGAGCAGCCGCGAGGCGAGCACTTCCATCGCACGCGCCTTGTTCTGGTGCTGCGAGCGGCCATCCTGACATTCCACCACGACGCCGGTCGGGATGTGCACGATGCGCACGGCGGAATCCGTCTTGTTGATGTGCTGGCCGCCGGCGCCGGAGGCGCGGAAGGTGTCGATGCGCAAGTCCGACGGGTTGATCGTGATGTCTTTCACCGGATCGGCCTCGGGCAGGATCGCCACCGTGCAGGCGCTGGTGTGGATGCGGCCCTGCGCCTCGGTCTCGGGCACGCGCTGCACGCGATGGGTGCCGGATTCGAACTTCATGCGCGAATACGCGCCGTGACCGACGATGCGCGCGATCACCTCGCGAAAGCCACCCAGCTCGCTCTCGTTGGCCGACACGATCTCCACCTGCCAGCGCTGCCGTTCGGCAAAGCGCGTGTACATGCGCATGAGATCGCCCGCAAACAGCGCGGATTCGTCGCCGCCGGTACCGGCGCGGATCTCGAGAAAGATGTTGCGCTCGTCGTTCGGATCCTTCGGCAACAGCGCGAGGGTCAGCTCCCGGTCGAGTCGCTCGATGTCGGCGCCCGCCATCGCCACTTCCTCTTGCGCCATCTCCTTCATCTCGGGGTCGGCGAGCATCTCCTGCGCGGCGGCGAGATCGCCCTCGCGCGCAGTGAACTCCTTGAACAGCGCGGCCACCGGCTCGAGCTCACTGCGCTCGCGCGACAGCGCGCGGAACCGGTTCATGTCGTTGACCACCGCCGGGTCGGAAAGCAGACTCTCCACCTCCACCAGACGGCGGTCGAGCTGTTCGAGTTTGACGCGGAAGGTGTCTTTCATGACGCAAGTTCATCGGCGAAATGCCGGGCAGAAACGGGAAAGCCGCGCGCAACGGAGCTTCAACAGGAAACCGGGACGCACAGCAATCCCAAGCGACGTCAGCGACGGCGTGCGCTCCGGGTTGGGCGGCCGCGTTGCGGACTGGTCGCGCCCCGGTCGGCGCAACGTACCGGAATGCGCGTTGGTGCGATTTTAGGCCGTGCTGAAACAAGGAGCGTTCGGTGTTCGACCCCACAAGCCATCGCCCGCCGGTCCCAACGCATCGCGCCCACCGCGCGAAACCGCGCGCTGCCGCGATGCACGCTCGATTGCCCGTCACTCATCCGACAGGCCGTCGCACGAGGTCTCCTGGACATCACATAGCCGGTTCAGCCAACCCCGAACATGTCCCGATGGCGCACCGACTCGCGCCTTCGGATTGAGTCGAATCGAACGCAGAGCCTCAGCATCCAGACCGCTCAACGAGTATTGCACCTGGGCCCAAGTTCCGCGACAGGCAACGAGTGAAGGCGCGTTGTCACCAAGACTGTCGAACCCGAATGCCGTTCCGCCAACGAACGCCACCTCAGCATTCTTGGCGGGACCAAGCCGCGCCGCCTCGGCCTGCGACTTTACCGTGAGCCGGCTGCCGCTGACCCACCCACGCCCCGAGTACATGGCGCGCACACGATGCTCACCTCCCATCAGCGCGGGGTTGTCGTGCGCGCCTTCGACGAGAAACCACCCTCGCTCGCCCGCAGTGACGCGCACCTCGGGCAGCGCCACCAAGGTCGGGTCGGCCGCCTCGACGTGTCGCGGCGCAATCTTTCCGAGCACTCGGCTCCCTGCGCTCGGTGCGGCGCGAACGTTCAACCCGCGAGGGTCGGTTTCCGTGACGTAGGCGGCGATTGAGCACGTCTGCCGCTGCTCATCCGGCTGCCGGGCGGTGGCATTACAAGGGGTAATGACGCACGCAAATGGAATGGCTAGAAAAGAAATTCTCACCGACCGGCCGTATCGAATCACGAAATCAACAGCAAGCGTAGCCTCGATGCAACGAAGTGGAATCGAGGGAGTCCGTCAGAAATTTTATGTGCGAGCAGTTGCCCCATTCGTCAAAACAGCGAACCCCGAAAACCAAGTGGAACGCGGAGGGTTGCTTGAACGCGTAGTGTTGCAACGCAAGCGGCGAGCCTATTCCGCGCGCTATGCGTGGAGACGCGGTCGCAACAATCGAGTTCTTCACACGGGAAGGAGATGGCTACGCCCGCGCATACTCCGCCCGATGCTGCAACCATCGCCCGAGAAACGCGGCCTTGTCGAACGTCGAATCCCGCTCCAGTTGCGCGCAGGCATCGCGGGCAGCCTCGAGCAGATCGAGATCGTTCTCGATGTTGGCGTAGCGCAGCGAGGGCAGCCCCGACTGTCTTGGGCCGAGCAACTCGCCGGGGCCACGGATGCGCAGATCCTCGCGCGCGATGGTGAAGCCGTCGGTCGTCTCGTAGATCACTTTCAGTCGTTGCCGGGCCGTGTCAGACAAACGATCACCGAACAGCAGGATGCACGTGGATGCGACGCTGCCGCGCCCAACCCTGCCGCGTAGTTGATGCAGTTGCGCGAGGCCGAAACGCTCGGCGTGTTCGATGACCATCCAGCTTGCGTTTGGCACATCGACGCCGACCTCGATCACCGTGGTGGCCACCAATACCTGAATGCGATTGGCCACGAAGTCCGCCATGATCGCGGCCTTCTCATCGGTCTTCATGCGCCCGTGCAGCAGCGCGACGCGCACATCGGGCATCGCCGCGGTCAACTCCTCATACAGCGCCGTGGCGTTCTGCAGCTCGATGTCCTGCGCGGCGAGCTTTTCGCTCTCGTCGATCAGCGGGCACACCCAGTAGGCCTGGGCCCCGTCGCGCACGGCATCATGAATGCGACCGATGACTTCCGTGCGCCTCTGTTCGCGGACGAGCTTGGTTGTGATCGGTTGCCGTCCGCCCGGCAGTTCATCGATGACCGACACGTCGAGATCGGCGTAGTAGCTCATGGCAAGCGAACGCGGAATCGGCGTCGCGCTCATCATCAGTTGGTGCGGCGCCAAGACACGCTCGCAATCGGCCTGACCGCGACTGCGCAACGCGAGCCGCTGCTCGACACCAAAGCGATGCTGCTCATCCACGACGACCAGACCGAGCCGCGCGAAGCGCACCTTCTTCTGGAACAGCGCATGGGTGCCCACGGCAATCTGCGCCGCCCCCGACTGACAGGCCTTCTGTGCCGCCTTCAATTCAGCGGCGGCGAGACTGCCCGAGAGCCAGACCAGACTGACCGACAGCGCGTCGAGCCAGTGGCGGAGCTTGTTGAAGTGCTGTTCCGCCAAAAGCTCGGTCGGTGCCATGAAGGCAACCTGCCACCCCGACTCGACCGCCATCAACGCCGCCAGCGCGGCGACCACCGTCTTGCCGCTGCCGACGTCCCCCTGCAGGAGGCGCGTCATCGGCTGCGTGCGACCGAGATCGGCCAGCACTTCGGCAAGCGATCGCTCCTGCGCCACCGTCAGCCGGAACGGCAGGCGCTCGCGCAGTCGCCGTCCCAAGTCCCCGGCGCCCGACACGGCGGGCGCCTGCTCCCGCGCGAGGAGCACCCTGGTATCACGCAGCGCAAGCTGCTGCGCCAGCAGTTCATCGAACTTGACCCGTCGCCATGCCGGATGCGTGCCTGCATCGAGCATGGCAGCGGGGATGTCGCGCGACGGCGTATGCAGCGTCGTCATGACTTCACCCCAGGAGGGCAAACCGAGGGCCGCGACGAATGATGGCGGCAGGTATTCCCGCCGCCATGACTCGACCCGCAGCGCCTTGCCGATCAGCGTGCGCAGCGCCGCCTGCGGCACACCGGCCGTGCTCGGATAGATCGGCGTCAGTTCCGGTGTGGCCGTCTCCGCCTCCGTGTGCTCAGTGCCGGCCTGCGGTTTGAACACCGGGTGGATCATTTCCAGACCGAACCGACCCTCGCGCACCTCGCCGAAAACACGGACGTTCGCCCCCACCCGCAGCCGCTGGACCAGCGCCGGGTAGAAATTGAAGTAGCGCAGCGTCAGACGGGCCTGCCAAGGCTGCGCCGTTTCGGGGCCGGCCTCGCGCAGCAGCACGACGAGTTGTCGTCGCGGCCGGTTGACCACTTCGGCGTGCTCGACGATGCCCTCGACGATCACCGCGTCACCCGCCGCCAGATCCGCGATCGTGCGCCGCTGGGTCTGGTCTTCATACCTGAGGGGCAGGTGCAGCAACAGGTCTCGCAGATGTGCAATGCCGAGCCGCGCGAGCCGAGGTCGCAATGCGGGGGGCAAATACGTCTGTTCGGTGTCGTCCTTCGCACTCACGCGACCGAGTGTAGCGAGCAACGCGTCAGTCACGCCGACGGCGTTGCCGCCATTGCCGTGGCGCGCGCTTCAGGGTAGAAAAGCATCTCGGAGCGCGATCGAGCTTTCGCCCACCCATCTCTTCCCTCTCACTGCATCCTCCGCCGAATCCATGCTCCACGCCCTACGCTCCCTTTTCCTCGCCGCCGTTGCCGTCCTGCCGGGCATGGCCCTCGCCGCCTTGCCACCGCTCGCCGAGAGCATCCCGGCAACCGGCGCCGTCGACATCGACGAACAGCAAGTCTTTCTCTTCCGCGCCAAGGGGCCGGTCGACGCCAAGACCTTCATCGCTCACGTGTTTTGCGACGTCGAAGGGGTGCGCTCGGCGGTCGAGGTTCGCGTGATCGGTGGCGCGAGGAAGGCCGAGGCGCTGAAAGCCTCAGGCATCGACAATGCCGAAAACTGGATCGCCTTCCGGTGCAACCAGACATTGCCGACGGGCGCGGCGGTGCAGATCCGCTGGGATGCGGCCAGCGCGGCCACGCGCCAGGCCGTCGAGACACTGCGCTACAAGGTGCGCGATGACGATTGGCTCGAGTTGCGCTGCCCGCGCGAAAACGCGAAGTCGGGATGCAACCCGGCGGCGCCGGTGCAGCTCTACATCCGCCGTGCGCTCGACCGCAAGGACGTGCAGCGCTTTCGCCTGCGCGACGATGCCGGCAAACTCTACGCACCCCGCGCCGATGAGACCGATGCCGACAGCGCGAACTTCGGCCGGTTGCCGCCGGAGACCCGCTTCACGCTCGTCGTTCCGCCGAATTTGAAGGAAGAAGGTACCAACACGCCGTTGACCTCGAAACGTGCGATCACCATTCGCACCAGCGCCTTCCCGCCGCTCGTCAAATTCTCGCGCGGCTTCGGCATCATCGAACGACTCGCCGATCCGGTGTTGCCGTTCACCATTCGCAACCTGGAGCCCGCCGCCAGCGGCAGCGGGACGGCCGCGTTGATCCGCAAGCTTCACGTGACCAACGAAGCGGACATGATCCGCTGGTATTCGCGGACGCTGGGCATGCAGCAGGCCGATCGCTCGATGGACGATGAAGAATCCGACTATTCGGGCTTCGGCGAACGGCCCAAGGGCGATGCGGACGCGCGCGGCCGCTCGCTGCTGCGGGGCGTCGCGCAAGCGAAGACGCTGCCGCTGCCAAGCCCCGGCGGCGCCAAGGAATTCGAAGTGGTCGGACTGCCGCTCGCCGAGCCGGGTCTGCATGTGGTCGAAGCCGAATCGAGCGCGCTCGGCGCATCGCTGCTTGGCAAGAAGGCGCCGATGTACGTCCGTGCGGTGGCGCTGGTGACCAATCTGGGCGTCCATGTGAAGGTCGGATCGGCAGGAACGCTGGTGTGGGTCACCCGCCTCAATGATGCCGGCGTCGTGGCCGACGCGACGGTGCGGATTCGCGATTGCAAGGGCGCCGAAATCGCCAGCGGACGGACCGATCGGGACGGCTTGGCGCGGCTGACGCCGAAGTCAACGAAAAACCGCGACGCCTGCCCGAATTTCGTGTTCGCCGAAAGCGGGGACGACATCGCCTTCACCCGCACCGACTGGACGCGCGGCATCGAGTCATGGCGGTTCAACCTGCCGTGGGACTATGAGTTCGACGACGCAGGCGAAGGGCGGCAACTGGTGCACACGGTGCTGCCGCGCAATCTGCTGCGGCCCGGCGAGACGGTCTACATGAAGCATTACGCCCGTGACCAGCGCCGCTTCGGCACGGCGGCGCCCGATGTCTCGAAGCTCGCCAAGACGCTCTCCATCATCAACGAAGGCAACAACGAGCGCAGTTCGTTGAAGCTCGAATGGAGCGCGCGCGGCAATGCACTGACGACGCTGCGCCTGCCAAACAACGCCCGTCGCGGCCAGTACCGCATCGAAATCAACGGGCGCACGACGGCACGATTCACCGTCGCCGACTTCCGGCTGCCCGTCTACAAGGCCGAAGTGAGCATTCCCGAGGCCAATGCCATCGGGGGCGATACGGTCGCCTTTGACGCGCGGCTATCCTTCCTTTCAGGCGGCCCGGCCAGCGGTGACGTGGTGACCGTGCGATCGCGCATCGATCCCCGCTCATGGCCCGGCTTCGATGGCCTCTCCGAGTACAGCTTCACCCCGACCGAAGATGAAACACCGGACAACGGGCGCAAGCGTGCCTCGACGAAGGGGCAGCCCGGTGGCGAGGATCAGACCGTCACGTTGTCGGACGGCGGCGGCGTCCGCGTCCCTTTGGTGACGTCACCGATCAAGCGTCCGCACACGCTGATCGCCGACCTGGAATATCGCGACCCGAACGGCGAGATCTACACGGCCCAGGCACGTAGCGTTCTGTGGCCGGCGGCCACGCTGATCGGTATCCGGACGGATGACTGGGCGATGGCACGCGACAAGCTCGTCTACCACCTGGTCAGCACCGACATCACCGGCAAACCGGTCGCCGGCGTCAAGTTCGCGGTTCGCGGCGTCAACCGCGTCTGGAACGCCTACCGCAAACGCAATATCGGCGGCTTCTACAGCTACGAGACGAACGACGAGCGCCGTGACCTCGGCGTCCTCTGCGAGGGGACGACCGATCGCAACGGTCGCTTCACCTGCACATCGAGCGTGACGGCCTCCGGGGAGGTCGAACTGACTGCCGACGTCGCCGATGCCCGCGGACGCCACGCAAGCGCGAGCGCTTCCGTCTGGGCTGCCAACGGTGACGACTGGATGTGGCGATCCGAGAGTTCCGATCGCATCGATCTGTTGCCCGAGAAGAAGCGCTATGAGCCCAACGAGAAGGCGCGCTTTCAGGTTCGCATGCCATTCCGCGAGGCGACCGTGCTCGTCACCGTCGAACGCGATGGTGGCGTACTGTCGAGCTTCGTGACGCGCCTCGCGGGCAAGAATGCCATCATCGAAGTGCCGCTCAAGGAAGAGTGGGCCCCCAACGTCTACGTCTCGGCGCTGCTCGTGCGCGGGCGCCTCGGCAGCCCGGCACCCACGGCGCTGGTCGATCTCGGCAAGCCCGCATTCAAGTTGGGACTGACCAATATCGACGTTGCCTGGAAGCGCTACGGACTGGACGTGCAGGTCACGTCGGACAAGAGCGAATACCAGACCCGCGACAAGGCTCAGGTACGAGTCAAGGTTAGCCGCAGCAACAACGGCAAGCCGGGCGACAACGCGGAGCTCGCCGTGTTCGCCATCGACGAGGCGCTGCTCGAACTGCAGGGCAACAACACCTGGAAGCTGCTCGACGCCATGATGCGGCGCCGCGATCACAACATCACCACCGCGACGGCGCAGATGCAGGTCATCGGCAAGCGCCACTACGGCCGCAAGGCCTTGCCGCCGGGCGGTTCAGGCGGACGCGGCGCGGGCACCCGCGAGCTCTTCGACACGCTGCTTCTGTGGCAGGGTACGGTGCAGACCGACGGCAACGGGGAAGCCAGTGTCGAGATACCGCTCAACGACTCACTGACCCGGTTTCGTATCGTTGCCGTGGCCGATGCCTACGGAGAGCGCTTCGGCACCGGCGAGACGAGCATTCGCAGCACACGCGATCTGCAACTCTTTTCGGGTCTGCCGGCGGTCGTTCGTCACGGCGACCAGTATCGGGCAGCCGTGACGCTGCGCAACAGCACGCAGCGCGAAATCACGGCCGAAGCGAGCGGCGAGATGGGGGGCAAAGCGCTCGCCAAGCGCGAGCAACGCATCAGCGCCGGACAGAGCGCCATCCTCCAGTGGGACGTCATCGCCCCCGGCGAAGGCAGCAGCGTGACGTGGAATTTCGCCGCCAACGAAAAGGGCAAGGCGCGTGGCGACGCGCTGCGGGTAACGCAGACGTTGCAGACCCCCTTGCCGATCCGCACGCTCGCCGAGGCCAATGCCGAAATCAAGGGGAAGAGTTCCCTCAGACTCAAACCGGATGCCAACGTCGATCGCGGTGAACTGCTCGTGTCGCTGGCCCGAACCTACGGTACCGACACCAGCGGCATTCGCGCCTACTTTGCTCGCTACCCGTTCGCCTGCCTCGAACAGCGCATGACGAAGGCGATGGGGACGAAGGATCCCGCGTCGTGGGAGATCATCGCAAACTCCCTGGGCAACTACCTGTCCCCGGCGGGCCTCGCGCACTACTACCCGGGCGCGACCGACGAAGGTTATCCGGCACTGACCGCGTTCGTGCTGGCCGGAGCCAACGAAGCGGCCTGGGAGTTGCCGGATGCGGCGCGCGAACGCATGCTGAGCGGACTCGAGCGCTACGTCGCCGGCGACATCAAGACCAGCCGCTCCTGGCTGCCGTCCGACGGTCAATACCTGCTGTCGGAAAAGCTGATCGCGCTGGAGGCGCTCTCGCGCTACGGGCGAGTCTCGAAGCGACTGCTCGATACGATCCGTGTCGACCCGGTGAAACTCACTGCCGCTTCGCTCGCCGACTGGCTCGACATCCTGAACCGCAGCGCCGACATCGCCGACCGCGCCGCACTGCGTCGTGCCGCGATGGCGGAATTGCGCGACAACATCCGCGTCAACAACGGCGTCGCCACGATCGCGCGCAGCGACAACCGCTGGTATTTCATGCGCAGCGACGACTACACGATGGCTCGCATGTTCCGCCTGAGCCTCGAGACGAAGGAACTCGCCGAATACCGTCTGCCTCTTCTGCGCGGCCTGAACAACCGCATGCATCGCGGCGGCTATTTCTACGGCACGCAGGCCAATCTGTGGGCGGCCTTCGCGCTGGAAAAGTACGCGCGACTCGCCAGCGCCGACGGGCGAACGCGCGTGACGTTCCGCGGCGAGACGAAGGAACTGGTGTGGGACAACACCATCACGGAAGGCGAGCTGCGCTTCGCCTGGCCCGTCGACGGCGGCGAGTTGACGCTCGAACATCTCGGTAGCGGCATGCCTTGGGCGCGCGCTCAGGTGCGCGCGCCGGTGCCGCTGACCGGGCGCATCGACAACGGCATCGGCCTGTCGAAGACGTTCCGGCCCGTCCAGCAGAAGCGCCCCGGCCGCTACAGCGTGGGCGACGTCATCCAGGTCACCGTCACGGCCGACAACAAGACCGGCGTGGGCTGGTTGGCCATCGACGACCCGGTGCCGGCCGGAAGCACCGTGCTCGGCGGGCTCTCCAAACTCGCCAACATCAGCGAACCGCCGCGCACCTGGCAGGGCTACCGCTATGTCGAACGCACATTCACGAGCGTGCGCACCTCGTTCGAGTGGGCCAGCAAGGGCTCGCACAGCGTCTCTTATGACTTGCGGCTGACGACGCCGGGGCGCTTCGCGCTACCGGCGACGCACGCCGAAGCGCTCTATGCGCCCGAAGTCAATGGCGATCTCGGCAACGTAACCTTCGAGATCGACCCGTAGTGACCGCAAGCAACGAAACATCGCATCGTTCGTCTGTGCGGTGCCTCTTCGCGGCCCTCGCCTGCATCGCCATGGCGTCGATGGCGAGCGCCGCGGTGCCGACTTTCGAGCAGGTGCGCGCCGCGCATCGACCGAGCGAGCGGCTTCTGCTCGATCGCGACGGTGAGGTGTTGCAGCGCATCCGCATCGACGACAAGGTGCGGCAGGGTGCCTGGGTCGAGCTCGATGCCATCTCCCCCGCATTGATCGATGCCGTGCTCGCCTCCGAGGATCAGCGGTTCTTCGAGCACGGTGGGGTCGACCTTCGCGCAGCCGGCGCGGCGTTGATCACCAATCTGCGCGCTGGCGCCATCGTGCGTGGCGGCAGCAGCATCACGATGCAGGTTGCCGCGTTGCTCGACCCGTCGCTCGCACGGCAAAGCGGCGGCCGCAGTCTCGATCAGAAGCTCGCGCAGGCACAGGCAGGCTGGGCCCTGGAAGCCCGGTGGACCAAGGCGCAGATACTCGAAACCTACCTGAACGGGATTTTTTACCGTGGCGAATTGAAAGGCATCGCGGCGGCTTCCGAGGGGCTCTTCAGCAAGGCGCCCCACGGGCTCGATCGCAACGAGTCCGCGCTGCTCGCCGCCTTGATCCGAGCGCCGCAGGCGCCACGCGCCGTGATCGAGCGCCGCGCCTGCGAATTGCTGATTCGCATGAGTGGACGCCCTGACGCCACGCCGGGCAACGAATGCGGGGCGCTTGCGTTTCTGCTCGACCGGTTCGGCAGCATCGGCCGCCTGCGCGACGATCGCGAATCCATCGCACCGCACCTCGGAAAATATGTCCCTGTCGGCGCGGGTCGCAGCAGCCTCGTACGCGATATCCAAATCGCCGCGCGCGAAGCCATCGCACGACATCTGCCGCAACTGAGCAGACGCAATGCGCACGATGCCGCCGTCGTCGTTCTCGACAACGCGACCGGTGAAGTGCTCGCCTATGTCGGCTCATCGGGTCGCCTGTCGGAAGCCGGCGAAGTGGATGCCGCGCGCGCACCGCGGCAGGCAGGCTCGACCCTGAAGCCATTCATCTACGGGCTCGGCATCGACCGGCGGCTGTTCACGGCGGCAACCTTGCTCGACGATTCGCCATTCTCGGTCGACGTCGGCGGCGGCGCGTACACGCCGCAAAATTATGCGCACGAGTACGTCGGGCCGGTCAGCGTTCGCACCGCGCTGGCCTCGTCGTTGAACGTCCCGGCCATCCGCGCACTGACGCTGGTTGGAGTCGACGCCACCCATGCACTGCTGAAGCGCGCCGATCTGGGCACGTTGCACGAAGACCCTGATCACTACGGCTTTTCACTGGCACTGGGCAGCGCCGACGTCACCTTGCTCGACCTCACGAATGCTTACCGCGCGTTCGCCCAAGGCGGCGTCGTGTCGGCGCTGCGCTTCACGCCGCTGCGATCCGCAGCGCAGAAGGTTGCATCCACGCGAATCCTCTCGCCGGGCAGTGCCTGGATCGTCGCCGACATGCTCGCCGACCGCGGCGCGCGCTACGTCACGTTCGGATTCGACAACCCGTTGGCGCTTTCCCATTGGTCAGCCGTGAAGACGGGCACCAGCAAGGACATGCGTGACAACTGGGCGATCGGCTTCAATGCCCGGGTCACCGTCGGGGTCTGGGTCGGCAACGCGAGCGGCGCTTCCATGCATGGCGTCAGCGGCATCAGCGGCGCCGGCCCGATCTGGGCCGATGTCATGGAAGCTGCGGCCGCCCGCTGGGGTGCGGGACCGGCCCCACTGCCGCCAGCCACGCTGGTACGGCGCATGATTTCATTGCGCAACGGCGACGGCGGGCTCGAGCCGCGCCGAGGCGAATGGTTTCTGCGCGGCACCGAACCCATGGGCGACGCCGTCGCGGCTCGTGACACACCCGAGGTTGGCGCACGCATTACATCGCCGACGGACGGGGCCATCATCGCGCTCGATCCGGACATCGCCATGGCGCACCAATTCGTTCCGCTGACGAGTGGCGACGACGCGGTGGCGTCGTGCTGGCAGGTGAACGAAGAGTCACTCGGCTGTGGCAACGGCGCGCAGCGATGGCATCCGCAGCCAGGAACGTTCATCGTACGTCTGCTCGACGCGGCCGGCCACGAGCACGATCGCGTCAACCTCGTCGTGCGCGGCAACGCAAACCGCTGAGCGCTGTCAGGCTCTCAGGAGGGTGGCGCGCGGCGCGGACCGCGCCGAATGTCCTCCAACCGAACCACGCTGAAACCTTCCCGCGTCTTCGGGCGCTGCAGTTTCCACGCATGGCCGTAGATGACCTCGATCGTCACGCGAATCGGCGCACCCGCCGCACGCCCCGCATCAAGCGCAGCGGCAAAGGCGCGCAGCCTCCTCGGTGTCGTCAAACCACGCGCACGGGTGCTGAGAACATTCGTCGCCCCCGTCGCCTTGAGATCGCGCCAAAGGGCGTCGGCACTCGCGTACTCGAGCGTGAGCACTTCCATGTCCATGACCGGATCGGCGAAACCGGCGTCGATCAGCATGTCGCCGATGTCATGCAGGTCGATGAACTGCCGCACGCGGCGCGTCGCATCATCGCCAGCGAGGTCGATGGCCCGGCGCAACTCGCGCAACGTATCGGGGCCGGGCAACGCAAACATCAGCACACCACCGATGGAGAGCGTGCGGTTCCATTCCGCGAACAGCGACGGCAGATCATCGGAATACTGCAAGGCGAAGTTGCTCCACAGGACGTCGCAGCGTTCGCGGGCGACCGGCAAATGATGCATGTCAGCCACGACGCCAAACGGCCCGGCGGACGGTGATCGGTCGTCGCGACCGATGAGTCGGCGCAGCCAGCCCTTGCCGGACGCGCCATCTCGGCGGGCGACGGCCTGGCGAATCATCGCCGCGGAATGATCGAGCGCGACGACCATGCTTTCCGGATACCGTGCCGCCAACGCATCGCAGTGTGTGCCGGGGCCACAGCCGACGTCCACGATGATCTTCGGCGTCAAGCGCATGAAGTCGAAGCGCTCGAGCAGTCGCCGCCCGATCTCCTGCTGCGCGACGGCGGCGGCGGCATAGGTTGTCGCCGCACGCTCGCTGCGGCGCCGCTGCTGCGAGCGGTCGAGAGTGGGCGGAGCCGTCATGAATGCGTCGGCGCACCACGCGTGCTCATTGCACGCACGGACGGCGCGACGAGATCAAGCGAGCGTGGCATCGACATGGGACAATTTGCTGCAACGGCACGACGGCGGTGGTGGATCGCGCACCTCGAACACTCGAGACGTCGGGCGACACGAAGACGATTGGGACAGGGATGATTTTAGGACGCCATGACGAGGGCGGCACCTTGAGGCAGCTCTGGCGGCGAACACGCAGCCGCACGCTACCGCAGATTTGCTTCTTTTGCGGCGAGCACAACGCAGACGTAGTCTGCTCCGACTGCGCCAACGCACTGCCCGTCATCGATGCCAGCACCTGCCCTCGCTGCCGCCTCCCGTCCACCCATGGGCAGCTCTGTGGTCGCTGCCTCAAGCGCCCGCCGGTGTGGGATACGCTGATCACGCGCTGGCACTATGCCCATCCCTTCGATTCCGTCGTTCTCGCGGGAAAATATCGTCATACATTTTCGCTCTATCGCTGGTGCGCGGAACACCTCTTCGATGCTGGCGCTTCGTGGCCATTGGCGGACGACGCGCTGCTGATTCCGGTGCCGCTGGCGCCCTCGCGTCAGCAAGCGCGCGGCTATAACCAGGCCGCATTGATCGCGCACGAAGTGGCTCGCTGCCACGACCTCCGCGTCGCGGACGATGCCCTGATCCGCCTTCGGGAAACCGGCGTGCAGCAACAATTGAACTGGACCGAGCGGCGGCGCAATGTGCGCGGTGCCTTCGCCGCAACACGCCCGCTCGATGGTGTCGCGGTGGTGCTGGTCGATGACGTGTTGACCACCGGAGCCACGCTCAACGAGGCAGCGCGCGCCGTGCTGGCGGCCGGCGCACGGCGTGTCGACGCGCTGACGCTTGCCCGCGTCGATCCCCCCAGGCGACGTGACCGCGTCGCAAAGTTCGGGCGCGCCGTCGCATGATCCATGTGATTCTCGTTTCGCCGGAAATTCCGCCCAATACCGGCAACGTCATCCGTCTGTGCGCCAATAGCGGCGCGCAACTCCATCTCGTGCGCCCGTTGGGCTTTCCGCTCGACGACGCCCGGATGCGCCGGGCGGGCCTCGACTACCACGAATACGCAAGCATGCGGGTACATGAGGACTGGCCACAGTGCCGTGCAACGCTCAGCGGTGAGGGCGTGAACCGCTTCTTCGCGGTGGAGACCGGTGGCACGCGCACGCTCTACGACGAACCCTTGATCGCCGGTGATGCCTTCGTGTTCGGATGCGAAACGAAGGGGCTGCCGGCGGCGGTGCTCGCCGATTTTGCTGCAACGCAACGACTGCAGCTGCCGATGCGGCCCAACAACCGCAGCTTGAACCTGTCCAACGCGGTGGCGATCACGGTGTATGAGGCATGGCGCCAGCTCGGGTTCGCCGGAGCGGCACAGCCGATCCGGCCGTAGTTCCACTTTTTGCACGATTCATTGCCTTCTGGTGTTCACTGACGCACAATAGCCTCGCGGGCACGATAGGCTGCGCACGAATTCCCGTCGCAGTCGGTGCATGCGGTAGAAGGAGGAGACGATCGTGCAAATGAACCGAAGGGAATTCCTTCGGGCCTCGGGTGCCGGGCTGGTGGGATCCAGCTTCGTGGCACTCGGTTTCTCGCCGACGGCAGCCCATGCCGAGACGCGAAACTACAAACTGGCCCGAACCACGGAAACGCGCAGCACCTGCCCCTACTGCTCTGTCAGTTGTGGCATGTTGGTCTATACGCTGGGTGATCGCGCAAAAAATGTCAAACCGGCCATCGTGCACGTCGAGGGCGACCCCGACAATCCCGTGAGCCGCGGTTCGCTGTGTCCGAAAGGCGCCGGCGTTCTGGACATGATCAATTCCCCTGCGCGAATCAAGTATCCCGCCGTTCGGGAGCCGGGCAGCAAGGAGTGGAAGCGCATCAGCTGGGACGAGGCGCTTGATCGCATCGCCAAGCATATGAAAGCGGACCGCGATGCGAACTTCGTCACCAAAAACGCCGCCGGTGTCACCGTGAACCGCTGGCCAACGACGAGTTTCCTGATCTGCAGTTCCTCTTCGAACGAATCCAGTTATCTCTCAGTCAAGGTCGCGCGCGGCCTTGGCATGATCGGAATCGATACACAAGCTCGCGTCTGACACGCGCCGACGGTGACCAGTTTGGGTCCCACATTCGGTCGCGGAGCGATGACCAACTCGTGGACGGACATCAAGAACGCCGATCTGATCATGGTGATGGGCGGCAATGCCGCCGAAGCGCACCCGGTCGGATTCAAATGGGTGATCGAGGCCATGCAAAAGCGCAAGGCCAAGCTGATTTCGGTCGACCCGAGGTTCAACCGCACATCGGCGGTGGCCGACGTCTATGCGCCGATACGCAACGGCACCGACATCGCCTTTCTGGGCGGCGTCATCAACTGGCTGTTGAGCAATGACAAGATCCACCACGATTACGTCAAATTCAACACCGATGCGACATTCCTGACGAAACCGGACTTCAAGTTTGAAAACGGCTTCTTCAGCGGATACGACGAAGCCAAGCGCAAGTACGACAAATCGAGCTGGGGCTACCAACTCGACGACAGTGGCTACGTGAAGGTCGACGACACGATGCAGGACCCGCTGTGCGTGTACCAGCAGCTGAAGAAACACTACAGCCGCTACACGCCGGAAATGGTCAGCAACATCTGCGGCACGCCGAAGGACAAGTTCCTGCAGATCTGCCAGATGCTCGGCGAAATGTCGGCTCCGGACAAGACGAGCACGATCCTCTATGCGCTCGGCTGGACCCAGCACACCGTTGGCAGCCAGAACATCCGCACCATGGCGATGATCCAGCTGTTGCTGGGCAACATGGGACGGCCAGGCGGCGGCGTCAATGCGTTGCGCGGACACTCGAACGTGCAGGGCGTCACCGACATGAACGCCTACGCCGAGGTGCTTTCGGGATACCTCGGTGCGCCAACCGACGCCGACGACACATACGAAAAATACATCGCCAAGCGCACACCGAAGCCACTGCGCCCGAATCAGTTCAACTACTGGAGCAATTTCTCGCGCTTCTACGTGAGCCTGATGAAGAGCTACTACGGCAAGGCGGCCACGGCGGAGAACCATTTCTGCTACGACTGGGTGCCGAAGCTCGAAGGCGGTTTCGACATCATGCACATCTTTGAACTGATGCATCAGGGCAAGATGACGGGCATGCTGTCGCAGGGCTTCAACCCGCTGGCAACCGTGGCCAACAAGAACAAACTCTCGGCCGCGCTGGGCAAACTGAAATATCTGGTCATCATCGATCCGCTCGAGACGGAAACCAGCGAGTTCTGGCAGAACTACGGCCCGTACAACGATGCGAAGCCGGAGAGCATCCAGACCGAGGTGTTCCGGCTTCCGGCCGCGTGCTTCGCCGAGGAAGAGGGCAGCTTCACCAACTCGAGTCGGGTTGCCATCTGGAAGCAAAAGGCGATCGACGCCCCCGGAGAGGGCAAGGTCGACTCGGAAATCATGGCGCGCCTCTTCGTCAAACTTCGCGCGATGTACGCGAAAGACGGCGGCGCATTCCCTGACCCGATCGCGGGCCTCGCCTGGGACTACGTGCAAGCGAACGAGCCGAGTTCGGCCGAGTTGCTGCGCGAAATCAACGGTCGCGCCATTGGCGATGTCTACGCACCGCCCGATCCGAAGGACCCGAAAGCTGCGCCCACCGTGCTCGTCAAGG
Organism: Pseudomonadota bacterium; assembly: GCA_018241765.1. Lineage (GTDB taxonomy): Bacteria > Pseudomonadota > Gammaproteobacteria > Burkholderiales > Casimicrobiaceae > Casimicrobium. The sequence goes on along the minus strand of JAFEDD010000002.1, from coordinate 182,827 downwards.
CCGGGCAGCAGTTGCCGGGATTCGCGATGTTGCGCGACGACGGCTCCACGGCCTGCGGCAACTGGCTGTATTCCGGATGCTGGACAGAGGCGGGCAACATGACGGCTCGCCGCGACCTCAGCGACCCGACCGGCTGGGGCGTCTATCAGAACTACGGGTTCTCGTGGCCGGCCAACCGTCGCATCCTGTACAACCGTGCAAGTGCCGACAAGGATGGCAAACCCTGGGCGCCGAACAAGAAATACGAGTTCTGGAACGGCAAAGCATGGACTGGCGCGGACGTACCCGACATGCGACCGAACGCGGCACCCGAAGAGAACGTCGGCTCATTCATCATGAACCCCGAGGGTGTTGCGCGCCTGCACGCGATCGGCATGGCGGAAGGCCCCTTCCCCGAGCACTATGAGCCGTTCGAGACACCCATCGGCGTCAACCCACTGCACCCGAACAACCCGAAGGCGATCAGCAACCCTGCCGCACGGGTGTTCAAGGGCGACATGGAGGCGTTCGGCAAGAAGGAGCAATTCCCCTATTCCGCAACGACCTATCGCCTGACCGAGCACTTCCATACTTGGACCAAGCACGCTCGTCTCAATGCGATCGTGCAACCCGAGGCGTTCGTGGAAATCAGCGAAGAGCTGGCGAAGGAAAAGGGCGTGAAACATGGGGACAGCGTCAAGGTGAGCAGCAACCGCGGGCACATCGTGGCGAAGGCGGTCGTCACCAAGCGCATCAAGCCGTGGGACGTCAACGGGCAGAAGGTGCATCTGGTGGGTATCCCGTTCCACTGGGGCTTCAAGGGACAGACGAAGATCGGCTACATCGCCAACACGTTGACGCCTTTCGTCGGCGATGCCAACTCGCAGACGCCGGAGTTCAAGGCGTTCCTCGTCAACATCGAGAAAGCCTGAGGAGGTAGCGAGCCATGGCCAGTCTGCAAACCCAGGACGTGGTGGCGCGCTCCGCCACCACCACACCGACGCCACAGGTACGCTCGGCAGTCGCGCCGGTCGCAAAGCTCATCGACGAATCCAAGTGCATTGGCTGCAAGGCCTGCCAGGTTGCGTGCATGGAGTGGAACGATCTGCGCGACGAAATCGGCAGCAACGTCGGCGTCTACGACAACCCGGCGGACCTCACGCCGAACAGCTGGACGGTGATGAAGTTCTTCGAGGTCGAGCCGAAGGCCGGCAACCTCGAATGGCTGATTCGCAAGGACGGCTGCATGCACTGCGAGGACCCCGGCTGTCTGAAGGCGTGCCCCTCACCGGGCGCGATCGTCAAGTACGCCAACGGGATCGTCGATTTCATCAGCGAAAACTGCATCGGTTGCGGTTACTGCATCACCGGATGCCCGTTCGACGTGCCGCGCATCAGCCCGAAGGACAACAAGGCCTACAAGTGCACGCTTTGCTCCGATCGCGTTGGCGTCGGGCTCGAGCCCGCATGCGTGAAAGCCTGCCCCACCGGAGCGATCAACTTCGGCACCAAGGAAGACATGGTGACCTACGGCGACAAGCGCGCCGGCGAACTGAAAGAGCGCGGTTTTCAGAACGCAGGGCTCTACAACCCGGCTGGTGTCGGCGGCACGCACGTCATGTATGTGCTCAAGCACGCCGATCAACCGGAGCTGGAAAAGCTGCCGCGCAATCCTTCGATCAGTCCGGCGGTTTCGCTGTGGAAAGGCGTGGCCAAACCACTCGCGGTCGCCGGCATGATCGGCGCTGCCGTGGTGGGGTTCTTCCACTACATGAAGGTCGGTCCGATCGAGGAGCAACCTGAGGACGGAAAACGCGAGAAGGAGGGTTCGTGATGAGCAAGTTGCTGCAACGCTACAACGACCGCGAGCGCATGAACCACTGGTTCGTCGTGCTGCTCTTCGTGCTCGCCGGCTGTTCCGGGTTCGCGCTGTTTCACCCGTCGTTGTTCTTTTTGAGCACGGTGACGGGAGGCGGTTCGTGGGCGCGCATTCTGCATCCGTTCCTCGGCGTGCTGATGGTGCTGTCGTTCCTTGGACTGTTCCTTCGTTTCGTCGCTGCAAACCGTTTCACGGCGGCCGACAAGGAATGGAAAAAGCAAATGGGCCAGTTGTTGAAAGGCAACAAGAGCGCCATGCCGGCGGTGGGCAAATACAACTACGGACAGAAACTCGTGTTCTGGCTGTTCGCCTGCAGCCTGATCGTGCTTTTGATCACGGGCTTCCTGTTCTGGCGACCGTGGTTCGCGCCCTACGTCCCAATCGCCGTCATCCGGGTTGCCGTTCTGCTGCACGCGATCGCTGCCTTCGTGTTGGTGCTCTCGGTCATCGTGCACATCTACGCGGCGATCTGGGTCAAGGGCACGCTGCGGGCCATGACACGTGGCACGGTCACTGAGGAGTGGGCCCGTAGCAATCATCGGATCTGGTACGACGACGCCATGAAGCGCTGATTGCATCGCCTCGGCATGGCAGACGGTGATCGCCGTCTGCGACTACACTCGACGCGGGAGGCTCTCTCCCGCGTTTTTTTTTGCGGCAAACCTTGTCGTTGGCTGCGCAGGGATCATCCGCTCGCGCACGGCGACCCGATCGCCCGGAGGAAGTCATGAGTAACCGACCCACCATTCCGATCAAGTCGGCAGAAGAGATTGCCCGGGGAGGGCTGGCCGACGCCCCGTTCTTTCGGTGGCCGGAGCCGTCGACGGTATTTGCGGAGCGGCAAATGCGCCTGACCCAGTTAAGCAACGGCCACCCGATGGGGGAATACCTGACGCTGATGGCCGATTTGGCGCGACTTCAGCAAAAACTGCTCGACGAAGCACCCGCGATCACGATCCCGAAGACCTTGGATGGCGTCGATGCGGCCGCGCCGCCGCTCGCTGCCGTGACGCTACCGCGTGCTTCCTGGTGGCGCGATGCGTTACGGCACATCGCCGATGCAATGTCCGCTTCCACCCAGGAAGCCACGCGCAGCGTGCTGATGAGTCTTCGCCATGAAAGCGACGATGAACTGGAGCGCCGCGCCGACGATCTGCTCGGCGAACGGCTCGGCACACGCGATCTGGCAGCAGCGCCGTTCGTTGCAGCGGCACTCGAGGTTTGCTGGACACACGCACTGACCGCGTGGCGTGCCACGGTCGAAGATGAAGGTGCGCTACGCGCCACCGCCGCTGCCGATCTCTCGCGATGCCCGGCCTGTGGCTCCAGGCCGACGACGAGCATCACCCGGTCGGTTGGCACCTCGGGTGGTCACCGATACCTTCATTGTTCACTGTGCAACGGTGAGTGGCATCGTCCGCGTGCCACCTGCACCTGCTGCGGCCTCACCGAGGGTGTGTCCTACCAAAGTCTCGACGCCATCACGAACGCCGACACCGATGCGGACGCCGAGCGCGCAGCACGAGCCCCCATTCAGGCCGAGACATGCGATCGATGCAACCACTACCTGAAAATTCTGCATACGGATCGCGACGCGATGCTCGAAGCGGGTGCGGACGATCTGGCGAGCATCACCCTCGATCTGCTCGTGCTCGAGAGTGGACGCATCCGGCACGGGCGCAATCTGAAATTGCTCTACGCGGACGAGCCGGCGAGCGCTGACGAGGTCGCCAACGCATGAATCGGGACGCAGCCGACGTCGCCACCCCCGCGGGCGATGCCGCTGCACGCCCCGAACACCTGCCATCGGTCGATCGCGTCCTGCGTCTTCCTGCCGTCGCCGCCCTGATCGAGCGCCACGGTCGCTCCTTGGTCACGACGCAGACGCGCGAGCAGTTGGAGCAATGGCGCGGCGAGTTGCGCAGCGGCTCACTCGATCGTGCGGCATTGGCTGATCCCACGATCGGGGCGTGCATCGAAGCTCGCGTTGCCAAGCGCCTCGCGCCTCGGATGAAGCCACTCATCAATCTGACCGGCACCGTCATTCATACCAATTTGGGCCGCTCGGTACTTGCGAGCGAGGCGCTCGGTCATTTGCTCACGACCATGGCGGCGCCGAACAATCTTGAATATGATCTTGCGGATGGCGGTCGCGGCGACCGCGACTCGTTGGTCGAAGAATTGCTGTGTACCCTCACCGGCGCCGAGGCAGCGACCGTGGTCAACAACAACGCTGCGGCCGTGTTGCTCACCATCGCCGCGCTCGCCCGTGACCGCGAGGTCATCGTCTCGCGCGGCGAATTGGTTGAGATCGGCGGCGCGTTCCGCATGCCCGATGTCATGGCCAGCGCCGGTGCGACACTGCGTGAAGTCGGCACCACCAATCGCACCCATCCGCACGATTATGAGCGCGCCATCGGCGCACAGACGGCGCTCCTGATGAAGGTGCACACAAGCAACTACAGCGTGCAGGGTTTCACGGCGACGGTCGACGAAGCCACGCTCGCCGCGCTCGCACACCGGCACGGTCTGCCTCTTGCCAGCGACTTGGGCAGCGGCGCATTGGTCGATCTCGCCGCCTACGGCCTGCCGCACGAACCGATGCCGCAGGAAATGCTGCGTGCAGGTTGCGACGTGGTGAGCTTTTCTGGCGACAAATTGCTGGGCGGCCCCCAGGCGGGTCTGATCGTCGGACGCCGCGAGTTCATCGGGCGCATTCGGAAGACGCCGCTGAAGCGCGCGCTGCGCGTGAGCAAGTTGCCACTGGCCGCGTTGGAGGCCACGCTGCGCCTCTATCTCGAACCGGAGCAACTTGGCCACGCGCTGCCCACCCTGCGTCATCTGACGCGCCCCACAGCCGCGATCGAAGCGCAAGCGAAAGCGCTGATGCCACGCGTTTCCGCTGCACTCGCGCCACGCTTTCGCGTGACCACCGAGGCGACACTGAGCCAGATTGGCTCCGGTTCGTTGCCGGTCGATCGCCTTCCCTCGTTCGCGCTGCGCATCTCGCCGACAGTGACTTCACGAAAGGGGGTAGGCTCTGCGCTCGATCATCTGCATGCCGCTCTGCGCGCGCTTCCTCGCCCGGTGATCGGGCGTATCGGCGACGATGCGCTGTGGCTTGATCTACGCTGCCTGGAAGCGGAAGACGAACAGGCAATGATCGCCCAGTTGCCGCTCCTGCAACAGGCGCTGGCAAACTGACACACGCTGAAGGTTCGCGCTCGCCATGATCATCGGAACGGCAGGCCACATCGATCACGGCAAGACCACGCTGGTGCGCGCGCTGACCGGGGTCGACACCGACCGGCTGCCGGAAGAAAAGACGCGCGGCATCAGCATCGAACTTGGCTATGCCTATCTGGACACCGAGGTTGGCGGCGGCGAGCGGCGTATCGGCTTCGTCGACGTGCCGGGTCACGAGCGATTGGTGCACACCATGGTTGCAGGGGCCAGTGGCATCGACTTTGCGCTCCTCGTGATCGCCGCCGACGATGGGCCGATGCCGCAGACACGCGAGCATCTGGCTGTGCTATCGCTACTCGGGCTCGATCGCGGTGCCATCGTGCTGACCAAGGCGGATCGCGTCGAGGCGACGCGACTCGCCGCAGCGCAAGCTGAGGCCAGGGCGCTGGTTGCCCACACCGCCCTCGCCGGCGCGACGGTTTGGGTCACGTCGGCCACGGACGGCCGCGGTATCGGTGCGCTGCGCGATTGGCTCTTCGACCAGGCTCGCTCGTTGCCGACCGCTGTGGCCGATGATCGCGTCTTTCGCTTGGCGATCGACCGTGCGTTCACGCTCGATGGTGTGGGAACGGTCGTCACCGGCCTCGCTCACAGCGGCACGGTACGCATCGGCGACACGTTGACCGTCACCGGCGGCAGCGCCGGCGGGGCGTACCGCGTGCGCAGTCTGCACGCCCAGAACCGCGCCGTGACGCAAGCCCATGCCGGGCAGCGGTGCGCCATCGCTCTGGCCGGCGCCGATCGCGGCAAGTTCGAGCGAGGCATGTGGCTGCTTGCTGACGACGGTGTGTGGCAGACGCAACGAGTCGACGCGGCGATCACGGTGTGGCCCGAAGAACCTTCGGCGCTACGCTCCGGTGCGATGGTGCATGTGCACGCCGGGACGGCCGCGACGACCGGAAGCATCGCGGTGCTCGACAGCCCCAGCGCCGACCGCATCACCCCCGGCGGTGCGGGGCTCGTTCAGATTCTGCTGCGACAGCCTTTGGCATTGTGGCGCGGCGATCGCGTCGTACTGCGGGACGCCGCCGCGAGTCGAACGGTGGCGGGAGGCATCGTCATCGACCCCACCGCACCCACCCGGTATCGAAAGACAGCTCAGCGCCTCGCCGAGTTGAAGGCGCTGCAGGCCGCCGATATCGATGCGCGCTTTCGAGCGCTGCTGGCCGTCAGCCCGAACGGCGTGGCGATGTCGGGCTTCCGCCGGGCTGAAGCACGTCATCGCCATTGGCAACCGCATCTGGATCGCGCTGCGTTGATTGTCGCCGAAGGCGACGGTGGCCATGCACTCGGAGCCGAAGCCGCCACCGTCATCGACGACGCGATTCTCGGCGCGGTGGCGCGCTACCATGAAACGCACCCGGATGAAATCGGCGTTGATCGTGGGCGTTTGCGGCGCATGGCGGCGCCGCGGCTGCCGCTGCCCCTGTTCGAGGCCATGATCGGACGCGCCATCACTGCCGGATCGCTCGCGCAGCGCGGGCCGTTCGTACACTCGCCAGCGCACGCCGTGCACCTGTCAGAAGCCGACACGCGCATCGCGCAGCAACTCGCCGTGCCGCTTCTGGAAGCGGGCTTCCAGGGTAGCTGGATTCGCGACCTCGCGACCGATTGCGCGATCAATGAATCCCTTCTGCGCGCGAGTGTGGCGCGGCTGTCGCAAAGCGGTGATGTTCATCAGGTCGTGCGCGACCTGGTCTATCCTGTCGCCACGATGCATCGACTGGCCGCCATCGTTCGCGAAGAGGCGGCTCGGCGCGACGGCAACATCACCGCCGCGCAGCTACGCGACGCAACGCACCTGGGCCGCAAACGCGCCATTCAGATCCTCGAATACCTCGATCGCGTTGGACTTTGTCGGCGCGTCGGCGATAGCCATCGCGTGCGCGCCGAATGTTCGCTATTCTTGTCACCGTAGCAGAGGCGCTGGACAAGTCTCGTGACGTCGCGCCATGGCGCCCGATGGGTTGGCAGGCTTTTCGACGAAAGGCGACCCACCGGACGCCGTCGATACGCCGTTCACGCAGGTTTTGTTCAGCATTTCGCCAACATCCGAACTGGAAGGGAAACGATCCTGGTGGATCGGCCGGGCTTCAAACCCGGTGGGCGGCGCCATGCGCTGCCGGGTGGGTTCGACTCCCATTCCCTTCCGCCACGCACCCGATGATTGCCAACGGTTTCGACTTCCCCGACGATCTGCTGCTGTTGATCGAACATCAGGTGTGGGCGCGGCCCGTCGCGCCCGACGAGGCCGTGGTGGGGATCACGGCCCTCGGCCTGCATCTCGCGGGGGAGCTCTACATGTGCCGCCTGAAGCCGGCCGGAGCCACCCTCGCCCAAGGGCGCGGCATCGGGGTCGTGGAGGTCGCAAAGGCCATCGTGTCCATCAAGTCGGCCGTCAGCGGCGAACTCCTCGAGTGCAACGAAGAGGTACAGCAGCGGCCCGATCTGATCACCGAGGACCCCTACGGACGCGGCTGGCTCGCCCGCGTGCGATGGCGCGCGTCCGAGCGAGCGCAGGACATGACGCAACTCGTCGCCGCATCCGCTGCACACGACGCGATCGCCGCCTATGCCGCAACCGCAGAACGGCCGATCCGCTGAGTCGCCATGAACATGCCGTCACGCGGTATCGCCATCCTGCTCTGGAGCGCCGACCCCAGCGCGCCGCATCGACTGGCAACGCCATTCTTCTGTGCCGCTGCGGCGGCGGCCATGGAGGCGCCCGTCGAAATCTACTTCACCGCAGCCAGCGTGCAGTTGCTGAAACCGGGCGTGGCCGATTCGTTGCGTGCGTCGACGCACCCGAAGACGATTCTGGATTCGATGCGCGAGGCGATCGGACATGGTGCCGTGTTTTTTGCCTGTCGCGATGCGCTGGTCGCTCAAGGCATGGCGGACTCGCCGCTGATCCCCGAATGTTCACGCTTTGGCGGCGCCGTGCAGTTCATGGCGCGCGCGCTCGACGCGCAGTGGACGACGCTCGTGTTCTGAGCGTCACGCCGCCATCAGATCACGCGCGGTGTCGGCGATGTGTCGCGCATCGACACCGAAATGCCGACGCAGCGCGGCACGCGTGTCGCTGCAACCGAAGCCATCGGTCCCGAGCGTCACGTAGCGTCGCTCGGGGGGGATGAACGCCCGAATCGCTTCCGGCACCGCGCACACATAGTCGCTCGCGGCAATCACGGGGCCGCTCGTGTCCGTGAGGAGCTGCGTGATCCACGCGCTGCCGCCATCGGCGCGTTCGCTGGCACGCCCGTCGCGCATGAGTTCGCTCCAGCTCGTCACGCTGATCACCGTTGCCCTCACGCCATCGGCCGCCAGCTGCTCGGCCGCCTGCATCACTTCCGTGAGAATCGCGCCGGAACCGAGCAGCGTCACGTCGCCACGCGACGCCGGTGGTGCATGCGTCGCAAAACGGTATGCACCACGCAGCACGCCGGCGTGCGCCGCTTCCGGCAGGTCGGCCTGCGCATAGTTCTCGTTGCCGAGCGTGACGTAGTAGAAGATATCCCGCTGTTCGGTGAGCATGGCACGCATGCCGGCATCGAGGATCACGGCGAGTTCGCCGGCAAACGCCGGGTCCCACGCCTTGCAGTTCGGGATCGTCGCCGCCACCAGGTGGCTCGTGCCATCCTGATGCTGCAATCCTTCACCGGCAAGCGTCGTGCGCCCGGCCGTGGCGCCGAGCAGGAAACCGCGCGCACGCTGATCCGCTGCGGCCCAGATCGCATCCCCCACGCGCTGGAAGCCGAACATCGAGTAGTAGATGTAGAACGGCAGCATCGCCAGGCCATGAACGCTGTAGCTGGTGGCAGCCGCCGTCCAGCTGGCCAACGCGCCGGCTTCACTGATGCCCTCTTCGAGGATCTGGCCATCGCGCGCCTCGCGATAGGAGAGCACGGAACCAATGTCCTCCGGTGCATAGCGCTGCCCGACGCTGCTGTAGATGCCGACCTGCTTGAACAGGTTCGCCATGCCAAACGTGCGCGCCTCGTCGGCAACGATCGGCACGATGCGCGGCCCGATCGTCCCGTCCCGCAGCAGGCCGCCGAGCATGCGGACGAACGCCATCGTCGTACTCATCGCCTTGCCGTCGGCGCTCAGTGCGAACTGCGCGTAGTTCGCGAGCGGAGGGATCGAAAGCGGCGCACACGCGTTCTCGCGCTTCGGCAGATAGCCGCCGAGATGCTGACGGCGCTCGTGCAGGTAGCGCATTTCAGGGCTGTCGGCGAGCGGGCGGTAGAGCTTCAGCGCACGGGCGTCGTCGTCGCTCAAGGGCAGGTTGAAGCGATTGCGGAACGCGATCAAATCGGCGTCGTCGAGCTTCTTCTGACTGTGCGTCGTCATGCGACCCTGTCCGGCGGTGCCCATGCCGTAGCCCTTTTTCGTATGGGCAAGAATGACCGTCGGTTGGCCACGGTGAGCCGCTGCCGCGCGATAGGCGGCGTGGATTTTCACGAGATCGTGACCGCCGCGCTTCAGGCGGTCGATCTGCTCATCGGTCATGCCTTGGGCCAGTGCGGCAAGCTCTGCGTTCTGCCCGAAGAAATTGTCGCGGTTGAAGCGGCCGTCCTTCGCGGCGAACGTCTGCATTTGCCCATCCACGGTGTTGCCGAGCGCGCGCGCCAGCGCTCCACTCACGTCGCGAGCGAAGAGGCCATCCCAGTCACTGCCCCAGAGCAGCTTGATGACGTTCCAACCCGAGCCGATGAAGAGCCGTTCGAGCTCGTCGACGATGCGGCCGTTGCCGCGCACTGGTCCGTCCAGCCGCTGGAGGTTGCAGTTGACGACCCAGACCAGATTGTCGAGCCGCTCGCTGGCCGCCAGAGTGAGCGCGCTGGTGCTCTCGGGTTCGTCCATCTCGCCGTCACCAAACACGCCCCACACCTTGCGGCCGGTGCAGTCGAGCAGACCGCGATCGGTCAGGTAATGCATGAAGCGGGCGTGATAGATGCTGCTGATGGGGCCGATGCCCATGGAGCCCGTCGGAAACTGCCAGAAATCGGGCATCAGCCACGGATGCGGGTAGCTGGAGAGGCCGCGTGCGCCGGCGGCAGGAGCCGCGATCTCCTGCCGATAGTGCAAGAGATCGGCTTCGCTGAGCCGGCCCTCGAGAAAGGCGCGGGCATAGACGCCCGGCGCGCTGTGTGGCTGGAAGAACACGAGGTCGCCGCGATGCTGCCCGTGGGCAAGCCCCTCACGGGCGCGGAAGAAATGATTGAAACCGACCTCGAACAGATCGGCAGCGCTGGCGTAACTCGCGATGTGCCCGCCAAGCTCGCCATAGGCCTGATTGGCCCGCACGACCATCGCCAGCGCATTCCATCGCATCAGCGACGCGAGCCGCTCCTCGATGGCGAGATCCCCGGGGAACACGCCCTGAGCCTCCACGCCGATCGTGTTGACGTAGGGCGTATTGAGCTCGGGGCTCCAGCCGATGCGCGCCGCACGCGCCATGCGGGCGAGTTCATCGAGAATGAATCGCGCCCGCTCGGGGCCGGCGCTTGCGATCAGCGAGCGATAGGCGTCGCGCCACTCGCCCGTTTCGATGGGATCGACATCGACGCGCGCGTCGTCTTTCCATGCCAGCGACTTCGGTACTTCTGCCCCGTTCATGTTCCCTCTCCGCTACAGCATGGCACTACGGCACCGATCACGGTCAGCCCCGCGTCCGACCATCGAAAAGGCCACGGCGTGCGAGCTTCGTTACGGCGCCGCGCACGCCCGTTCGTCACGACGTGAGTCAGGCCGCACGACGCGTGGCGTCGAGCGCGCAATCCAGCGCCTGACCGATGTCGGCGAGCAGATCGTCGATGTCTTCGAGGCCGACCGAGATGCGCACGAGCCCTTCGGAGATGCCGTGCGCGGCACGCTCTTCGGGTGTGTAGGTGGAGTGGGTCATGCTGGCCGGATGCTGCGCGAGCGTTTCCGCGTCGCCGAGACTCACGGCACGGGTGACGAGTTTCAGTGCATCCATGAAGCGAATGCCGGCTTCGAGCCCGCCGCGCAGTTCGAGCGCGATCATGCCGCCCATCTGCCGCATCTGCCGACGCGCCAGTTCGCGCTGCGGAAAACTCGCGAGCCCCGGATAGTGGACGACGGCCGTGGCCGGGTGCGCGGCAATGCGCTCGGCGACCTGCTGTGCGTTCTGGCAGTGGCGATCCATGCGCAGCGCCAGCGTTTTCAGACCGCGCAGCACGAGGAACGCGTCCTGCGGCGACATCACGGCACCGGTCATGTCTTTCAGGCCATACACGCGCACCCGCTGCGCGAGTTCGGGGTCGGCGAAGATGGCCGAACCCGCCATCACGTCGCCGTGTCCGCTCAGGTATTTGGTCATCGAGTGCACACTGACGTCGGCACCAAGCGTCAGCGGCTGCTGCAGGTAGGGCGAGCAATAGGTGTTGTCGACGACGACACGGGCGCCGTGCTGGTGCGCAATGGTCGCGATGGCGGCAATGTCGGAGAGCCGCATGTTCGGATTGGCCGGCGTCTCCAGATAGACGACGCGCGTCTTGGCGCTGATCGCGGCGGCGACGTTCTCCGGTTTCGACATGTCGACATGGCGAATCACGACGCCGAACTGCGCCAGGCCGTGATGCATGAACGAGAAGGTGCAGCCGTAGAGCGTGAGATCGGCGAGCACTTCGTCACCGGGGGCCAGCATCGACCACAGCGTTGCCGTGATGGCGCCCATGCCTGAGCCAAACACGATGGCCGCCGCGCCCTGTTCGAGGCTCGCGAGGCGGCCTTCGAGCAGGCTAAGCGTCGGGTTGCTGAGTCGCGTGTAGATGTAGCCCTGCTCGTCGCCCGTGAAGCAACGCCCGCCGTAGCCGGTATCCGGAAAGGCGTAGGTCGCCGAGGTGTAGATCGGCGGGACCAACGCGCCCTGATTGGCGGCAGGGTCGTAACCGAAATGAATGGCGCGCGTGGCGAAGCCGCCACCGTGCTTGTTGGCGTGGTCCATGTTCCGTTCCTCCTGGGTGATGCTTCCGAGCGGATATTGTTTGCCGACAGTACGGGGAAAATTTCGCCATTTACGCAACAAATCCCATCGAATTGGGCAATAATTTCCGCGCTATCCCAGCTTCGAGAAAAATCATGTCTACTGGCGCTGCGCCACTCGATCACGTCGACCGCGCGCTGCTGACCGCGTTGCAGCAGGATGGCCGTGCGACCGTGGGTGAGTTGGCCGAGCGCGTGTCGCTGTCGCCCTCACCGTGCTGGCGTCGCGTGCGGCAGCTCGAGGAGCAGGGCGTCATCAGCGGCTATCACGCACACCTCGACCGCCGCCGTGTCGGCCTGGGCGTATTGGGCTTCGTGCAGCTGAGCATGCACAACCACACGGCAGCCGTCACCACGGCGTTCGAGCGCGAGGTCGTGGCGTTGCCGCAGGTGCTCTCGTGCCACAACCTTTCGGGGCGCTACGACTATCAGCTCGAGGTGCTCGCTCCCGATCTCGAGTCATTCGCCGAATTCGTGCGCACGAGCATTCGCAGCCTGCCTGGCGTGCGCGAAATCTCGACCAGCTTTTCGCTGAAGGAAGTCAAGCGCACCGTGGCGCTGCCGCTCTGACGGCACGCCACGGCGGCGTGGCGATCAGGCCGCTGCCTTGCGATCGAGATCGCGCAGTTCGCGGCGAAGAATCTTGCCGACGGGTGTCTTCGGCAGATCGTTGCGGAAAGCGACGTACTTCGGTTTTTTGTAGCCGGCAAGGTTCGCTTCGCAGTAATCGCGCACCTGCTGCTCGGTGAGGTTCGGGTCTTTCTTGACGATGAAGACCTTGACCGCTTCGCCCGATTTCTCGTCGGGCACGCCGATGACGGCACACTCGAGCACGCCGGGGCAACTGGCCACGACGTCCTCCACCTCGTTCGGGTAGACGTTGAAGCCGGAGACGAGCACCATGTCCTTCTTGCGGTCGACGATCTTCACGTAACCGCGCTCGTCCATCACGCCGATGTCGCCGCTCTTGAAAAAGCCGTCCGCCGTGAACACCTTGGCCGTCTCGTCGGGGCGCTGCCAGTAGCCGGCCATGACCTGCGGCCCGCGGATGCAGATCTCGCCGGGTTCGCCTTGTCTGACGTCGTGGTCATCGTCGTCGCGGATGGCGATGTCGGTGGAGGGCAGTGGCAGGCCGATGGTGCCGGAGTAGGCGTCGGTGTCGGTCGGATTGCAGGTGGCGGAAGGCGAAGTCTCGGAGAGGCCGTAGCCCTCGACGATCGGGCAGCCGGTGGCGGCAAGCCATTTGTCGGCCACCGCCTTTTGCACGGCCATGCCGCCGCCGTTGGCCACGCGCATGTCGCTCACGTCGAGGTCCTTGAACGAGGGGTCGTTCAGGAGCGCGTTGTAGAGAGTGTTGACGGCCGGGAACATGTGGATCTTGAACCCTTTGAGGCCCTTGATGGTGCCGGGAATGTCGCGCGGGTTGACCACCAAGAGCACCAGACCACCGGTGCGCACCGCAAGCAGGAAGCACACCGTGAAAGCGAAGATGTGATAGAGCGGCAGCGCGCAGACGGTGGTGAGTTGCTCGGGCGGTTTGGGCTTCTTCGGGTTGTGCAATGCGGGCTGCATCCACGCCTCGGATTGCAGCACGTTGGCGACGATGTTGCGATGGAGCAGCGTGGCGCCCTTCGACACGCCGGTGGTGCCGCCGGTGTATTGCAGCACGGCCGGATCCTCGAACCGCGCCTTGGAGGGCGACAGCGCCAGCGGCTTGCCACGAGCCACGGCATCGTTGAACCTGACGGCGGTGGGCAGCGAATAAGCGGGGACGAGCTTTTTCTTCTTGCGCACGACGTAGTTGACCAGCGCGCCCTTGACGAAACCGAGCAGGTCGCCCATCGTGGCGAGGATCACGTGCTTCACCGGCGTCTTGTCGAGCACCTGCTGCAGCGTGGTGGCGAAATTCTCGAGGATCACGATGGCCTTGGCGCCAGAGTCTTTCAGCTGGTGCTCGAGCTCGCGCGCCGTGTAGAGCGGATTCACGTTCACCAGCACGAAGCCCGCGCGCAAAATCGCGGCGACGGCGATCGGGTATTGCAGCACGTTGGGCATCATGCAGGCCACGCGGTCTCCCGCCTGCAGGCCGAGGCTTTGCAGATAGGCGCCGAGCGCGCGCGAGATCTCGTCCACCTCGCCGTAGGTGACGTTTTTGCCCATGCTGTTGAACGCCGCGCGATGGGCATACTTCTGGAAGCTTTCCTCCAGCAATTGCACGATCGAGCTGTACTGGTCGTACTTGATGGTGGCGGGCACGCCGGCCGGGTAATTGTTCAGCCAGGGTCTATCCACGAGGTTCCTCCTTGTTGTGGGATGCACGCGCTGCCTGAGCGTCACACGCAGCGCAACGGTGCGGTGCTCGGGGCATGATAGCAGCGGCTGCGCCCGCCCAGAGCGCCAGCCCAAGGCGTTTCAACCACCTCGCGACGTCAACCCGAATGTCCAACAACTTTTTGCGAAAATGCGCATCCAAAACGGGCTTGCAGCGACATTATCGCGATAGTCGACTTTATGCGATTTGTGGCCGCAAGCCTGTTATGGACGCCATTTGTGCAAAAAGCTGATTTCCCTATCCTACACTTCGGGGATGGCTCTTCTCACGCTGCAAGACGCACACCTCGCCTTCGGGCTCGCTCCCCTGCTCGACGGCGCCGATCTCGCCATCGAGACGCGCGAACGCATCGGGTTGATCGGACGTAACGGCAGCGGCAAGACGTCGCTCTTGAAGGTGCTCGCGGGCGCGCAGCCACTCGACGACGGCAGCCGCACCGTCCAGAGCGGCGTTCGGGTTGCCATGGTGCCGCAGGAGCCCGTCTTCGCGGCGCAGGCCGACGTGTTCGCGGCCGTCGCCGAAGGGCTCGCGCCCGTGCGCGAGCTGCGCGCCCGGTTCGAAGCGCTGACGGCGACCGGCGGCGACGCGCGGACGGCCGCCGATCTGCATCATGAGCTCGATGTGATCGGCGGCTGGACCTGGGAGGCCGACGTCGAGGCCACCGTCACCGCGCTCGGGCTCGACCCGGCCGCGCGCGTGGCGACCCTCTCCGGCGGCGTCCGCAAGCGTGTCGCGATTGCCCGGGCGCTGGTCGCGCGGCCGGAGCTGCTGCTGCTCGACGAGCCGACCAACCATCTCGACCTTGCCGGCATCGCCTGGCTCGAAGATCTGCTGCGCGGCTTCAAGGGCAGCGCGGTCATCATCAGCCACGATCGGGCGTTTCTCGACAACGTGGTCACGCGCATCATCGAACTCGATCGCGGCACGCTCACCACCTTCCCCGGCAACTATGCGGCGTATGAGGCGCAGAAGGCTGCGCAGCTCGAGTTCGAGGCCACGGTCAACGCCAAATTCGACAAGCTGCTGGCGCAGGAAGAAGTGTGGATCCGCAAGGGTGTCGAGGCGCGGCGCACCCGCAACGAGGGACGCGTGCGCCGGCTGGAGGCGCTACGCCTGACCCGCGCAGCGCGCCGCGAAACCCTTGGCCGCGTCAAGCTGGAGATCACCAGCGGCGCACCATCGGGCAAAGTGATCGCCGAGCTGACCGACGTCAGCAAAGGCTTTGGCGACAAGGTGATCGTGAAGAACCTCAGCATCACCATCCTGCGCGGCGACAAGGTGGGGCTGGTGGGGCCCAACGGCATCGGCAAGACGACGCTGCTGAAGCTGATCCTCGGCGAGCTGGCGCCCGACAGCGGCAGGATCCGCACCGGCATGAACCTGCAAATCGCGTATTTCGACCAGATGCGCGACGCGCTCGACGAGAACGCCACGCTCGGCGAATTCATCTCGCCGGGCAGCGACTGGATCGAGGTAGGCGGCAAGCGCACCCACGTGATGACCTATCTGCAGGACTTCCTGTTCCCGCCGGAGCGCGCCAACGCGCCGGTGAAGATGCTCTCGGGTGGCGAACGCAACCGCCTGCTGCTCGCCCGCCACTTCGCCAAGGAGGCCAATGTGCTGGTGCTCGACGAGCCGACCAACGACCTCGACATCGACACGCTGGAGCTGCTCGAGGACAAGCTCGCCAACTACGAAGGCACCGTGTTCATCGTCAGCCACGATCGACGCTTTCTCGACAACGTCGTCACCAGTTGCCTGGTCGCCGAAGGCGGCGGCCTGTGGCGTGAATTCGAGGGCGGCATCACCGACTGGCAGGCGCAGGCGCGCGTGATGGCAAGCCTCCTCGCGCCGCAGCCGTCGCCAGTCGCTGCGCGCGCGGCGCCCGCCGCTGCCGCAGGCAACGCCAGCACGGAACCCACCAAGACACGGATCAAGCTCACGTACAAGGAACAACGCGAACTCGACGCACTACCCGGCCGCATCGAGGCGCTGGAAGCCGAACAGCGTGACTTGAACGCCCTGCTCGCCGACGGCACCATCTTTCAAAGCGACCCCAGGCGCGGCACCGAAGCCGCCAAACGCGTCGGCGAACTCGACGGCCTCATCCTCGCCGCCATGGAGCAGTGGGAGGCCCTCGCATCGCGCTGACGCCACCGCAGGCGGGCGCGACTGCGCTCCTGCGCGCACCGAAGCGACGTCAGGCCGTCACCTGCAACACCGCATGCAGGCGCGGGCTCGGCCGCGCTTCGTTGCCGTCCACGACGTCCTGCGACGAACCAGCGCACGAGAACGACGTCGAGCCCGTCGCCTGCGGTCGGTCTATCGCTGGCAATGCGAGCAATACACCGTCGCGCGCCCGCCGTGGCGCGTGAGTTTGAGCACGCCACCACATCGCCGGCATGCCTCGCCGGCGCGTCCGTAGACGAAGTAGTCGAGCTGAAAATAGCCGACGTGGCCGCGGGCGTCGACGAAATCGCGCAGCGTCGAACCGCCGGCGGCGATCGCCTCGGTCAACACGGCCCTGACTTCCTTCACGAGACGCCCGTAGCGAACGCGCGAGATGCGGTTGGCCGCGCGATCGGGATGAATGCCCGCGCGAAACAGCGCCTCGTTGGCGTAGATGTTGCCAATGCCGACCACCAGGGCGTTGTCCATCAGCGCCTGCTTGACCGACCCCGTTCGCCGTCGTGTCCGCTCGAACAGCCAGTCTCCGGTCAGGACGTCGGTGAGCGGCTCGGGCCCGAGCGCGCTCAGCAGCGGCTGCCGATGATCCTCTCCGGAGAAGAGATGCATCGAACCGAAACGTCGCGGATCGTGGTAGCGCAGCACGCGCGAGCCGTCTTCGCCGTCGAGCAGCAGATCGACGTGATCGTGTTTGCGCTGCGCGGGTGCAGGCGAGGGATGCACGACGAGGCTGCCGGTCATGCCCAGATGCACGAGCAGCGTCAGCCCCCCCTCACCGTCCATGCGCAGCAACAGATACTTGCTGCGTCGCTCGACGGCCTTGATCCGCAGCCCTTCGAGGCGCGTCGCGAAATCGGCCGCAAGCGGCCAGCGCAGTCGGCGCTCACGCACGACGACCGCATCGACGCGTCGGCCGACCAGCGTCGCAGCAAGACCTCGACGAACGACTTCTACCTCAGGGAGCTCCGGCATGCCGACAGTGTAGGGGCGCGGCTCGCCGCGGCGCGCGGTGTATGCTCGACGCCATGAAACGACGCCCACTCGCCACTGGCGTATCGCTGGTGCTGGCCGCACTCGCCGCCCCGCTTGCGCTGCCCGCCTACGCGCAGCGCGACCTCGCTCCAAGCGCACCCGCGCTGAGCGAACGCTCCGCCGTGACCGGCGTGCTCGCTGCCGAGTTCGCGCTGCGGCAGGGCGATCTCGCGGCGGCGGCGGACACCTACTTCGAGATCGCCAAACGCGGCAGCGATACCGGGGTTGCCGAACGCGCCGTGGAACTTCTGGTTCGGGCGCGCCGCCTCGACGACGCACGCCAGATCGCGCGGCGCTGGATGCGCATGGCGCCCGACGCAACGCGGCCGCTGCAGATCGCGCTCGCGCTCGCGCTCGCCGCGAAGGACGAACCTTCGGCACGCGAGTACGTCGTGGGCATCACCGCATTGCCGGAGGCGCAGCGCCCGGATGCCGTTCTCGACGCCGCGCGGCAGCTTGCGCAGTATGGCGACCGCGACGTCGCGGTGCGCCTCGCCGCCGTGTTCAGCGAGCGCCTGCCAAAACTCCCCGAATCGTTCTATGCGCTCGCGGTCGCAAGCACCGGAACCAGCAATGCCCGGGTCAGCGAGGCCATGCTTGCCATCGAACGCGCACTTGCGCTGCGCCCGAACTGGCCGCAGGCGGTCGCCGTGCAGTCTCGTTTGTTGCTCGCGCGCGCGGCCAACGGCAAGGAGCATGCGGCAGCCGATCGCGCCCAGGCTCTGGCCGTGCTCACCACGGCGAGCGCGGCAGCGCCCGAAAGTCGGGAGCTTCGCGTGCTCGCGGCGCGCACCGCGTTTGATCTCGAGCGATACGACGATGCCCGCGCGCGCTTCCTGGCGCTCGGCAATGAAGGCAAGGACGACGCCGACGAGATGAACCTCGCCGCCGCGCTCGCGGCATTCCAGGCAAAGGACTGGACGACGGCCGAACGTGAATTCAGCGCCGCTCTCGCGTCCGAGCGCGGTGACCCCAGCGCGGTGCGCTACTACCTCGGCCGTATCGCCGAGAACGAGAAGCGCTGGGCCGTCGCAGCCGAACGCTACGGCGCCGTGACGCCCGGCGAGCGTTTCTGGGAATCGCAACTGCGCACCGCCTATGCGCTGGCCCAGGACAAGCGGCTGCTTCAAGCCATGTCCCTGCTGCACGGCCTGAAGCCAGGCAGCAACGCGGAGCGCGCGACGCTTGCGCAAACCGAGAGTCTGATCTGGCGCGAGTCCGGCGACGACAACAAGGCATTTGCCGCGCTCGACACGGCGCTCGCGCAGGACCGCGATAACGCCGACCTGCTGTACGAGAGCGCGATGCTCGCCGAGCGCGTCAATCGCATGGACGAGGCCGAACTGCGTCTGCGCCGAGTCATCGAATTGCAACCCGATCGCGCCCACGCCTACAACGCGCTCGGCTACAGCCTCGCCGATCGAAACCAGCGACTGGATGAGGCGCGCACGCTGATCGAGAAGGCGCATTCGCTTTCGCCCGACGACCCCGCCATTCTGGACAGCATGGGCTGGATCGCCTATCGACAAGGGCGGCTCGGTGACGCCGAAGGCTACTTGCGCCGCGCCTTTGACAAATTCCAGGATGGCGAAATCGCGGCGCATCTCGGCGAGGTGCTCTGGAAACTGGAGCGCAAGGATGAGGCGCGAAGCATCTGGCAGACGCAACTGAAGGCGCAGCCCGACAGCGACATCCTGAAGAAAACGATGACGCGGTTGGAGTCGCCGTAGGTGTTTCCACGCTCCGTTTCGCCATCGCGCGTGGCGTGGCTGTTCGTGGCAATCGGCACGCTGAGCGGATGCGCCACACCGTCGTCGCGTGACGGGAATTCCGCCCCCTCGGTCGCCACCAGCGCCGCACGCCACTCGCCGCGCGCTGCGTTCACGATGGGGGGGCGCTTCAGCGCTCAGGGCGAGAACGAGCGCGAACGCGCCAGCGGTCAGTTTCGCTACGCCGAGACCCGCGAGCAGCGCACGCTGAGCCTGTTCACGCCGTTCGGCAGCGCCGTCGCCGAAGTGATCGCGAATGCGACCGGCGTCACGCTGACTGACGCCCAGGGTGCGCAGCGGCACGCGGCAACGGTCAGCGATTTGCTGCGCGACCTCTTCGCGCTGCCGCTGCCCGATGCCGTGCTCTCCGCATGGTTGCAGGGGCTGCCGGCATCGGGCGACGAAGCACGCGACATCGAGTTTGATGGCAACGGTTGGCCGCGGCGCTTCGTGCAATCGGGGTGGTTGGTCGACATCGGTGAGCGCCGTGTGAGCGACGGGGTGCCACAGCGCATGCGCTGGAGCCTCGTTGCCTCGGCGACGGTCGAGATCCGTTGGCTCATCGACGACTGGAGCGCTCCATGACGTTCGCCGACGCTTCAACGATGTCGCTACCGGCCCCGGCAAAGCTGAATCTTTTTTTGCACGTCACGGGACGGCGCGCGGACGGTTATCACGAACTCGAAAGCGTGTTCGTGCCGATCGACCTCGCCGATCGCGTCGAACTCACGCGTCGCGACGATGGCCTCATTCGCCTCCTCGATCCCCCTGCCGACCTCGACCCGACGACCGAGCTGTGCTGCCGCGCCGCTCGCGAACTTCAGCGAGCCAGCGGCACGGGCAACGGAGTCGAAATCCGGTTGCACAAACGCATCCCCGTTGGCAGCGGGCTCGGTGGCGGCAGTTCCGACGCCGCAACCACGTTGCTCGGTCTGAACCGCCTGTGGCGCCTGCATTGGCCGCGCGAGCGACTGCAACGGCTCGCCTTGCGTGTGGGGGCCGACGTGCCGTTTTTCGTGTTCGGGGAAGCCTCCTTCGTCCGTGGCATCGGCGAAGCGTTACAGGCGGTGACGTTGCCCAGCACCCACTTCGTGCTGGCATTTCCCGGCAGCGGCGTCGCCACGGCCGATGTATTTCGAGACCCTGCCCTGAGCCGATCGACACCCGGCACGGCTTCGGGCGCATTGGCCATGGACCATGGCCGCAATGACCTGCAGCCGGTCGCCGAGCGACTCGAACCCGCCATCGCCGCCGTGCGCGCCGCCATGGCGGGATGCGGCGGTGGTCTCGATCCACCACGCATGACAGGCTCCGGCGCTGCGGTGTTTGCAAGGGCTCACCATCGACGCGAAGCGGAGCGCATAGCCGACCAGTTGCGGCATGACGGCTGGCAAGCATGGGCGGTGCGAAGCCTCGCTCGGCACCCGCTTCGCGCTTTCGGCGACGCTGCTACAATTTAGGGCTTCCTGCGACGGATCGCCCCGCTCACTGTGATCGGGGCGAGCCGACGCCGGATCGCGTAGGGGAGTCGCCAAGTCGGTTAAGGCATCGGATTTTGATTCCGACATGCGAGGGTTCGAGTCCTTCCTCCCCTGCCACCTACACCGAGAGCGGTCTTGAGCCTCATACTCCAAGACCGCTTTTTTTTCCACCGCGCCGACGCTCCGCTCGTCGTCGGCAGCGCCTGCTACGACGAGCGCGAAGACTGATCCGCCATGAGCTTCAACGACATGATGGTCTTCACTGGCAACGCCAACACCCGGCTTGCCGATGCGGTGGTCGAGCACCTCGGCATGCGCCTGGGCAAGGCGCAGGTCAGCCGCTTCTCCGACGGAGAGGTCAATGTCGAAATCCTCGAGAACGTGCGCGGCCGCGACGTCTTCGTGCTGCAATCGACCTGCGTGCCGACCAACGACAATCTGATGGAACTGGTGATCATGGTCGATGCGCTGAAGCGCGCCTCGGCCGGTCGCATCACGGCGGCCATGCCGTACTTCGGCTATGCCCGCCAGGATCGCCGCCCGCGCTCGGCACGCGTCGCCATCTCGGCCAAAGTGGTGGCCGACATGCTGACGGCCGTTGGCGTGGACCGCGTGCTGACGATGGACCTGCACGCCGACCAGATTCAGGGTTTCTTCAACATCCCGGTCGACAACATCTACGCCACGCCCATTCTGCTCACCGACATCTGGAAGCAGAAGTACAGCAATCTGATGGTTGTCTCGCCCGACGTTGGCGGTGTGGTGCGCGCGCGTGCCGTCGCCAAGCGGCTCGACACCGATCTGGCGATCATCGACAAGCGGCGGCCCAAAGCCAACGTCGCGGAGGTGATGAACATCATCGGCGACGTACGTGGGCGCACCTGCCTGATCATGGACGACATCGTCGACACTGCCAATACGCTGTGCAAGGCCGCGCAGGCGCTGAAGGACAACGGCGCCGTCAAGGTGGTGGCCTACTGCACGCATGCAGTGCTGTCCGGCGAGGCGCTCAATCGCATCGCGGGGCCGTCGCTCGATGCGCTCGTCGTCACCGACACCATCCCGCTCTCGAAAGCGGCCGAAGCCTTGGTCGGCGACGGCGGCAAGATTCGCCAGATCTCGTGCGCGCAATTGCTTGCCGAGACGATGCAACGCATCAGCAATGAGGACAGCGTCTCCTCTCTGTTCACCGAATAGCATTTTGCGGCGCTGCAAACTGCGGCGTCGCGTTTACCGTCACCCTGGTCGCGGGGTCACGGCCAAACTGAACCCCAACCTGGAGTCACAACCATGGCAACCGAATTCACCGCGTTCGCGCGGACCATCGAAGGCAGTAGTGCGAGCCGCCGCCTTCGCAACACGGGCAAAGTTCCCGGCATCGTCTACGGTGGCGAAGCCAAGCCCGAATTGATCGAGCTCGACCATAACGCCCTCTGGCACGCGCTGAAGAAAGAGGACTTCCACAGTTCGATCCTGGCCATGACGCTGGGTGGCGCGACCAGTCAGGTGCTGCTGCGCGATGTGCAGTACCACCCCTTCAAGCAGCTCATTCTGCATATCGATTTCCAGCGAGTCGACGCGAAGCGCAAGCTCAACATGAAGGTTCCGGTTCACTTCATCAATCAGGAAATTTCGCCCGCCGTCAAGTTGTCCGCCGCCATCGTCAACCACGTGCTCAATGAAGTCGAGGTGTCGTGTCTGCCGAAGGATCTGCCGCGCTTCATCGAGGTCGATCTGAAGGATCTGAAGGCCGGCGAATCGATCCACGCGAGCGGCGTCAAACTGCCCGAAGGCGTCAGTCTGGTGTTCCACGGCCGCAACAAGGATGCCGTGTTCGCAACGGCGTCCGTGGTTGCCGAAGATGCGGCCGAGGCCGGTGCGCCTGTTGCTGCCGCCGAGGTAACCGCTTCCAAACAAAAGGCTCCTGCTGCCGCGCCCGCCGCTCCGGCCAAAGACGCGAAAAAGAAATAGGGCAGGGTCGCGCGTTCGCGCACCGCAAGCCTCAGCCCGCTTCGGCGGGCTTTTTCATGGGCGAGAACAGCGAGCGGCGCAAGCGACGGCGGAGCCGGCCGCTAGTGCAGTGTTTCGCGTAGATTGGCACAAAAAAGTGCGATGGATTTTGGTTCGAATCGAG